>NZ_JAWOSZ010000005.1:0-270798 GCF_033338615.1 Vibrio sp. Vb1980
AGTTCTTTTAGTTGTTGATTTCATAACACTCTCCAATTTTGGGGGTGGAAAGTGTCAACCTTATTTAGGACGGCACACCAGTAGAAAAAAGGCCTGACGATGTCGTCAGGCCTTTTTCTTTTCGCCGATCTTTTTAGCGTTTGAACGTTACTTGCTCTGCTTGTTCAAGATGAATATGAGTTGTCGCAGGCTGTGTTTCTGCGATCACTTTACCGTGACGAACAGAGTAGCGAACCGGCACTTGGCGACGTACTGCGTCAAAACCATTTTCTGCGGGAAGAATCAGTAAACTACCTGGTTTGCCTTCTTCAATGCCGTGCTTGTCTTGAATGTTCAGTGTACGTGCTGAATTGGTGCTGATCAGATCCAGTGAGTTGTTGATTTGGTCGTAACCCATCACCTGACACACGTGCAGACCCATATGCAGCACTTGCAGCATGTTTGCAGTGCCTAGTGGGTACCAAGGGTCAAATACATCATCGTGTCCAAAGCAGACGTTGATGTTGGCATTCAGCATCTCTTTCACTCGTGTTACGCCGCGACGTTTTGGGTAATCATCAAAACGGCCTTGTAAGTGAATGTTCACCAATGGATTTGCCACGAAGTTGATACCGGACATGCGTAATAAACGGAACAGGCGAGATGCGTATGCACCGTTGTAGGAACCCATCGCTGTGGTGTGACTGGCCGTGACTTTATTCCCCATATCAAACTTGTGCGCTAATGCTGCCAGTGTTTCAACGAAGCGAGATTGTTCGTCATCGATTTCATCACAATGCACGTCGATCAGGCGGTCGTATTTTTGCGCTAACTCGAATACGTAGTGCAGCGATTCAATGCCATATTCGCGTGTGAATTCAAAGTGTGGAATCGCGCCAATCACGTCCGCACCTAATTTGACGGCTTCTTCTAGCAGCTCTTTGCCATTTGGGTAAGAGAGAATTCCTTCCTGCGGGAAGGCGACGATTTGGATATCTACCCACTCTTTCATCTCTTCACGCACTTCTACCATCGCTTTTAGGGCAATTAGGGTAGGGTCTGAAACATCGACGTGGGTACGAACGTGTTGTACGCCGTTTGCTATCTGCCATTTTAAGGTTTGTTTTGCGCGCGCTTTCACGTCTTCAATCGACAGCATTTCTTTGCGCTCAGCCCAACGTTCAATACCTTCAAACAATGTGCCAGAGATGTTCCAGCTAGGCTCGCCTGCGGTTTGAGTTGTATCTAAGTGAATGTGTGGCTCGCAGAAAGGCGCAACCGCCATACCGCCTTCAGCATCGATGATGTCACCGTTATGACTAAGCTCCACATCGTTGCTTTCAATGCGCTTGAATTGACCATCTTCAATCAAAATTTGCTGCAGACCTTCTTGTCCTTTTAGCTTTACGTTTTTGATCAGTAGTGTTGTCATGATGGTTCCTTACGCTGGCTGTGTAGCCAGTGCTTTTTTGTTAAGAATAGGATTAAGAATCAGGAAGCTAATTGCGCCGCCAAGTACAGCGTTAATCGGCACTACGCCAGGCAGGAAGTGTCCCGCACCAACGCCAATCACGACAGCGATAATGCCAGCCCAGTTAACGTTTTGGAATTGGGCGGCTTCAAAGTTTGCGTAGCGTTTACGGTTCGTGAAGAAGTCAGCGATGATCACACCGCCAATCGGTGGAATTGCCAAAGATAAGAAGGTCAGCCAGCCAACAAAGTTATTGTAGAGCCAGAGAGCGCAAAGTGTGCCAACAAGACCGTTCGCCATTGAGATGTATTTACTTGGTAAGCCTGTGATGTTGGAAAATCCAAGACCCGATGCGTAGAGCGCGTTGTCGTTGGTCGTCCAGATGTTCAAGCCAAGAACGATGATAGCTGGAATAAGAAGACCTTGCGCGATCATCACTTCAGAAATGTCTGATTGACCCGTCACCGACGCACCTGCCGCGCCAAAGATAAACATTAACGAGTTACCGATGAAAAATGCCACCATGGTGATCATCACGGCGCTGCGCGGCTTTTTACCAAAGCGTACGAAATCCGCCGTTAATGTACCAGCACTGACAAAAGAGCCGACAACCATCGCGAGAGCTATTGAAAAATCGAGTGGCTCGGTTGGTTGAACTTGTTGTAGTTCGCCAATACCACCAACGCTATTTACTGCCTCGATGACAGAGTAGCCGCCAAGTAGCGCAATGGCAGGAACGGCAATTGCTGACAACACCATCAGTGCGGAGATGCCAAAGTAAACGGTCGCGGTCATGAGCAAACCGGATACAAGGATCAACGTGTTGGTATCGATGCCCGTTGCTTTATGCACCGGAATCGCAAACATCGCGACACCAACTCCAAACCACCCAACTTGAGTACCGCCAAGAAGAGCGGAAGGAAGCCAAGAGCCTTTAGAACCAAAAGAGAAACGAGCAAGAAGGTGAGTAGAGAGACCAGTAGAAGCGCCGATGTAACCGAGGAAAGAAGTGTAAATACCGAGGATTAGGTTACCGATGAGAACAGCGAGGAAAAAATCATTGAAGGAGAGCCCAGTACCGAGAGAACCCCCAGTCCACATACTTGCGGAGAAAAAAGTGAGTCCTAACATCACCATTGTAAGTGATGCCACGCCTTTTCTGGCCGTGTTGGGAACTGGTCCAAGACTGTAATTATTGTCTCCAGCCATTATTACCTCCGCACATTGAAATATTTAATTATAGCACCTGGTTTTCAGGCAAACGGCGCGTATTATCGTGATGTAAATTTAATAGTCAATGATAAAGTTGAAATTTAAACGTTTGCTTGGTTTTTGGTTTGTATTTTTTCCTTTAATAACAATGGTTTAATTTTTAAATTCTAAAATTTAAAAATTTATTTTTACGTATTTTCTATGATTTATAGACAGGTTTTCTATGTGAAATTAGTGTTTTGAATTGCCATTTGTTTTTATGGATTAAATTTATCTATAACTCTGGATTGTTCAGTCGATTTCTATGAAAAGAAAACGATTTCATGATGGGATTTTTGGTTTGGACGTTATTTGTTCTTTTCTTGGGTGTGTTTTCTTGGTTTTATTTTATGTAGGTGATTATTTTTGTTGAAGCTGGCATTTCTAATGGTTTAGTGGGCGAATATTTGAATTTTATAAACAGTAAACAATCTGTTGTGGGTAAGAAAAGTACAACCGAGCTCGGTCAGAGGATAAGAGGGCAATAGCCACATAAAAAAAATAGCCAACCGCAAAGAGTGCGATTGGCTTATATACATGTGAACAAAATCAAGTTCACTAACAACGTCAGTTGGCTAGGTGACCCTCGGCTTAAGAAGGGTCGATTTATATAATGCAGTTACTGTGCCAACTTTAATATGCCCTAAAATACGTAGTTTCTGTGACATGCGTTGCTTAAAGTTTGAGTAATGTTTGCAATTTGCAACTGCGTTATGCAATTTGACTCTATTATGCTAATGATTGATTAATAAACAATGAACCTTTTAAAGCATGACTAAACTCGCCGTTCCTAAAAAGGCGAAAAAACCAACTACATCTGTCACTGTTGTTAGAATCACCGAGCCAGCCAAAGCGGGGTCCAATTTAAACTTATCCAGAATAATGGGAATCAGCACACCAAATAAAGCTGCGGTAATAATATTGACGATAATGGCGAGCGCGATGGTTCCCCCAAGAACCGGAGATTGAAACCACAATCCGGCGAGCCCGCCGATGATTAACGCCCAAGCAATGCCGTTCAGAGAGCCAATACCCAACTCATTTTTCAATAGCTTGAAACGGTTACCTGGGGTGATCTGATTAAGCGCCATCGCACGAATCATTAGAGTGAGCGTTTGGCTGCCAGCAATGCCCCCCATGGATGCAACAATTGGCATGAGCACCGCCAAAGCCACCACCTGCGCAATTACATCTTCAAATAGTCCGATAGTGACAGACGCCAAAATCGCAGTAAGCAAATTGATGCCTAACCAAACACCGCGCTTTTGCGAGCTTTTTAATACTGGCGCAAACAAGTCATCGCCTTCATCCATACCTGTACCGGCCATCAAACGTGCTTCGTAGATTTCACGCTGTGTACTCAATGCAAACTGCCAATCGACTTCACCGATCAGTGTTTGGTCTGCATCAGTTACAGGGAGAGCGGGCAGTGTGCTGTGTTCTAATGCCTCTACCGCTTCAGGAAGCATCATTTTACTGTCTAGAACCGTCACTGCCTCAATAACGAGTGTTTTTAAGCGAATATCGGGGTCACCACGTAAGATATCGAAGTAATTGACCGTTCCACGATACTGTTTATTACGATTAATCAGATATACCTGTTGAGGCGTGTCGTAGCTATAGCGCTCCATTAACTGCTTAGCTGTCCCAATCGTAATGTTGAAGGGAAGGGTGATGATCTTACGTTCAGCCCAGTGGCCGAGTTCTTCATCAGCATACTCGTTTGCTTGATCGTAAAGTTCCAACTCATCTTTTTCTATCAACGAGAGCGCTTCGTTTATGATCGACTCTGGTAACGAATCGGCCCATTCGATGAGCGATAAGTTGTCGAGTTTAGCGAGAGTAAGTTTTAGCTCGACTTCAGATAACGCGTTGATGATAGAGAAACGTACGTCCGCACGCATTTCCGTTAACACGTCGATATGTAGCTCTAGTGGTAAAGCTCGCCATAAGCGAACACGATCGTCGATTGGAAAGGCTTCTAGAATCAGGGCAACCGCGCCGGGCTCGAGGCCCGCTTCAATAGATTCATTGAGCGTTGCGACTTGATCCACTTCTTCGGCTTGGCCAATTTGCTGGATTAGAGTGGAGAGATCTTGAAACTTGCTCACCGAGTACCCCGATAGTTAATTCGTTTTATGGAAGTATGGCATGTTATTGAGATGCACAACTATGCATCTTAACCTTGCTCAAGGTACTTGAAAGTAACAGAAAAACAATAGGCTATTTGCTGTTGATGGTGAGATATGGCTGTACCAATTGGCGAATGTTCACTTTTGCGCCAATACGGGCTGCCAGCAAGTACATTCCGCCTACTTTTCTGTGCAAAAATAGGGCATCTGCTGGTGGAGTATGCCAGTATTCTTGTTCCATGCTCAAAATAGTGCCAGCTTCGCGAAGCTTTTGTGCTAAGCCACTGGCTTTAAAGTCATAAGGCTCATCAACTAACATCGGTTCACATGCCATTTTCACTAGATCGAGAATCGCTTGGCGTTGGTCTGGAAGGATGGTTTGGCTGAAGAAGCCTATTTGTTCAAGCGCATCATTCAAGCCTTGTTCGTCATTGTTAACGACAGATGCGAAAGCTTGGCGATAACCAGTGCTGAACCGCTCGCTGTACTCGCGAGTGGCCCCGAAATCTAGCAAGCCGATTTGACGAGTGTTTTCGATATATAAGTAGTTGGCGAAATTTGGGTCGGTTTGTACCATCTTAAATTCGAACAGCTCTCGAAACAGTAATTCGAGTAGGCTGTGCATGACAAAATCTCGCGTACTCTGATCATAATGTTCGATTTGCTCAATCGGACTGCCATCAATGAATTCCATCGCGAGAACGGAGTCTGAGCAACTTTCAGTATGAATCTTGGGCACCACAAAATGAGGGTGCTCCTTCAAAGCGTCATGATAACGAATGGCAAATTGTGCCTCTCGTGCGTAATCGGCCTCGTCATGTAGCTGCTTTTTCGCTTCTTCGAGTAATCCTTTGTAGTCGACAGACTCGGGAATCAACCCAACGACCTTGAGCATTGTACCGACATTATCGACGTCGCTATCGATACTTTTCCGTATGCCCGGATATTGCACTTTGACGGCTAGGTTATCGCCCGCATCGCTGTAGGCTTGGTGCACTTGTCCTATTGATGCACTGGCGATTGGTTTGAAGTTAAATGACAGAAACTCAGCTTTCCAATTCGTTCCCAGCGAACTTTCCATTACTGCGTTGAGTTGTTTTGCAGGCATTGGGTCTGCGTTGGAACGAAGACGGGAAAGAATATCGGCAAGTTCAGGTTCTAAAACATCACCAGCATCCATTGATAGCATTTGACCAAGCTTCATTGCAGCGCCACGCAGGTGAGCAAGTTGGTCAGTTAAGCGCGCGATGTTCTGTGGCGTCAGCAAGAGGTCTTTCGCTTTTGGTTTGTTGCCTTTGGCTATCTGCTTCGTGCCTTCTGCAATCACATTGCCTGCGACACGGGTAGCAAGTGAAGCGAACTTGCTGAATCTTGAGATGCGATGGGTAGGTAGGCTTCTTTCCTTTGCCGACATGAATCTTCTCCGCTATTTACTAACTAATTGTTATACGGGAAAAGGATATGTTTGGATACAAATGAAAAGAAAACCGCCAGCGTAACTGGCGGTTTGCGAGTTTAGATAGAGTAGAAGAAGTACAGTTGAGACTTCATTCGGATGATGATCCCGCGAATCACATCTAAGAAGGCCATAAAGCCTATCGGTTTTTCACCGCTGACCCATGCGAGGCCAACAGAGCCAACAGGGATGTCGTAGCCTTCTGGCTCATCAATCTTAAGACGAACAAAGTGGTGTTTGTTCTGTAAGTTCTTTCCAGTGGTGACACGTACGGAATCATCGAAACCCAGTAGATTACCTTGTGACTCACCTGTTGCTTCAACAATGCCTTCGACGGTCGCTGAGAAGATCTTACCTGGGTAAACGGACGAAGAGAATTCCGCTGGCTGACCCGGTTTGATGTTACGAATCGCCTGGTGGTTCACTCGCATTAGTACGTACTTTTCGTTGGTGTACATGTTGATACGCGGCATCATTGATACACGCTGACCTTCACGCAGGATAAAGTTGGTGACAAAGCCATCTGTTGGGGCATGAACTTTTGTGCTATTCAAATCCCATTGCGCTTTTGCAATTTGCTCTTTCGCTTGGCGCAGTTCGGCTTGTTTGGTTTCAACTGCAAGTTCCGCTTTATGAATCGCCAGTTTTGCACGGGAAATATCGACTTGTTTCTTCTTGATTTGAGACTCAAGGGTCAACACGTTGTGACGTGCCATATCAACCGCACTCGATTGTTTGTCGATATCGCTTTCCGTGATGGTGTTGTGCACCACTCGGTTTTGCTCAACATAACGATCTAGCATTTTTTTCTGCAATTTGTAGTCAACTTTCGCCGCTTCCAACTGGCTCTTTGATGTTTCTAGATCTTGCACTAGCGCTTCGTGGTTAGCTTCTTCAATCTCGATGTCGCCTTTTGCTGTAGCTAATGCAACGCGAGCAGAATCAGCGGATACGTTCGCTTGATTTAATGCGATTTTGTATTGCGTTGGGTCAAGTTCATAAATGAGCTGACCTTCTTTAACTTGCTGATTCGGCTCAATGTAAATGTGGTCAACTTTACCTTTTACATTGGTTGAATCTGGACGCAATTGGATGTGTGGTGACTGCACGACAGAACCGCCGGATAAATCCATCGGGGTGAAGTTAATCAAACCTACCCAGACGAACATTAGCCAACCCAAGCCGCCAAGATAAGCGAACGATTTGGTTGCTTTGTTCCAAGGCATGCCAACCAAACGCAACAGATAGATGAAGAGTGCCCATACCGCTAAACCTTCTAACATTATGCTTCCTCTTTTGGCTGTGTTTCTGTTTGCGGTTTACTTTTCCATGTATCACGCAGATTGATGATGGCTTTTTCCATATCAACGAATGCAAAGATCACGGCTAGCACCCAAACCCAGTGCCAGACAAACCCTATCCAGGTCAGCGCAGTGATGAGCCCTATCTGATGATGGTCTTTGCTGTGTGCTTTATTGATAGGTAATTCATGGATTTTCCAAAAGCCGTAACACGCGCCCGCGACACTCGCGATTAAAACGACAGCAGCGACAACATGTAACGCCGTATCTGCGCCTGTACCGACAAATGGGACACTCAGTAAACTCATTAAACACTCCTCTATCAAACTGTTGGCGTATTGTGATCTGAATTTGATTTGCGGCTTTCTTTGTGACAGATTCAATCACTATAGGATTAAATTTGATGTGATTGGTTATGAAAACGGTTCGGTTTATTCGTGCGATGGGCATTCTAAACATGCATAACCTCGCGTTATCTAAATACAATTTGGACTCGGATGAGTTAGGGATCCCAGCATCGGTGTTTCGCAACCCAATGACACTGATCCCGCTAAAAGCCGTTGCGGAATGGTACCGTTGTGTTGAACAAGCCAGTGGTGACCCGGATGTGGTGTTGAGTCTCAGCCGAGGTATTGAACTGCAAAAGCTAGGGCCAGTGGGACGCTGGTTATTCTCCGGCAATGATTTAGCCAGTACCATTCGGCGAGTGAATTATGGTGTGAGCAACCTACAATCAGGGGCGTTTTTTGCTGGCGAACAGTCGGGTAAAATCATCAAATGGACTTACCACAACCCGTTTATAGAAACGTCAGTAAAGGTGCACGATAGTATCCGCTGTGCGGTATTTATGATTAAGGTGTTACGCGAATTTCTTGGCAAAGATTACCAGCCTTTACGTGTCAAGGTTTCAGGCTCGAGAAAAAATACTGAGCGATACCGGGAATATTTCGGCTGCGAGGTGGAATGGAGTCAGCCAAAAACAGAGATATGGATCCCGGGAGATGACCGACTAGCTTCTCGCCAAGTGAGCCATCGAGAAGACAGCCGTCTAGCGATGAGTTTTTCCGATTTGGATGATTTGCTTAATATGCCCGACCCAGAAGATGAGTTGAAAGTGATTTATGAAGTGGTGAATTACAGCAGCCATTATGGATTGCCAACGTTAGAGCGCGTGTCTTCTCTGCTTGATTTATCTGAACAGCAGTTTCAACGTCGTTTGCATAAATTAGGGCTCAATTTTTCGACGGTTTCTGGCTATGTATTGAGTAATATTGCAGCTGGTTTGTTGAGTAAGCGCGTGAGTATTGATGACATTGCCACGCGCCTTGGTTACACCAATGTGGCGAGCTTCAATCGTATGTTTAAGAAACATCGTGGATTAACGCCCAAGCAGTATATGGGAAGATTAGAGAAGTAGTGCTCCACTTATCTCTATGAGTACAAGCAATAAAAGCCCTCAAAAAAGTAGAGGGCTTTGTTTTTTTGTGTGTTGTTGTTTTATGTAATGGCTATTTTTTAGGGCGCCAACTTAGTGCACTTGCAACAGCGCCGATGGCAATTACATCCTTTTTTTGTTCGCTAAGTTCAGGGAGCATCTGTACCGCAATGGTACCGTTCGTCTGCACAGCGGCAATTTCTTGTGTGCCTTCCTTAAAGCTATAACCCAATGGAATGTCTACCGCCATCATGGCGTCAGGACTAGTATGTACAGTTTCTACATTAAAGTGGGTGCTACCAATACGCACTACGCCTGTCTCTTTTTTCTCAAAGCTGATGTCGATGAGAGCGGATTTTGGCTCCATCGCAAACTCACCGACTTTTTTACCATCTTGAGTAATGTCACAGGTGTAAGGATCATTCCCACCAAAATCGACGCCCATGTAGTTAACCGACATACCGCCTCCAGTGCAGTTCAAAAGCCAAGTTTCCCCGCTGTCGATACGAGTCACTTCTGCGCCCATTGAACCTTCTTTGAAAGAGATACGGTTAAACCAACTTGAGTTAGAAGCACTGCGTGAATACTTGCCTTTGTACTTACCAGCAAAATCAAAATGGCCATCCGCACCGAATCCCCAAAAATCACCGTCGGTTTTGATCAGCATTTCTGGTTGTGCTTTTACGGCATCAGTACGATCCATGACGGCTAGGCCACCACAACCAACAAGGAGCAAGGGAGCGAATAGAATAAGTTTCTTCATGTTTTTCATTGTTTATAGCTTGGTTACATCTAGGGTTTGGTCGGTGAATTGGATGTTCTGAATGTCGTACAACTCGTCAGTGCCTGTATTTGGGCACTCAACAGAAACACTCTTTGCTTTGATAACAGTACATTCCGCCAGTTTGTGTGGCACGATATAGGTGTTGATACCGCCTTCACCATAAATGCTGTTGTCTTTGCTGTTGCCTTCAAAAGTATTGTTTTGATCATTACCGATCACATTCATCGCGTCGTCGCCAATGATCTTCACTTTTGTTAACCACTGAGATTTGTAGGTGTACGCTTCTATCAAACCGTCTTTGTTGGGAGCCATACGGAAGGTAGGTACTGTGTCTGGATTTGTCTTTTCTGTGTAGAGCTTGACGCCCGCAGAGTCGATATTCGCGGTATATTGCAAGTATCCGTGGAATAAGCCACTGATCCAATCAACGGCTTGTGGATCTTGGGTTTGCATTTCTTCACGCGTTAACGCTTGGTAGCCATCTAAACCATGCCCGTTTGCTTTTGCTACACCCATGTAAGCTTCAAAAGCGGCAGCAAAATATTCGTGAGAATATGAAGGGCCCGTTTGTTTAACACTTTCAGGATCGAAGTCGTCTGATTTCCAATCGTCCCAGTCATACTGAGTAGGGCGCCACACCGTCGGTTTGCCCGATTGAATATCGTTATAGATGCTTAACGCATGAGCTTGAATGTCATTTTGCAGTGCCGCAGTCGCCGTGTTAGGTGCAATACCTTGCGCTTGGACCAAGTGTAAAATTTCTTCAAAAGCGGCGTCTCGTTCGGCTTTTTTGCCAAGATTGGCGCAGTAATCGGCAAAATTACTAATGTAATGGCAATCGCCTTCAACTGTCAGTTCTCGATACATTAAAGATTGGCTATTCTTTAGCCAGTTTGGTGTTTCTTTACTAGTTACTAATGTTGACGCGATAGATGTGACAAGTGTATCCATATCATCTTCGTTAAGTACCATCATGCTTACAACAAACTTTTCTAGAGAACTCGTATCAAAAGAGTGTGCTAAGCCCGAGCTTGTAACTGCATCGTTCAATTTGCCTTGGCGAATCAGTTCGTTGATAAAGATTTTGGTTAGCATCTCATCATTCTGTTCGTCGTTTTCGGTCAGCATTAGTGTGGCATCACGCTCGGCTAATGTCTTAGCGATACGAGACTTGTCAGCACCGTACTTAGAGTCTGGTTGGTTTGTGAGAAGGTGTTGGATGATTTTGGCTGCACGAAAGATTTTTTCATTATTCGCACCGTCATCAACAGCCACAATGTGAAATGTATCGTTGTTGTTTGCTTCGGAAAGGGAGATTTTCACATAGTGGGTGAAGCCAGCATCAGCAGCCACTTTTAACTTGGCTGGAAACTCTGTAGAAACGACAGTTGGGATTGTGACAGTGCTCAATGTTGGCATTGGTGGTGGTGGTGGTGGAGGTGTTGTTTTCGATGGTTTCGGATTAGATTCACTGCCGCCACAAGCAGTTAGACTTATCGCGCAAAATATGGCTAAAGGTGTTAATTTGGAATATCTCATTTCATGTTACTCGTAGACTTTATTAGAGCAAGAAACTTAGAAGCAACATAAAGTCCTGTCTATATAAGCAAACTAAATCATATATGTTGATATTGTTTTTTGGTAAGACCTATTATTCGATACATTTAAAAATATAGTGGATTTTTATTCCGAATTTTATTTTCTATGTGAAGCTATATTCTGGTAATAAATAAAACCTCAGGTTATTGCATGGTTTTAGGGGTATAGAATGATTAGGATTATCGTATATGTATGGTTTGTAAGCGTATGTAAGCCTGCGTTTTATTAAAATTATCATTTAAGTAGGTTGCGCAGTATAGGACGAGCGATATACTCCCTCCATCATATTGGTGGAGTAAATGATTCATGGTGGGTAATACAATCTTACTGGTAGAAGACGACTCTGAGATTGCTCGATTAACCAAAATGTACCTCGAAGCCGAAGGATATATGGTAACTGTCATCGATAACGGTCAAAATGCATTAGAAACGATTAAGGGGCTCAAGCCGGACCTAGTGCTGTTAGATTTGATGTTACCAGGAAAAAATGGCGCAGAAATATGCCAAGAGGCGCGTAAGTTTTATCATGGTATTATCATTGTTTTGACTGCGACCGATGATGAAATGAGCGAGGTGAGCTTATTTAAGTTTGGTGCTGATGATTACCTTACCAAACCGATAAAAGGTAATATTTTGCTCGCCCGTATTGAAGCAGCGTTGCGTCGCTATTGTCGTCAAGTTGATATCGTTGAAGAAGAAAAGCTGAGCCGATATGGCATTAGTCTTTGTCTTCGTCGCTCCCAAGCATTTTATTTGCAAAAAGATATTGGTTTAACGAGTTCTGAGTTTGAAATTTTAGAGCTCCTGATGCTGAATGTCGATAAGCCAGTATCTCGTGAATCATGTTGCCGTCTTGCCCGAGGCATTGAATACTGTATTACTGATCGTTCGATTGATATGCGTATATCCTCACTAAGGAAGAAATTCTCTAAGGCTCATATCCATACGGCTACCATTAAAACCATACGTCACCACGGCTACATGCTGACAGGTAAATGACGCATGTTTTCCCTGTTTACTCGTCTATATGTGGGGTTAGTAACTGGCCTTGCGCTGACTGTTGCTTTGTTTCTCTTTATGGGGGAAGAGTACATGCGCAAAACAGAAGTCGGTGTTTTTTTGAGTGACGGTGCTTATTTTGTCGATCAATACATTGAGCAACGAGGCACTCCGGATTCTCTCTACAAGAAGTTAACCGAAAACGGCAAGCAAGATTTCTTTATCTTTGATTTAACATTGGTTGAAAACTGGGACGGATCACCGCCTTGTCGAGATTGTAATCTGCTGTACCGTATGCAAGGGATACCTGTTTATCTTATTGATGGCAGTACCTATGCTGCGGTATTCCCTTTGCCTAACACTTCGAAGAGTTTAGTTTTCAAAGAAAAAACGGATTTCTTTAGCCCACACGTTGATTGGAATGAAGATTCTGAGATTGTATTTATACTTACTCTACTTTTGGTTGTTGTATGCAGTTTAGGCATTATGGTTTACATACCTGTACGACGTCTTGACCGCCAAATTCGGCAACTAACGGCTGCGCAACAACAATTTGGTTCTGGTGAGTTGAATACGCGAGTCGAGCTAAAGCAATTTTCGCAACCCGTGAAAGAGCTCGCCCAAGGCTTCAACTGCATGTCTGAAGAGATTGAGAGACGAGTGCGCCAAACACACATCTTTACTCAAGCTATTCCTCATGAAGTGCGCACTCCGCTGAGTCGTATTCAGCTAGCGACGGATTTAGCTCGACGCACGAGTGGTGAAATGCAGGCAGAGTTACATGACGATATTGAACGATACGTTGATGTCGTGACGGATTTAACGTCCGACATTGTCATGCTGTCTCGCTTGAGTGTGAAAAAACACTCATGGATCGATTCTGTTGAAACCATGGAACTGCCACTTTGGTGTAAAAGCCGCATGAATTACCTAGGCTTAGAGTCCGCCATGTTGAGAGCAGAAAATAAACTCGCGAACCAATTGATTCACTTTCAGCCTACTTTGGGTAACCTTGTCCTCGATAATTTACTGCAAAACGCCAAGCGTTATGGTGAGTCCTGCGTTGAGGTGACGATTCGAACGGTAGCGGATTGCTGGAGCATCGATATTGAGGACGATGGTCCGGGCATCCCTGAGGCGATGCGAGAAGAAGTATTTATGCCATTTTCGCGCTTAGACAAAAGCCGCAACGCCGACATGAAAGGCTTTGGTTTAGGGCTTGCCATCGCTACCAGTGCAGCGCGGCAACTGGGGTGGGAGCTTTCTGTCGGCGAGAGTCACTTAGGCGGCGCACGTTTTACGGTGCTTATTCCTGCCAACGGTTAGAGTAGGCACTGCGGTAGTCTGGCTCTGCGATACCTTCATACAAATCGTCACAAGCTTGCAGTGGACCTACGACGGTTCGGTAGGGTAGGACACCTGCCCAAACAGGGATGTCCATGTCTTCCGCATCGTCGTTGACGCCAAAATTGCTGATTTTCACTGATGCCTCCGTGAGCGGGATACGCAGTAGCATGGTGGCTTTGAGTTCTTTTTCATTACTCAAACGGACTTGTTCTGTTCTCCCCGGAGCGATCTGTTCAATAAAGTGATTCAGCAACCTGTCTTTCTCTTGGTTATCTTCCACCACCTCAAACTGGCCAAAGACCACAGCACTGCGATAATGCGCACTGTGGTGAAACGCACTTCGAGCCAATACCCAACCATCAAACAAAGTAAAGGTTAAGCACGTTTGCACTCCTTGTTTGAGTGAGCGTAACAGTCGACTGTTGTTGGCACCATGGATATACACGTAATCATCGACACGCCATGCCAGCATAGGGATGACCACAGGGCCTGACTCGTTGGTTATCGCAATATGAGCGATTAGGCTTTCATCTATGATGGCGTGCAGTTTGCTAACATCAGAGACGGCTTTATGTGCGCCTTTCTTAATTTCCGTTCTATTGGTGTTGGATAGCATTTTCTCTCCTTGTTTGCTCACGATTACGAGCGATTGATCCTCATTCTTTGATTGCAATGTAGCGTTTAACTGGTAGCTTAAAGAGAGCCACTTTTAACTAATGGATGGATCCAGTTTGTCTTTGATTGATATCGGTGACCTGCATTTAAAAGACAGTGATGGAACGCGTCAGCAAGCGTTGTTTTTTGCTATTCGCAAGAAAATTGTTCAAGGACTGTGGATGAAGAATGGGAAGCTGCCTTCTACGCGGAAGCTTTCACAAGAGCTTAATCTAAGTAGGAATACCGTGATTTCTGCCTACGAACAGTTAGTGGCGGAAGGGTACTTGAACAGCCAAAAAGGTTCTGGTTTTTATGTTGCCGTAGAACTGCCAGAGCAGTACTTGCCTGAACCTAGTTCAGTTCAGAGAGACTCATCACCGAAAGCTCACTTTGATATCAACCGCGCATTTGCACCGGGTGTGCCGGATTTGGACGCATTTCCGATGGCGCAATGGCAAAAGTTACTCACTCGCCATATGTCTCGTACTTGCTTGTTGGGGAATCAAGATATTCAGGGCAGTTGGACATTACGCTGTGCTTTAGCTGACTACCTTGCATCTAGCCGTTCAGTGAATTGTTCTCCAGAGCGCATTATTATTACCTCTGGGGCGCAGCAAGCGTTGTCAATTGCGACGATGGTAGTGCTCAAACAAGGTGATAAGGTTCTGATGGAGCAACCAGGTTACGCGCAAATGCGGAAGTTGATTCAGTTCCAAAACTATCAATTTGAGCCTTTGTTCGTAAGAGAGAAATTAGGTTTTGATGTGGAAGCGGTGACCTCAAGCGATGCCGATGCGCTGTATATTACACCAAGTAATCAATATCCGATGGGCACCACACTCAATACCGAGCAAAGAGGAAAGATCATCAACTGGGCGGTCGAACAATCAAGTTGGATCATCGAGGACGATTATGACAGCGAATTTCAGTTTGCTCATCGTCCCTATACCAGTTTACAGGGGCTAGCAGCTCAAATGGGTCGAGATGATCGCGTGTTGTATGTGGGTTCCTTCAGTAAAGTGATGTTTAACGGATTGCGGCTTGGCTACCTTGTAGTTCCTGAACGTTTAGTAGAGCAATGCTTAGTGGTTAAGGACGCGTTAAGTGGTGATTCGCCGACGCATACACAAGAAGCATTGGCAGATTTTATTACTGAAGGTGGGTTATTACGTCATATTCGAAAAATGCGTCGACTGTACAAAACTAAGCATGAACAGATGCATTTATCCATTCAACAGTATTTTGGCGACCGTGTTTGCGTCGTTAGCCAAGCGGCGGGGCTTCATATTACGTTGAAATGGCAAGACGGTATGGATGAGCAGCGTTTTACAAAAATGGCAGAGCATGAAGGGATCATCTTGCGACCTTTGAGCTATTATGAACCCCCAGATTTTCAAGCACGTCACTGGCATGGTGCCGTGCTTGGTTACGGCAATATCGCGTTAGAGAACATAGACGCTGGTATCCAACGTTTAGCTCACATATTTCGAAATGGGAAGCGATGACTATTCAACTACACGTGTTTGTCGCTTATGTCGCCACTGTTTCCAAGGCAGTAAAAGTAGAGTAAAAATGCCAAGTGCATAAAACATTGACCAGCCTAAACATATAAAAACACCGGTACAAAGCAGTAGGGACAGTCCCGCAAGTGTTTTACCAAATCCTCGAAGCAATTTGAAAGCGGCTAACATCGCCAACATGTAAACCAGAACGAATACACTGTTTGCGAGTTTTAGGAAAAACTCCAGATCGAGCTGTGATAGGGTTCCTATCACACAAGATATCAATAATATACCGCCAACTAATATGGTGGCTGAGAAAGGGACACCACGACGTGAAATCTTGGCTAGTGGACTAGAAGGACGATGTTCACGAGCTTGAGCCCAGACCATTCGCGCTAGACTCTGTGTGTATAAGTTAACGCTCGCGAAACAAGCGGAGAAACCTATCAAGCTGATTATCCATTTGGCTCCATCGCCTAGTAGTTGGGCACTAAGCCAGGGGATGGATGCGTTATCAAATTGAGCGTTACCATACGCGCCAAATTTTAAAATAACGACAGAGCATGCCCAATAGGTAGCCCCTGCTACAAAACAACCGACCACAATGGCAATAGGGAAATCTCTTTGAGGGTTTTTGAACTCTTCCCCCATATGGGCAAAAGCCTCTATGCCAACAAAACACCAGAACATCACGCCTAACGCTGCGGTAATAGGCCAAATTGACTCTTGTGTGATGGCGGGCATCACAAGATCGGCGCTGTTAACGTCGCCTTTCCATAAAAATGCGCCAACAAGTGCGAAGACACTCAAAGCAATAAGAGTTTGTAAATGACCTGATGATTTTGTGCCCATCAAGTTGACGAACACAAGTAGTACTACCGTCAGAATTTGTGCAAACAGATTGTTGCTAATAGGCTCTGGCAATATTTGTTGTAGGAAGCCTGCGGCGAGTGCAATCGCGGCCGGAACCCCTACCGGAATGACACTAACAAATAGCCAAGCGACACTACTTTCCAGCTTGGCGTTAAAGGCTTTGCGTACAAAAAAGGCTGTTCCGCCCGCGTTGGGGTATCGTTTACCCAGTTGAGCAAAAGTCAGCGCAATAGGACAAATCGCGATGAACAATAAAATCCAAGCCCATAGTGAAAAATGGCCAGCTATACCTGCTGCGATAGCCGGGATCATAAACAGCCCAGTTCCCATTAATGTGGTGGATAACTGTGCGATACCTGATGTGAGTGAAATGTCTTTTTTGAGCTCTTCCATGCGAATTGATTCATCCAATGTTATGAGGCTTATTACGAAAAAGCTTGTGGCTTCTGGTTATTTCGTTTTATGTGTTTAAGCGATGCTATTTATGTGCTGAGTACTTAAGTTGGGAATTTGATTTCAATGTGTTATCTATTTTCTGTTGAAATGGATAACAGCACTCATCTCATGCCCGCCAAATAGCATATCCAAAATGTTAATAACAAAATGATTTACTAAACCGTCAATATGACGGTTGTTTTAAATAATTCCAACAAAATGTTGGTTTCTTATGCAGTTAGAATCGGTATAGAATGAGAAAAATAAGGAAAGCTTGGTAACGGTATGGACAAGTTTGATCATAAGATTGTGGATCTGCTCAGGCACAACGCTCGGCTGTCGGTGACTGAAATTGCGGATAAAGTAAACCTTTCTCGTTCTGCGGTAACGGCCCGTATTCGTAAGCTAGAGCATGACAAAGTGATTCTAGGGTATCACGCTGAAATTGCACCTTCGGGTGGGGATTCGATTTGCGCCTATTTTGCCTTAAAGTTCGATAAATCAACCTCTACGTATTATTGCGAATCATACGCGGACGAATTATACAAAATTGATGGCGTAAAATGGTGTCATGCGATCAGCGGTGAGACGGACATGATGGTTTTTGTCGAAGTGCCTACGATGGCTCGCTTGAACGAAATCAGAGATCAAATTCAACGATATCCAGAGCTTCGAAACCTGATGACTCATACCGTCTTAGCTGAATTCTTTAACACGACTGGGAACCTGTTTGTGAAGTGACCATGAATGGATGCCATGTTGAAAACCCTTCTGAGCGAATATGTTAAACAACATTAATTTGAATCTACTTAGATCCTTGCATGTACTTTTAGAGGAGTGTCATGTCAGCCGGACCGCAGACCGTTTGCACATTACGCAGTCTGCCGTCAGTCGACAGCTTGCACAATTGCGCGATCTGTGTGGTGACCCACTGCTTATTCGTCAAGGTAATCAACTGATACCAACGCCACGAGCAATAGCATTAAAATCAAAGCTTGATGCATTACTGGCTGAATTTGACCATTTACTCGATGACCAACCTTTTGAGCCGCGGCAGTGGCAAGGTGAGCTTGTTATTGCTTCTAGTGACTACGTGGCGCAATACGTATTGCCCGATATTGCCTCTCACTTGGGTGAACAAGCGCCACAGTTAGATATGGCGTACCGACTGTGGCAACCCAACTTTCTTGATAAACTTCATGAGACGGGCATCCATATCGCGTCTTCTATGTATCCAGAAAAACCACAGAGTGTGTCGAGCGTTAAAATTGGTGAGGATTCATCAGTTTGTTTGATGAAATCTTCTCATCCGTTAGCAAAGCAGGACCAGATCAGTATTGAAGACTTGATTTCATATTCACACATCAAAGTGACTGGCGGCGGAGACAAAGATTCCTACACTGATTTAGCATTGAAAGAGCTAGGGCACACCCGCCACGTTACCTTTAAGGTTCCATTCTTCTCTGCTGCGATCAATCGCTTAGTTGCAAGTGAGCACCTGATGGTGGCTCCTGAACATATTGCCGTTAACCTCGCTAAACATTGGGACTTAACCCATAAAGCATTACCACTCGAAACACCTATTCATCAATATTGGTTAATGTGGCACCCCAAATACGACACGGATCCTGCGCATAAATGGGTGCGAGAAGAGATTCGCTCAGTAATGCAAATCTCTGAATATTCCATTCGCTAATACGTACACCGTTTAGCCATGACTTGAAGTCATGATTAGTATGAATAACTTTGATTTCTAATTATACCTCTTCCGTTGATAGAGTGAGCGTCAAAGAGGGGAGATTCTTATGACACTAACAGTTTGGTTATCACTTTTTACCGTGTGTTTATTAGGGGCTATGTCACCAGGTCCCAGTTTAGCTATTGTCGCTAAGCACTCGTTGGCTGGTGGACGTATCAATGGATTAGCTACGGCTTGGGCTCATGCGTTTGGCATTGGTATATATGCGTTTATTACCTTGATTGGGCTCGCTGTTGTTTTGCAGCAAAGCCCGATGCTGTTCAAGACGATTAGCCTTGTGGGTGCGGCATATCTTGCGTATTTAGGGTTTAATGCTTTGCGTTCAAAAGGTGGTGTGGCTGCGAAGTTGGAGTCAGGTGAGGAAACAACGGTAATCCAGTCTGCGCGAGAAGGCTTTTTTATCTCGATTTTAAGTCCCAAAATTGCTTTGTTTTTTATCGCATTATTCAGTCAGTTTGTCGCGCTCGGTAATGATTTGAGTAATCAGATGATCATTGTTGCCACGCCGTTTGTTGTGGATGGGCTTTGGTACACCTTTATTACCCTAGTGCTATCGAGCTCTAAAGTCGTTGACAGAATTCGCTCTAAGGCAGTGTTGATTGATCGTTTGTCAGGGGTAGTACTCATGCTGCTGGCTCTTAGAGTGGTCGTAACGGTATAGACAAGCTCGCAAGACAGAAATACTAAAAGCAGCCCGTGTGGCTGCTTTTCAAAAAAGCACCCTGCCATTTTAAGGACAGGGTGAAAGCAAGAAGTTTCTCAGGAGCGGTCGGGGGAGAGAAACTCATCTAAATCTTATTTACTTACCGGCGAACCTCTTCAAATTCACCTTCAATCGCATCTGCTTTACCTGTATTAAATTCATATTCTTCGTGCATTTCTCTCTGCATTTTCTTGACGCGCTTTTCAATACGCTTGCCGGTAATTAATGCTGCGATGGTCAACGGAATCGCAATGATCAAGCTAAATACTAACGTAAAAAAGCCGGTAATCAGTGCTAGTGCAGTTACAATAATCCGATTCATAATCATGACCTCTCTGTAATTTATGTGCTCAGATTAATGCTGTGAACATGAACAAAACATGAATGCTGACGTTCACTTTGTCCGGAGAGTGTCAAATGAATGAAACGAAAAAACGCCTGAGGGTGATCAGGCGTATAAACGGGGAAAAATATTAGTAATGCGCATGGCGCTTATTATTTAGAACAAATATGAGATATTGTCCGCTACGCTATGTGGTTAACGTTGTGGAGCAAAGTTCACCTATCGAGGGAATGTTTGGTAACGAACACCCATCATTTGTTCCATACAGTGCACAACTTGGCAGCTGTAACCGAATTCGTTGTCGTACCAGATGTAAAGTACACAACGCTTGTCTTGTGCGATAGTCGCTTGACCATCTACGACGCCTGCATGGCGAGAGCCAACTAAGTCAGTTGATACAATTTCTGTTGAATCGGTGTAGTCAATCTGTGCCGAAAGCTCAGAGTTCAACGCCATTTCACGCAAGTAATCGTTCAGTGAATCACGGTCTACGTCTTCACCTAAGTTTAGATTAGCGACTGCCATAGAAACGTTTGGTGTCGGTACGCGAATCGCGTTGCCTGTTAGCTTGCCTGCAAGCTCTGGCAATGCTTTAGCAACTGCTTTTGCCGCACCTGTTGAAGTCAGAACCATGTTTAGTGAAGCACTACGTCCGCGACGGTCACCAGAGTGGAAGTTGTCGATCAAATTTTGGTCGTTTGTGTATGAGTGCACGGTTTCAATATGGCCAGAAAGAACACCATATTTATCGTTCAGAGCCTTAAGGACTGGCGTGATTGCATTTGTTGTACAGCTTGCCGCAGAGATGATGGTGTCATCTTCTTTAATTACCGACTCATTTACACCGAATACAACGTTTTTGATGTCACCTTTACCTGGTGCTGTTAGCAGTACTTTCTCTGCGCCTTGACACGCTAAGTGTTGGCTCAGGCCTTCAGAATCACGCCAAACACCTGTGTTATCAACAACTAGCGCGTTATTGATACCGAAAGCTGAATAGTCTACTTCGCTTGGGTTATTTGCGTAGATAATTTGGATGTAGTTGCCGTTAACGATCAGTGCTTTACGCTCTTCATCGATAACAATACTACCGTTGAACTGGCCGTGAACTGAGTCACGACGCAGCAGGCTAGCACGCTTCTCCAAATCGCCTTTTTTACCGCCACGAACCACAATCGCACGTAGTCTTAGTGGGTAACCTGGACCACTTTTCTCAATGAGAAGGCGAGTAAGTAGTCGACCAATGCGACCGAACCCGTAAAGAACCACATCACGCGCTTTCAGTGAAGAATCTGCGTCGCGAGCGCCATCAAGTGCAGTGATAAGGAAATCGTTTAGAGAGCTTGTATCGTCATGTTCATTCCAGTACATAGTTGCCAATTGGCCAACATCGACACGGCATGAAGAAATGCTCATTTCACAAAGCGCTTGAATAATAGGCATCGTGTGCTCAAGCGAAAGTGGGTTACCGGTATAACGTCTTGCAACGCGATGAGTTTTGAGAATGTCTATAGTAGTAGCATTAATAAGCGTTTTACCAAACAGAACCACTTCGATTCCTTTTTGACGATATAGCTTACCAATTAGAGGGGAAATAGATTCAGCAATCGTTTGGCTAGTTTGCCAGTCTTGGAGATATTTCTCTGGACTCATTGTTGTATTAGACCTTTCACGTTTTGGGGGCTAACCATACTCTCTGCTGTTGCCTCTTCGGCAGCGTGCAAGAGTGTGGTGGGTTATGTAATCGGGTTGTAATAGTTATGTGTGCGGATTCTAAGGTCGGAGTCCTTATTCTGCTAGGAAAATTAAATCCAGTGTAAAACACTACTTAAGGGGACGTTAGTGGTGGATTAATGTGACTAAAGCAGTGGTTTTCACGTATTGACATTTAGAAAGTAACTTACTTTTTTTGCGATGATAACGTTTGCTTTCAAATTAGTTTTGTTGACAAAAATGGATATTTTGCATTTTTGTGTGATTTGACTCGATAAGGCAACTCAATAGGTAAACATACAATAGATGATTTTCTGAAAAGTGATGCGACTCTTAGTTGTGAGTGAAACTTTATTGTTTGCATCCAACTTTAAGATTAAAAAATATGACTTAAATCACAATTTCTACTGCATTAGCCGATGATAAAACACTCACAATAACCATAGTCTAGGTAGGTGAATGTTGTTTGAAAGTAACAATGTCGTATATGCCTTTCAATGCGAGAAACTAGTCTAATATTAAATAAACGGATGAAATCAACCATTAGGCTGATGGATGTTGAGATTATCAATAAAAACACGCTTAGCGCTCCTCGCACTATTACCCGCTGTGGTAATAGTGGTGTTTGCAGTTCAGCAGTTTTCTGATAATGCGTTGCGCGTGAGCCGTCTCAATCAAACGGTTAGCAATATTCAAGGTTTCCAATTGATATCCAAGGCCTCCCACTTTATTTACTCCATAGAGAAAGTACGCCGACAGCCTGATCTTCAAGTCTCTGCAGCCATTAATATTGAAGAACAAGGTGAAGTTATTTCTTCTTTGCATCAAAAGTTTGTGAGTAACCCTAATACTGCTGAGTATGCTGATGAACTGAAAGAAGCCATGCTGGGGGTATTGTCAGGTAGATTGAGTGAGATGGAAGACCTGGGTGATTGGGCATTTCAACAGCTCCAAAATATGTCGCGCTCTTTGTTGCAAAATCATCAATGGTATGGCGGTGACGACGGCATTCGCATGCAAAATTTTATTGCCTACCTTGCTCAGCTCTCTTTTTGGACACAGAAAGAAGCTTGGCTGACGAACCGTTTAGTCCAAGACCCTAAGAGTCGGCTAAGTCAAAGTATGTTTTATCAGGCGATTGACCGACAGCAGCAAAATTTGGATGCGTTTTTAAACTTAGGTGGGTCATACGAGCAAGTGGATAAATTGCTTGGCTTGTTTACTTCGCCGAGATATCAGAGAAACTTGGCGTCTCGCGGACAATTAATGTCAGGAGACATGTCACCAAGTGACTACGCCGCGTATTTAAAAGAACTCGATTTTCGTGTGCAGCGCTTACAAGTGCTCATTGATGGGTTCACCAAACAAACTGAGCAGTCGCTTCTCACGCAGGTTCATGAACAAAAGGCCAATATAGCGATGATCAGTTTTGGCGTTGCCTTAGTGGTTATCTTGCTTTGTTGGCTCGGATTTAGTACTTGGTTCCGAGTTAACAGCAAACTCGATGCGATCATTCATACTTTAAACGCGTTGATCAACTCTGAAGAGAAGCAAACAAAAGTCAAAGTTGATGGAAGTGATGAACTGACCATTTTTGCTCAGCAAGTAAATCGAGTGGTTGAAGAAATGCAGAGACAAACTGAAGAAATACTGCATGCAAAAGAGTCAGCAGTATCGGCTAATCGTGCAAAATCTGTGTTTCTTGCCAACATGTCACATGAAATACGCACGCCCCTTAACGGGATCATGGGCATGACAGAAATACTCTCTCAAAGTGAGTTGTCTTCGCATCAACAAGAAGTTGTTGATGACATTGACTCCTCATCTCAAACACTGCTTACTTTACTTAACGATATATTGGATCTCTCTAAAATCGAGTCTGGACGATTGGAGCTGTCACTAGTAGAAGCGGATATCCGAGAAGTCGTGTATCAGTCGATGATTTTATTCCAATCCAAAGCAACATCTAAACAACTAAAGTTAGGTATTAATTTAGCTGAAAATATCCCCATTCGCGTGATGGTCGATGATCATCGTGTCAAACAGGTAGTTACGAATCTGGTATCGAATGCGGTTAAGTTTACCGAAAGTGGGCATGTATGCGTTGATGTTAGTTATGAGGAGTTACTTGAGAAAGAACGTGGAGTGCTGACGTTTAAAGTAGAAGATACCGGAATAGGCATTGATCAAGATAAGTTAACCACGATTTTTGAACCCTTTACTCAGGAAGATGAAGGAGTGTCGAGGCAATTTGGCGGTACAGGGTTGGGTTTGGCAATTTGTTGTCAGCTTGTGTCGATGATGGGGGGCAAGCTCGTAGCAACATCTACAAAAGGAGTGGGCACATGCTTTGAATTCTCGATTGAGGTTGAAGCAATTCCGGTGTTTGGCTGGCGTTCGGAGGTGATTAATAAAGGGCTTTTGATCTGCTCAAATTACGACTACGCCGACCAAGTATTAAAAGAGTGTCGCTTAGCGAAAATCAATCTCTTTGGTGTTAATAATGTGAATGAAGTGCAAGCGATAAATGATGACTTTGATGTCATATTTCTGTGCCACAGTAACGACGCTAATACCGATGAAGTCTTGGATAATCTATCATTTAATTACGATCTTCGCCGTGTGATTATTTGCCAGCATCATTTATCCACTCCCTACGAAAATGCAGAAAAAGTACATGCCGTACTCACATTACCTTTCCTTGGCAATCGATTTAAGCATGTCATTGATGATTTAGCTAAGGTTGAAAAGACTATATCAAGTGACAATGTCACCAATAATGTTGTCAGCTCTGAATATCGAGCGTCGCGCTCTCATCGGAGGATCTTAATTGCGGAGGATAATTTGATGAACCAGAAAATAGCGAGTTTTTTTCTGGATAAAGCAGGTTATGACTATTTGATAACAAGCAACGGCCAAGAAGCGTTAGAAGCCATCACAAAGGGAGAAGAATTCGATGCAATTTTAATGGACTGCATGATGCCCGTGATGGATGGACTGACCGCGACGAAAGAAATTCGTCGTTGGGAAAAGAAAGCAGGACGTGAAAAAACGATGATTATCGCACTCACTGCGAGTGTTTTGGAAGAAGACATCCACAACTGTTTTGCGGCAGGCATGGATGCTTATTTACCTAAGCCGTATAAATCGAACCAGTTATTTGAGCTCTTTAGTGAATTAAAACTCGCCTAGCTAACATTTCAACTTAGACAAGGTGTCAAAACGATTAAGCCCCACTTCAGGGGCTTCGTTCTGATTATTCATTGTTGTGCGTTGGCTTGAGCGCCTGCGAGTTTGCGTATGGTTTGGCGATAGGTTAGGTATGCGGAAACACCAGCTAACAGGTTGCCGATACAAGCGCCTAAGAGTAAACCTCGGATTCCATCCATTTGAGCGCCAACCCACAAGCACGGTAGGAAAAAGACAAACAAGCGCAGCGCTGAAATAGTGAGCGCGGTGTAAGATTTGCCTAATGCATTACAAAGAGAAACCATTAGCATACAAACCCCTAATGAACCCAAACTGATCGGCACTATCAGTAAATGCATTTCCAAGACTTGCTCCACTTGCACATCACTTGTCATCAATAATGCGAGTGGGTTTGCGACGGCAAATGTAATGGCAGCAATCAAAAGTTGGAAACCTAGAATGAATTTTACGGCAATACTGACGAGCCTTTGGATATCCTCATAGTTCTTTGCCCCAAGTAAGCGTCCAACCATTGGAGGCATAGACATTGTCAGCGCCAAGACCGAAACGATAGCAAAGAACTCATAGCGTGAACCAAGCGCCCAAGCGGCGACTGCTGCGGTTCCAAAGCTTGCCAATAATTTTGTTGCTAGCATGGAAGACAACGGTGGCAGCAGTTGGCTAATCATCGCAGGGCCCATAATGTTACCGATAGATGCAACACTTTTGGCTACGTTAAGATCTTGCCATTGTGTCGTTGCCCAGTGATTCTTTTTCACGCGAGGAGCGACGACTAAAATACCAAACCCAAAAGCGACGATGGTTGCTATTGCCGCTCCGTTAATACCCAAGTCAAATGTGAAAATAAATAGCGGATCGAGCACAAGGTTCACGCCGCTGGTTATCATCATCATTGTGCCAGGTAACATTGTATTGCCATTAGCTCGGCAGATACTGTAATAAAAATACAAAACCGCACCAGTCCATGAGCTTAATAACCACCAAGGCCAGTAACTGTCGATTATCGGCATAACAGATTCTGGAGCGCTTAATAGAGCTAAAATGGGGTAGCGCAAAAGCCAAATTAGCCCGCCAAAAATAGCGACACCAATTGAGCCGATCATCAATACTAATCCGCCCAGTTGTTTGGCATACCGACTTTCATTCGCCCCAAGAGCTTTAGAAATGACCGCTGTCGTTGCGATCCCTAGACCGACTTGAATGCCGATAATGACCATTTGCAAAGGCAGAGTGAAACCTTGAGCGGCTAACGGTAAAACGCCGAGCTGACCGATAAACGCGCTATCCACAAGCTGAAAGCTCATTAAAGACAGAACGCCAAAAAGCATTGGCCAGGTCATCGTAAATAATTGTTTTGCAAGCGTTGGTTGTGTACTTGTCGTAGTTGAAGACATAGAAAGCTGAATGCGTTAGGAATAAGAGTTAGATTGATTGTACACGGCGGTTAGTTTAGAGACAAAAATAAACCCCGAGGAAGATATTCTTGCTCGGGGTTCGAAAATCTAGCTTACGCGTTTATTTTTTGCCGCTAGTTTGCTTGTCTTCTTCAGTCAGCTCACGAATGCGACGGCTGATGTCACGACGTGCTTTAGAGATCTCAGCGCTTTTAATGATGTGGTCATCTACACGATCTTCATAGTCTGCTTTCATATTTTTGATGATTGCGACGATTTCATCGTGAGTCATTTCTGGTTTGATGTAGTCTAGAAGGTTTTCTAGAAGATCAACACGTTTGCGGTTATCACGAACTTTCTTCTCGTTATCAAGAAGCTCACGTTTTAGTTTGTTTTTACGACGAGCTTGGTTAACGATTTCAAATACGCTACTCATAGTTCTCTTTCCTAATTTTATGAATATCTTCCTCGATTAAAGCACAACATCCAGTGGCATAACAGTCTTTAGATCAATAGCAATGCAGAGTTGAACATTTCTCAACCAATTGCGTTGTGTCCATATAATCGTGCTGCTTTCTTCGAGTTTTGGCCAACATTGTAGAATCCATCGATTCATTGTCATAACGTGACCTTCACTATATTATCAACACCATTGAATGCAAAATGATGAACTTGATATGGACTCTGGTAACACTGCGGAGCAAGTAAATAGTCAAGATAATGAGCAAGTCACTCGCTCTGTGGCTGAAAAGTTAAAAACGGCGTATATCAACGCTCGCGAGCAACTCGAAATCATCGAAGTTGAGCTTAATCGTTCAAAAATAATGATGGTCGACCAAGATGGCAATTTGACGAGAGTGCCGATTCTCTCGGAGCATTGATACCTGACCCTATTCGTAAGGGGTGTCAGGTCTTACGCTATGCTTTAGCCTGACACCAACACCTGAACCGCTAACGCTTCTTGCACTGCTGTGTGAATTTATGGCGTATGATTTCGAAGCGATTTAGGTACAAAGTCAAATGCAAAAATAATAAGGAAATGCATTATGAAAGTTGAGCTAACGGCAATTGAAGCACGAGTTATTGGTTGCTTGATCGAAAAAGAAGTCACTACCCCAGATCTTTACCCCCTCAGCCTAAACGCATTAACCAACGCGTGTAATCAAAAAAGCAACCGTGATCCCGTGATGTCACTCTCTGAGTCAGACGTTCTCGATGCCGTTGATGCTCTTATTGAGCGCAGGCTCGTCAGTGACGAAAGTGCGTTCAACAGCCGCGTCAGCAAGTATCAACACCGTTTCTGTAATACGGAATTTGGTGATTTAAAGCTGACAGAGCAGGAGAAGGGCATTGTATGCTGTATGCTTTTGCGCGGTGCTCAAACACCTGGGGAAATTCGTACTCGTACTAATCGTCTCGCGACATTTCATGATGTAAAAGAAGTGGAAACGGTCCTTGAGCATTTAGCAAGCGAAGAGAAAGGACCATTAGTGGTCAAATTACCACGTGAGGCTGGTAAGCGGGAGTCGCGTTATATGCATTTGTTCTGTGGTGATGTTGATGCGTCCGAACTTGCAGCGCCTGTGTCTGCTGCAAGCTCGAGCTCCGATCGAGTAAGTCAGCTAGAGCTCGAAGTCGCTCAGCTGAAAGAAGAGCTGGATGAATTAAAAGCTAAGGTTGAGTCACTGCTTTCATGATGGAAAATACAACGCAGCGTTGGAGTGTCTACCTGATACGAAATAACCGCAACGCGTTGTATTGTGGTGTTACCAATGATGTTGAACGAAGATTCAATCAGCACCAAACCGGAAAAGGAGCGAAAGCTTTGAAGGGAAAAGGCCCTTTGGTATTGGAATGGTCATCGGATTTTGAGTCAAAGACGCTTGCCATGCGAGCAGAGTACTATATTAAGCAACTAACTAAAGCGAAAAAAGAGCTGCTCGTTATGTCAAAAGCAAATATTGTCGTCGACGAACATCAACAAATGATGTTAGAGATAGTGGCACTCTGATAAGCCCTTGCTACGCAAAGATACACGGAAACCGCCTATGTCACATTGGCGGTTTCTTTTTGTTTTTGGAGTACCATGTAGGAATAAACTGACGCATAATGGGCTGGTGTTCTGTTTAAAGGGCCTGAATATGAAAAGCGCGAAATGTCTCTACGTTATCGAGACAAAGGAAGCGACTCAATGTACTTTATTTGCATCCACTCAGACCAAGAACCAATTTACTATTGAAACAGGCACTAAGAGGAAGGTAGATTACAAGAGTATAGGATGACTCGGCTAGGTAATGAATAGAGCTGAATTAGGCTCATAAAAAAGCTAAAAGAGCAGTAGATGAAAAAAGCGTTAGTATTCTCCCTGATTTCAATGGCCGCTTTTGCGCCGAATGTGCAGGCCACCCAAGTTCTTAATGGGTATTGGGCATATCAAGAGTTTTTAGACCAGTTTCCACAACAGAAGCAGTTAACTAGTGCGTTGGCTGAAGTGGTAAGAGAAACCCCTGTACCCGTAGCAAAAGACAAAAAGCGTCCACTGAAAATTTCTGTTGTTTATCCAGGGCAGCAGATCTCTGATTATTGGATTCGAAACATCGATGCGTTTGAAAAACGCCTAGATAAGCTTGATATCGACTATCAACTAAATCAAGTGTTTACTCGTCCTAATGCAGATATAAAGCAGCAAAGTTTGTCTTTAATGGAGGCGCTGAAAAGCAACTCCGATTACTTGATCTTTACTCTAGATACCACAAGACATCGTAAGTTTGTTGAGCATGTCTTAGATTCAAAGAAAACCAAGTTAATTTTACAAAATATCACCACACCTGTTAGGGATTGGGAACATCATCAGCCGTTTCTTTATGTTGGTTTCGACCACGCAGAAGGAAGTCGTGAATTGGCCGTTGAGTTTGGCAAGCGTTTCCCTAAACATAGCCACTATAGTGTTCTCTACTTCTCAGAGGGCTACATTAGTGACATCAGAGGCAACACTTTTATCAACCAAGTGAACCGCGATAATCAATTTGAACTACAATCTGCTTACTACACCAAAGCAACAAAGCAATCTGGGTATGAAGCTGCAAAAGCCAGTTTGGAGAAGTATCCGGACGTTGACTTCATTTACGCGTGTTCTACCGATGTAGCATTAGGTGCTGTTGACGCTCTTAAAGAGTTAGGTCGTGATGATGTCATGATCAATGGTTGGGGCGGCGGTTCAGCAGAGTTAGAGGCGCTTTCTAAAGGGGAGTTAGACGTTACCGTTATGCGTATGAACGATGATACAGGTATTGCAATGGCTGAGGCCATTAAGTGGGATTTAGAAGGAAAGCCAGTTCCCACTGTTTACTCTGGTGATTTTGAAGTCGTTACCAAATCGGACTCTCCAGAAAGAATTGAAGCATTAAGAAAACGTGCATTTAGATACTCAGATAATTGATGACAACTACATCAAAAATAAGAAAGCGTCGCTCACTGTCGACGCTTATTACCAAAATAATTATTCTCGTACTTGCTCCGATCATTCTAGGCATCTTTGTTCAGAGTTATTACTTCTCGAAGCAGATTATTTGGCAGGAAGTCGACCGAACCAAGCAGCAGACCTCTGCCCTGATCCTGAACATTTTTGATAGCCATTTTGCAGCGATTCAGATTCATCACAACAGCAATTCGAAAAGTGATGTTGTATTGGATTTTTATACAGAACGTGATGAAGAGGCACTCAATTACTTTTTCATGAGTATTGACCAGAGTGATCCTTCCCATACACCGGAGTTTCGTTTCCTAACCGATCATCAAGGTATTATTTGGGACGATGGCAACGCGCATTTCTATGGCATCAACAACCTGATACTTAGCCGACTTGCCAGTCAAGTGACCTTTAGCAACAACTGGTATTATCTACCCTCACAGACCCCGATGGGAACTCGCCATCTTTTACTTCGTCGTGTACCCGTTTTACAACCTAAAACCGGTGAAGTGATGGGGTACTCTTACAATGTTGTTGTTTTAGATAATAACTTTGGGTTGATGGAAAGGTTAAAAAATGAAGGCAACGTCGACAATGTTGTGTTGGTCGCTAACAACACACCATTGGCAAGCTCATTAGTAGGAGATGAGGCTTATCAAATATTTGACGTACTCAAACGACGAGAGTCCCAGCACAAGCTTGACCAATTATTGATCATCAAAACCCCTATTGAGGTAAATGCCGCCGAGACTGACTTGTGCTTGCTTACTGTGCAAGACAATCAGAGCGTGGTGACATTGCAAATCCAACACCTGCTAGCAATGCTAGCCTCAGTTATCGGTATGGTCATGATTGCGCTGATGACTAAAGAATGGATCGAGAATCGAGTAGTTGAAGAGTTAGGATCCCTGATGGCATATACTCGCTCGGCTCGTGAAGAAAAAGGATTTGAGCGTTTTGAGGGGTCAGATATTGAGGAATTCGATCATATTGGTTCGACACTAGAAAACACTTTTGAAGAGCTTGAAGCACAAAAGCGCTCTTTCCGCGACCTGTTTAACTTTGCGTTATCTCCTATCATGGTGTGGTCTGAATCGGGTGTGCTTGTCCAAATCAATCCGGCAGCACGCAAAGAGTTAGTCATGGAAAACGATGTTGAAACCATGCACCCAGTGTTCAAAGGTTTCAAAGAAAAGTTGATGCCACACCTTCGCATGGCGGCTCAGGGAGCTACGTTGACAGGCGTTAATGTGCCAATTGGAGACAAAGTATATCGCTGGAACTTATCGCCGATTCGAGTTGATGGAGATATTAGCGGTATTATTGTTCAAGGTCAGGATATTACCACGCTAATTGAGGCGGAAAAACAGAGTAACTTGGCGCGCAAAGAAGCAGAGAAATCTGCTCAAGCCCGTGCCGACTTTCTGGCTAAAATGAGCCATGAGATCCGAACGCCAATCAATGGAATTTTAGGGGTTGCTCAATTGCTAAAAGACTCTGTGGAAACAGAAGAGCAGAATAACCAAATTGACGTACTTCGACATAGTGGTGAGCACTTACTTGCTGTTTTGAATGATATTTTGGACTTTTCGAAGATTGAGCAGGGTAAGTTTAATATCCAAAAGCACCCGTTTTCTTTCACTGATACAATTCGAACGTTAGAAAACATTTATCGTCCTATTTGTGAAAGTAAAGGCGTCAACCTTGTCATTGAAAACAAAATAGATCCCAATGTTGAAATCTTTACTGACCAAGTTCGTCTGAACCAAATTTTATTCAACCTAGTCAGTAACTCAGTAAAGTTTACGCCCTCGGGTAGCGTGCGCTTGCATGCTGAACTTGAGCAGTTCTATGGCGCTGACAATAGCGTGCTGGTCGTGGAAATTACGGATACAGGTATCGGCATCGAGTCTGACAAACTCGACCAAATGTTCGAACCTTTTGTTCAAGAAGAAGCAACAACGACTCGAGAATACGGCGGCAGTGGCTTAGGGCTGACCATTGTGAAGAGCCTCGTCGACATGCTGGAAGGTGATGTTCAAGTCCGCAGTCAGAAAGGCTTAGGAACGACTTTTGTCATTACAATGCCAGTGAAAGATCGTGAGCGAGTACTCACCCCTCTTGATTCGAGTTTGCGAGTTAAGCCAGGTGAACTATTTGCAGAGAGTCTCAAAGTGTTGTTGGTAGAGGATAACCATACTAACGCATTCATTCTAAAAGCGTTTTGTAACAAGTACAAAATGCAGGTTGATTGGGCGAAAGATGGGTTAGAAGCAATGGAATTCTTAAAAGATCATACTTACGATTTGATACTGATGGACAACCAACTTCCGCATCTTGGTGGAATTGAAACGACCAAAGAGATCCGACAAAAGCTAAAACTAGGCACGCCAATTTATGCGTGTACTGCTGACACCGCGAAAGAAACCAGTGACGCCTTTATGGAATCGGGTGCGAATTACGTGCTTCTCAAGCCGATTAAAGAAAATGCGCTCCATGAAGCATTTGTGGATTTTAAGCAGCGGTTCTTAGTTGAGCGAACATAAGGAATTGGCTCACTACGAGATAACCCAATTATTCATTATCTGAAAAGCACAACACCATGACAGTGGGTTGTGCTTTTTTGTATCTGACCCTTTTACTCTTATACAAATCAGACTTTATTGGTCTCGACGTTTGTTGTGTACATCGCTGCATTTCAAGTTCAAACATAGTGTTGTGTTACTTAGATTTCTGCCCCTTCACTGACACACCCAACGTGATTTCAATCACAAAAAGATATTTACTTAGCGTGCTAACTATTTTATATTACTTAGCACGCTAAGTAATTGAGTAGATCTTATGATTCAAGACATCAACAGTTTGCGAGACCTTTCTCTGGCTGAAAAATTATCTCGTGTTGCTCGTTTGTGGAAAATGGTTGCAGATCGCGAGTTAGAGCCTTTAAACCTAACGTATCCGCGTTGGACTGCGTTATGGAAGCTTTATCGAATGGGTGACAACATCAGTCAGAAGCATTTGGCTGAAGCGCTTGAGATCGAGTTAGCGTCGTTGATGCGAACATTAAAATTATTAGAAGAGCAATCTCTGATCGTTCGCCATTGCTGTGAACACGATAAGCGAGCACGTATTGTTAGCCTCACAGAAGAGGGGAAAACCCTACTAAAGCAAATGGAGGCTCGAATTCTTCAAGTTCGAAGCAAGCTCCTAACGGACATCAACGACCAGGAACTTCAGCAGCTTTCATTGATTCTTGATCAGATTGCTCACAATGCGCTTGATTCACTTAGCGAATAAGTCAGAAAACCGAATAAAAAGAGAAGTAAACGCCTATGACTCCAGATCAAAAATTCGCACGTTGGATCAAATATTCTTGCGTCGCGTTTGTCCTTGTCTTTGCCTATTTTCTAGTTGCAGATCTCGCCATGCCGTTGACGCCTCAGGCAATGGCAACGCGTGTGGTAACTAAAGTGGCCCCCCGTGTGAGTGGGCAGATTACGCATCTTTATGTTGCCAACAACCAAGAAATAAGCCAAGGCGATCTACTATTTCAGATTGATCCCCAGCCTTATCAGCTCGCCGTAGAAAAGGCTCAACTTAACCTTGAGCGTGTGATTCAAAACAACGAACAACTTGATGCTTCTATTGCTGCGGCAAAAGCAGACGTTGAAGCGAGCAAAATCGTGGCGGAACAAAAAGTTCGCGAAGCAAAACGTCTTAATACTCTGTTTCACCGTAATGGTACTTCGCAACAGCAGCGCGATGACGCACAGAGCAGTGCAACGGCAGCTAAAGCGAACTTACTGGCCGCACGTGCTCGTTTAAAAGAGTTGGAAGTAAACCGCGGTGATTTAGGCGCAACGAATGTGAATATCCGCGTGGCGCAAAACCAGCTAAAACAAGCGGAACTTAATCTGTCTTACACTCAAGTCTCGGCGGAACATGATGGCGTTGTCGCTAACTTGCAGCTGGAGACGGGGGCCTATGCGGCAGCTGGTACACCTCTTGTCGCTTTAGTCTCCGATGACGTGGATATCATTGCCGACTTTCGTGAAAAGAGTTTACGACACTTTAATCAGAACAGCCGTGCGTTAGTGGCTTTTGATAGCTTACCTGGTGATGTATTTGAAGCTCGTATTACGAGTGTGGATGCCGGGGTCAGCTCGGGTCAATTCGATGCGGATGGTCGCTTAGCAACACCAACTGACTCAAACCGTTGGGTGAGAGACGCGCAGCGCTTACGTTTACATTTAGCTATCGATGAACCTCAGCAGCGCGCATTTCCAGCAGGGGCACGAGCAACCGTGCAGTTGTTGCCAGAAAACTCATTATCTGGTTGGTTAGCGAGGTGCCAGATCCAATTCTTGAGTCTTCTTCATTATATTTATTAACGAGGAGGCGATATGAAGTTATGGGACCACCCCATGTCGGAAAACGACTTCCGTCAGTGTTTGCGCATTGCAACTGGTGCGACCATTGGTTTCACTTTATGTAAAGTATTTGGTTGGAACTATGGCGTATTCTTTACTGTAACCCCGATGCTGTTACTTGGAATGGTGCCAGTCATGAGTCTACATGCCGCACGACAACTGATTTTTTCAGCGGTTGTGTGTGGATTAGAAGTTGGTGTGCTTGGTGGGTTATTTGGTGGGCACCCAGGCATGATGACAATCATTGCATTCGGGTTGTTCCTGTATAAATTCGCCTGTATGTCAAAAGGGAGCTTATTCTTATTTGGAGCGAACAGCGTACTGAGCTTAAGCATCATGCTGCACTTTGCGAGTTATCCAACCACTGACTTAAATGACCTAATCTTTAGCAATCTGCAAGCGAATGTTATTTCAGTGATCGTTGCTTATGTGGTGACATTTTTGATTCCCGATGCGGAACCTCGTCAGCCACCAGCGAAACCGTCGCAGCCTAAACAGAGTCATCGCATGCGTCATGAAGCCCTTATGGGGGCGAGTATCGCTACAATGTCTTTCCTTGTATTCCAGCTATTTGACCTCAGTGACTCTATGTCTGCTCAGGCGACAACCTTACTTTTATTGTTTCCTATGCATTGGAACGGTGCTTTAGGGTATGCGCGAAAAAGAGCAATGGGGACCTTGATGGGGGTGACCTTTGGTATTGTAGGACAACTTGTATTATACGATTGGTCGGATACCTTATTGTTTATCGTTCCATTGCTTTGGATTGGGGCTATGATGTTCAGTTATATGCACGTGAAAGAGTCTAGCGGTTCGGGAGCCGGATTTGGCGGCTTAACCACGTTAGGTATTCTTTTCGGCCAATACCTTACTCCGGATGGTGACTTAATGTTCAGTGCGCTGTATCGCGTGAGCAGTATTTTGTTTGCTATTGTTGCGACGCTGCTTGTGACCTATACGGTTCACAGAATACTCAACAGCTTTGAGGCGACGCGCTTTAGCGAGCAGTAAGTTCAGACGTTACTGGTTAGAAAGGATTGCTCCAGTAACTCTGTTTTTAGTTCGTGAGTCATCTCAATGGAACTAGCAAACTTAATTCCAACTACCCATCCCTTCACCAATTTCTTAATGTTGGCAATGACACATCGATTTTCTTCTCCGATATAGTGGCTTAACGGGCATTCGATGGTAACACTCTCACCCACGTTGAATTCGGGCTCAATCAAGGTTGATATACCAACACCTGCTAGAGAGAAATCGATAAGGCTACCGTCGTAGACATTCCCTGCATGAATAACGTTACAGTCCATTTGCAACTTGTAACGCTCATGTTCCCGAACTGGTTTGGTTGCAAATGTTCCTGGAATGCGGATAAACAAAAGGGGGGATGGTCGAACGGTCGTCGTCAGCACGCTGGACTTAAACGCAATGACATGGCCTAACTCCGTATCTGATACACCACGCACGATGACATCGGCGTTGGGGAGTTTTCTCATCACTTGCTCTTCAAGCAAACGCATTGGTATATCAAGAATCAAATAAGCATTTTCTTTCATCCCCAGATAGGTGGTGGAATACGTATATTGATCCTTAGGCCCAAATTCGAAATTAGTAGAAAGCTTCATTCCCGGTTTGAGAAACCTATGCAGTTCATCTTTAGTATGAGTGGCTGGCATCACATTGGCGTTTTAATTTTTTAGTTAAGCTGAGGCTATCAAAACGCCATTTTGTTATTCAAGATAGTAAGGCATAAGTTTTTGTAAAATCATCGCTATCTGTGAAGTGGTGGGCGATAAGTTTGGTTCATTCCATCTTTCATAAAGATTTGGCTTGCCACAATACTGCCGCATGTGACCAACATCAGCGCTAACCAAGTGAGAGAATCTGGTTGTTCACCAAAAATTGGAACGGCAAGAAGTGTCGCGACGACTGGAGTTAATGAACCAAAAGCAGCGCTGGCTTCGGCACCGATGATCCTAATTGCATAAATGAAAGTGAAAGAAGCGATTAAACCTGCGCCAACACCTTGTAGCATCGCGTGGCCAAATAACTCCTCCCATGGCCACTGGCTGAACGGTGTTACCACCAAATAACTGTCTACCCACCCGAAACCAACGGCGATGATGAGCAGAGCCAAAGACGCGATTGCAACGAATCCTGCACAGACGTGTGCATTAAGATTGGCGACACGAGCGCTGATGGTGAAAGCAGCCCACATGATGCTGCCAGTTAGAAACAGGATATGCCCTTGTAATTGAGACCAGTTGTACTCTGCGCCGCTATTAGAAAGAAGGAATACGAAAATCCCTAACAGCACCGTAGAAAGCCCGATTAAGCGGTGAGCACTCAGCGACTGTTGATAACAAAGTACCGCGATAGCAGAAACAAACAATGGCAAAGTGCCAGGTACTAATGCACTGCCGTGCGCCACGGGAGCGAAATGCATAGCCGTTCCGACGACCAGAAGATAGGGAAGGCCGCTTCCAACCACAACACCAACCAGGTAGCGTTTAGGCACTACGCGCAGCGACTGTTTATGCTTAATCACAAATGGTAATAAAATTATACTTGGGATTAGAAAGCGAACTAACGCGATATCGGCTGGCTGCAAGGCAGAAATTGCGCCCCCTTTTAAAGAAATAAAGAAACCAGACCAAAGCAGTAAGGTCGTTAATATAGCTGCGTATCCCAAGATCATTATCGACATGTCCATTTGTAAATGATGTGTTAATTGTTGAATAAAACTCTTGCCAAAGGGAGGCAAAGTTTGACGTAATTAGGCTTGATGTTGGTGATAAATTGCGTATAAGTGTTAATTGTTGGTGATTAAAGGCACGGAAGAATAAATGGATAAAATTGACAGGCAACTTATCAACCTAATGCAGAAGGATGCCACTCTGACAACGGCAGAACTTGCTGACCAAGTAGGGCTATCGGCATCACCTTGTGCAAGACGCATTAAGCGTTTGGAGCAGGAAGGTGTAATAAGTGGTTATCGAGCTATTGTGTCCAGAGACACTGTAGGCATCGCGATGACTGTATTTGTTGAAGTGAGTTTAAATAACCACCAAGCTTCTTCGATTGATGAGTTTGAACATGCCGTTGTTGAGATGGATGAAGTGATCTCATGCCATGTCGTATCAGGGGCCTATGATTACCTGTTAGAGGTGGTCAGTAAAGATCTCGCTGGTTATGAAACATTTACTAGAAAGTTACAGCGATTAGAAAATGTGAAAGATATTCATACCCACCTGGCGATTAGACAAGTGAAAGGAAATGGCAGTTTACCGATTTATGCATAAGAAAGATGAAATTTTTCGATAGACTTAAGATTGCCCACTATCATCGAAAGCGATATAGACAGTTTGGTAAAGACAGAGCCCGAACTCTGGGATGGGCAGATAAGTATAGTCAGATCAGCCGTTTTGAGGCGTTGTGCCGAGGGTTAACGTTAGACGGTTCAAGTATTTTAGATATTGGGTGCGGCTACGGAGACTTGTTAGCGTTTATCGAACTTACGGGGGGGCTTCCTCAAAGCTATATTGGCATTGATCAGCAAAAACAGTTTATCTCTGAAGCCAGAAAACGAGATTTTCGTACGCAAAGTAAGTTTATATGTGGCGACTTTTCAACGTTGGTATTGCCTCGTTGCGACTTTGTTTTTGCTTCCGGATCATTGAACTATCAATCCACCAACCCAAATCATACCATTGAAATGATTGATAAAATGTACCGAGCGACAGAGAAAGGTTGTGTGTTTAACTTGTTGGATGAATCCAAACTACCCAGCATGAAAATGTTAGCGTCGCACAATAAAGAAGGTGTCTTTCGCTATTGTCGGTTGCTGTGTCCGAATACACGATTGATTGAGGGGTACTCCGAGCACGACTTTACGATTGCCATGATCAAAAAAGCGGAGTCCGTTTCCTGACTCCGCCTTATAAATTCTTAAGCCTTATTGGTTTTTGTATTGTGAGATTTCACAGTTACCTGTGTATCTATCAACCTTGAATGAGAAAGCGGCTGAATGGTATTCCCTCCCATCACTCCATATTGTTTCTCCGAAGATTTTACACAGATCCAAATCACTGATTGAACCGAACTCTTTTACGTGCCTAACTACTGACAAAAACTTGGCTTTGGTAGCATTAGGACATTCCCTGTTACTTAATCGATTGATAACCATGTTTGTAGCATCATCTCCAGCCAAATGTGACTTTTTATTAAATTTTATTAATGGCTAAACTAACCAAAAAATGTCCATAAGTAAAGCATTAATGTGACGTATGTCTCTATAAATTGATTGTCTTGGTCATGGTTTAGTCAAGTTTGTCAAAGGGAACAATCCCATTATTTACATTTGATATTATTCACGACTAAGGAAAGATAAAAAGCACGAATAACGTTCAATATTGGAGTGAAAAACCAACATCGTCTATTCAAAACTGGCTCTGTTTTTACTTCGAAACATCTTGAGCGTATTGGAGTGCTCGAGCTTCTTTATCATAGACTTGTGACAGAGTTTGATATTGTGAAGAGAGGCGCTTGTAATCTTCAGCAAGTTCCAAAGCGTTGGTGTTATACCATTCCGCAGTTATTTGATTGGCTGTTTTGTTTGACTCGCGGCACTTTTGGGCCAGGATCTCCCACCCATTAGCTGACCATTGGGATTGTGTGCTCAATTTAAGCAGCTGATTCGCTTTAGTTGTGAGCTCTTCTTTGTATTGAATCGATGCTTTTAATTGCGCTTTGAACACATTTTGGTTCGACTTGGCACGCCAAAGTAGCACGAGCTCATGCAGTGAAAAGGTTTCGGACAATAACTGACGCTGTTTATGTTCGGTTAAAAGTGTATTGAATACCTCAACATGCTGATTGTAATTGGACTCTAAGCGATTGAATTGGGTAAGATTGTCATTCCACGACGATGGGTTACATTGAATATTGGCGTGCCCCGTTATCGGGAACAGAAGAAATAGTAGTATCCAATTGAGTCTGTTGATCATTATTGCTCGCGTTAGTTGACCTGCTCTTTTGAGTATATACCCAAATTTCTACGACATGCGTGCTGCTGGTGGGATAAGAATAAAGAATGAAAAGGAAAAGGGCATGAAGAAAATTCTCGTCGCATTGATTGTCATGCTGTTGCTCGGCGGAGCGGGGGCTGGATACTATTTCTTCTTTATGCAGAAAGATGAACCTGAAGCACCAAAGGCTACGCAAGTCGAGCAATCTTCACTGCAAAAAGAAACATCCAAACCGATTCTGGATTTAGAAGCCGCTCCCCCGGAAGTTACCGAGTACTACGTTATTGAGCGTCGTGTCAATGTTTACAACAAGCCTAACCTTAATGCTTTAGTTGTCGATACGCTCTATAAGGGAGAAAAAGTATCGGTGTTAGAAAAAGTTGATGGGTGGTACCGAATCTCCGGCTATCTTGTCTATGAAGAGGGTGGTGAAGAAAAAGCCGAATGGTTGAATGCTGAGGGGTTATCGGAAGCAGAGCCAGTTATTAAAGAGCAAGAGCGCTTAGAGATATTGGATGAATACCTACAGAAGTCGGATGATTTAAAAGTTCACTTGGATATTTTCCGTAAGAAAACACAGCAATTGTTAGACGATGAAACCTGTGATCCGAGTGATTTTGAGGAGCTCGGTGGTTGGGTGCGTTCTGTGACGTTCAAAAAGCGCAACGTTTACTTCATCTATTGTGGCGGTTTGGAGCAAGAGAATAAGATCTACTTAGATGTTGATAAGGGCGAGATTTTTTATCGATAGCTCACCACTAATTACACTCGTTCTCTAAAGACGTTTTGATAAAAGCAATAACGATGCAAACCTGAAATCAGAGATTTATAACTTTTTAGTTGTGAACCATAATCAATAGGAATACTATCATTAAGCCAAGTGACCTAACTTGGTTCTTTGTTTTTTTAGTGAGTTCCTATGCCTTGGATTTACCTTAGAAAATTGATTTTGCTGCTATTTGCAATGGTATTGCTACCAGTGCATGTATCTGCTGCGCAAATCGATCACAAGGCTCACGTACCGCACTTTTCTAAGCTACAACCTTTTGTAGCCGTAAGTGTATCGCCAAACTCTTCCGTCGATTTTTCTGAAGTTTCAGAAGAAAGCTCTCAATCTCCAGTATCTGAAGGTCATGCAAGTCTCGATTCCGTTGCTTTGTTTAACTCTCAGCGCTGGACGTCTTACTTACGGGAAGGGCTTGATGACGAGCACGTAGATTTTGTCGGCGATCTCACGACTCCGTTTTACGCTGATGCGGGTTACGCATACAGCTTGATGGACATTAACTGGCGTCACAACCAGTCCACATTTTATCATTTCACAAGCGATCATCGCATTTCTGGTTGGAAAGATACCAATGCCATGTACGTCGCACTCAATAGTCAGTTTTCTGCCTAAACACCATCTATTTGCACCATTGTGCACTCTTAACACGACGATTGTATTCGACAGGACGTGAGCGTTCTGAGCATTTCATACCCTGAATTTATTCTGGGAGCATCTGTCGTGTGTTAAGCCTTGTTATTAAAAGCTTCACTTCATTGTGAAGGGATGATGTTTACATGAAAAAAACGCCAAAGCAGCAAAAGAACAGAAAGCTGATGAATCACTACTCAGCTTGGAAATATGTCGTATTAATCACGACAGTCATTATTTTAACCCTAAGTGCTATACCAACTTGGTTTGGCGAACAGCCTTCTATCCAGTTGACGTTTGCGGATCAAAACAACAGTGAAATGTCGGTTGTTCATCTGAATCAACTGCTAAAAACCAACCATATTTCAGCCGACAAAATCATCGAAAAAGACGGCAAAACAACCATTGTATTCGATGGTGAAGATGCGCAAAGTAAAGCTCGTGCGTTGTTAAACAAAGAGCTAAATAAAGACGACAGCATCACTTTCTCATACGTATCGGTTGCGCCAGAATGGTTGAATGAGATGGGCTTTAGCCCAATTAAGCTCGGTCTTGACCTTCGTGGTGGCGTTCAGTTTCTGTTGAATGTTGATGTGAATAAAGCGTTTGAAGAACAACGTGATGCGTTGATTGATGAAATTAAAGCGAACCTACGTGATCAACGTGTTCGTGGTGTGCAAGTTCGAGCAGAAAGTGGCAACCGAATTACGGTAAACAGTGACAGCGAGCAAGCATTGTCGGAAGTGAACAAGTTTTTGCGTCAAAACTACCCGGGCTGGATTTCAAAAAGTTCATCTCGTGGCTTTGTGCTTGAACCGAGTGAACAAAATATCCAAGAATTTCAATCGTCGACTCTTCAACAAAACCTGAAGATCATGCGTGGTCGTATTGAAGAACTTGGTATCACAGAGGCACTAGTGCAACGCCAAGGTAAAGAGAGCATTCGAATTGAGCTCCCTGGTGTACAAGATCCTGCTCAAGCGAAAAACGTTATTGGTGCAACAGCAAGCTTGGCGTTTTATGAAGTGAAAGATGCGAGCCAAGCACACAGCAGCCAAGATCTTGTTCTTCAAGATAATGACGGTCGTACTGTGATTTTGGCAAAACGACCAGTTCTAACGGGCGAGCACATCGTGAACGCTCGTGCTGGTGTCGACAAAATGGGCATGTCAGAGGTAAATATTTCTCTTGACCACGCTGGTGGTAAGAAAATGAGTGACTTCTCAGCAACTCACATCGGCAAGCCAATGGCGACCGTTTACCGAGAGTACAAAACAAACGATCGCGGTGTAACTGAGCGTAGTGAGCGCGTTATCAGCGTCGCAACTATTCAATCTCAACTTGGTAGCCAGTTCCGTATTACTGGTGCAGGTAGCATGGACGATGCACAGCAGTTAGCGCTATTACTTCGAGCGGGTTCACTAACTGCGCCGGTTACTATTGTGGAAGAGCGAACAATCGGTGCTTCTCTGGGTGCAGAAAACATTGAAAACGGTTTTGCAGCACTGGCTTTAGGTATGGGTTTAACACTGACCTTTATGGCACTTTGGTACCGCCGCTTAGGTTGGGTAGCAAACGTGGCGCTTTGTGCCAACATGCTTTGTTTGCTTGGCTTAATCGCCTTGTTACCAGGAGCGGTTCTAACGCTTCCGGGTATTGCCGGTTTAGTGTTAACCGTCGGTATGGCAGTGGACACCAACGTTATTATTTTCGAACGTATTAAGGACAAAATGCGTGAAGGTCGCAGCTTCGCTCAAGCGATTGACCTTGGCTTTGACAGCGCATTCTCGACCATCCTTGATGCCAACATTACTACCATGATCACCGCCGTGATTTTGTACGCCATCGGTAATGGCCCAATCCAAGGCTTTGCCTTAACACTCGGATTAGGTTTGTTAACCAGTATGTTTACAGGCGTATTTGCCTCTCGAGCAATGATCAATTTAATTTGGGGCCGCGATGCCCGTCGTGATGTGAGGGTTTAATCATGGTCGAAATGCTAAAACAAAATATTCGTAAAATTCGCTACTTTACTACGCTAGTTTCCATCATTTTAACGGTGATCGCGATCGTCGCTCTAGGCTTTAAAGGGTTGAACCTAGGTTTGGACTTCACTGGCGGTATGGTGACAGAAGTAAAGGTAGATAAGCAGCTAACTAACCATGATCTGCTTGACGTTCTGCAACCAAAGCTTGGTGAATCTGCGTCAGTGACACGCTCTGGTGAAGATGGCCGTTGGGTGATTCGTTACTCTGCGCCGGAAGATGGACAAACGTTGCCAAGTGTAGAAGAGGTGTTGAAGCCAATCTCTCACCAAGTTGATGTTGTCAGCAACAGTATAGTTGGCGCTCAAGTTGGCCAAGACTTGTTTGAACAAGGTGGCTTAGCATTGTTGATTTGTGTCTTGAGTATTCTCGGTTACTTGTGTTTCCGTTTTGAGTGGCGTTTGGCCAGTGGTTCACTGTTTGCTTTGGCCCATGATGTGATCTTAGTGCTTGGTTTCTTTGCAATTACTCAAATGGAGTTCAACTTAACCGTTTTTGCAGCGGTGTTAGCAATTTTAGGTTACTCATTGAATGACTCGATCATCATTGCAGACCGAATCCGTGAGCTGTTGATTGCGAAACAGAGTTGGAAAACAGAAGACATCAATGATCAAGCTGTTATCGCGACGTTTTCACGCACTATGGTGACATCTGGTACGACATTGATCACTGTTGGTGCATTATGGATTATGGGAGGAGCGCCTTTGGCTGGTTTCTCAACCGCCATGTTTATTGGCGTTCTGTCGGGTACATGGTCTTCGATTTCGATTGGTACTGTGCTGCCGGAGTGGTTGAAACTGGAGCCGAAACATTATCTGCCTGTTGAGATCGACGCTGCGCCATAGCATCGTTCTTTTAAGGTAAAAGTGCTTGCGCCACTCATCTTGAGTGGCGCTTTTTTGTGCTTATTTCACGCGCATCAAGCGATGTTTCACAAGTCCCAAATCGAACTCTAAGACTTGTGAGCGCTTCATTGCTTCGACTTTATTCAACATCGACTCTTGGTAGCCTTTCTTCTTCATCCACTGAAGAGGTACAGAGAAAGCATCTTCATTAACGACATAAGACTCGCCTTTATGCTCACCGCTATAGACGTTCACAACCCAAACTCGGGCTTGAAAGTCCAATACTTCACCCATGACTTTAGCGATTTTATTCAGAATATTTTTCATTGTTTCCAGTTTGCCTTAGCTTAGTAGCAACCAGACACCAACTCCCATCATTAAAGTGCCTGCGATACGGTTCATTAGGCGTACATTCTTAGACTGACCTAAGACGTGTTTCAACCCTTTACCACCAGTAGCGTACAGAGACATGCAAATGAACTCAAACAGTAAAATAATGGAGACAAGTATGATCAGTTGCGGTGCAAGTGCTGCGTTTTGGTCTATAAAAGGCGGTAAAAGAGAAATCATAAATGCCCAGCCTTTTGGGTTTGCGATTGCGGTAACGAAGCCTTGCATGATAAGTGCGATATTGTCACTCTTTGGTGTTTCTAAGTTGTCGACATTAATCGCAAGTTTCCCTCGCGATCGCCACATTTCAACTCCAAGATAGAGTAAATAACCGCCACCAATGAACTTTAACGCGATAAACATCCAAGGATAATTGAGCATAATCGCAGCGATACCTAACACCGCAGAGACTGACACCAGCGCGACACCGAGAAGTTCTCCTATCATCATCCATAACGTGCGACGATAACCGATACTCATACCTAACGTTAGGGCGAGAGTCATGCACATACCAGGCGTGATTGAGACAAAAAAGAAAGTAGGGATGAACATACTGAGCAATGCAAGATTCATATCTGTTGATGATTTAGTGATTAAAGAGAAGCCACAAAGATAGTGCAAAGTGGAAAAGGATGCTACTACAAAGCGAGCGATTACTTTCACTAGTAGCTAGTTGATGTTCTTCGAATATATAAATTTAAAATGAAATTATATTTTAATCTATGCGTCATAATAGTGCGTATTGCACCAGTATGAGACAAGCTCTTATATCATTTTTAGATTAAATATATTCAATTTATTATATTTTATCGGTATTAATCATCATTGTATTAAAATAATCGAATTGATAACTAAATTATCATTAAATGCAGTAATTAAATGATATGTTTGATAATTGTTTTTACCGATAATTGAATTATTATTCTAATCTCAAGTTTGTTGTAATCATATAGGCTTAAAATTCAGATCTTAAATCATGACATAATGTAACGTCTACCATTCTGTATGTAAGTTCATGATATTTAATAATTATGTTTCTATTTCTGTTGGTGTGGCTTTTGTGGAAGTGTGATTTAAAACAATGACTTATGTAAAATTAACCATTTTATAACATTTCACGGGTAATGAGATCTAAATCAATCTTATGCAATTGGGTGAGTTTTTTATTTGAAATGTAATATTTCTAGGTTAACTTAAAATAAAGGCAGCACGGGATTGGTTGTCAAAAGAATAAATAAACACGTCAGTTGGTGAACTATTTCATCAGTGTATTAAGTTTGCTTTTTAAATGCCGTTAAGAATGGAGTCTTCAATGAAGAAAGTCGCTTTGATCACTGGATCAAAAGGCGGAATTGGTTCTGCTATTTCCTCTCAATTAGTCAATGACGGTTACCGTGTAATCGCTACTTATTTCACAGGTAACTACGAATGTGCGCTGGAGTGGTTCAACAGCAAAGGGTTTACCAAAGATCAGGTTCGCCTTTTTGAGTTGGATGTAACAAACACGACAGAGTGTGCAGAGAAATTGGCGCAATTGCTTGGGGAGGAGGGAACCATTGATGTTGTTGTCAACAACGCAGGAATCACACGTGATGGCGTGTTTAAAAAGATGACTGCGCAAGCTTGGAATGATGTCATCAATACCAACCTCAATAGTTTATTCAACGTTACGCAACCCCTCTTCGCTGCAATGTGCGAAAAAGGCGGTGGTCGTGTCATCAATATCTCTTCAGTCAATGGTCTTAAAGGGCAGTTTGGTCAAGCAAACTACTCGGCGGCGAAAGCTGGGATGATCGGTTTCTCTAAAGCCTTAGCATACGAAGGTGCTCGCTCGGGTGTGACAGTTAATGTTATCGCTCCGGGTTACACGGGTACGCCAATGGTTGAGCAAATGAAGCCAGAAGTGCTGGAATCCATTACGAACCAAATTCCAATGAAACGTCTTGCGACACCAGAGGAAATTGCAGCATCAGTGAGCTTCTTGGTCAGCGATGCGGGCGCCTACATCACCGGAGAGACTTTGTCGGTGAACGGCGGCTTATACATGCACTAAGGAGAGAAGATGATGGAAAAAGTATTTATCGTAGCGGCGAAGCGTACTCCAATTGGTGCTTTTGGTGGTAGCCTGAAAAATACTTCTGCTGGCGATCTGGCAGCAGTAGCGATTAAGGGCGCGTTGGAAGCGGCAAAGTTGCCTGGCGACAAGGTTGACGAAGTGATTGTTGGCAACGTTGTTGGTGCAGGTCAAGGAATGGGTGTTGGCCGCCAAGCGGCACTGTTTGCGGGGATTCCTGAATCTGTTCCTGCATATGGCGTAAACATGGTTTGCGGTAGTGGCATGAAAACGGTCATGGATGCCGTGTCCCATATCCGTAGTGGCGATGCTGAGATCGTTGTTGCAGCGGGTGTTGAAGTCATGTCTCAGATTCCGTTTGCTGCACCAAGCAGCATTCGTGATGGCAACAAAATGGGCAATCTGGAGCTAAAAGATCTGCTCATAGCGGACGGTTTAACCGATGTTTACAACCAATATCACATGGGTGTGACGGCAGAAAACGTAGCAAAACAAATCGGCTTAACTCGCCAGCAGCAAGACGAATACGCGCTGTCTAGCCAACAGAAAGCGGTAGCCGCTATCGAAGCTGGCAAATTTCAAGACGAAATTGTGCCAGTGGAAGTAAAGCAACGCCGTGAAACCGTGATGTTTGATACGGATGAATACCCAAAAGCGAACGCGACAATGGAAGCCTTAAGCAAGGTACGTCCTGCTTTTGACCGCGAAGGCACTGTGACTGCGGGTAATGCATCAGGCATTAACGATGGAGCGAGTGCGATTATCGTGGCGTCTGAAAGCGCAGTTAAAGCGCATGGATTAACGCCGCTTGCTGAGATCGTAAGCTATGCGCAATCGGGTCTTGATCCGAAGATCATGGGCCTAGGTCCTGTTGAGTCGGTCAATAAAGCACTCGAAAACGCAGAACTCACAGTAAATGATATCGACGTTTACGAGTTAAACGAAGCATTTGCAGCGCAAGCACTTGGCGTGATTCATCAGTTGGCGGAAACAAACCAAGTTCCAGTTAACGCGATTCAAGATAAAGCGAACTTTAACGGTGGTGCTATCGCGCTAGGACACCCGCTTGGTGCATCTGGAAACCGAATCTTAGTCACGCTGGTTCACGAGCTTCATAAGCAAAATGGTCAATATGGCGTTGCTTCACTTTGTGTGGGCGGCGGCATGGGCACGGCTGTGGTTGTAAAGACAGTTAAGTAATTATTTAAACGGACATTTTTAATTCTTTCTCTAGGAGACAAACCATGTACACAGATTTCTTCAAAACATTTAGCGATCAAACTGAAAAAAATCTAGAACCTTACTTGAAGTTCAACAAGCTAGTGACAAAAAACGTAGAAGTGTTGACCGAGCTTCAATTGAACGCCATTCGCACATACAGTGAAGTGGGTCTAAACCAGATGAAAGCAGCGACAGAAATCAAAGACGTAACGTCATTGACTGCTTTCAACAGTCAGCAACTAAGCGTACTTACTAAACTTTCTCAACAAATGATGGATGACAGCAACAAGCTTCAAGCGATTGCAAAAGAGTTCAAAGAAGACGTTGAGAAAATGACTTCGGAAAATCTAAAGACTGTTACTCCAGCGTAATTTGTCCGATTCTCGCCGCCCCTAGATTTGGGCGGCGTTGTTTTTTCCGAATATAGGAGTAAGACTATGTTTCAACACTTCTTTTCGGACTATCTTGTGAAGCTTCAGGAAACCAATCATCAGTGGTGGCATGATTTCGAAGTGAACAAGGCAGTCGTGAACTCTCCTTTAAACAAGGCCATGCAAGAAGTGAACTTTGAGGATACTGCCAAACTGTTCGAACAAGCTGCGAATCAGCCTGCTGCGATTTTAAAGCTGCAAGCACAGTGGTGGGAACAGCAGCTGCAAATTTGGCAGAATGTTGCATTGGCAGGGAACCAAGCACAAATCGTCGAAGCTGAAAAAGGGGATAAGCGTTTCTCAAACGAAGCGTGGCAAAATGAAGCCATGTATAGCTTCATCAAACAATCCTACCTTTTATTTAGTAAGACCTATCTGGACACCATCGAGTCTTTGGAAGGCTTAGATGAAAAGACGAAAGAACGTATTATTTTTTTCTCTCGCCAAGCCATTAACGCCCTTTCTCCTTCCAACTTCATCGCCACTAACCCAGAGCTTTTGAAGCTGACACTTGAGCAAAACGGTCAAAACTTACTGGCAGGCTTAGAGCAGTTGAAAGAAGACGTTGAGTCGAGCGCAGACATTTTAAAAATTCGTATGACGAATAACAATGCATTCCGCGTGGGCGATGACGTTGCGACGACACAGGGCAATGTGGTTTTTCAAAACGAATTGTTTGAGTTGATTCAATATCGACCTCTAACAGAGAAAGTGAATGCGACGCCGCTGCTCATCGTCCCACCTTTCATCAATAAATACTACATCCTTGATTTAACAGCAAAGAACTCAATGGTTCGATGGTTGTTAGAGCAGGGGCATAGTGTATTTATGATGTCTTGGCGCAATCCAGGCAAGGCACAAGCGCACATAGAGTTTGGTGACTACGTGACAGAAGGCGTAGTGAAAGCCGTCGCTGCAATTGAAGATATAACAGGACAAGAGCAAATCAATGCTGCTGGTTATTGTATCGGTGGTACTGTTTTAGCAAGCACGGTTGCCTACTACGCTGCAAAACGTATGAAGAAGCGCATTAAGTCTGCCACTTTCTTCACCACGTTGCTCGACTTCTCTCAACCAGGTGAAGTCGGCGCGTATATCAATGACACCATTGTTAGTGCAATTGAAGCGCAAAATAACGCAAAAGGGTATATGGACGGCCGTTCCTTAAGCGTGACGTTTAGTTTACTGCGTGAAAACAGCTTGTACTGGAACTACTACGTCGACAATTACTTGAAGGGTAACAGTCCGGTTGATTTCGACTTGTTGTACTGGAATAGCGATAGCACCAACGTCAGCGCTGCATCTCACAATTTCTTGCTTCGCGAGCTCTATTTAGAGAACAAGCTGGTGCAAGATAAAGGCGTCAAAATTGGTGGAGTATGGATTGATCTAAATAAGATCAAAATTCCTAGCTATTTTGTGTCAACGAAAGAAGACCACATTGCGTTATGGCAGGGAACTTACCGTGGTGCGCTGAACACGGGTGGTAACAAAACGTTTGTCCTCGGTGAGTCTGGTCATATTGCGGGCATCGTGAACCCTCCAGCTAAAAATAAGTATGGCTATTGGTTGAACGATAATTTGGATGACTCTGCTGATGAGTGGTTGAATAACGCGGAACACAGAGAGGGATCGTGGTGGACACACTGGAACGAGTGGTTACTCCAATTCAACCCTAAAGAGCAAGTTGAGCCTTTCCCTATTGGCTCAGAAAACCATCCGGTTATTGATGAAGCGCCAGGACAATACGTCAAACAGGTTCTGCCAGTAAAAGAATCTTAAACAACTCCCTATAGCAGTAAATCTTAGCGGCCTTTATGGTCGCTTTTTTTATGTATGATTGCTTGTTTATTGTTGGCAAGTACCATTGAGCAATAAATAAAAAGCGCCGAGCATTTGCTCGGCGCTCAGTGTCAACAAATAGGCTAGTTGACGAGTAGAGATGCGTTACGTTACACCTCTTTATCCTTACCAAATGACAGCAGCCAGAGAGAGATTGCTGCTACCGCCACAAAGCCGGAAAGAATAATCACTGGCATAGCACTGTAGCCAAGGATATGCCAAATTACAGATTCTAATGTACTCATGGTAAGTCTCCTTAGTGCCAGCCTTCAACGCCGCTCATGTCTGGTAGTTTGTGCGCAATACCTTTGTGACAGTCTACACATGTTTTCTCGCCTGAGGCTAGAGCGGTGGAGTGCTGTTCTGCCGCACGTGATCCTTGCTGAGAGTAATCCATGAAATCAAACTCATGACAGTTACGACATTCAAGAGAGTCATTCTTTTTCATACGTGCCCACTCTCGCTCTGCGAGGTGTCCACGACGCTCTTGGAACTTCTCTGGCGTATCGATCGTCTTCGTTACGAAGTGTGCAAATAGCTCTTTAGATGCCTGTACTTTACGAACGATCTTATCCGTCCATTCATGAGGAACGTGACAGTCTGAACAAATCGCACGAACACCAGAACGGTTGGAGTAGTGAATTGTTTCTTGAATTTCAGCAACGATCGGCGCGTGACAGCCAGAACAGAATTCTTCTGTGTTGGTTGCTTCCATACCTGTGTTGAATGCGCCCCAAAATAGAAGGCCACCAGCGAAGCCTAGAAATAAAACCACACCAGCGGCAGCTTTACTCGGGCTCGACAGTCTCTTCCAAAACGCTTTAAGTATTTTCATAAGTAACCTCTTAGTACTCGCGTTTCAATTACTGAAGCGAATCGACTGCCTTAAACTCGTTTTCCACTAGTGGTTTTGCATCCGTTTGTGGAACGTGACATTGCAAACAGAAGTAACGACGAGGAGACATATCTGCCAGTACCGCATCTTCTCTGTTTACATAGTGCGTTACGCTAATTTTAGTCGCACCTGACTCTTTTGCATTTTTCCAGCTATGACATGCAAGACACTTGTTAGCATTTAACGAAATTTCGTAGTGACGAATGCTGTGTGGGATCAACGGTGGTTGATAAACATAGCTGTCTTCAACAATTTGATCTTTAGGGAAGTCTTTGAACTCGTCTGCTGGACGCGTATCTTCCAATTGAGACATTCCACGTAAAGATTCTAGACCTCCAATACCACCTGGATTATCCAACTCAGCTTGCGCAATGCCTGTCACTAACGCACCTACAGATAAAACTGCGACAAGTAATTTTTTCATCATTTCATCTCCGCCTTTATGGCTTAAATTCTTTATTAGGCCGCCATAATGACGGCCGTAGCATTCAGTATCTGAAGGTTAAGCAATCTTAGTGATTTTGACTGGGCACTTCTTAAAGTCTGTCTGTTTAGACAATGGATCAGTCGCATCTAGGATAAGCTTGTTAATCAAAATACGTGCATCAAAGAACGGTACGAATACCAAGCCTTTTGGCGGACGGTTACGACCGCGAGTTTCAACACGAACGCGTACTTCACCGCGTTTGTTTGCCATGAGTACTTCTTCACCACGACGAACATTGCGTGCTTTTGCGTCTTCTGGGTGCATGTAACACACTGCGTCTGGTACTGCTTTGTATAATTCAGGTACACGACGAGTCATGGTGCCTGTGTGCCAATGTTCAAGAACACGACCAGTACATAACCACATATCAAATTCATCGTTCGGTACTTCTGGTGGCGCTTCGTATGGCGCGGAAATGATCTTCGCTTTGCCATCAGCATTGCCGTAGAAGTCCCAACCAGAACCTTCTTTCGCGTATGGGTCTGAACCTTCTTTAAAGCGCCACTGTGTTTCTTTACCATCAACAACAGGCCAACGTAGACCACGTACTTGATGGTAGCGGTCGTATGGAGCCAAATCATGACCGTGACCACGGCCAAATGTTGCGTATTCCTCAAACAGACCTTTTTGAACATAGAAACCGAAGTGGTGAGCATCGTCATTCAGTTCACGAGCTTCTTCGATAGGGAATTTGTCGACGTTACCATTGCGGTAAAGTACGTCGTACATTGTTTTACCACGGTATTGAGGCGCTTTCGCTAGAAGCTCTTCAGGCCACACTTCTTCCATTTTGAAGCGTTTCGAGAACTCCATTAGCTGCCACAGGTCGGATTTTGCTTGACCGACTGTGCCCACTTGTTGGTACCAAGCTTGAGTACGACGCTCTGCGTTACCGTAAGCACCTTCTTTTTCAATCCACATTGCGGTAGGAAGAATAAGGTCTGCTGCTTGTGCTGTTGCTGTCGGGTATGGGTCAGACACAACGATGAAGTTTTCTGGGTTGCGGTAACCTGGAAGACGTTCTGTGTTGATGTTTGGACCGGCTTGCATGTTGTTGTTACATTGAACCCAGTAACAGTTCAGAACGCCGTCATTCAGCATACGGTCTTGCAATACGGCGTGGAAGCCAGGTTTTGGTGGAATCGTACCTTCTGGCAGTTTCCAGATGTCTTCTGCAATCTTACGGTGTTTAGGGTTAGCAACCACCATGTCCGCTGGTAGGCGGTGAGCAAACGTACCAACCTCACGAGCGGTACCACATGCTGATGGTTGGCCCGTTAGTGAGAATGGACTGTTCCCCGGAGTCGAGATCTTACCGGTTAGTAGGTGGATGTTGTAAACCAAGTTATTCATCCATACACCACGAGTATGCTGGTTCATGCCCATTGTCCATAGAGACATCACTTTCGTGTTTGGATCCGCGTATTGCTTCGCAAGCTCGATAAGCTTCTCTTTCTCAACACCAGAGATTTCAGATGCTTTCTCTACTGTGTATGGCGCTACTGATTTCTTGTACTCTTCGAATGAGATAGAAGTGAGTTTGCCAGAGTTCGGGTTCTTCGCTGCTTTTTGTAGCGGATCATCGTCACGTAGACCGTAGCCGATGTCAGTGTCTGCTTGAGTGAAGTTCGTGTGTTTGTTCACGAAGTCCCAGTTTACTGCATCGTTTTCGATGATGTAGTTTGCGATGAAGTTAGCAATTGCAAGGTCAGACTGAGGATTGAAAATGTAGCCGTGGTCTGCCAACTCAAATGAACGATGGTAGTAAGTAGAAAGCACGTTCACTTTAACGTGAGGGTGGCTTAGGCGGCGGTCAGTAATGCGAGTCCATAGAACCGGGTGCATCTCTGCCATGTTTGAGCCCCAAAGAACGAAAGCGTCTGCGTTCTCAAAGTCATCGTAACAACCCATTGGCTCATCGATACCGAATGCGCGCATGAAACCTACAACGGCAGAAGCCATACAGTGGCGAGCGTTTGGATCAATGTTGTTTGATCGGAAGCCTGCTTTCATTAACTTTGATGCAGCGTAGCCTTCCATTACTGTCCATTGGCCTGAGCCAAACATACCTACGCTTGTTGGGCCTTTTTTCTCGAGGGAAGCTTTCCATTTCTCAGCCATGATGTCGAAAGCGTCATCCCAAGAGATAGGTGTAAATTCACCATCTTTGTGGAATTTGCCATCTTTCATTCGTAGCATCGGTTGAGTTAGACGGTCTTGACCGTACATGATCTTAGAAAGGAAGTAACCTTTGATACAGTTCAGACCTTTGTTTACTGGTGCTTCTGGGTCACCCTGTGTTGCTACCACTTTGCCGTTTTGAGTGCCAACAAGAACAGAACAGCCTGTACCACAGAAACGACAAGGTGCTTTGTCCCATGTGATTTTGGTTTGATCAGAGCTTGCAATCAGGTTGGCTGCAGATGCTGGTAGTGTCACACCTGCGACAGCAGCAGCTGATGCAGCCGCGTTTGCTTTCACAAACGCACGTCTTGTCATTTTCATACTTCACCCTCGATTTGGGAATGTTGTGTTCCAGTGTCTTCTTCATCCGTTTCTTCAAGCCCAGTTTCGATTTGGTGATAAACCAATACCGTGCTTAAGACGTTCGGTAAATTGTTAATGGCATCGATAGTGTCTGTGATGAAACCTTGGTTCTCAGTTTCAAGTACGACGATAATCTTGCCTTCAGGACTGTCACCATAGATTTCCGCATTTTCGTGTGCTTCTATCTTTTGTTTGATTTCGTCCAAATGTTCCGGCAGCACATGTACTACCAAACTTGAAATATGCACTTCATTTAGTGACATATAGCTCTCTCATTTATTTTTATTGCCTTTGGCCGACGACATTCGGCTTAGGCTGTTGTATTGCTCACATTGATGGATGAAGTCGGGCACACTGAAACACAGGCGCCGCAGCCGTTACACTCATCAAGGTCTAAATTGGGTTGTGCTACTTTCCCCAGTTCTAATTTGAACTGAATTGCCATCGGGTCGCACATATCCCCACAACTTCGGCATTCGACATTTTGTTTTGCTAAGCAGTTATCGTTGATACTTGCTTTTGCTTGCCAAGGTTGTTCTGTTTCTGGCAAGAAAAGGGGCTCAGGACAGGCGTTTGCACATTGATAGCAAAATGTGCATTCATCGATGGAAAAATCGACCGAGGGGAATCCGCCATCACTTTTGGTTATAATCTTTGTTTCACAGGCCTCAATGCATTTACCGCAGCGAGTGCAATCGTCCGTAAACTGTTGCGGTTTAGTTAACCAAGGCAAACGTACGGCGTTGTCGGGGTGCGCTTTTCTTGCAAAGAGTCTTCTTCTGGAAAGGTCTACCACTTAGTCACCTCGAAACTTGGAACCCAAACTAAGCATAGTCCACAATTTTCATTAATAAACTGTCATTTAAACTAACGAAATTGTAGTTTTTGACATATTTGTATAAATACCTCTTAGGGGGTAAATGGTATGCAATATTGTTTTGGATCAATAAATTCCGTCGCAGGTGATCACATATTGATAAAGTTGAAAGGTAATGGGTTCATTGCACGTAAAAATAGGATTGTTAATGGGCGAGGAACTCAGATTGTTTAAAAATGTGAAAAAGTCGGTGACGCGCACGATTGCGTCCGCGATGCTTCTTATTTTGCTGCTCTCAGTCGCTACGACTGGTTTTGCGATTTTTACGTTAGCGTCCAGTTTGAACGATGCTGAAGCCGTCAATGTTGCTGGCTCGATGCGAATGCAAAGCTACCGTCTGGCGAATGATATTCAGGTTAAATCTGTTGACTATTCTTCACATATTGACGCATTTGAACATTCGATATATTCACCTTCAATGAAAGCGCTTCAGCATTGGTCTGTGCCAGAAGACATCACTCACGATTACTACCGTCTTATTATCAGATGGCATGAACTCAAGGCGGTGCTTAGAGGAGACAACCCGGCAGAATATCAACTCCTAGTGGCCGGTTTTGTTGAACAAATCGATGAGTTTGTATTTAAGCTACAAAGCTTTTCGGAGCAAAAACTGATTAACTTAGCCTGGATCGGCGGGTTAGGGTTGGGTGGCATTCTTTGTGTCAGTATGTTTGTCGTTCATTTTGTGCGCCTCGAAGTTGTTCGGCCTCTGCGTGCTTTAGTTTTTGCTAGCGAGCAAATTAAAAATCGCTCATTTAATATATCGCTCAATGTATCCAGCGATAATGAAATGGGAATACTGACTCGAACCTTTAATCGGATGGCGACAGACCTTGGTAAGTTGTACCGAGGATTAGAACAAGCGGTTGATGAGAAAACACGTAAATTGCAGCATGCCAACCAGTCTTTAGAGGTGCTGTATGACTCGTCAAAAGAACTCACGGCGTCGCGTATTAATCAAGACAATTTCCAGGCGATTTTGCAGCATATCGTCAGTCTTGAGGGCATTAAAGCGGTCAAACTTGAAATCGAGCAGCTGGGAGAACCGAGCTGGACATTGATGGAAGGAGAAGAATGCTGCCAAGATTGTGATGAAGATTGCCACGGTAAAGCCCTGATGCTAGATGGTGAGCACTTGGGCTATTTATATTGGAAAGCAGGGTTACCTTGTCCGAACGAGGCTCTTATTGACAACTTCGTGCAGATTTTATCACGCGCCGTGTATTACAATCGGGCGCAGCGCCAAGCAGAACAAATTCTGCTGATGGAAGAGCGAGCCACTATTGCTCGGGAGTTGCATGATTCATTGGCTCAAGCACTCTCTTACTTAAAAATTCAGGTCGCTTTGTTGAAGAGAAGCGTAAAGAACTTGCCTGACGAAAAGGCGATCGCGCAGGCTAATCAAGTTATTGCCGAGCTAGATACGGGCTTATCTGCCGCTTATACGCAGTTACGCGAGTTACTGACGACGTTTCGTCTTACGATTAAAGAGGGCAGTTTTGGCCAAGCATTGCAAGACATGGTTGAAACGCTCAGTGAACAAACTGCTGCGGACATTACGCTAAAAAATAGACTTTCATCAACTGAACTGGATGCACATCAGCAGGTTCATTTACTACAGTTGATAAGAGAAGCGGCAATTAATGCTATCAAACATGCGCAAGCAGATAATATTCACATTCAATGTCTCGATAATGATGGAAAAGTCACAGTAACCGTTAGCGACGATGGAATAGGCTTTGAACATCAAGACGAAAAATTAAATCATTACGGTATGAGTATCATGCAAGAGCGGGCCGCTAGACTGCATGCCGATCTTCACATCGAAGCATCGATAAACAAAGGTTGTACCGTAAAATTAGAATTCCAACATAGTAAGGAAGTAAACAGTGACAGTGTGTAAAGTAATGCTGGTGGATGATCATCCACTCATGCGAAGAGGTATCCACCAGCTTTTAAGCTTTGAGCCTGAGTTTGAGGTCATTGCAGAAGCAAGTAATGGCGCGGATGCAGTAGCGAAAGCGCATGAGCTGGAACTGGATCTTGTACTTCTTGATCTTAATATGAAAGGCATGTCTGGCCTTGATACTTTGCAAGCACTGCGTGCAGATGGCTGTGAAGCCAGAATTGTCATTCTAACCGTTTCAGATAGCCCAGCAGATATAGAAGCAATAGTTCGAAGTGGTGCCGATGGCTATTTATTGAAAGACACTGAGCCTGATGAGTTGGTTGAGTTGCTAAAACAAGCGCATCAAGGGGACAAGGCATACAGCCAAGAAGTTTCTAAGTATTTGAGTGAACGCTCAGAGCAAGAGGACGTGTTTGATACACTGACCGATCGTGAATCGCAGATCTTAAGAGAGGTGGCAAGAGGTTTCCGCAACAAGCAAATTGCCGATCGTCTTTTTATCTCTGAGTCTACGGTTAAAGTACATATGAAGAGTTTACTTAAAAAGCTTCAAGTTCCTTCTCGTACTGCAGCAACCGTCCTTTATCTTGAGCGCTTTGGCGACATCAAATAACATTGTTGGATTTGAATCTGTAATAATAAATAAAATCAAACAGTTATATTGATTCTGACGAATGAAAAAACCGCCTGTTAGGCGGTTTTTTTACTTGTCTGGGCGAATAGAGTACAAGTCACTGTTGTGCTTACCACACTCCAAATAGTACTGATAAGCCACTTTTTTGCTTTCAGCAATGACTCTCATGCAGTGCATTTTCCCCTGTTCAAAATATCGAATCTCATATTCTACACTGGTATCAAGTTGCTCAGCGGCTGCCATACTTCGCCTCCATAAACCATCCAAAAAACATCCATGCAAATTATATGCCGTTATAGGGAGCGTCGTTCGGTACGTTTTTTAGCCGATAATTGCGCTCTAACTCACTTTTTTGCGGATAGCTGTGATCAAAAAGTTAATTTCAAACTCTATATATTATTAAGGTGGCAATCAATATTTGTCACACTGGTGTAAGTTTGCCGCAATACTAAGTGATACAGGTTGAGTATAGAACTTAATCAACAGAAAAGGGAATACGAATAAGTGACTAAATTAAAGGATATATCTAATAAGGCGCTTCGTTATGGCCTTCTATTTTGTTTCGTATTTCTGCTTGCCGGTTGTGCGAAAAAGTTTTTATACAGCAATATCGATTGGTTCGTGCTCGATTACTTAGAGGACTATGTCTCGTTGCAAGGGGAACAAGAAGTCCTGGTGGAAGAGCGCTTATTATTGTTGGCAGACTGGCACAAGAAAGAGGAGTTACCATTATATATCGAACATTTAAAAGACCTTGAGAGATTAAAAGCGAGCGATATCACCTTAAATTACTTACAACAAAATCGAGATAGAATGCGAGCGCATTACGATAGAGTGGTAAGCAAAGCAGCACCAGATCTTTTTGCGTTAAGTTTGCAGTTAACGAAAGAGCAAGAACGCGAGTTTTTGAGTAATGTACAAGAACATTATCAAGAGCGAAACGCAAAATATGCCGATAAGACAGAAGACGAAGTGCGTGAAATTATTCTGGATAACACTGAAGAGTGGATGGAAGAATGGCTGGGGAATCTATCAGGAAATCAGCGTCAATTAGCTCAAAGATTTTCTCAGCAAGTTATTTTAAACAGCCCTTTATGGAGAGATTATCGAGCCACGGTATATCAAGAGCTCGAATACTTGTTCGACAACAAATCTAATGTTGTGACTTATCAAGATATATTTATGCGACTCTTGTTCGAGCCAGAGAGTTATTATAGTGAGCAGCTTTCTCTGAATATTGACTCTAACTTTGCATTGGTTGATCAACTGACATTAGATGTTTCTCGTTCGATGACCGATAAGCAATGGCGTCATTTTCGTGAAAAGGTTAAAGAGTGGCGAGTATTGGCTGAGGAACTTTTAGATTAAATTCATGCTTCAATGAGCGAAAGCAAAGCGCAAAAGCCTTTCTTATCAAAAAATGATTCAAAGCAAATTCTTATTGAGCTAAGAGCGTAACATAGCGTGAGGTTTGATGAGGCAACGTCAGCTTATCAATGCGTGATAAGGCCTCATCGTACAAAACAATGAGAATAAATATGAAACATTTAGTTGAAAGATTTCTTCGATACGTCACGTTTGATACCCAATCCAATCCACATGTGACGCTTTGCCCAAGTTCACCTGGTCAGCTTGTGTTTGCTGAGTTACTTAAAAAAGAGATGATCGAGCTTGGTTTAAGTGACGTGACTTTGGATAAAAATGGCTACTTGATGGCTAAACTGCCAGCCAATGTTGATTATGAGGTTCCTCCTATCGGCTTCATTGCCCATATGGATACCGCGCCGGATGCATCTGGCAAAAACGTAAAGCCGCAATTCATCGAAGATTACCAGGGTGGCGATATTGCATTAGGGTTGGGGGATGAAGTGTTATCTCCCGTGCAATACCCAGATTTACATCACCTACATGGCCACAATCTTATTACTACCGATGGCACTACATTACTTGGCGCGGATAACAAAGCCGGTATCGCAGAGATTCTTTCCGCGGTAGCTCTGCTACTGGAAAACCCAGACATTCCACACGGCGACATTTGTATCGGCTTTACTCCGGATGAAGAAATCGGTCGTGGTGCAGATTTGTTTGATGTTAAAAAATTTGGCGCGAAATGGGCATACACTATAGATGGTGGCCCGCAAGGTGAATTGGAATACGAAAACTTTAATGCAGCAAACGCTGATGTAATTTTTCATGGTGTTAGCGTTCATCCAGGTACTGCAAAAGGCAAAATGGTCAATGCGATGAACTTGGCTGCGAAATTTCAAGTTCAAATGCCCCAAGATCAAACTCCGGAAACAACCGAAGGTTACGAAGGGTTCTTCCATCTAAAATCGGCAGAAATGGGCGTTGCACGAAGCGAGCTAGGTTACATTATTAGAGACTTTGACCGTCAAAGACTTGAGGATCGAAAAGCCTTTATGCAGAAACTCGTCGATGAAATGAACACGGGTTTACGCCATGGTTCTGTAGAGCTAAAAATAAAAGACAGCTATTACAATATGAGAGAAATGGTTGAGCCTTACCCTCATATCATTGAGCTGGCAAAGCAAGCGATGGAAGCGTGTGATGTGGAACCGATTATAAAACCTATTCGTGGTGGTACAGATGGCGCTCGTTTATCTTTTATGGGTTTGCCGTGCCCGAATATCTTCACCGGTGGTTTTAACTTCCACGGAATTCATGAGTTTATTTCTGTTGAAATGATGGAAAAATCAGTACTCGTTATTGTCAAAATTGCTGAGCTCACAGCGAAAAAACACAGTTAAAAGACTACGTCGAGACCTCTTGCAGATTTAATAACAAAATAGCCCAGATCTTCCTGGGCTATTTAAATATTAAGATGGAATACTAGCGCACGTCTTTGTCTTCAATTTCAATGTCTTCTAGTGGTAACCAGTCGACTTTCACACCCGCTTGATCGAACATATCTTGACTGACTTGGATTTTATCTCCCCAGCGAGATAAAAAGTCTTCAGACTGCTCAGGGCAGTGTACGTGTGAGATCCCTGTTTGAATGATCTTTGCCGCGCAGTTAGGGCAAGGAAAATGCGTTACCCAAATATCACATCCGTCTAAGTCACGTTTTGAGAACAAAATTGCGTTCTCTTCCGCGTGCAGTGTTTTAAGGTATTTCAACTCGCGCTCATCGGTGTCGACACTGTCAGAAACACCATGCGGATAGCCATTAAATCCAACAGATACAATGCGATTCTGTTTAGTAATAACGGCACCGACTTGTGTTGATGGGTCCTTACTCCAAGACGCCACTAGTTCTGCCATCTGGTAAAAGCGTTTCGCCCATTTAGAAATCATAGTCATCCTCTCTGTCGAAGGCGTTGAATTAATTGAATGATAACCCATTTATATTAAAAAAATAGTCAAAATCGGGGTCTTGAGTATGAAGGCGTCACTTTTTACCTTTTTAGCCACAAAACGTTCTTATCTTGAGCACTGAATCTCACTTTACGCCCGAATACAATACTCCCGTTAGTGTTTCCAAGCACACGCTAAAATTCGCGATCTCCTAAGGCGTATATTAAATAGTTATGATTGAGTTGTATGTATATTGCTCATTGAATACCACTGTTAACTAAATTACTTTATTTTCCTTTTGTTTCTCATGTTTACATTTAGAAACACCTTGGGCGCTTTTCAGTGAAGTTTTCAGTGGCAGCAAGGAGTAAGGTTGATAGGAATTCAACAATATCCTGTTCTATAAAGACGGTAAATACATGCAAAAGAAACCACTTGTCGCACTAATGGCGGCTACAGCAATCCTCGCTGGATGCGGGGAAGCTAATAATGCCCAAACGAAAGGTCAAGCGCCTCTCGTAGTGACTCAGGATGTCACGGTTATCGACTACCAACCGAGCAAGTCTTATATCGGTCGCATTGAAGCAGTAGAAGATACCAATATTACCGCGCAGATTTCTGGCTACTTAAAAGCTCGTCACTTTGAAGAGGGGCAAATGGTAGAAAAAGGGCAGCTCCTTTACTCTATCGAGCCATCTTCTTTTGAAGCCCAAGTCGCGAGTGCTAAAGCCGCACTTGCACAAGCTAAAGCGGCGCTAAAAAAAGCCGAATTAGATCATACTCGAGGTAAAAACTTGTTGCCTCGCGGTAGTATCTCTCAATCTGAGTTTGATGCTTTAACTGCGGCACTTCTTGGTGCGAGAGCAGAGCTAGAAGCGGCAAATGCTCAACTTAAACTTGCTGAAGTTAACCTTTCCTATACTCAAATCCGAGCACCTTTTGGCGGACGTATTAGTGATACCAAAGTTAGTACGGGTGATCTGGTTTCTCCGTCATCTGGCGTGCTGACAACTCTGGTGAGTTTAGATCCAGTTCATACCTCATTTAGTGTGAGTGAGCGTGAGCGTTTAGCTATGGGTATGGATCAAGTAAAAGGTGATGGCTCGGCTGAATCAAACCGCGTTGAAGTTCAGCTTGAACTGGAAAATGGACAGTTTTTTGAGCATCTTGGTAAGCTTGATTTCTTAGGTAATCGTATTGACACCAAAACGGGTACGATTGCTATGCGCGCGCTAGTGCCAAACCCAGAGCAGAAGTTACTTCCGGGTCAACACATCAAAGTGAACTTGAGAGATAAGAACACGAAAGACGTTATTGTTATCCCACGACGTGCCGTACAGACTGACTTAGAAGGTGACTTTGTGATGGTGATGGCTGAGGGAAGTGTGGCAGAGCGTCGTAACGTCGAGCTTGGCCCTCAGGTTGAACAAGGCATTATCATTCGAGAAGGGCTCGATCAGGAAGATACGGTTATTACACAAGGCCTACAACGTGTGCGTAATGGTGTAGAAGTGCGCCTTCAAGCACCTGCTGAAGATAAGCAGTAGGGGGCACTATGTTAAGTCGTTTCTTTATTCAGAGACCTAAATTCGCGCTGGTTATTTCGATCATATTAACGCTAGCCGGCGCGATCTCACTGGCGATTTTGCCAGTGGCTGAGTATCCACAGATAAGCCCGCCATCAGTAAGCGTTTCGGCTTACTACACTGGCGCGAGTGCGGAAGTTGTCGAGCAGGCCATTGCGGACCCCATAGAGACCTCAGTCAACGGCGTTGAGGATATGATATACATGTCTTCAAAGAGCGCGAACGATGGCTCTTACAGCCTAAACGTCACGTTCGATGTTGGCACCGATCCAGATATGGCGCAAGTTAACGTGCAAAACCGCGTGTCACAGATTGAGTCAAAACTGCCTCAAGAAGTTCGCATGGTTGGTGTGACGGTGAAAAAGCGTTCACCTGACCTGCTGATGGTACTTAACTTCTATTCACCTGATGGCAAATACGATGATCAGTTCTTGATTAACTACATTAACTTGAATGTAAAAGATCAGTTGGCTCGTGCGAAAGGTATCAGTGAAGTTAACGTGATTGGTGGTGGCGAATACGCAATGCGTGTTTGGTTAGATCCTGAAAAAATGGCCAACCTTAAGCTAACCACGTCAGACGTATACGCCGCTTTGGCTGAACAGAACGTTCAAGTTGCGGCAGGGCGTGTAGGTGCAGCACCATACAACAATCCGCAAGAAGTTCAGTTTAACCTTGTGACCAAAGGTCGCTTGGAAAGCGTGAGTGAGTTTGAGAACGTAGTCCTTCGAGCTAATCCCAATGGCTCTACGGTTTATCTGAAAGATGTTGCTCGCGTTGAACTAGGCAAAAAGTTCTACGATGGTAACGGTAAGTTCCGTGGCCAGGACGCGTCAATCGTTGCGTTGTCTCTTCAATCGGATGCGAATGCGTTAGAAAGTGGTCAGGCCGTCATGGAGCTCCTTGAGGGCTTGAGCAAAAACTTCCCAGAGGGAATGGAATACGAGACCAGCTACGATACAACCGTGTTCGTATCTGAATCGATCAAAGGGGTAGTAAAAACACTGATTGAAGCGATTCTATTGGTGATTGCTGTAACTTACTTGTTCTTGGGTAGTGCGCGTGCAACGTTGATTCCTGTTGTCGCGATCCCCGTTTCTCTGATTGGTACGTTTGCCATCATGCAGGCAACGGGCTTCACCATTAATACGGTTACTTTGTTTGGCTTGATCCTTGCGATTGGTATCGTGGTGGATGATGCGATTCTGGTTATCGAAAACGTCGATACTACCATGGCGAAAGACCCAACTATTTCACCGCGTAAAGCGACGTTGCTAGCGATGAAAGAAGTAACGGGCCCAATCATCACGTCGACCTTGGTCCTACTTGCGGTATTCATACCTGTTGCCATGCTGCCAGGTATCACCGGTATCATGTATCGCCAGTTCGCTTTGACCATCTGTATTTCGGTTGTGATTTCATCCATCAATGCATTGACGCTGTCTCCAGCACTTTGTTCCCTGGTATTGAAGCAGGGTGGGGGCAATACCGCTAACTGGTTCCAGGCTTTCAACCGAGGCTTAGAGCGCATTACTACGCGTTATGGCCAGATCGCTGGTTTCTTGGTGAAGAAGTCTTTACTGCTCGTGACGTTCTTTATAGTTGCTATCGCAGCGGTCACTTTCTTTGCGAAAACCACCTCTACAGCGTTTGTTCCTCAAGAAGATAAAGGCATTTTGCTGGTTAACGTACAGCTACCAGATTCAGCCTCTTTATCACGTACTGAAGAAGTCACCAATGATTTAATGAAAATGATCGGTGAAGAACCTGGTGTGGATGGTGTGACGGTTGCGAACGGTTACTCGTTTATGACAGGCGCAGCAGCATCAAACGGTGCTTCTGTATTTATCAAATTGCATGACTGGGATACTCGTAACTCGCTGCAAGGAGAGCACTCTGCTAATGCTATCGCGGCACGTATTAACGGGCGAGCGGCGACAGAGTTACCTCAAGCGGTTGTTTTTGCGATGGGACCACCGGCGGTTCCAGGTATGGGCGCTGCGTCTGGTTTTGAGTTTGTGCTTGAAGAAACGCTAGGGCGAAGTCGTACCGACTTGTCGATGGTCATGGGAGAAATGATCCAAGCGGCTAACCAAGCGCCTGAAATTGCCTACACGTTTAGCACGTTCCGCGCGAATGTTCCGCACTACTACGTTGATATCGATCGTGAGAAAGCGCAGCAATTAGGTATTTCGCTGTCGTCTATTTTCCAAACCTTGCAAGGCAACTTAGGTTCGCTTTATGTGAATGACTTCACCATGTTTGGTAAGAACTTCCGCGTAACCATGCAAGCTGATAGCCAGCACCGTAGCAGCATGGAAGATCTAGAGCGTTTCCATGTTCGTTCTTCGAACGGTGATATGGTCCCGTTAAGTACGCTAGTGAGCTACGAGCAAGTGTTTGAGCCTGATGTGGCGTGGCGTTACAACATGTACCGCAGTGCTATCATTCAAGGCCAACCAGCTCCGGGTTACTCTAGTGGTGATGCGATTGCAGCAATGGAACGCGTTGCTGCTGAAGTTCTTCCGCAAGGGTACACGTATGAATGGACAGGTATGGCTTATCAGGAAGTGCTTGCGGGTAACCAAGCCATTTATGCGTTTGCGCTGGCTTTGATCTTCATTTACTTGTTTATGGTGGCTCAGTATGAGAGTTGGAGTATTCCACTGGCTATTATTTTGGTGGTCCCAGTAGCAACGTTAGGTTCCTTCCTTGCGTTGAATCTAACTGGCACGCCGCTTAACTTGTATGCCCAAATTGGTCTTGTCTTGCTCATAGCCTTGGCGGCGAAAAACGCAATTTTGATTGTGGAGTTCGCCAAGCAAGAGCGTGAAGAAAAAGATGCTGATATCGATAGTGCAGCGGTTAAAGGAGGCACGTTACGTTTCCGCGCTGTGAATATGACCTCTTGGTCATTTATCCTGGGTATCTTCCCGCTTATCTTTGCCGCTGGCGCGGGGCACGTGAGTCAAAACTCACTCGGCGTGTCGCTGATTGGTGGTCTATTGTGTGTGCTTCTAGCAGGTACATTCTTGATCCCAGGCTTCTACGCTCTGGTGCAAAGACAGCGTGAGAAAGTTCATGGCGGCAACACCAAGCTGGTTCCTCTTGATGATGAATAATCACATCCGAAGTGCGCAGTAAGCACGAAGTGACAATTGAAAAAAGCCCGAAGCAATGATTGCCTCGGGCTTTCTATTTTGAAAAAGGGTTATTTTAGCGCAGTTTTGAATTGTGCAACGGCTTCATCCATATCATGAGCTTGAGCAGAGACAGAGTTCACTTCATGCAAGCATTCCTGAGCGGATTGCATGTTATTCTCAGATATTGCGTTTAGCTCGGTGATTGAACCGCTAACTTGGTTCATAACGATACCTTGTTCTTCAATTGCTGAAGCTATGCGCTCCGAATTACCTTGAATTGAATGCATGTCAGTGATGATCTGCTGTAGGCTAGAATCCAGTTTTTCAGAAGCATTAAGTGTTTGTTGCCCTTGATCGTTACATTGATCAATATCAGCAACAACTGTAGACATTTGAGTTTGAATATCTGCAACGACCCGCGTGATTTCCTCTGTGGATTGATGAGTTCGGCTAGCTAGGGCGCGTACTTCATCGGCGACAACTGCAAACCCGCGGCCTTGTTCGCCTGCTCGCGCGGCTTCAATTGCTGCGTTGAGAGCTAGTAGGTTGGTTTGCTCTGCAATTTCTTGGATGATGTTCACGGCACCACCAATTTTATCTACATGCTGATTCAGCGAGCCAATCGACTGCTGGCTGTTTGATAAAATCGTGGTTAGTTGACCGATGTTGGTTACCGTCGCCTCAACAACTCCTCGACCTTGTTCGGCATTATTCGCTGCCTGATGTACGCCTTCTACCGCAACTGATGTGCTTTCAGAGATTTCACCTATTGTGGCAACCATTTGCTGAACTGCCGTCGCCATTGATGCAGTGTGGTCAGTTTGAGTGTGGAATTGCTCCATAACGCCTTCTAACTCACGATGCATATTATCGGTACTTGCAGTGAGTTGCGCCGATTTTTCTTGGGTACTACTAATTAGATGCTCAAGCTTATCCAATAGGTCATTGAGGTGATGACTGATATCAAATAGCTCGTCTTGACCTTTCAAATCAGATCGAAGTCCCATGTTGTTCGTTTCGCTGATACTTCGAATGGTGCCAAGTAAGCTATTCACTCGCGTATTGATTGAACGTGAAATTTGCCAAATCAATGCGAAAATAACGACTAAGATCAGAGCTGTAATGACCTGCTTGATGGTCGACATTTGTTCATCACGTTGTGCGGCAGCAGAGCTAAGGGCTGTGGAAAAGGTTTCAAATTGCTCTTCTACGGCATGGGATAATGCGCGAGTTTCACCGAGTAGGCCTTTGTCATAAGCAACCCCAACAACTTGCTTTTGGGCCGCCAATTGCTTACCTGTTTTGATAAGCTCCGGAGCATATTGCCCCTCAAGCAAGTCACTATTGAATAGTCCTGCTTTTACCGCAGAGTCAAAACGGACTAATGCCAATAACTGCTGGTGGTCTGAACGTTGTTTTGCTTCTAATAGTGCTTGTTCGTAACCAGCGAGAAGCCCACTCTTTGAATCAAGCCCGTATAGTTGGTAAGCGCTGACCAGATTCTGAAAGCCCCTTTGGTATGCGAGCAAGTCTTGCTTAAATTGTTGACTGGAAGGTAATTCATTACTCTTGAGTATGTTCGCAAGCTCTTTTTCTGTGTCTATAAACTTGTCAACATTGGCGTCAAACTTATTTAGATATTTGTCATTACTACGTAGTAGGAAATCTTTTTCATTTCTGCGTAAGTTGAGTAAGCGTATTTCTAGATCACCAACGAGTTTGATCGCGTGATTTAGATCATTGCTCTTGTTTTCAAAATGGGATGACGTACCCAAAAGGGCCACGATGCCTAAAATGGCGATAACTCCGAGGAAGTAGAGTTTTTGCCTAATAGTCATATTGTTGTTTCCTGAATAAGTAACTAAAAAGAGAAATCCAATGAGATTTCCAAGGGCTAGCAAACGTTGTTCAACTAACATGTCGAGAAAACGACATTCACTAATACAGCACTTTTTTACGTTGCTGTTTTTTCGCTCCGTGCTTGTTTTTTGTATCAAGTCGTCGGCGTTGAGAAGCGCGGGTTGGTTTCGTTTTAATACGCTTCTTCTCCTGTAAAGCGGCAGCTTTTATCAATGCTTGAAGCCGATTTAGGGCGTCTTCCTTATTTTGTTCTTGTGTCCGAAATTGTTGCGCTTTGATGATGATCACGCCATCTTTACTTATACGACTATCAGAAAGTGCAAGTAATCGCTCTTTGTAAAAGTCAGGTAAGCTGGAATGCCGGATATCAAAGCGCAGGTGTATAGCGGACGCTACCTTGTTAACGTTCTGGCCACCATTTCCTTGAGCTCTAATTGGGGATAATTGAATTTCCCACTCTTGAATTGTGACGGAGTTCGAAATTTTGAGCATGATAAGTAAATGCCGGTAAGGACGATTGAAAGAGCTGATAAATTAACATTACAGATGCACAAATAGAAGAAAAGACATGAGCACGATTGATTTTAGACCCTATGAGGGATTCATATTTGATATGGATGGTACTCTAATCGATACCATGCCAGCCCACTTGGCAGCTTGGCAAGCAACTGCTGAGCGTTTTGATTTTCCGTTTTGCCAGGAATGGTTTCACAGTTTGGGAGGGATGCCGAGCTTTAAAATTGTTGAGGAACTAAATCGTGTGCATGAGCTTTTATTAGATCCTAAAACTGTCGCGACATTTAAAATGGAAACATTCGCTGCTATGGAGCTTCATGGTGACGTTATTCCTTGCACGAACATCGTGTTAGAGGAATATTTAGGCCATAAGAAAATTGCAGTCGGGACTGGCAGCCAACGAGAAAGTGCCATGCGCTTATTAAGTCATGCAGGTTTATTAGACAAGTTGGATGTTGTAGTAACCGCGAGTGATGTAGAGAACCATAAACCCTTTCCAGATACCTTTTTGGTGGCCGCGGAACAACTCGACTTGGAGGCGTCACAGTGTCTTGTGTTCGAGGATACTGAGCTGGGGAAGCGAGCGGCGCATGCAGCTGGTATGGATTGCGTTATGGTGCAAGATAATGAGTTGATCTTTTTCCCAAAACCATAGTGGCAATATCCCTTAATATGAGATCAAAATGGGGTGCAAATGCACCCCATTAATTTTTACCACATCATCGATCATGAATCATAGATGCTTATTCTGGTTGAACTAGCTCTTGGTATTCAAATGAAGGTACCACAACTTCTACGCGACGGTTTTTCTCACGACCTTCGCGAGTGCTGTTGTCAGCAACTGGGTTTTCTTCACCCATACCTTTAACTGTCAAACGATCTGAACCAATGCCAGCTGCGGTTAGGTAATCAGCAACAGATTGAGCACGACGCTCAGACAGTTTTTGGTTGTATGCCGCAGGGCCTGAGCTATCCGTGTAACCAGTAATCTCTACTTGAGCTTGAGGATATTCGTTCAAAAATGAAACAAAGTTGTCCAGACGTTCAGAAACGGACTCTGTTAACTTAGCACTATCGAATTCAAACGTACCTGTACCATACTCTTCTTTGTGCACCTTGCTCATCATCACTGGTTCTGGATCTGGCTCGATCACTTCTTCCGTTACAACTGCTGCAACAACTGGAGCTGCTGCGAATTTGTAGTTAACACCGATACCAAAGAAGTTAGCATCCATGTCGTCCCACACGTCGTCAGACATGTCTTGGTAACGTTGGTATTCAGCGCGAACACTCCAGTTTCTATCGATCGAGTATTCAGCACCCAAAGAACCTGTTGGGACAAAGTCTGTTTCGTCATCAGACATCATGTAAGCACCACCGATCTTAGCAAACAGATTCCAAGAGTCGTTTAAGTGCCAGTTGAATTTAGGTGCAAGTGTTAAAGCCGTTAGATTGCCGTCAATCGTATTAATCGTATTAGCCCCTGACCTAGAGTTTCCTTCATAGTCGCCTAAGAAGTCTACGCCGTACTCTAGCCCGATGATATCGGTAAAGTCATAACCGATATGTAGTCCTGCACCGAACGCTTCATCATCACAAGGGCTATTTAGATAGCAAGCGTCGTCAAGTGTAGTCATGCCCACTTTGCCCCCGATGTACATTTCAGCTTGAGCAGAGTTTAAAAGCGCGCTACTACCAGCTACCACTGCTGCTACTGCAATTGCTACTTTGTTCATAATGTTTCCTTGTATTGATTGCATATTAACTTCTACTTCGTTTTATCAAAAAATTAGAAAAAACCAGCGTTTATAAGAAATTAGTTTAATATTCTAATCATTTCATATCAAGCAACAATATATTTGAACTTGATCAACATTTACTACCCAAAAATACCTCACAAACTTCTGATATTTCTTACATTGTAGTAAAGATTTTTTGGTGCATAAGAAAATTGATGATTATTTTGAACTTTTTTTCGTAAACTTTACTTTACACTGTGCGTGGTGGTTAACAGGTGGTTTTTGTTTGCATTTATTTGCAAAAACTGATTGCAAGTCTACGCCTAAGCCGATAAGTTACTTAAACGCTAGACAGAAAATGACCACAGCCCTTGATGCTGCTCGCTTTGTGAACAATGTTGCAATGAGTTCAGTTGGTAAAAATGGGGTCGGAAATAAAACCAGGAAGTAGAAGTAATGTTTCAAACTGATGATGTAAGAATAAATAGAGTAAAAGAGTTATTGCCACCTGTTGCAGTATTAGAGAAGTTCCCAGCGACTGAAACCGCTTCTTCGACCACTTTTGATTGCCGTAACGCCATTCACAATATTCTTGAAGGAAAAGACGATCGATTACTCGTGATCGTTGGCCCGTGTTCTATTCACGATCCGGCTGCCGCGGTTGAGTACGGTAAAAAGCTAAAAGTACTACGTGATGAACTGGGCGAGCAGCTTGAGGTTGTTATGCGAGTTTATTTTGAAAAGCCGCGTACGACCGTTGGTTGGAAAGGCCTTATCAATGACCCTTACTTAAATGACACCTATAAGCTAAATGATGGTCTACGTATCGGACGTAAACTTCTTCTTGATCTAACCGATATGGGCTTGCCAACGGCAAGTGAATTCTTAGATATGATCACACCTCAGTACGTGGCGGATTTGATCAGTTGGGGCGCTATCGGTGCTCGTACGACAGAATCTCAGGTTCACCGCGAGCTAGCTTCTGGTCTTTCTTGTCCTGTAGGTTTCAAAAACGGTACAGACGGGAATATTAAAATAGCGAGCGACGCGATTCGTTCTGCAAGCGCTTCCCATCACTTCCTTTCAGTAACAAAATACGGTCATTCCGCGATCGTAGAAACCGCTGGTAATCCAGACTGCCATATTATTCTACGTGGCGGTAAAGAACCAAACTACAGTGCAGCACATGTAGCTCAAATTAAAGATGAGCTGGACACCGCAGGTCTGCCGAAAAAAGTGATGATTGATTTTAGCCATGCTAACAGCTCGAAGCAGTTCAAGCGTCAAATGCTGGTGTCTGATGATGTATCCGAACAAATCTCTGCTGGCGAAGAAGCCATTTTTGGTGTGATGATCGAGTCTCATTTAGTTGAAGGTCGCCAAGACTTAGTGGATGGCAAAGCAGCCACTTATGGTCAGTCGATTACTGATGCATGTATTGGTTGGGAAGATACGGAAACGGTACTTCGTCAGCTTTCTGATGCAGTAAAAGCGCGCCGCAACAAGTAAGCTCAACAGAAAAACTTTTTAAAAGCGAAAAGTGAATAGTGAAGAGCCAGAGGTACTATGCCTCTGGCTCTTTTTGTTGAGAATTACTCTCATATCTTTCTATTGTTTCTGCTTTCCTATATGTTATCTGTATACGTTGTAACCAAAAGGAATTTGGAATTGAATCGTAATGTATGGCTTCTATCCCTCTGCCAAGCCTTATTAATGACAGGGAATATTTTACTCATATCTGTTATTGCCCTTATTGGCAAAACACTTGCGCCGTCATCAAGTTTTATCACATTACCAGTTGCACTGCAGTTTTTGGGACTGATGGCCGCGACAATTCCTGCGTCGCTAATTATGGGCAAGTTAGGGCGTCGCCTTGGTTTTAGCCTTGGTAATGTCATTGGCATTTTGGGTGCTAGTCTAGCGACGTATGCATTAAGTCAACAAAACTTCTATCTGTTCTGCATGTCTACGTTTTTGCTTGGTGTTGGTATAGGTTTCGGTACTCTATACAGGTTTGCTGCCATTGAAGTGTGTGAAGAGTCGGCAAGGCATAGGGCGATTTCGATATCTATGGCGGGTGGGGTGTTAGCGGCGATCCTTGGGCCTAATCTGGCCGTGTACTCGCAGCAGTGGTCAGATGATGGCTTATACATTAGTGCATTTGCTGTGCTTGTCGTGCTTTATATAACCGCGTTGGTTGTGCTACAAACCATTCGTTTTCCACCTGCACACACGCAGGCGCTACACGCTAAGGCGGATAAGCTGAGACTGATTATTCGTCGACCTAATTTCATGCTGGCAGTTATCGCGGCAATGGTTGCGTACGCGGTGATGAACATTTTAATGACAGCAACTCCTTTAGCGATGATTGGTTGTGGCTTTGATTTTGATAAAGCGGCGGGAGTGATCGAATGGCACGTGTTGGGTATGTTTGCACCTGCGTTTGTCACGGGCCGTCTGATAGAGCGGTTTGGCGCTAAGAATATGATTTTAGCGGGTGGATTGCTATTTGTTGCTTGTATTGGAATTAACATACATGGAGTGTCTATCTGGCATTTTAGCCTTGCTTTAATCCTGTTAGGAATAGGGTGGAACTTTATGTTTATCGCAGCAACCGGGCTGTTTAGTCAAAGCTATGAAGCGAAAAACAGAAGCAAGGCTCAAGCGTTTAATGAATTCTTCGTGTTCAGTTGTGTCACCATCACCGCATTACTATCTGGTTGGCTTGAGTCTACCGTAGGTTGGCAGAATCTTAATTTGTATGTTCTTCCATTTGTGTTACTCGTTATCGCGATGTTTGCGTTAAAAACGAATAAAAAGCCAGAATCACAAACCGCTTAATTAAGGCTTAATATATAACCCGGCCGATCGTGTCGGGTTTGTTTATTAGCTCAAATCAACAATCTCTTCTTTATCTTTTTATCGATAATGTGAATTCCCACAATAAAAATGTCGATTTGATAAGACTTTTTATCTAACTTTTTGTAATAAAAATAAAAATCCTGTATATATCTTGCCGAAAATCAATAAAAACTAAAGAAGTTTCGTCTATGTCAGCCAATATTTCTCATAAAGCTCAAGAAACTCTCGTGAGGGAGTCTGAGGAGCTCGTCTCAACAACGAACTTACAAGGTGTTATTACATATTGTAATGAAGCCTTTTGCCGCGTTGCTGAATACACTCACGAAGAACTTGTCGGTCAGAACCACAATATAGTTCGTCATAATGATATGCCTAAAGCCGCTTTCGGTGACATGTGGGCACGCCTTAAACAAGGTAAAGCCTGGCGTGGAATGGTTAAGAATGCCACTAAGTCTGGCGGTTACTATTGGGTTGATGCTTATGTCACCCCTATCTACGAAGACAACCATGTTGTTGGGTATCAATCAGTGCGCGTGAAACCAAAGCGAGAGTGGGTTGATATTGCGACAAAAGCCTACAAAAGCATGCGTGCTGCAGAGAAGTCTGGCCGAACTTGGTCGTTGAAAATCAATGAAACCATTCGCTATGCGATTCTACTTGGTGCACTAACCGCACCTGCAACCGCATATGCGTTGTCTGTTGAAGGGCCGTTGGCTTGGCTTGCAAGTGCGTTACCTGCAAGTGTTCTAGCTCTGTTATTCCGCCAAGAGTTAATTGATACACCTCAGCAACTTAAAAAGTTACAAAAGCAATATGACAGCGTAAGTCGCTTGATCTATTCCGGTAACACGGCATTTTCGATTGCCGATTTCCATATCAAAATGCTATCCGCAAGAATTCGAACCGTGTTAGGAAGAATGACTGACTCCGCATTGCCTTTGCAGCATTGCGCCGAAGAGCTCAGTCAAACAACGGCAGAAGTCTCGGCTGCATTAAATCAGCAAAATACCGATATTCATCGTGTGCGAGATGCTACCCAAGAGGTGGAGTCGTCGGCAAATTCGGTTTCTTCGAGTACCAATGATGCCCATATGTTGATTGATGATACATTGAAGTCATGCTTGATGGCGAAGGAGACCATTGATCAAACGCACACCAATCTAGCGAAGTTAAGCCTTCAAGCTGAAAAAGCGACGGAAACGACGTATCAACTGAGTGATCAGGCGCAGAAGGTGAACCATTTGATGGAAGAGATTGGTGGGATCGCAGAGCAAACCAATTTACTGGCACTCAACGCGGCGATTGAAGCGGCAAGAGCAGGGGAGCAAGGTCGTGGTTTTGCTGTTGTAGCTGATGAGGTCCGCGCGCTTTCTGGGCGAACATCCAATGCAACTGAACAAATCCAAGCCTCTATCTCCACTATGTTGGCAACGATTCAAAGTTGGCAGAAAGATATTCTGGCAAACAAAGAGCAAACCGATGCCTGTTCTCAAGTAGCAGAACAAAGCGCGTTGCGTTTGTCTGAAGTTGAACAGATGATGCAAACCATGAGTGGGCTGATGGTTGATGTAGCAGAAGCGGCGAATAACCAGTTAAAGCTATCTAGTGATGTAAACCAGCACATTCATTCTATTGCTTCGACCGCAGAACAAAACTTGGCAGCAACACATTCAGTTGAGCAAAATAGCCGACAGTTGAAAGACCAAGTACAAGATTTCTATCAGCTCGCACTTCGATTTGAAGACAAATAGTCGTAACGAAAGTTGTGATGTTTATGTCCTGGCTGCGTTTATGCGAATAGGAGCCAGATAAAAGAAAGCCCCGCCATTGCTGGTGGGGCTTTTCAGTTTTCACATTCGCAATAGAGAAAACTGACTATCTTTTTACTGCAATTACGCGAGTAGCTCTTTTGCTGTGTTCACTACGTTTTCAGTCGTGAAACCAAACATTTTGAATAGTTCGCCGGCTGGTGCAGATTCACCGAATGAAGTCATACCAATGATGCGACCGTCGAAACCTACGTACTTGTACCAGAAGTCAGCAATACCTGCTTCAATTGCGATACGTGCTGTTACGTCTGATGGCAGTACAGATTCACGGTAAGCGGCGTCTTGTTTGTCAAATGCATCTGTTGATGGCATTGAAACAACGCGTACTTTCTTACCTTCAGTAGTTAGCTGTGCTGCTGCTTCTACTGCTAGTTCAACTTCAGAACCTGTTGCGATAAGGATTAGCTCTGGCTTGCCTTCGCAATCTTTCAGAATGTAAGCACCTTTCGCGATGTCTGCTACTTGTTCTGCTGTGCGCTCTTGTTGCGCAAGGTTTTGACGAGAGAAGATAAGTGCTGTCGGTGCATCTTTACGTTCAATCGCTAGTTTCCAAGCTACAGCGGACTCAACTTGGTCACATGGACGCCATGTGCTCATGTTTGGTGTTAGGCGTAGCGATGCCATTTGCTCAACTGGTTGGTGAGTTGGACCATCTTCGCCAAGACCGATAGAGTCATGCGTGTACACTTGGATGTTCTGAATTTTCATCAGCGCAGCCATACGCATTGCGTTACGTGCGTACTCCATGAACATTAGGAATGTTGCGCCGTAAGGAACGAAACCACCGTGTAGCGCGATACCGTTCATGATCGCTGTCATACCGAATTCACGCACGCCGTAGTGGATGTAGTTACCAGAGAAGTCGCTTGCTTCTAGAGACTTAGAACCAGACCACATTGTTAGGTTAGAAGGTGCTAGGTCAGCAGAGCCACCCATGAACTCTGGTAGTAGAGCACCAAATGCTTCTAGAGCATTTTGAGACGCTTTACGTGATGCAATGTTTGCTGGGTTAGCTTGAAGATCAGCAATGATTTGGCTTGCTTTCTCTTCCCACTGTGCAGGAAGCTCACCGTTTACGCGGCGTTTAAATTCAGCTGCCAGCTCAGGGTACGCTGCTTCATAAGCTGCAAATTTCTCGTTCCACGCTGCTTCCTTAGCTGCGCCTGTTTCTTTCGCTGACCATTCTGCGTAGACTTCTTGCGGAATTTCAAAAGGACCGTGCTCCCAACCTAGTTCTTTGCGTGTTGCTGCGATTTCTTCTGCACCTAGTGGCGCACCGTGACAATCGTGTGAACCAGATTTGTTTGGTGAACCAAAACCGATGATAGTCTTAGTACAGATAAGTGTAGGACGTGGATCCGCTTTCGCCGCTTCAATTGCTGCGTTGATTGCGTCAGCATCGTGACCATCGACTGCAGGGATTACGTGCCAACCGTAAGCTTCGAAACGCTTAGGTGTGTCGTCAGAGAACCAACCTTCAACGTGACCGTCGATAGAGATGCCGTTGTCATCCCAGAACGCGATCAGCTTGCCTAGACCTAGAGTACCTGCAAGAGAACATGCCTCGTGCGAAATACCTTCCATCAGACAGCCGTCGCCCATGAACACGTAAGTGAAGTGGTCAACGATGTCGTGGCCTTCTTTGTTGAACTGTGCTGCTAGCGCTTTTTCAGCTAGAGCCATACCAACCGCGTTAGTGATGCCTTGACCTAGCGGACCCGTTGTGGTCTCGATACCTGGCGCGTAACCATACTCTGGGTGACCAGGAGTTTTAGAGTGAAGCTGACGGAAGTTTTTCAGATCGTCGATAGACAACTCGTAACCTGCAAGGTGCAGTAGAGAGTAAATCAGCATTGAGCCGTGGCCGTTAGACAGTACGAAACGGTCGCGGTCTGCCCACTCAGGGTTTGATGGGTTGTGGTTTAGATGAGAGCGCCAAAGAACTTCAGCGATGTCAGCCATACCCATAGGTGCACCTGGGTGACCAGAGTTAGCTTGTTGAACACCATCCATGCTTAGCGCACGGATTGCATTTGCTAGATGTTTACGATCCATAGTGATTACTTCTCGATATTTGATTTAAATAGAGGGAACTCGCCGAAACAAGTTCAAATAGAATTTTTTGAAAATAGTGCTGATGGTAAAAGCGAGTAGACGGGCTACTCGCTTTTGGTAAGCAATTAAAGCTTAGCTTCGATCATCGCTTCTAGTTTGCCTTGGTCAACGGCGAAGTTGCGGATACCTTCAGCCAGCTTCTCAACAGCCATTGGGTCTTGGTTATGTTCCCATAGGAACTCTGCGTGAGTCATTGGTGCTGGACGCTCAGCTGCGCCTTTAGAATCAACTAGTTTCTCAACTACTTCACCTTCAGCTGCTTCTAGTTCTGCAAGTAGAGCAGGAGCGATAGTTAGACGGTCACAACCAGCTAGCTCTAAGATCTCACCGATATTACGGAAGCTTGCGCCCATAACTACAGTTTTGTAGCCGTATTCTTTGTAGTAGTTGTAGATCTTAGTTACAGATAGTACGCCTGGATCTTCTTGAGCTTCGAAGTCACGGCCTTCTTTCGCTTTGTACCAGTCCATGATACGACCAACGAATGGCGAGATTAGGAATACACCCGCTTCTGCACAAGCACGTGCTTGAGCGAACGAGAATAGAAGCGTTAGGTTACAGTTGATGCCTTCTTTTTCTAGGATCTCAGCTGCGCGAATGCCTTCCCAAGTTGAAGCCAGTTTGATAAGGATACGGTCGTTAGTGATGCCAGCATCGTTGTACATTTTTACTAGTTGACGAGCTTTCGCTACACTGCCTTCCATATCGTAAGATAGACGAGCGTCTACTTCTGTAGAGATACGACCTGGGATAGTTTTTAGGATTTCTTTACCGATGTTTACTGCAAGCATGTCACAAGTGTCTTGAACTTGTTGAGCTTTGTCATTGCTCTGTGCTTTAGCGTATTCGATTGAAGCATCGATTAGAGGTGCGTACTCTGCGATTTGAGCGGCTTTAAGGATAAGAGAAGGGTTAGTTGTTGCGTCTTCTGGCTGATACTTTTTAATTGCATCAATTTCGCCAGTGTCTGCTACTACAGTCGTTAGTTTACGAAGTTGCTCTAACTTGTTGCTCATAATCGATCATCCTATTTAAATGGGCTTAAGCGTGATTTTTGTTATCACGGCTTGTGCATTTGCAAGCGAGTTAGCTAACCGTCTCATCGCATTTAATGAGACATCTGCTCAGCCAACTACGGAAAATTTCGTTACCGAACAAATGCTATGAACATTTGATCGATAGCTGAGTAAATGATGTGTCCATATTTATCCTATCTATGCTGAAAGTCAATCGCTGAAATGGACTTATAGTGAACTTCATCAACGTTTTTTTACTGTGTGTTTAGTGGTTAACCCAAATAAACGTTTGCCCTTATTGTTCAAAGCTTGAGCGTTGTCCAATAGGGTAAAAAATTGTAGTGAGAAAATGTTATTGCGATGAGCAAATGTAGCGTTTAAATTGATAAAGAACATATGCTAAGTCAATGAGCATATGTTCACTTATTGCATACAATATCGATCCTCTTAAAGGGCGAGAGAAACCATGAGCAGTTCTAATCAAGATATTTCCATTGAAAACACGGATTTGTTGACAGAGATTTCCGTCGCGTATTATCAAGACGGTGCGACTCAGGAAGAGATATCGAGAAAATTTGCCATATCACGCGCAAAGGTCGGGCGAATGCTCAAGCAGGCGCGTGATGAAGGCATTGTTGAAATTACCGTTAAATACCATCCGGTGTTCAGCGCCAAGATTGAACAACGTTTGATCGAGCGATTCGGCGTTAAGCGCGCGCTTGTTGCTCTTGATCAACCGAATGAAGAAGCGCAACGACTACAGGTATCGGGATTGGTGTCCAATTATCTCACTAGCACGCTCAAAAACGGCATGGTGGTGACGGTCGGACAAGGGCGCAACGTTTCGTCTGTCGCTCACCATATTGGTGTTATTACGCCGCGTGACTGTAAATTTGTGTGTGGCATTGGTGGTATTCACCCGCGTGGCGGTATGTATAACGCCGACCATATTTGTCGTCAGTTGGCGAAGAAATATGGGGGAACCTCTGAAACCCTTTATGCGCCGGCATACGCAGAAAATAGAGAACAGAAGTTGGCCTTCATGCAAAATGCAACCGTGAAACAAACGCTCGACCTAGCACGTAAAGCCGATGTTGCTTTGGTTGGTATTGGTGACATGAGCGAAAACAGTTACATGGTCGACTTAGGTTGGTTTACGCCTGATGAAGTGGTTCAGTCGAGACTTCAACAAGGTGTGGTAGGGGATTTTGCAGGTTATGACTTCTTTGATATTCACGGTAATGTAGCGAACACGGTAATGAGTGACCGAGTAATTGGACTTGGTATTGAAGAGTTTCGGCCGATCTCGGAAGTCATTGCGATCGCAGCTGAGAACAGCAAGCCACTCGCTCTACTCGGAGCATTAAGAACTGGAGCGATAGACGTGATCGCCACGAGCGTTAGTAACGCATTAACCGTGCTCAACTTAGATGAGCAAATGCACGGCAACGCGACATCTGAACGCTAACGGAAATAGTCGGCTTTTGATGTAGTCAGGCTATGAGGGGTGACAAATCACTCATAGCCAGTTTCTATTTCGAAATGACAAGTTTGGTTTAGAAGCTGCGTTTAGTTTATTGGAACACATCATCTTTAGATAAACGTAAGATACTTTGTTAAACAGACACTTGTCTTAACACTCGATAGGTAGAGAGTGGTCAGCACCCCATTCGGTCCAAGAACCGTCGTACACCGACAGATTGTCTAGACCAATTTGATACGCCGCGAGTAATAAAATGCATGCGGTTACACCGGAACCGCAACTAAAAATAATCGAATTGTCACTATCTATCGTTAGTGCGCTAAATATCTGTTGCAACTCTGAGTTTGGTTTAATGTGACCGTTGGTCAAGAGCTCTTGAAACGGTAAGCAAACCGAATTTGGGATGTGCCCACTACGTAGACCTTCTCGTGGCTCAGGCACTTCACCAAGGAATCGTGCTTTGGCTCTGGCATCGATGATGTTGGCACTTTTATTGGTTGAATGAGCAAGAACATCTTGTGCACTCAAAAAGGCATTTTGGTTGAGCTTACCTGCAAAGTTACCTTCTTCGCTTGGTTGCGATAGGGTACTTTCAACAGGGAATCCGGCTTCAACCCAAGCGGGAAGGCCGCCGTTTAAGACTCGAACATTATCATGTCCCATAGCTTTGAACATCCACCAAGCTCTTGGCGCGGCTAAAGTGCCAGAGTTGTCGTAAACCACAATCAAATCTTCGTTGTTCAAACCGAGTTGTTGCGCACTTTGGTTGAAGCCTTCTTCTGTTGGCATCATATGCGGCAGGGAAGAACCGGGTAAACAAAAGTCATTGTCGTAATCGAAGCGTAAAGTATTTGGAATCCACTTATCTTGAATCTTTTTGCCTTCAGAAGGGATTTGAAACGCAATACTAGCGTCGAGGAGCTTGACGTTAGGTTGGCCGAGAAAGCTATTGAGTTCATCAGTACTAATCAGTGCTTGCATTGTCTTTAGTTTGCTAGGTGGATAATCTTACTGTTTTACAACAAAAAAATCGCATGTTCAAAAGAACGATGCGATTTTTAAGCTTGAGATTGAAGATTTATGATGAAAGGTCGCTTTCGCCATGCCTTCAATCTATCTAGTTACATGGTCCAAGTGTTGTCTCCAGAAGTAATCACTTTCTGAATTGGGTCACTGCCGTCATAGAACCAAATTTCAACAAGTAGGCTACCTTGGCTATCAGAAACATTAAAGTCGACGTTTGCTGTACCGTTGTTGAGTGGAACCGATGCGACTTTGCTTGGATATTTTGCATCGTAGTTACCTGAACTGTTCTCGACAAACTCTTTGTACACGCTTAGGTGTGCACGTTGTGAAGAGAAACCACTGATGTTTACATTGAGCGTACCCTCCGTCACTGGGTTGTAGCTAAAGCCATCCGGTACTACTAGGTCCTGCATGGTTGCATTTTCTACAGTTACGGTAGTCTCTTCTACGGTTGTTTCTTCCTGTTGGGTTGTGTCTTCCTCTGCAACGGTGGTTTGGGTTGGTGAAGGTGGTGTACTGTTACCACCTCCGCCGCCACCGCCACAAGCCGTTAGTGCTAATCCCATGATGATTGTGATAAGTGCTTTCATAATGTTATCTCCCTATGGAATGTAGCATTTGTTAGGTGTTGGAGCGGTGTGCCAATCTGTGCTTCGTTCGCCACCAGACTCAGCCCAAGTTTGGAATTGAGGGTATGCATCGACCATGTCTACACGCTCTAGCGGCCAATCCCAATCTTCTACTATCAACAGTGCCCAAGGTAAGTTGTTTGCTGTTTTGAAGTACACACCTTGCGCAGGGTCACTTGCATCGACGCCGACACCGAAGAGGTTTTGGTCATCAAACTGTTCTGTTGGTGCTTGGTCTGCTAAGTGAACTTCCCACTTACGCCCTGGTTGGAAAGTAATACCATCGCCATGGTAAGTGCCCGGTGTTGCAAAGATGAACGGGTCGTATGGCATGGCTTGAATTGCTGAACGGTCAGAGCCTTCAGTGAAGTACACATTCAAGGTAAAGGTGAGTGAAACGTTATCATCACAGCCAGACTCGGTACGGAAGTAGCTACAGCTGCTCGCCGCGTGTGTGCTTAAGTCTTCACTGATGATGAAAATGGCTTCATCAGAAATACTTTCCAAGCCATTAGATGCTTGTTCTACACCATTGAAGGAGAGCGTTGTTAGTCCGTTTTCAATCGAGCTTCTTAAAACACCCGGTAGTCGGATTGCGAAGCCATTTTTGTAACTTGCGCCGTAAGCCGCTAGGTCACCAGTAATTTGAATATTCTCAACATGACCAGCAAGACTGGTTTCAGTGATGCGGAATTTCACGACCACATCGTTCATATCGTAGTCTGCGGTGTATGGCCAGTTATCTTCGTAAGCGACGGTGGCGTAATCTTCTGCACTCGGGAAATATTCCACTGAGTAGCCATTACCAGTGATGGTAATTGGGTAATCTTCCACCTCACCAGATGTCGAACCACCATCGTAGTTTAATCCGGTTTGTTGGCTAAAGCGGAATCGGCTCCAGCTAGACCCTTCCGTTGCAGCGGTTGAAACGACAAACGGTAGGGGATTATTACCCGCAGACAGTAGTTGGTCAGTAAAGACTTGTTCGCCTTCATCATTAAAGTCACCATCGCGGTTCCAGTCAAACCATGCTGATAGGTAACCAGAAGTAGAAGCAGTCACATTCACAATTGAGCTTAAGCCTGGGTCAAGTGCGGATACAAAACCAACACCATCTTCATCGGCTGTGCCCACAGAGTTGTCGTTTGCTTGACCGTCGGCATCACCATCAGGAGCGACTGAACCAAGCCAAGTTACACCGTCGACTTCGTGGCGAGGACCGTTTGACGCAAGTGTTGTGTGGTAGCTGTCTGGAGCATCACCGAAATCAATTGGCTCGTCTTCGTTAATCACCGGAGCATTTGCACAACGTGCGCCATCATTTTGGCTTGAGCTTGGACCGTTGGATACAAACTCAACCGCAGGAACGATACCTGCTGCGATATTGGCTGCGTTACCTTCCGAAAGGTCAACGCGATAGATTTTGCCATCTTGGTTACGTGACACGTAGTAGTTGCCGTTTACATCGAAGTAGCCAGCACCAAATGTGCCTTTCTCACCTGTGTCACCTATCGCAGTTGCGCTACCATTTGATGGGTTGAACTGATATAGCACACCAGAGTTGTTGTCGATGCCGTAAAGGGAGCCATCACCTGGATGAAATGCAAAGTCGGTTAGGTTCACAGTCGCTGTTGAGCTGATTTTCACGATGCTCAATGTCGCATTTGGATCAGAATCGAGCGGAGAAAGGTCAATGGAGAAAAGTCCTTTGCCTTTGCGGTACAAGTAGTAGACGTGGTTGTAAACGTCACCTACGTAAAACGTGTGGTCGGTAGGAAGACCCGAAACATCAAGTGTCTCTGCTTGGAAGTCTTGACCAAGACGAACAATCTTTTTGTTTGTGGTGTCGTAGCCGTAGATATAACGGTCAGTGAAGTTAAAGCCTACACCGTTGATGCCCGAAGCCAAACCTGTGTCGTCCTCTAAAAGAGTCGTAGAGCCTGTAACCAAATTGACGCCATAGATTTGAACCGGGGTTGATTGGAACAGGTATGCTTGGCTTGGGCACGTATCAAATGCCGCCGCTTGTGCGTAAGCGCTCGCTACTAGAGACCCAAGTAGTAGTGATGTCCTTTTCATAATTCGCCCTCTCATTGGTTCGTGATATATGTAATGAAAGGAATGTGCCAACTTTTAAGTTGTTGAATTTTATAGAGCTAAGATTTGTAAGAAGAAGGGTTGTAAATCTGATTGTCAAAATGAGAAAAAGCCCAACATCGAGTTGGGCTTTTTGGGAATGATTAGAGATATAGAGCTAACTACAAACCGGGCATGTGGGCATTTTCATCAGATTCATTTCTCGCCAAGACATGCTGAGCGCATCCAAAATCAGAATTTTGCCTTTCTTTGGTTGGCCGTAATCAGCAATCACTTTGATCGTCTCCATCGCTTGTACTGCGCCAACAATACCCACAACAGGAGCCATGACTCCGGCTTCGACACAACTTAACGCACCGCTGCCGAAGAGGGCACTTAAGCACTGGTAACATGGTTGAGTTGGGTCGTCGTAAGTAAACACACTCACTTGGCCTTCCATACGAATAGCCGCGCCTGAAATTAGCGGTGTTTTAGTCGCAAAACATAGGCGGTTAAGTTGATTGCGCGTATCGACGTTATCTGATGCATCGACAACAATAGTGTGTTGCTTAATCAGGCTCTCTAACGCGGTATCATCAAGACGTTTTGCGATGGTATCTACGACAATGTGCGGATTAAGTTCACGTAGTGCATTGGCCGCCGAGTCTACCTTCTTACGACCAATATCCGCATCGTGGTGCAGCACTTGGCGCTGAAGGTTAGAAAGCTCGACGATATCATCATCAATCAGCGTGATTTTACCGACACCAGCCGTCGCCAAATATTGGCTTGATGCGCAGCCTAAACCGCCAGCACCAAGCATTAATACCGATGCTTGCTTGAGTGCTTCTTGTCCTTCAAAGTCAAACTGACGAAGAATGATTTGGCGGTTGTAACGCAACATTTCCTGATCGGAAAGAATATCCACAACGTCTTCCTAGTAAAGGGTTGAGTTGAATAGTTGAATCTGAACCGTTTCGCCCACTTCAACTCGGCCGCGTTCACGTTCCAATACAACAAAACAGTTCGCTAGGCTCATTGAGCGGAATGCACCAGAGCTTTGGTTACCGGTTGTTTCAACGACAAACTTGCCATCTTCCAATGTATAGATACCACGTTGGTAATCGGTACGACCTGGCGCTTTCTTAAAGGCGGTTTTGGTTGTTGCTGGAATAGATTCGGGTGCTTTCCATTCTGTATGGCCTGCAAGTTTTGCCAGCATTGGTTGAACAAGCACGTACGTAGTAAGAACTGCAGAAACAGGGTTACCCGGCAGCCCACAGAACCAAGCTGTACTTAGCTTACCAAATGCGAAAGGTTTACCCGGCTTGATTGCTAACTTCCAGAAACCGATTTCACCAAGCTCTTCAAGAATGTCTTTGGTGTAATCCGCTTCGCCCACACTAACACCGCCTGAGGTCACAACCACATCTGCCAATGTTTGTGCTTGTTCAAAGGTTGCTTTCAGAGTCTCTGGGCAATCTGGAATGATACCAAGATCAACGGCTTCACAACCGAAGTTCTCGATAAGTGGTTTAATACCGTAACGGTTGCTGTCGTAGATCTGACCTTCGTCTAGCGGTTCGCCCAGTGGTTTAAGTTCATCACCAGTAGAGAAGAAAGCAACTTTTGGCTTACGTACTACTGTCACATGGCTAACACCAAGCGACGCAATCATCGGAATATCGCGAGGTGTCAAACGTGCACCTTTTGCCAGTACGATGTCGCCTTGTTTGATGTCGTCACCTGTTGGGCGGATGTTGTTTTGTGGCTTCACGTCGGTTTGGTTGAACTGAATGCCAGCATCTGTTACTTCAGTGTTTTCTTGCATGATAACGGCATCACAACCCTGTGGGATTTTTGCGCCAGTCATGATGCGAACACAGGTACCTTGAGGCCATTCACCTTCAAAAGGTTGTCCTGCAAATGATTTACCTGCCAGAGGCAATACAGAAGATGACTCAAGATCTTGAATGCGAATAGCGTAGCCATCCATTGCTGAGTTGTCGAATGGCGGTACGTGGATAGGAGACAAGATATCTTCTGCCAGTACAAAACCGAGTGCTTCAGCAAGTGGAAGAGAAAGCGTTGTTTGGATAGGTTTGATTCGCGATAACATTTTGTCCATCGCTTCTTCAATTGGCATCAAGCCAGGTGCGTCGCAGCAGCCCATTGAGAAAATCCTGTGTTCTTTTGTTTTGTGGCAACTTTACCATAAAAGGGGACTGAGTAAGAATGTCCACCTATAAAATATGGGTGTAATTATTCAAAAATCCGAGTATCCTTGTCAGCCATCCAAAAGGGGTAAAAAACCTGCGGAGCTCAAGAAAATCAGCTCAGTACCTTCATCTGATGTGACTTGGTGTAAAGACACGAACTGAGCAACTCAAAGCGAAAAGTATGAATGCAATTTTGATTGGGTTTGTACGAAGGCTGAAGTAAAACAAAAGAGGAAGTGGAATGTCAGGTCTTAGCGAGTCAGCGAAGTTAGTAAAAGAAGCGCTAGAGCAACGCGGTTTGGAAACGCCAATGCGTCCAAACAACGTAAGTCGTGAAGAGAAGAAAGAGAAGATCGAACACCACATGCGTGAGATTTTAGGTCTACTTCAACTTGACCTCACTGACGATAGCCTAGAAGAGACCCCTCACCGCATTGCTAAGATGTACGTTGACGAAATCTTCTCTGGTCTGGATTACTCCAACTTTCCTAAAATCACGGTGATTGAGAACAAGATGAACGTGAGCGAGATGGTTCGCGTGAAGGACATCACAGTGACCAGTACTTGTGAACACCACCTTGTGACCATCGATGGCAAGGCTGCTGTGGCTTACATTCCACGTGGCAAGATCATTGGCCTGTCAAAGATCAACCGTATCGTTCGCTTCTTTGCCCAGCGTCCACAAGTTCAAGAGCGTATGACTCAGCAAATTCTTGTTGCACTTCAAACGTTGCTTGAGTCCGATGATGTGGCAGTGACGATTGACGCAACACACTACTGCGTGAAATCTCGCGGTGTGATGGATGCAACCAGCGAAACCACGACAACAGCATTGGGCGGTATCTTCAAAAGCAACCCAGCAACGCGTGCCGAGTTTCTGCACGGTTTACGTTAGGTAACCAAGCACTATTCTAAGAGGATGGCAAACGCCATCCTTTTTTTATGCTTGTTTAGAAAATGACTTCATGATTTCTGGCCAATACATTTTGACGTAACCTGCCGATACCCAAACAACCAATACAGTCGCGATACTGAGCTCTAGAAAACCAAAGTCGTGTAGCCAGTGCCAGTGAGGGTGCGATTCGGCGAAAAAAGAAGTCAAGCGATGCATTGCGATGGCGCTGATCACGGAAGGAAAGGTTACTGCCGCGATAGAAGGTTGAAACTTCAAGCGAAGTAAGCGGAAGTAACATAAGTAGATCAATAACGTCATAGTGATGGCGATCCCGGCCAATGCGCCTGTCAGTATCGGATCAGGTAAGGGAAAGTTCACCAAGTATGCTGCTAATGACAAGTTTACCGGCGCGGCCATAATCGCGAGGGTCGGTCTTGCTCGCCTTGGTAGAGAGCCGAAAAACACCAAACGATACAACACGAGTGGCAGCATGAAGAAATAAATGCCGATGCACATCATCGCTAACGTTTCGGAGAATAAGTTGTGACCTAGTTGAGAACCGGCTAGTGAACTACTGATCAGCCCCACCGGATAAAGAAACCAACTCGGTACGATATTGGACATTTTGAAGTTCATTAGCTGAAAGCTAAAAAACAGCACCATCATAGTAAAATGCAGCAAAAGCGCCATAAACCAAAGTGGATAAGCGATGATAGGTGCTACAGCGGCAAGATAATCTGCAAGGATCAGTAACGCCATACTCATTGGTGCCATTAAACTACCACTCAGTGGGTGACGAATGTCGACCATGAATAATCGTGGATTCGCGGCATATTTTATGAGTACAGGGGCGAGTAAAAGTGCGCCGAGTGACGCCAAAAATGGGCGTATCGGTTCACCAATCTCAGGAACATAGAGTGCCCAAGCTTGCCCTAAACCTATCATACCTAGTGCCAACGCGGCTTGAGACGGCGGGACACTATAAAACTGCACAAGTCTTCTCCAGTTCAAATCTACTCCATTTGATTTTTGCCTGAATGAAACAAAACATGACGATTTGGATGAAATGCTCTATTTAAGTAGCGAATACTAACAAGTATGGAGAGGGGTTTCTCATGAAAGGTGGTGAGCAAATATCAGAGAATGATAATTTTGTGAGTTTGGTATCGAATATTTGGGAAAAGATGTAAAAATGCAGAGTTTATCGCTCCAAACCCTTCGATAGTCTGGAGCGAAGTGATAACAAAGAGAATGTTATGTTGATTGATTCTCCGGTAGATCCTGTTGGCGTAACTTTTCGTTTTTGATTGTGCGATGCAGCAACTGGCTGTAAATAGGTTGTCCACCCAACAATTGAGCAATAATCACAGCGCCCAAACAAGTAATGATCAATGGCAGGATTAAGTAGTAGTTATTCGTCATTTCAATCACTAACAGAATACCTGTAATCGGTGCACGTACCGTTGCAGCAAACAGGGCACCCATGCCCGCAATCGCAAATACACCAGGCTCGATATCAAGCGCAGGGAGCAAGACATCAGCACTTGCTCCGAACGCATAGCCAAATAAGGTTCCCAGAGCAAGCATAGGTGCAAAGATGCCTCCCGGCGCACCAGAACCAAAACAGAGCAGGGTTGTAATTACACGACCAAAGAAAAGCAAAACTAAAATAGATACCGAGTAGTTACCGTTAGTAATGTCAGGAATAAGGCCGATACCACCACCAGTTAGTTGGGGTACGTACAAAAGAAGCAAACCAAACACGCCTCCCAGTAGCGAACCCACAATCAAGTAGCGCTTACGATCGTTTTTGTGAATTGCGACAAAACTGTCTTGTGCCACGGTAATCAGTTTATTGAAGATCACGCCAAACACGCCAAACAATGCGCCAAGCAATAAAAACAGCCATAGGGTTTGAAGCTCTGGCGACTGGTATTGCGGCATAGTGATAACGGCGTCTTGCCCGTTGATGGCGCGAAACACTATGTTCGCCATAATGGCAGAAATGATCACTGCGCGAATTGAGATCAAAGAGTAGCGAAACTGAGGTCGCATTTCCTCCACAACGAACATAATGCCTGCGAGTGGGGCATTAAAAGCCGCAGCCAAACCGCCAGCAGCACCAGAAGCGAGCAGGGAGTGGCGGGTATCGTCATCCTTTACCCGGAATATATCGGTCACCATTCGACCTACAGCACCACCCATTTGAACGGTTGGACCTTCACGACCCAGCACCATACCTGAGCCAAGTGCGCCCATGCCGCCGAAGAATTTTACTGGTAGAACTCGCCACCAGCGCACTGGACGAATATTATCCATTGCCCCTTCGATTTCAGGAATACCAGAACCTGCCGCTTCTGGCGCAAAGCGGTGCACAAGAAAATAGCCAATAAAAGCTAAAAGTGCGCTAATGAGAACCGCTGCCAGCCACAACGGTAGAACATTACCAATTTCGCTTCTTAACCATTCTGTTCGTGTTTCAGAAACGAAATGAACGGCAAGCTCGAAATACGTACCGACAAAACCAGCCAACGTACCCACAATGGCGGCCATAATGAGAACAGAAAATGGTGTTGACCCTCGAGAGACAAACTGGTTAATCGCATCTTTCGGTACGTGCGCCAACACAGATTTCACAATTCTCTCGCGTTTGGTCATTAACAAGCTCTCCTGTTGCTGTGGGAAGGGACGAAAGAAAGTATACGCTTCGCAGAGTCTAGACCTAATCAATAAAGATGCAATTTAGCTTTTCACTATTGAGTGTTTGAAGTGTCGCGATATTATTCATTCACTCAGATTGTGCTATTGCTCTCATAATTTAGGGTAAAAAACTTGTTTTTTGAGAAAAATGAACCATGCTTTAAATGTAAAGCAACATGACTGCTTCAGAAGGAGGGATGTGAGGTTTTACACACAATTTGGATGGATTCAAACCCTACGGTAAGTCCTCGTTTTATGTTCGGGATGCATCAATAGACATCGCCGATTCGCACACTCACGATTGAGTAACGAGGTAGAGGCGCACGCACATGTGCGCCTTCTTAATTTCTGCGTCATAACTTTCATCACCACCTACAACTATTTTTCTCTTGAACATTTTCTTGCAGTTAGTAATGTCTTAGTTCGATGTCAACCAACTAGAGCAGTGCATGCGCTTTTATCTTCGACTCTTACTTTCTTTATGTTGTTGTTCGGTAACGTTTCCGGCACTTTCAACGCCGAGCTGGTGGCAAGACACGTTGTCAGCAATGCCATATTCCAATCTAAAAGAACGTATAGAAAAAAGTGGAAGCTGGTATGGTTGCGAAGTGCAGCTGCGAGACAACTCAACGTTTATCAGCGCATTTTGTTTGGATGATTTTTCGTACTACCAGCAGCACTTGTATGGTGAGGTGATTTTGAGAAGAGAAAGTGCTCAGTTCTCGTTTCTTACTGAATACGAGTGGCAGCGTCTGAATGACTTACTTCTCAACTTAAGAAAGGATGGGTTAGTTTTACGCAGAGTCACTATCGGAAAAGAGCAATATGATGTCGTTGAAGCTCTGGAAAAGAAATCTTCCGAGCTTGTCGATAAAGAAGTTATTTTGTTGATGAACCGCTATCCACAAGAAACGATTCGAAGTTTGCTTTGGGTAAAACCGGACGAGTTTCTTACGCCATCACCGTCCTTAAATGTGCACTTGCGCAGTGATGGCGAAATTATCGAGGTCAAAGTGACTCGTTTTTAGATTCTTTATGGAGAGATAGGAAGGTCGCCATTGCTGATTCATCCAAAAAACCATCCGATTTTTTGTGAGCGCGCAGGTATTGATAGCCTGCGATTAGCTTGCGGTGTAGCTCTTCTGCATCGTCTGACAACGGCTGATTCATAACGTGTTGAAAGGCAAGTTTGTACGCATCCATATCCACGACTTCAGCACGGCGATATAAATAACCACATCCCGTTGCTAACCATTCGAGAGAGCAATTGGCGCGCATTGCAATTTGATTTGCTTTGGTTAGGCTAGGTTCACTGCCTTTAAGGTATTTGCGTATTAAAGCTTCAGACACATCGACGCGTCGAGCGAACCCGCTGATGCTTTCTTCTCCGATCAGGGTGGCTAGGCGTTGGGCAAAAGACATATTTCGTACTCCAGTTCGAATTGCGAAAGTTTACCCGTTGAGCCGGTACGAAAACAAGACTACGATGAATGCAGATCAATTGAAGGAGAAAACCCATGGTTGCAAAAGTAGTAACTGCACCAAAAGGCCCAGAGTTCTCAGAGCTGGTTCAAGGATATTGGCGTGCAGTTGAGTGGGGAATGACGGCTCAAGAGCGTTTGTCATTTCTTAAGCAACACATTGAGTTAGGCATTACGACAGTCGATCACGCCGACATCTACGGTAATTACGAGTGTGAGGCGTTGTTTGGTGAAGCGTTAGCTTTAGACAAGAGTGTTCGTGAGCAAATTCAGATCGTGACGAAATGCGACATCAATTTGTGTGGCGATAAAACGCCAGAGCGTAAGATCAATCACTACGACACGAGCTCAGCACATATCTACCAATCGGTGAATAACTCGCTAGAACGTTTGAATGTGGATGAAATCGACGTACTTTTAATTCATCGTCCTGACGTGTTAATGGATGCGGACGAGGTTGCAGAAGCATTTTCTGAGCTTCACAAAGTCGGCAAAGTGAAGCACTTTGGCGTGTCTAACTTCACTCCACGCCAGTTTGAACTGCTGCAATCTCGCTTAGGTAAGCCGTTGGTTACTAACCAAGTGGAAATCAACCCACTTAACTTTGAGGTTGCTCACGATGGAACGCTTGACCAAATGCAAATGTTGCGTACGCGACCAATGGCTTGGTCTTGCCTCGGTGGAGGTTCAATTTTTAGTGGTGACAGTGAGCAAGCTGTTCGTGTCCGTAACGAATTAGAAGCAATTCGTGAAGAAGTGGGCGCAGCGAGTATTGACCAAGTAATTTATGCCTGGGTACGTCGTTTGCCATCTAACCCTATTCCAATCATTGGCTCTGGTAAAATCGAGCGTGTGCAAACTGCAGTTAATGCATTGAACATCGAACTTACTCGAGAGCAATGGTATCGCGTATGGGTGGCTTCTAAAGGTCATGGTGTGCCATAGAATTGATATCTTATCGATGAAATTGTTATTAAAGGCATCCTCTAGCAGGGTGCCTTTTTAGTTTTAGCGCGTTACTGTTTACCCATTATGGAAATGGAAAGAATGAAATTCGAGCAAAAATGGGCTTTGGATGTTAGCTGCAACTTTTTGCTTACTTTGGGTGGAGGAGTTTTACCCATGTTTGTTTTATGTCACTAAACAGCGAATGTGATGCTTGCTTTTTAGTCATTTTGTTCACTCATTCATTCATATTGCGTATGCTTATTGAATAATAAAGAAATAAAAAACTCGTCAGTTTTCTCGTATTACATGCTGTAACAATCTGTTAGACTCCGGCGCAGATTGTGGAATATAAAAAGGTGATTGAATGTCTTTTCCCGTACTCATCTGTGATGATTCAGCGTTAGCACGCAAACAGATGGCGAGATCACTACCAGCCACATTGAATGCCGATATTACGTTTGCTATCCACGGAAAAAACGCGCTAGAAGAACTCGAAAAAAACGAGTTTAAATTGATGTTTCTTGATTTGACCATGCCAGAAATGGATGGCTTTGAAACACTAGAGCACATGCAACGGTTGGGGGATAAAACTCCGGTGGTTGTTGTGTCGGGGGATATCCAACCTAAAGCGAAAGAGCGCGTGTTCGCACTGGGTGCAAAAGCGTTTATTCAAAAACCGATCGCCAAAGATGAACTCAAGAAGGCGCTTAAAGAGTTGGTCGAGCCAGAACCTCGTCCTCAAATTATCACGCCTGTCTCTATTGAGTTACCGATTTTACGTCGTCGCGATATTTACATGGAAGTGGCTAACGTTTCAATTGGTCGAGCAGCCGATGCGTTGGCGCGTCACTTTGATGTGTTTGTGCAACTACCTCTGCCGAACGTCAATATCTTTGAAGTGAGCGAACTTCACATGGCCCTACGCGACTTGGCGTCGCATGACAACGTATCGGGCGTTTGTCAGGGATTTTGTGGCGAAGGTATTGCTGGCGAAGCGCTAGTGATTTTGAGTGATTCAAGCGTATCTGATCTCAAAAAGTTGATGAAAGTACCAGCAGACAGCGAAGAGCTAGAAGAGCTTGAGCTGCTAATGGATATTTCTAATATTTTGGTGGGGTCGTTCTTAAATGGTTTAGGCGAGCAGTCTGAAGTCCGATTCTTCCAAAGTCCACCGGTACTCCTTGGTCAACATATCTCAATTGACTCGATCATTGAATCTACAACTGGAGCATTCAGCCGCACGATGACATTCGAAGTGAGCTACAACATTGAAGGAACGTCGATTCGTTGTGACTTGCTGTTTATGTTTGTGGATGAATCCTTGCCGCTGCTTGATAACAAACTGTCTTATCTAATGGAGGAGTTCTAATGTTGAATATGCCAGCAGAGTTTGAACAATTCCATTGGATGGTGGATATGGTACAAAACGTCGACATGGGCTTAGTGGTCATTGATCGAGATTACAATGTACAGGTCTGGAATGGGTTTATGACTCATCACAGTGGTTTGCAGTCTCATGATGCGATTGGTCGTTCTATATTTGATATCTTCCCTGAAATCCCACAGGAGTGGTTTAAATTAAAAACAAAACCAGTGTATGACCTAGGCTGCCGCAGCTTCATCACATGGCGACAACGACCTTACTTATTCTGCTGTCGCAATGTTCGACCAGTTACGCAGCAAGCGGAGTTTATGTACCAGAATGTTACGTTGAACCCAATGCGCACACCGACTGGAAAAATCAACTCGTTGTTTTTGTCTATACAAGACGCGACGGCTGAAGCTCTGATGTCTCAGAATCAATAGCGATAAAAAACTTTCTCAAAAGCCAAGGTCCGCCTTGGCTTTTTTGTATACTTATAATTGTGTTTCCCAATGCGTAGAACGTGAATATGGACTTTAATCTCGCCCTAAAACTCTACACCGCAGAGCAAGTAAAAAACGGTGAAACGCTGGCTGCGCAAATGGCTGGTGTTTCTATGTATAGCTTAATGCAACGCGCTGGTATGGCCGTGTATGAGCGCTTTTTACATCTGTATCCTAAATCAAAAAATATCTTAGTGATTTGCGGTAAAGGGAATAACGGTGGCGATGGTTACGTATTTGCATCTCTTGCGAAACAAGCTCAACTCAATGTACATGTTTTCCAAATTGGTGATGTATCTGCGCTAAAAGGTGATGCTTTGCGCGCATACCAAGATTGGCAGTCAATCGACGGTGTTAACAATGATTGGGATGAATGGAATACCGCATTGCTAGAAGCAGATGTGATCATTGATGCCATGTTAGGTACTGGTTTAAGCGGTGAGGTTCGTTCGGAGTATCGTCGCTATATTGACCAAATTAATCAAATTCATACCCCTGTGATTGCAGTCGACGTTCCTTCTGGTCTGTGTGCTAATACAGGTGCAGTTTTAGGTGATGCTATTCGTGCCGAGCATACTGTAACCTTCATTGGGGTTAAACAAGGCTTATGCACTGGACAAGCGAGAGATCGAGTTGGCGAGCTCTACTTTTGTGGTTTAGGCGTCAATACTAAGTTTGATACTATCGAAGTAGAAAGTGCATTAGGTATTGATCATCAGGTTGTTTCAAGATTAATGCCCAAGCCAAATCCAACGGTCCATAAAGGTGACAACGGGAAGTTGCTTTGTGTTGGTGGCAATCAAGGGATGTCTGGAGCGATTCGTTTATGTTCCTCCGCTGCGATTAGAGCCGGAGCGGGTTTAACTGCCGCAATTACTCACACGAGTAGCCTTATTCCACTGCAGGTTGGTTGCCCAGAAGTAATGAGCCAGAGCATCACCGCTGACTTACTCAGGGATACTGAGAACGACTTAACTAAACGCATTCGCTGGGCTGACGTATTAGTGTTTGGTCCTGGCTTTGGAGATGATGAGTGGGCTTATCAAGCCTATCAATATCTGGCTCAAGAGCAGAAACCTAAAGTTGTTGATGCTGATGGCCTCAATATTCTAGCGATGCTGAGCCAGCGATGCGATGGCACTCTGGTGTGCGACAACCATCGAGTGATCACGCCGCATCCTGGAGAGGCAGCTCGACTGCTAAATGTAACCATTCAACAAATAGAAAGTGACCGATACTCTGCTGCAAGACAACTGCAAGAGCGTTATGGCGGTGTAGTGGTTTTAAAAGGCGCGGGGACGCTTATTTACGATGGAACGAGAATGTACGTCTGTCTAGCGGGTAACGCCGGAATGGCGACGGGGGGAATGGGAGATGTGTTATCTGGAGTCATTGGTGCATTACTAGCCAAAGGTTTACCAATTTCTGTTGCCGCACGTTTAGGTGTGGTACTTCACAGTCATGCTGCTGATATAAACGTGAGTCAGAATGGTCAAATTGGTCTTTTGGCAAGTGATGTCGTTAGCACTCTTCGTACCGCTATCACCCAAGAGCTCTATCGAGTTTAATTAGATTTCATGCATTTTTGAGAAAATTGGTCGATTTTTTTGAGTACTTTTTTACGAATTAGCAGGGCATCTTAGTATTAGGTGATTGAGTTTTAGGCAGATTTGAGAGGTGATGCGTTTTAATTTTTAAGATATGATGCAAAGGTTTGCGCAATGGGTTAACTTAAGTGCTTTCTCAAGTTGTTGATAGTTATAAATAATAAGAGGTTTTGGTGACTTGGGGAGCGTTTTTGATATGCGATTTTCAAGATGGTATCACAAAAAAAATTCAAATATCAGACTTGTAGGAAATAAATCACAGCCTATAATGCTGAAAACCGGAGCGTCTGCCAACGCTCCGGTTTTTTTGTGTCCGAAGAACAGTGAACTCGTCTGCCAACGAAATCACTACGCACTCTGAAATGACACATATACATATGAATCAAGGAATTACACAATGCGTATCGAACAAGAACTTAAGTTAGGTTTTAAAGATGTACTGTTTCGCCCGAAACGTTCTACCCTTAAGAGCCGTTCTCAAGTAAATTTAACCCGCGATTTTACATTCAAGCATAGTGGTCGTCAATGGTCTGGTGTGCCAGTAATCGCAGCAAACATGGATTCGGTTGGTAGCTTTGCAATGGCTAAAGCGCTGGCTGAGCATGGTGTAATGACCGCTGTTCACAAACATTACACGGTAGAAGATTGGGCTGAGTTTTCTAAATCAGCAGATAAAGTAACCATGAATAACGTTATGGTGTCTACGGGAACATCTGACGCAGACTTCCAAAAAACCAAAGACATCATGGCACTTTCAGATGAATTTATTTTCATTTGTATCGACATTGCTAATGGTTACTCAGAGCATTTGGTCGAGTATGTTGAACGCGTGCGAGCAGAGTTCCCAGACAAGGTCATTTCTGCAGGCAACGTGGTTACTGGTGATATGTGTGAAGAGCTAATCCTAGCTGGTGCAGACATCGTTAAAGTGGGTATCGGCCCAGGCTCAGTTTGTACAACTCGTGTAAAAACGGGTGTTGGTTACCCGCAGCTTTCTGCAATCATCGAGTGTGGCGATGCAGCGCACGGCCTTGGTGGCATGATCGTCGGTGACGGTGGTTGTTCTTGTGCGGGTGACGTAGCGAAAGCATTCGGTGGTGGAGCGGATTTCGTAATGCTAGGCGGGATGCTAGCGGGTCACGAAGAGTCAGGCGGCGAAGTGATCGAGAAAGACGGCGAGAAGTTCATGAAATTCTATGGCATGTCGTCGAAGAGCGCGATGGATAAGCACTCAGGTGGTGTCGCTGGCTACCGTGCGGCCGAAGGTAAAACCGTATTATTGCCATACCGTGGTAGTGTTCACGGCACTATTCAAGACATCCTTGGCGGAGTTCGCTCAACATGTACATACGTAGGTGCAGCAAAGCTTAAAGAGCTAACCAAGCGTACTACATTCATCCGTGTTCAAGAACAAGAGAACAACGTGTTCGGTAAAGAGTAAATCGACTGAATGTAAAAAGTGTAAAAGCAACCATATATTGATATTTGGTGCAACCATAATTTGATATTGCCTCTTCATAAGTCTATTGCTTTTTATGTTTATGACATTTTTGAAGGGGCTATTTTATATCTGCTTTAGGATGAAATACCTAGCTAAGTGAGTTTGTTTAACACTTCTATCATGGCGTAGGTTTTTCCAACTTGAGCATTGTAATTTCTCAAACTTAACTAAGCGGCAATGAAAATACATGCTTAACCATAGGAGCCATCGTAATCGCTAAGTCATTAAATAGGCGAGGTCTTCCAGGTTGGTTCCCTTGCTTGATTTGCTTCCATAGCTGAACCGTCTCTTAATTAAAAATGTCCGTTAACAGCGGGTGATTAAAGCTTGGTTGTTGTGTTTCCAATTGGTTGTTCTGTAGCGAGGCTGGCTATTAGCCTAAGTATATGAGTGAACTTAGCTGCTCAGCTCATGGGTTGAAGATTTAGTTGCCTGATTTAGGAAACAAAGCTAGTACTCGGCACTAATTTGAATTTTAAGGTAATAAATCACGAATATAACAGTAGAAGTGAAAGACATGCGCTTAATCTGATTAAGCGCATTTTCTGTGTTTTAAGTTTAGTATTTCACTTCGTAGTTCAAGTGGAAGCGACGACCCGGTGCGTTGTAGTAACGTGAGTTGTTACGCTCTGATTGCGCGTACGCCGTCATGTAGTCTTCGTTGAATAGGTTTTCAACAGCGAAGCTTAACGTACCGAACGGAAGATCGTAGTCCACACCAGCGTTTGCAACGAAGTAGCTGTCTACTGCGTATTTCGCGCCAGAAGTGATTTCATCTTCTTTATCACGGTTGCCTGAGTAAACCAGCGTCATGTTGTAGCGACCGAATTCGTAAGCGTCGTAACTGATAACAGACGTTACTTTCAATGGTGCGATACGCGTGCCGTCTAGTGGTTCCCAGCCGCTGTCTTCGTTAAGTTTACGCTCACCTTCTTGCCAAGAGATCGTGCTGTCTGTACGAAGGTTAGCAAGAATGCTGTAACCAAGCGTTGCTTCCGCACCCCAAACTTTTTCTGGTGCACGAGTACTTTCTAGCGCATCGCCGGCTTCGTTTACGTTCAGTGTCGAACCTAGGTCAGATTCGCTGTAGAACGCTGCAAGAGAGTAGTCCGCTTCACCAAGGAAACCGCGCACACCCACTTCGTAGTTGTCAGTAGTAATTGGCTTGATAGCACCTTCAACTGTTGAGCTGTTGCCAGAACGAATGTCACGTAGTGCTTCGTTCGTTGACATACCTTGCGCGAAAGATGCAAACAGCTGGTGGTTGTCGGTCAGATCGTGTGTCACACCAATGTTGAATAGGAACTCGTCAAAGTACGGATCACCGCCTTGAACTTGATCACCTGCATTGTTGTGCGTGTTACCTACCGTGAAATCATCCACGCTTAGGCGAACGTACTCGTAACGGATACCGTAAGAAAGAACCGTGTTATCGCTTACATCAGTAATGAACTGTGCGAATGGTGCGATAGCAAATTGCTCTACATCCGGTGTGTTGTTGTAGAAACCGACGCTGTTTGGCTGTTTGAACGACTGTTGTTCAACGTCCATACCCCAAGTCACGAATGCCCAATCAATTTGGCTAGAGATGTTGGCTTTCACGCCGAAACGATCAAAATCTGTCTCGTTGTGGCCATATAGCGTTTGACCAAAGGTTGGAGAATTTGGGTTCTTATCTTTCATCGCAAGCGTGAACGTCTCAGTATCTTGAGCCATCCAGTAACCCGTTACATCGAGCATACCTAAGCTAAAGCCCAGATCTTGGTAACGCGCTTGGTAGTTAGCGAACGTACGTGTCACATCGTTTGGTTTCGCGCCATCTTTGCCTGCAACGCCGTTGTTGTAACCTGGGCCACAGTGAACCGCTTCGGCAGGTTTGCCGTTAGCTGCATCGCCATTCGCTGCACACCAGCCGTCGTTGTCAGTAATGTTACGAACGCCAACAGTCAAAGTCAGTGAACGATCTTCGTCGATGTTACGGTTCCAAACGCCGTTTACGTTTAGGTTGTCCATGTCATCTTCGTTGTTTACCGAAGGTAGGCGGTCACCGTTAGCATCGTAGCTGCCGCCACGTTGCTCGTAACCCAAACCTAAACGCCATTGATCTTTCTCATCACCGCCTGTCGCTTCTTGGTACACGTTCCAAGTGAACGCATCGCTACCAAACTCTTGGAAGCTTGTGCCAACTTTAGTGCGGTATTCTACTGCGCCTTCTTCTGGCATTTTGGTGATCACGTTGATGATACCGCCCTGTGCGCCAAGGCCGTATACCGCAGAACCACCGCGGATAACTTCGATACGCTCAACGTTTTGCGGATCAATCGCCGACAACTCTTGGCCAAAATCTAGGAAGCTGTTGTTTTGTGCAACACCGTCAATCAATAACAGAACGCGACGACCACGGATTTGGTTTTGACCTTTGCTGCTCAGGTTACCGTGAACAGAAGTCCCCATACCTGGAACCAAGGTTGAAAGCACATCGTTGATGCTGCGGCTTTGGCTCAATTGAGATTGAAGTTGTGCTTGGTCGATAACGGTCACAGAGCGAGGAACGTCGTTAAGCAGCTGTTGAGAACGGCTTGCGGTAACAACCATTGTTTCCATTGCTTGGACTTGGTCGTTACTTTCCGCTGAAACGCCGAAAGGTGAAAGAGTAATTGCACTTACCACTGCAATATTTAGCTTAGATAGTTTGAGTTTCATAACTTCCTGCAACTAAAAGTTGTCTTTTATAAACTTGTTAATAAATTGATTTAGCTAGCGATTATTGAGCACTTTGTAATTACGTGGTAGTCTAGCACGCAAAGAAGCAATGTAAATATCAATAATTATCATTTGTAATTTAATGGGCAGTTTTACAGCAGTCGTTATCATTTCAATAATTAGCCAAATGCTGTCTATTCAGCTTGCTTATGCAAGTGGATTAAACGCATCAGTTGTCGATGATCTAGACCATACTATTTCGACGTCGAATGTGACCCATTTCCCGCGTGTTGCAAGCGTGTCTACTTTTGGTGCAGAGCTAGTAATAGCAATGGGTGAGAAGCCTGTTGGTGTATCCGATTATCCTGGTGGATTTCCTCCTTATCTTTCTGCTTTAAATGACGTGCCAAGTCTTGGTAATCGTTCAAGAACCAGCTTTGAAGCTTTGTACGATGCGAAGCCAGATTTGGTTGTTGGTTTGGGGCGAATGTTAGAGCCTTACTATCAGCGCTTCGTCGAAATCGCACCGCCTCTCGGTTTTGATTTGATTACTTTAGAAGACAGTTTTTCTGCGGTAGAGCGTGCAAGCATGGCAATGGGGCGAGAAGAGCAAGGGAAATCACTAAATATGTGTTTTCAGACTTTTCTTGATGAAATGCAATCAAAGCTCGGTAATAGACAGTTTTCTGGTTTATTTCTGACAAGTGCTGGCGTCACTCCGCGAGCATACTACTCACACTTTATGTCCGTTGCTCTTATGGAAAAATTGAATATCCGAAGTGCGAATGGTGACTCGCCGTACGCGACGAAAACGCCTTTTTCTGGGCAAGTGGGTCTTGAGTGGTTGGTAAAACTCGATCCCGATGTGATTTTTATGTACCAGAACGCCGAGCCACAATTTACCGAATCGAAAATTTGGCAAAGCCTAAAAGCGGTGAAGAACAATCGAGTTTACTTGGTTGATATGACATGGCGAGAGCCAGAAGGGCCACTTTCACGAATTTGGGTCGCGATGGATATCGCCCACAAAGTGTATCCCGATCTTTTCCCTGCGCCTTCTGTTGAACGAGTTTATGAGGTGATCAATGGCTCATGTTCTTAGGATAACCAAACCAAGTGCGGTGATGGTTCGCAGTTTGGCGACGGCTTTGTTACTAGGTGTGGTTTATGTGTCTTTGTCGAGTGGCATTTACCATTTTGATGCCCAGCAGATCATGGCGTTTTTGATTTCTGATTCAAGCAACCAAGCATCCTTAGTGTTTTGGGAACTACGTTTACCTCGCACCTTAATCGCACTCTTTGGTGGGGCGGCGTTGGCGGTATCCGGCTCGCTCATGCAAGACATCGTTCGCAACCCGTTAGCGTCTCCAAACCTGACCGGTGTGATGTCTGGCGCTGCGCTTAGCGTGTTAACGGCGACCATGTTCTTGCTGCCATTGCCAACTTTGTTTTGGGGGATTGTAGGTGGTTTGCTTGGCGGTGCCATTACCTTATCCATTAGTTGGAAACAGGGCGTCACACCAGCGCGTTTGGCGTTAGCTGGCATTTCCGTGAGTGCGTTTTGCCAAGCAGCGGTGACCTACATTCTTCTGTCGGATCGCGTAGACAGTGAGTCACTGTTTTTCTGGTTAACGGGCAGTAACGCAGGCGCGAATTGGTCGGTGTTTACGCCGCTTGTTTATACCGTCATTCCTGCGTTTATATCGCTTGCGGTGACACATCGACAGCGTGGTTACTTACTGCTGGATGACACGGTTGCTCGTGGTTTAGGTATCGCGATCAACCGTTATAGATTGGCGTTTGGTTTTGTCTCTGTCGTGCTTACTGCGGTTGCGGTTGGTGCATTTGGTCCTGTCGGTTTTGTTGGCCTTGTTGCCCCTCATCTCGCTCGCATGATGGGGTTGGGACTTGGCGGTGCAGCTTTGATTGGTGCGGCACTCGTTACCGCAGCAGATCTCCTTTCTCGAACCCTGCTTATGCCGTTGGAAATTCCGATTGGCGTCATTACCGCGACTTTAGGTGCGCCTTGGTTTCTTATGTTGATTGTTCGTAAGCTGAGAGGGAAATAATGAAAACGCGTTTCTTATTCCCTTGCTTGGCTTTGCTGGTGTTCGCTCCTGCACTGTTTATCGCTTCTAACCCAGAGCTTAGACAAGCAGGTGAACTGTTTATTACTCGCGGTACTTACCACCCATTTTGGTCGCTAACGTTACCAAGATTTTTGCTGGCGATTATGGCGGGTATGATGCTGGCAGTATCAGGCTTATTGCTGCAAACCACCCTCAAAAACCCGTTGGCAGACAGCGGTATTTTAGGGGTGAACGCTGGTGCTTCTCTTGGTGCTGTTTGTGCGATTTTGTTGCCCGCTTGGTTTAATTGGAATATCACCACAGAAAGCGCGTTACTGCTGTTTTCAATGGCGGGTGGTTTGCTCAGTGCGATTCCTGTTTTGATCGTTAGCCGAATCGGAAATACCAGTCTCACTCTACTCACAGGTGTAGCGATCACGGCGATTCTTGGCGCGTTGAGTTCGGCGCTAATCTTCACCATTGGTCAGGGTAAAACCGATATCGCATTGCAATGGATGGCGGGTGGTATGTACGGCCGAGGTTGGGAACAAGTGAGTTATCTTTTGCCTTGGTTCTTGGCCTGTTTAGCGTTCATTATTTTGGTGTATTTGCCATTGAAATGGGTACGCTACGATGACGCGATTTTGCGTGGCATTGGTATCAACGGTGCTCTGCTGCGTTTGGGGATTCTTTTAGGTACGGTATTTATTACTGCGCCTGCCGTCTCAGCAGTTGGGCCGATTGGTTTTGTGGGATTGGTGATTCCGCACATTGCACGTTTGCTCAGTGCGAATGATCCTTTGCGAACCATGTTCACGACTTTGATTTTCGGCGCTGGCTTCCTCGCTCTTTCAGATGTTTTAGCCAAACACTTACTGTTCCCAACCGAAATTCCTGCGGGCGTGATTACCGCACTGCTTGGTGTGCCATTTTTCCTCTTCTTGTTAAGGAAACACTCATAATGACCCTATCTTCAAACGGGCTTGAAGGGCAATCGCTCACTTCAGGTTACAACGATACGATGATCTTGAACGATGTGAACATCTGTCTTCAAGAAGGTAAGGTGACTGCGTTCATTGGCCCAAATGGGTGCGGTAAAAGTACGCTGATGAAGACCTTAACCGGTGCGATAAAAGCGAAAAAAGGCGACGTGACTTTTAAAGGCAAAGCGCTTAACCAATGGAAGCTTAAAGATCTCGCTAAGCACATTGCGATTCTGCCTCAACATCCTACGGCACCAGAAGGTGTATTGGTTGAGCAGCTTGTTGCGCTTGGTCGTGTTGCTCATCGCAAGTGGTATCAGGGCAACAGTGAGCGTGACCAAGAAGTGATTACTGAATCGCTTGCCTCTGTCGGATTGGCTGGTTACGAAGAGCGTGTAGTGAGTACGTTGTCGGGTGGTGAGCGTCAGCGCGTTTGGCTGGCGATGTGTTTGGCGCAAGAAGCGCAGTGGTTATTGTTGGATGAACCAACCAGTTATCTCGATTTAGGTCACCAACTCGAGTTACTTGAAGTGCTCTATAAGTTGAACAAGGAACGCAACTTAACCATCGTTTATGTCCTGCATGAACTGAGCCAAGCTGCGCAGTTCTGCGATGAACTGGTACTAATGAAAAAAGGTCAGATTTTAAAACAGGGATCGCCTTTGGATGTGCTCACTGAATCGACCCTTGAATCGGTGTTTAAAGTGGAAGGAAAAATGGAAGTCATTGATGGCTACGTTTACTGTTTACCAAAAGCTTATGTTCGTGAGGAAGCGCGTTAATGGGAAACCTGTTTAATCAGTTTCGTACTTTGGTGGCTTTGCCTGAGAATGTTAAAACGCTGAGCATCACCGAGCAGCAAGCCATCTTGAATCACCATGAACCTTTCTTCCGCTTACGTTTTGCTGAACAGCCGAATGGCACTAAAGCCAGTGAATGGTTTGAGCGTGAGTTTCCTGCTGTTGTGCAAGATTACGCAGGTTCTATTGAGGCGAAATTGCCATTTGCCGTGCCGATTTGGCAGAAAGTGTTCAACGCGATTTTGCTGACGTCACTGGTCGGTCACCGTGTGGTGTTTGATCGCGTGTTGCAGTTAACACTCGATGATCTGTATCTGACGATTGGTGAGGACCATCGTGTCGCAAGCATTGAAGTGTCGAGTGCAATCCCTTTCTTTGCTCTTGAGGCTGGCAACGAAAACGCGATGCAAGTGGAGTCAGAACTGGCTTTAGATGAGAAACTTGCGCAAGTCATTACGACGCTCTCTGAGCCATTGGTGCCGCTGTACAAAAAGCAGAAAGTTAGCCCGAAAGTGTTTTGGGGGAATGCCTTGTACGCGTGTGATTTGGCGTTTTCTAAACTTGCGCATCAACCATTAGCCAATGACAGGTTAGATCTAGACGTGCAAGCGGCATCAAAGTGGCAGCAAAACCTATTTAACGCGGTAACACCAAAAGGCGGTGAGTTAAACACGGTAAAAAAGGTGACCTTTAATGGCTTTCAAAAGCTCTACGTGAGACGAGAAACGTGCTGTCTGAAATACAAAATTGAAGGCAAAGAGAAGTGCTCAACCTGTAACTTGCACGATTCAGAAATCCAAGAAAACATCATGCGTATGAACATGCTTGGGTTATTTCAGTAAAATCGATAAATTATCATTTTTTATTGACCACATGTAATTTCAGTAAAAGTCGCTTATTTGAAAAGGTTTTATGTGATTTAGAGCAAAGTTATGGTCTACTGTAGTTGCGGATAAATGACAGTAGGAAGAATACACGAATCGAAGTGGCTGTTGTTACCTGTTTGACTACTTATACCGTTGCCATTCCGCTGTTAATTCTGCTTTTTCTTTTCTCGCTGCAATCAGCATTTCTATATTTACGTCAGTGTTTGGGTGCCTTTGAATGTATCGCTCGTAATCAATCGGAACACCATTGATGTGCAGTTCAAGATGTAAATGCGGCCCTGTTGTTCTTCCTGTGTTACCCGTTTTCCCTATCACTTGTCCTCGGCTGATCTTCTCACCAATATGGACGTTGCGCTGAGATAAGTGTAGGTAGCGTGATACAGAGCCATTTGTGTGGCGGATATTAATATAGTTGCCAGCAAAACGGTTGTAGCGGGACTTTAAAACGATGCCATCAGCAATACTACGAATCGGTGTACCTACAGGTGTGGCATAATCAGTGCCTAAGTGCGGAGTCGTTATATTGGTCACTGGATGTGTTCGCTTTAAGTCATAGTCAGAGCTCACTCTGTAGTTTTTATCAAAGGGTGAAGAAAACATGAACTGATTATTTATCGACACACCATGCTCATCAAATACGTTGCCGTGACCATCATTGATAATAAATAAATCAGTTTTACTGCCTAAATAGTAAAAAGAACTAATGTAAGTTTCATTTTTACTATTTAATTTAGTTCTTAAGATAAAGTTATCACCTCTTTTAATAGAGTCAATAATATTAAACTTGCTTTTGATCAGTGCTAATAGCAAGTTGATCTCTTTTTGACTCACTCCTGATTTTAATAATGAAGCGACAAAAGAGTATTCAACCACACCGATAGTGATTTTTTGCCTACGAGTATTCTTTTTAATTGGTGGCTGCACATTCTCACTTTCGAATTCTAAAGGCTTGATGGTAGGTAGCCTATCCACAGGAGTGAGGAAGTAGTGAGAAAGCGATACGCTAATCAATATGATTAACGCAGTAGTGATAAGGGCTACGGTAGGAGCTTGCACACTCCTTTTTATTATTAAAATAGTCATTAGTTTTGTTGATTTATCAATACTGACAGTTGTGCGTAGAGTATAATATTTTAAATAAAAACTAGCATTAAAGCATGAGTAATTCCTCTGTTTTAACTAAGTTAATAATTATAGGATGTGAGAATAATTTTAATAATTCAGTCAAAGTGACGGTTGGCTTGGTGTTTATGCCTATTTTGTTGGTGTTAATGTCACGTTGAGAAAATATTTTTCAATAATATAATCTCGGGAAAATATATTTTGCCAAATTACTATGTTCGCTAAAAATACGCTGAAATTAACATTAGGTCTTACGCTTACATCTCTTTTATTGAGTGCATGTGGTGGTGGTGATGGAGGAGACAACACACCTCCAGCTAGAAGCAAAGGAAGCATTTCCGGTATGGTGTTTGACGCCCCAGTCAATGGCGCCAAGATTGAGGTTTTCGAGTTCAAAAATGGAAACTTAGGTCGGAAGTTGGCTAACACGACGTCTGATGCCTTCGGAAACTATCTGCTAGAGTTTGAATCGTCGTCAATGCCTCTTTTTGTTGTTGCAAAAGAGGGGAGTTATACCGATCCGTTTACAAATGAAACGGTATCTGTGAGTAATGCGAAGACACTTAAATTTGAAGGTGTTGTGAACTTTAAAGAGGGGAGTGAGCAAAAGTTAATGCTTACTCCGCTGTCGAACTTGGCAGCAGGCTTGGCAAAGTACAAAATTTCTCAGGGGGCCACAGATGAAAGTGCCTTTTCAACTGCTTTGGATAGTATCAATAGCATGTATGGTTTTGACGTAAATGAGACCAAACCTATTGATATTACCAAAGGTGGGCAAAGCAGTTTTGCTAGTACTGGGCATCAATACGGTGCTTTATTAACAGCATACTCGTCTTACTCTTACGATCTTATAAAAAAATACGGCAACAGCGATAACGTCTACACTTCGATGCACTTCGCTGACATCCAATATCGGGATGTTATTGCAGATGGTGTTCTTGATGGTCTTGAAGTGAGCAAGACTTCAGGAGCAGTGACTCCCCTCAGCTTTGGACAGAAAAAGATAAACAGCGACGTTTACACACGTGACTTATCTCAGCACGTTTTGATCGTGGTAAACGACCCAAGTATCAATATTTCAGGTACTGATGCTGCCGACTATGTCGACTTTAGTAAGAAGCTTAATGACTTAGGTACATATGGCAGTACAGATGGCGTCATTCCACCGCGAGATGGGACGGAGATTGATACCACAGCGCCTATCGTGACACGCATTGACCGTGATGTACTTGCAGGCACCGATAAAGTTGACCTAAAAATTGTTGATGATATCGGTGTAGAAGACGTATCCGCCTTTATTCAGTATCAGATTAATGGCTCTTGGTCTGGTGAATTTCAATGTAACGACATACAAGATTTTGGAAGCACATTCTGTTCGGTTGAATTTGATGATTTTGAAGTTGGCCTTCGAGAGACCAACGTTAAAGTTAACATTAATACCAAAGAGATCGATAGTGTAGATATAAACCCTGCCACTGGGCTCTCAAACGTAACAGCAGCACGGTTAGTCTTATATACAGCGGATGTACTGGGTAATGAGTTAATTCCAGGCAGCCATTCGGGTCTTCATATCAACTTTGAGTGGGATAACGATGCGCCTGTTATCGATATTACATCGGCGAGTGCAATTAATAACCAACTTAAAGAATACGTTCTGAAAGGGGTTGTAAAAGAAAGCTCGCAAGAGATTAGTTCGGTCAGTATTTCATTTAAAGATGGCTTACATGAGGGCGTCACATGTTCTCCTGTCACTGTAGAGTCTGGAAATGCTTGTGAGTTTAGTAAGGCTTACCCAACTGATGAATTCCTATCTACGACGGTCTTTGAGGTTCGAGCGAGGGATAGCAAAGGCAATACGGGCTCTGCGCAGCATGCAGTAAGTCGTGACGATCAAGCGCCAGCACAGACGATAACCTATCCTGAAGGTACGTCAATGACGTACGTAAATGTGGGGTTAGATGGTGAACGAACCACTTACGATGGTATCTACTCTCAAGATACGTACACCCCAGACAATGTTCAAGCAAGCCGCGATTTCCTGAAGATTGACTATGCGTATGCAAGTTTAGGGATTCAGAGCTCATTAAAAGGGATAGATTTTAGTAACTTCAACGCTAATTTATTGAAAGAGAATAAAATCCCTTATGTTCGTGTGAAAGTATCAGACGTAAATACCGATACGGTTTTAGGCTCCAACGCTAATAAGCTTAAGCTCGTCGTCAAGTACTACGTAAGCCAAAACAACGATAACAACTACTCACTTCAGCAAGTTATTGATACAACGGCATCCGATGACGATTACATCGCAAAAATTCCGCACGAAACGCTGTTAGATAGCAATGGGCGAGTTGAGGATGTCATTTATTACATTCCATTTGTAAGAGATATTTTGGGTGACAGCTTTAAATCGGTATCAGAAAACAGTAGTCAAAAGTTAGTCATTCAAACCATCGATGAGTCTGATAACGAAAGCACTCCAAGAGAAGTATATTTTAGAAGTAGCTTTGACCTACCAACCATAAAAGTGGTGACACCATTTATTGGTGCGCGAGCTCAACTTGAAGGGTTGAGCCCAAGTGGTGAATTCACTTCACTTGCAAGTTGTACCACTATCCAGCAACTGGAAAGTGACCAGTCCATGGCTCTTGACGTAGCGAGCTGTGAAACCACAACTGACGTAGTGAATTATGATTTCATGCGTGTTCGTTTAATTGGTATCGAAGGCAGTGAGCCATACTATTACCAATGGAAAAGAGATCCAGGGACCAAGAAAGTAACGGTTGACTTAAACAAGGCCAATATTGGTGTGTATTTTAAGCTCAAAGGTTCTCAAACTTACTATATTACTGAACTATCGACATATCAGACTGGTTTGTTTGATTTCCAGTGGGATCAAGTGACAGCGGGAGAGAAAACTTCAGAACGTGCGATTCAAATTCTTGATGAGGTGCGCTACGCGTTATCAGGTACGAATAACAACTCATTCTTTGGGTTTGACCCAACGGTTGTGTCTTATGCAACCAATGAAATGCTTACAACTAAAGCGATTCCAGACAAGCCATCAAATGACTATCTACACCGATTCCTTGTTGAAGCAATTGATAGTATTGCCGAGAGAATGCCAAGAAATAACTCATTAGATTTTGCATCTGCTATTTACGATGATTTTAGCTACGATGGAAAAGCAAATGGTATAGGGGCAGGAGGAAGTCAAGTTACGCTCGATTCTTACACGTTTGGCGCTGAAACTTACCGAAAAGACCTGGCGCAATCGTATTATGAAATCATGGCGAGCAAATACGGTATTGAGACCAATATCGCGCAGCTCTATGCTGATGATATTTCGATGGCTAATCCTGACTTAAATGGTAAGAACATTTTTGATACAGAGGGTAGCAGTATCGATACCTTGCCTCCGCAGCCAAAATTAACCATTGAAAGCGGTAGAGAGACGATGGTTGGTAATAGGCTTTATATCGCTGGCGAGGTTGTTTCTAAAATTGTCCTAGACGATCCTTCTGGTATTGTAGGAACCGACGCTTACGGCCCGAAGTTTAGCACGATGTGGTATCAAGCTAATGAGCCAAATATTGAAATACCACTGGACATCAACATCGTAGAAAACTCAGGCAGCAGCAATGCTTATCGAAAAGAGTACTTCTTCACCCTCAACTCCCAGTCTAGTGAACTAAAAGACATTATAGAGTTTGCCGTGGAGACCAGTGCTATGGACCCACATGGCAATGCGTATGGTTATAATGGTAAATCTCCGTTTATAGAATCGGTGTTTATTGATAACGATTTCCCTAAGGCCAGTTATCTTCCACCGAATGATGTCGATGGTAAACCTGTAGAAAACGGTATTTATTTAAATGCGAACAATACTCATGAATTAACCTTCAAGGTTGAGGATATTGTTGGTGATAAGCTTGCCTCGAGGGGCCTTGTTTTCTACCAGCAAACCGGTGAAAAAGTAACATACACACCAGAAAACTTTGCAACTAACTCAAAAGACGCGTTTAAAGTCAAACTATGTACGGGCGAGATTTGTTCAAATCAAGGCTCTACGATTTATCCTGGTGATGGAGATTGGTTAGTTGTTGCCGCAGCAGAGGACAACTTAGGTAACTCCGTTTCAGAGTTAACTAGCACCGCTCCGAGATTCAATATTCGTATCGACTCTGAAGCTCCTATTGTAAAAAGCGAGCAGGTTCAAAGCCGTTTAGGCGGTAATAACCAATGGACACCTGTCATTGATTGGGGGACGTTAAGCTCTGGCAATAACGTAAAAATAGATCTGCGCCGCGGATCTGGTCAGGCTCTGACATTAGAAAGCTGTGACCCTCTAACAGAGGCGTGTGACGTACCATACCTAGTTGGTGAACAGCCTGACGTCAAAGTCCAACTGGTTTCAAAAGCATTTGATTACGATGAATGGAATGAATTTTACGTCACTGCGACGGACAACGCTTACCCTGCCAATGTCAGCACAACAGGGAAATTCACCTTCCAAGTCGATAACAAAGGCCCTGAAATCATCCTAAATACGCCTTGGGTTGAAGACACATTGTCTAAAGAGAACTATGTCATAGGGCGTGAGTTCAATGTGCGATTTAAATCCGTAATAGACGATTCAGACCTTGAGCAAGTCTCGCTGTATCAAAGTGGTAAAGATTCGCCAATTAAGACAATTGTGCCAACGGATTCATCTAAAGAGTTTGTCATGTCTCTTATCAAGAGTGACACAGATAAAATAGACATTTCTGAAGATGAAAAAACAACGTCATTGTATGTAAAAGCAACCGATATTTATGGTTTTGAGTCTAGTTCTAACACGCACAAGGTTATTCTTGATCGTGATGGACCAACATTAGGATTAAGTGGTTTCAATGCGAATGACTACTACTTAGGTAACTATGTCTTTGACCTAACGGCGCTAGACCTAAATGCAAACGGTGATGTTTCAATTAATGGTGTCAATCGAGAAAGCCTAGAGTATTGGACGTTTAGCGATCTGGAGCCATTACCTGGCTCTCCAGGTAAAAAAATCAATGAAGATCTCAAAGTGAGTCTTGGTGATTTAGGTTCGGGTACACACAAGATTCGTTTAAAAGGGGCTGATGTTCGTGGCAACACAACCTTAACCAGTGATGAGCAAGATTTTACCGTCAAAGTATACAACTCAATCCCGCAGGTGACGCTGGCGATGAGTTACACGGATGGAACGCCAATTACAAACAACACCATCTATCAAGATGGGAATATCGTACTTACGCTTGATATTGTTGATGATAGTGGCGTTGATCGAATTGACTCAACGTATAGATTCTCTGGAGAGCAAAACGGGACTAACTTTACGTTCTCAGAAACTGCAGATGGCACTTGGACGGCAACGTTGCTTTCTACACAAATTGCCAAAGATGGTAATTATGAACTTGATATCAAGGTTTATAACAAAGTTCGTTACCTTGATGAAAAAGACCGAAAGGTTGGAAAAGTAAACCAAACCTTTAGCGTACAGCGTGAAGGCGTGGTTCTAACAGTTGAAAGCCCGCTGGACTTCCAAAATTACTTATCTGATGGTGTTCTTGATGTCACCTTTACTACATTGAGTGCGGTCAAAGCCAAAACGTTAGAGTGTTGGGTTCGTGAAGAATACAACTCTCTAGATGCGCCACCAACTAATGAGCAACCAACTTCTGGTGTTATCAACGTATCGCAAGAACCTTACAGTTGTAGTGTCAATGTTGGGCAAAACATGACCAAAGCACCTGTTACTTTGATCACTAAAACCTTGGGTACAAATGGGCGTGAAACGATCAACAAGTTCAATTTCTCGATGGTGGATATTGATGCACCGACAGTCGTAGATGGTAACTCATACAGTTTTAAAGGAAGTGATGTTTGGTTTGATGAAGCTTTGAAGAAGAAGATGCTCACATTTGAGCTCTCTTTTAATGATGCTTTATCAGGCGTGAATACCGAAAGTTCAGATGAATATCCAAAGTTGGTTCGTAATCTTGGCAACAAAGCTTATACACCAACGACTTGTGCCAAAGGTGTTGGAAATATCAAGTGTACGTATTCTGAATCGTATGCCGATATTATTGATGGCCTGAGTACAACTCAAGAATACAAAATCAAGAACTTATCTGATTTAGCAGGAAACTTGACGCCAGAGCACGATCTACTGCTTGAATTACCTAAAGGTTCGGTAGTCGTCGAAATTACTGATCCGGTCGGAAACACAACCATTAATGGTCAGCAGCTTGTCGCCAAATTCAGAATTAAGCTGTATGAAAACTCTAGACTAGACAATGTGATGGCCAGGTTTGGAACGGAATCCTACAACTATAAAGATAATCCGGAGAAGTTTGCACAATTAGAGGTGTGTGCAGATGACCCAACCTACAAGTGTTCAACATTTACAAGTGAACTTCCTAGCGATGCGGATGGAAAAACGATCAGGACAACGATTACCGCAACGGATGTGTGGTCGAGAGTCGGTGAAGCGACCGTTGATATTAAAGTTGACAACACACCTCCAAGTGTTGGCGATGAGATTATCGTAACCGAATCGCCAACAAATCCTGATAATGTTCGTTTTCGTTTCGACATAACGGACACTGGTAGCAGCCTGGCAACAGTAAACTATTCGGTTTTAAACCCAAGCCATCAAGAAGAAAGAGTAGAGGATGGGAACGGTTCATCTACGTACTTTGAACTACCGAAATCTCAGTTAGAGGGGCGTGGTTCAATCACGGTTGATATCAAAGCGACAGATAGCGTCGGACTGTATTCTGATATCAGAAAAGTCATTGATATTAGTGTTCCTAAAGTCACAGTTGATTTCGATGGAATTACGAGTTTGCAGGGTGGCAAACTGTTTTTAACCAAGGCGAGCCAGCCGTTTACGGTATCTACGGTGGAAGGAGAAAGAGTGAAAGCTTCACAATATTCTGTGGAGCTTATTCCAAGCCTCGGTGATTCCTTGCGTTACTCAGGTGATGTTATCTCTTCTAGTGGTAATGGAATGATGAACTTTGCCGTCGATAACCAAGGGGCATATACCCTTAAGGTGACGGTGACGGACTCAGTTGGAAGAGAGAATACAAGCTTTGAATTACTAGGCAAAAGTTATGATGGACAAGTGATCGAGTCTATTGTTGATTATGACGCTCCAAGTATTTCTGGCTTAAGTGCTAATCAAATCTCTAAGGTGCCGACAAACGATAAGTATCAACTAGAAATTAGTGCATACATTACAGATAAAAATTTAAATCTCGTCACGTCAAAAGCGGTGAGTGGTGGCAGCACTGTGGCTCCTCAAGCGATTACTGAGCCGACAACTGAAGCGGGGCCTTATGTTATAAGCTATTTGTTACCGAAAGGCGAGCATACGATCACGGTGGCAGCAACAGACAAAGTGGATAATAAGAACGAGAGCTCTATTGACGCACATGTGGAAGCTGCAACCGTTCCCGGGCTAAGTATATCTACTGCTTCAAGCGCCCCTCTTTTTGGAGGTGAAGAGATTACACTTACGTTTAACTTTACAGAAGAAGTTACTAACTTTGATATCTCAGATGTCCACCTTGTCGCTAGTGATAACGGCGCAACAGGAACGTTAAAGCAAGATACGTGGTCCACGTCAGACAACGTTACGTGGACGGTTAATTACATCAGTCCAGAAAAGCAAGATAAAAACATAACAATACAGGTAGAGGATGATAGCTACCAAAGTACCAACACCATTCCTGGAAAAGGAAGCAGTTTAAATATCGCGGTTGAAGGAACCTTACCAAAACTGACCAATGTGACATTTAACCCTGAGCATCAGAGCGTGGGGCAAAGCGTGAGTGTCTCGCTTGAGTTTGATAAAGAGCTCCAAGAGGCGACCGCTACGCTTGGCGGCAATCGCATTAGTTCTCTATCAGCAACGGTAGATAAAAAGGTCTGGGTTGGTGATGTACAAGTTCCGAGCACCGCGCTGTTAAGTGTCGACTTGGTTGTTAGTCAGTTTAAAGATTTGACTGGCAACATAGGTGAGGATAACACCGCTCACGAATTGCCGATCACGCCAACCTTAGCTATTACGCCAGTGGGCAATGTGGATGAAGCGCATGCCGCCACGCTACAATTTGAAGGTACGTCGACACGTTTTGATGGTCAGTCCCTGCGTCTTGAAGTGAAAGCCCAAGGCGGCGCGACGGTATTGAAAAGCAGCAGCGCAACGGTACAAGCCGGTGGCACTTGGACCAGTGACGCGATTGATATGAGTCATCAAACCAATGGCACTTACATCGTGATGGTGACGGGGACGAACTCAGCGGGCATTGAAGTGAGTGAAAGTCAGAGCTTTACACTGGCGCAATCTCTGCCAACGCTGACTAACGTGACGTTTACGCCTGAGCACCAAGCCATCGGCCAAAGCGTGACGGTAACGCTGGAATTCGATAAAGATCTGCAGTCCGCCGCGGCGGAGTTAGGTGGCACGACGATCACCTCATTAGTGGCAACCGCGGACCCAAGCGTTTGGACTGGTGATGTGGTGGTACCAAGTACGTCGGAGCTCAATGTGGCGTTGCTTGTTCGTGACTACCAAGACTTATCAGGGAATACCGGTAGCCAGAGCACGGCTTACTCCATGCCGATCACGCCGACCTTAGCCATCACGCCGGTGGGCAGTGTGGATGAAACGCTTGCCGCCACGCTACAATTCGAAGGCACGTCGACACGTTTTGACGGCCAGTCCCTGCGTCTTGAAGTGAAAGCCCAAGGCAGCGCGACGGTACTAAAAAGCAGCAGTGCAACGGTACAAGCTGGTGGCACTTGGGTCAGTGACGCAATGGATATGAGTCACCAAACCAATGGCACTTATACTGTGATGGTGACGGGGACGAACTCAGCGGGCATTGAAGTGAGTGAAAGCCAGAGCTTTACACTGGCGCAGTCTCTGCCAACGCTGACTAACGTGACGTTTACGCCTGAGCACCAAGCCATCGGCCAAAGCGTGACGGTAACGCTAGAATTCGATAAAGATCTGCAATCCGCCGCAGCGGAGTTAGGTGGCACGACGATCACCTCGTTAGTGGCAACCGCGGACCCAAGTGTTTGGACTGGTGATGTAGTGGTACCAGACTCGTCAGAGCTGAATGTGGCGTTACTAGTTCGTGACTACCAAGACTTATCAGGAAACACCGGTAGCCAGAACACGGTTTACTCCATGCCGATCACGCCGACCTTAGCCATCACGCCAGTGGGCAATGTGGATGAAACGCATGCCGCCACGCTACAATTCGAAGGCACGTCGACACGTTTTGACGGTCAGTCCCTGCGTCTTGAAGTAAAGGCCCAAGGCAGCGCGACGGTATTGAAAAGCAGCAGTGCGACGGTACAAGCCGGTGGCAATTGGACCAGTGACGCGATTGATATGAGTCACCAAACCAACGGCACTTACACCGTGATGGTGACGGGGACGAACTCAGCGGGCATTGAAGTGAGTGAAAGCCAGAGCTTTACACTGGCGCAGTCTCTGCCAACGCTGACTAACGTGACGTTTACGCCTGAGCACCAAGCCATCGGCCAAAGCGTGACGGTGACGCTGGAATTCGATAAAGATCTGCAATCCGCTGTGGCGGAGTTAGGTGGCACGACGATCACTTCATTAGTGGCAACCGCGGACCCAAGTGTTTGGACTGGTGATGTGGTGGTACCAAGCACGTCGGAGCTCAATGTGGCGTTGCTTGTTCGTGACTACCAAGACTTATCAGGGAATACCGGTAGTCAGAACACGGCTTACTCCATGCCGATCACGCCAACCTTAGCTATTACGCCAGTGGGTAATGTGGATGAAGCGCATGCAGCCACGCTACAATTTGAAGGTACGTCGACACGTTTTGATGGTCAGTCCCTGCGTCTTGAAGTAAAAGCCCAAGGCAGCGCGACGGTATTGAAAAGCAGCAGTGCGACGGTACAAGCCGGTGGCAATTGGACCAGTGACGCGATTGATATGAGTCACCAAACCAACGGCACTTATACCGTGATGGTGACGGGGACGAACTCAGCGGGCATTGAAGTAAGTGAAAGCCAGAGTTTTACATTGGCGCAGTCTTTGCCAACGCTGACTAACGTGACGTTTACGCCTGAGCACCAAGCCATCAGCCAAAGCGTGACGGTAACGCTAGAATTCGATAAAGATCTGCAGTCCGCAGCGGCGGAGTTAGGTGGTACAACGATCACTTCATTAATGGCAACCGCGGACCCAAGTGTTTGGACTGGTGATGTGGTGGTACCAAGCACGTCAGAGCTCAATGTGGGGTTGCTTGTTCGTGACTACCAAGACTTATCAGGGAATACCGGTAGTCAGAGCACGGCTTACTCCATGCCAATTACACCGACAATACACCTAGACGCTATCAACGATGTTACTGGAGTGGAAAGCGTGACAGTAAGTGGTAGCAGTGAACGATTTGAAGATGGTGAGTTCATAGATATCAAAGCAGTCGACGCTGATGGTACAGAAGCCACAGGCATGGCAACCGTGCTTTCAGACTCATGGACAACTGATTTAGATCTTTCAGGACTGAAGGAGGGGGTAGTGACGATTTATGTAAATGGTACCAACAAGCTTTCCGCCTCTGCGGAAGAGGCTCAAGCAACATTTAACTATGATCGTTTCGCAAGTACAGCCTCCTTAGGTGCTGTTTACAACCGATATTTTAGTGATAACAAAACTTTAAAAAATGCGGCATAAATAAAGCGAGCGTTTAGCTCGCTTTATTTCTTTGGGACTTTTTGTGATATTTATCAAAATAATTGCCTTTATTGATAAGTTACTCGAATTAATGAATCGTCTTAATACAAGGCTGAATAACTATAATAACTAGGCCAATGTTGCTTTTAGGTGTGTATGAAGTGATTGTGATGGTCGCTCGGCAGGTGCTGTGGTGAATGTGTCGCGTTGAAAATCTTTTTAAATATTATATATTTACGCTCGTTTCTATACTCTGAGTATAGTGTTCTGCATGAGGTCGATGGGTCATACCTCGCCTCTTTAACTCGCGATGAAGCAAATTTAATCCTAGCAAGCTTCAGAGCAGTTACTTTTGTGAGTGCGTAATGCGCTCACCTTTTTATTTAAACTTCCTCAGTAACAGTCAATTTGTTGTTTGTTGCTGAGGAGGGCACCTCATAAACTTCTGAATTTCCTCGTGCTTACCTGAAGCGCACGTTACTGCGATTTTTGTTAACTTCAGTCCATAAATTAAATTTTTTTAGATAGTAAGATTTTACCATTTTGACAGAGTGGGTGATGTTGATGGCTTTTATTGTGGTTAAATCGCATGTTTTAATAGTAAAAATCACCATTTTTTTGGTGTTTTTGATTTCGGGCGATTTTTCTATCTCGTTGAAAATAAATGGCTAAGTAAGTAGGATACGCAGACCAAATCGTACTTGTAAGCCTTATCAGCTTAATTGTCACCGCAGCCATATTTACGATGTTGGTTGTGGAGAATTCAAATGCATTTAGTTTGCAAATTTATACTTAGCTCGAAGCTATCCTCCAACGAGCTATCTTATGTTCTTACACCGGACGAGTGTATAGGACAGCTTTCGCGTTTGCGAAATTCAGATGACATCCTTAGAAACCTCCCTAAAGAATTGGCGCAAAAGATTTCCATCTCTGCCAAAAAAACGACCAGCGCATTGCTAGCTGCGATAAGAATCGAATTGGGAAAAGGCAATTGGGTGTCATTATCTACCGTTGCACGTCGGTCGCCATTGACGGACTCTCAGCTGCAAAGCTTCCCTAGACTTAAATCACTCGTTGACTCTGTATCTGCTTCGAATGAAAGCAAAGCTTTTAAAGCAGGATACAAGCAGGTTACCGAAGATGTTGCTTTAGTTCGTAGTTACACGCATGTCCCCTCTGAGCCAAGTCCAGATCAAAAAATCGTTGTCGAGTTTGCAGGGCAGTGGTCTAGCAACGCGGCATGTTTGATGTTGGGAAAAACCGAAGCTCAAAAAGAAAAAGTGACTGTAGGCAAGGCTGATACAGAAAACAAACACCGCAGCCTCGCGATATTTAAAGATCTCGAAGCTGAGGGCAAAACGCTCTATATCAAAATCCCTTGCACTGACCAGCCTCAGCCAATTTTGCTTAAACTCGCCGAAGACCTGCAACCCGTTGATAAAGAAACTCAGATGGATGAGTGGGATAACGTGTTGGTGCCTGTGGTTCCGCTGCACTTCCCTGGTAGCGATAAATCAGATGAAGCTGCAGAAGTGTTTAAATCAGGCTACGTGTATGTTGTTTGGAACAATAAAATTTGGCGCGAAGTGGCAATTACGGAAAATGGTTACTTTTCAGATACGGACATTAATAGTGTTCGTGAAGGCTCTAGACCCAAAAGGCACGCCGATATCTATATGACCAATCCTGAAACAGGCGGTGTTTTCGCTTATGAGCCTTTCCAAATCGTGCAGAACGGCAAGGTGGTAAGTGAAGGCTCTTTGAATGGCTCTGGAGAGGCTCGAGTGTTCAACTTAGTTGAGGAAGAAGTTGAGATAGTCATGACAGGCTATGAGCCACAAATCAAAGAAAAGATTGAAACAAATTTGAGCCCTATTAATGCTTCTAGCCCAGTGGAGCGGAGCGCGCAAGGTTACCCTCTCCCGCATATATGGCTTCCTTACAAGATTAAAGGTGAGCCTCAAGAAGTATATTTGGCTTATAACAGTAAACGATTGAGCGAGAGTGAACTATCTCAACTAGAAAGTGATCCCGGAACCAAGGCCATAAAAGTCACTGATCTTAACCATTATAGCAGTGAGAAAAGCTTTAAAATTGGAGACGGTTCTGTTCGTCTGCTCTCAGTATTACCAAGTGCTGCGACCTCAAAACCTGAAAAATACGCAATGTTACGAAGCCAGGTAAATAAAAATGTAGCGGTCGTGTATTTACTTAAATCTGTCGAGATAGTTTTCGAGTATCCGGGCTATACGACGCTGGACGAGTCAGATGATTACTTTGAGTTAAGGCAAAGCGATGGTGATTGGTCGCAGCGAGTGTGCTTGCGCCAATGTATAAAAAAAGAGAATGGTTCTAGGTTGATTCGTTTTACTGGTTGGCCTGCAGAGGTTAAAGAAGTGGATCTTCTCCGTGGTTATCAGGGCAATAGTCATCACGGAAGAGATAATAAAACGGTCATTTTTGCTCAAACACCCATTGCGGATTTACTGGCTTATAAGAAAAAAGATCAGCCAAGTTAACAAAACAACTTATTCGGGTTGCGTTGTCACATTATTAAACGCGATCGAGAAAGATAACGAAGAGAATATAAGATGAACCTACGTCATACATTATGCTTGATTACCTTAGCGGTCTTATCTGGTTGTAATCAAGAATCAGCCAAGGAACCAGAACAACACGCGCCAAAACCTCAGACGGTTCAAGACCGAATCGCAGAAAAAAATGCTCAACAGTGGGAAGATGGTCGTGTTTATATTACAGAAAACAATTACGTTATTTATGACAAAGAGACGGGTAAACCTAAACACTTTATTTTTAAAGCTAAAGAATGGCCACGTGAAGATCTCACCAATGAAAGCTCTTATGATTTACCACGTGTAGTGTTTCGTTGGGATAACGCCCGAAATGAAGCGAAAGACCACTATGATCAAAGGGATAAAGTGTGGAGTATCAAAACGGATGGGACGGACTTGCGTCTGGTCGCAGATGAGTTTGTTGGCAAAGTTCGTCTAATGCGTGTCTCTCCAAATAATCGCTACTTGGCTTTGGCCTATTCGGCCTCAGAAGGGATGTTTAAAGTAATTAAAGATCTTAAGACGGGTGAGTATATTGAACTAGGTCGTTCACGTGGCTACCCAGAGTTTCTATGGGCAGAAGACAGCAGCTATCTTTACTACGTAGACAAGTTTAAAGACTGGAAGTACACCTTAGCGACAGGCGACAAACAGCAAGTAGACACAGAGTTTAATGAGTATTCCGTGATTCAAAAAGGAAAAAGATACGTACTAAACGACTTTGGCGTTGCAGTTTATGATGAGGCAAAAGACGAATTTCTCTTTAGCACGGGAATTAATCCTGATGAACAAAATCTGGGTGATTATAAGTTTAACAAACGTAGTATTAGTCCAGACGGTAAGTACGCTTGGGGTGAAAGTAGGAAGTTTCGTTATCTAATTGATATCGAGCAGGATTCATTTCAACAAGAAGAAATTGTACCGCGAGCGGTAGGTAAACTGCGCTATTTTGAAATTTTGAGTAAAGATGCGAATTATGCTCGGGATGGAGCGGCGCGGGCCATCCTCAGTAAACTAAAAGAAAATAAAGAATTTGGTTCTTATTTAAAATGGGAGCAAATAGGGACGGGCCATAGTGCCAGTAACTCTTCTCTTTACAACGCCTTTGCCAACAATGGTGATTTTGTTAAAGGGGATGAACTGTGAGCACTCATGATACCAGTAACGCGATACCTTTGTGTGCAAATTACTATTTGTTTGGTGTTTATTATGAGGGGGAATTTAACTCTCAAACTAAAACAACTGAATTCCCATCTTGGCATTCAGAGGAAAGCTTGGTAAGAAAACAAATCGCTAATATTCGCCCTTTAGCGAAAGTGCCGATGCTTAACGTCACTGATAGCGATAGCCCTAAGCTTTGGGCTACCGACCATAAATTTAAGTTATGTTCACTGGGTAACGGAAAGCCCGATCAATATGGGGCTTTTGAGGTCCTGACACCAGAGCACACAATTCATGCGTTAGGTAGGGATCTACCCAAAGAGGGTGAGCAGACCTTCACTTTCCGCTTTCCGCCCTTGCCTTTAATAGCTTCACTTTCTGAGTTAAACCCCAAAGAGTTAGCTACAAAAGTTGCAGAGTTGAGTAGCCAGTTGGAAAACAGCGAAGCAAAACTCACCTTGACAGAGGTCAGCATTGAACAATTGGCTAAGCCTTACGAACCAGCTGCGAACGGGGGGCTCAGCGAAGAACAGGCAGAATATAATAAGTGGTATGAAGATGTAAGTGAATCGGGAGAGACACTAAAAGGCTTCGTTTTACCTGTTGTGGCGAGTTGCGCGGTGGTTTTTTCTGATCAAGGCTATGAAAGTGCGACGGTTACTTTGCAAAAGTTTGACTCAACCAAAGAAGGTGGGGAATACAAAACGATAGGCTCTTCAGTACAAGCGGCATTACCTGAAGATGAGCTTTCAGAAGAAAATGCTAAGCAATATCCATGCGCGATGTTTCACGTTGATCCTGCTGATTTTAAAGAAGGCTTATACAGTATCCGTGTCGAATTTATTCCAAGCCAGATGAAAAATGGTGTTCCACAGTTCATTAAAGACGCTCATATTCAGCAATTTTCTGAAGGCTTAGATACAGTCTATACTTACGAGCTACGTGAACAGATTACCTTTTCTTCAAGCACTCCGTTAGGGAAATTTGCCATTGTCAGTGGCGATATGATCTCCCTTGAGGAATCCTTGATTTATCAATACCCTCAGTACTTTGGAAATATGAAACATTACCTTCACGGTAATGTACAAGGTGTAACAGCCAATACGCCAGCTTCAAGGAGTATTGCGTTACTCAAGAATATCCGAGATGTGTCTGCTCAGCTAGGAGCAGGGCTGCTGAGCGGTAGCTTGCAAGACACTTTAGACCGTGATGGCCGCCAAGCGGTGTTTAATAACGTCTCGAAACTGTATTGGGATGCAGTTAAGTCCGAGATGCCGCCTGCGATGAAAGCGGCGGGCGAATTGTATTACGGTATTTACAGTACGAAAGAAGCGCTTGATAAGTTGCAGGAACTCCACACTCCAACTATCGCGGGTGTTGGTTGGAAGGCGCTATTTCACGATAAGGTTTTTAACACCAATGAAGCTCGGTCAAGCGCACTTGCACTTTCTTTAGAATCACGTCTGGGTAACCGACGTGTGGTTGCCGGGCGAGTTGCGGAAGCTTGGCTTTCTGGTGGTAAAACCGTTGGTTTTAATGGCTTCGGAACGGGATTGACAGCACTTAGTTTGTATAAAAAAGCTAAACAGCTGGTTAATCAAAATAAAAAGGTTGATAAAGCAGAGCAAGGAACAGAAGAAGTTACAAAAGACTACCTTGCTCAAATTCCAGTTTGGAAGACAGCTAACCATATCCAGGAAGAAAAACTAGAACAGGCTTTAAAAGATGCGCGTGATCAATCTGGCAATCAGATTGACGCCATTCTCGTAAATAGCTCTAGAGGCGCAGGAATAAAAATAGAATTTGCCTTTAACTCGCGTGAAAAAGAGTTAAAGGAGCATACACCTATATTTAAACAGCTTGCTGCTTCTCTTGCCAACGTTTTAGAGAATGAGCCAAACCTTAGAGTAGAGATAGAAGGGCATGCTTGCCAAGTCGGTACCGAGAAAGCAAATATGCAGGTCTCGGCAGAGCGCGCAGAATATGCGAAAAAACTGCTCATGAAGGAGTTCCCTGTTTTTGAAGGTCGTGTTTCGGTAGCCGCTTTTGGTGAAAGTAAACCTGTCTATGTTCCCAAACAAGGTGAAAAAGTCGACCGCAACAACCCTAATCTAAGACAAAACCGTCGGGTTGTAATCCGTATTTACCTGCAATCCCTGAACATATTCTTTCATCCCAGTCGCTATGGCTCGCATGCAATGGAACGCTCTAGGCTTGCTCTAGAAGCTGAGATGGTTGCGCAAGATAAAGCAGAAGTCGCACTGCGAATGGCGATTTTTGACAGTGTCGTTGACGTCGCTTCCTATATTCCTGCTATAGCTCCTGCGGCAAGAGGGTTTATGCTTGCCATAGAGGGGTCAAAGACAGCAATATCTGCGGTGAAAGTGATTGATAGTTTAATGTTGGACTCCTTCCTAGAAGAGTTAAAGCAAAGCCATGAGGTTGTCAGTGAGCTTGAAAGGCTGGCAAAAATACATATCGAGTTACTTAACGATTTGCGACGCAGTAAGGTAGATGTAGGTATTGAATGTAGGTCTTATCAGGAACTCATTACTCACCTTGAGAGCGAAGAAGTTCGTAAGGAGGTGTTAAAACGCTACCAACTACGAGCGCTTGCTATTAATGGCTTAGTGTTATTACTCGCTGACCTAGGATCTCAAACCAAACGGAATTCTAATATCTCGTTTAGGTTTTTGGTTGAGCGTTACAAGGTGAAGGAATACATTGAGAACTACATTTTGAGCGATGATTGGTCTGTACATACGATCAAAGGAAACACCTTAGCGGCTAACTGGAAGAACCGTTGTGATAACGAGTACTACACCGAATTATCGACAAAGATGCCACAAGGTGCGCAGCATTGGCCTGCTCCAATAACAACTAATAGCAAAGTTTCTCATCTCTCTATAACCGAAAACAGGGATAGCTTTAAAGCGTCAGGTGCATTTAATCAAATCTTCCCGATACAAACCATGTTGTTTGAACACCCAAATGAAACGATGTTTGATAACTTTACCGAGTCATTTAACCCGCAGGGAAGTGAGTTAAAGAAAGATGAAATCGGCTATTGTCGAATACTTGTTCAGTCAGCTCGTTATACTGAAAGTGATGAACCAGAATGGATGTCATATGATAGTTGGATTCAGCAATCTAGCAACAGTCGCCTAGGTCCATACGATAAAGTGAAAGTGCAGTTGATACTTAAAAAAGAACACAAGTATGCGAAGCCAGTTACGATTGGCTACGATCGCGTTGACGGGCTCGAAAATATTAAAGGCCCAGCTTTCAGTGACTGGATGCTGCCAATGAAGGTTAGTGACTTCAAAACTGATCCTGATGGGCGAATAAGTGCTTTTTACAAGCAACAGGGGATTGATGACGGCGCTACGTTGATTGCTATTGAGCATATTCCCTCATTCCGCTTCGGTGATGTGATGATCGACGGTATGAAACCAATGACCTCTAAAGCAAAGCTAATGTTCTCTGATGCAATGTTCAGTATGGCAGTTTCCGGAGCAGCGATATCGGGTCAGCCAAGCGACTATTTTGCAGAAGCGGATTCCTTTAAGCGCTATGTAAAAGGCGGAGGCTTCCAAAATATGCGTTACTGCTTGGGAATTAGAACGAATCAAGGGCAACATAGTTTTTACTTACCACAAGAGTACAGTCTGGGGCAGAAGTTTGATGATGCTGAAGATGAGTTGCAGATTGGCGCTTTAAGTACAGAAACTAGACTGGTTTTGCTTGATACCTACTTGGGAGAGCAGCAACTGCGTCTACGTGAACAGGACCTTATGGTAGAGAGCTTTACCTTAATGGCAGGTGAGGGAGACAAAAATACCATCCCTATACTTCATGGCATTAAACAGCAATTGGTGGCTATAGACACCAAAGCGTCTGGTTTGAACTTTTTCAGTGAAAGAAAGTGGTACCAATCGGCTGATAATATCTGGCGTGATGGTTTCTCATGGGGAAACAAAAAGAAAGACGATCCTGCCAGTATTTATGTACTGATTTTGGGTGAAAGTCATGAAAAAGCACTTTATGAACGTTTGGGTATGCCGTGGGAAGCAGTGAATATGTGCATTCAACTGGCGCTCGACGGAAATGATGGCAAGCCAGTTAAAGGTCCTCTTTACTTCACCGATATGTATCATATTGGTGAGTTTGCCTATAAAAACGAAGAATGGATGTTTACTGAATCTATTTCCGAAAACCATCGAGAACAAGTTGATGCCATGAGTGAGTTTATAGGTGAAGCTGTAGGTAGTCTCACTAAAGAGAATGAACTATCTAAGAGCAAAAACTATACGATGTACTGCATGAGGTTTAACTTGGAATATGTTGCACCAACGGGAGTTAGGTTAAAAGGTCTAAGACCGTTTGGTGGTGTAATTGGTGGTAAAGCGAACTTGGAGCTTTCGGTTGCTCATCTAAAACAAGTCGGATTAAATGGAGCTGATGACTATGATATTGGTCGTGATGCTGTAATTTCTATTCCTTCTTTAAATGCGGATAGTGCTTTGGCTGGTAATTTCTTTAGTGATATGCCTTGGTTAATTGAGAAAGAGTCGACAGAGGAAGGCGTAGACAAGTCTGCGGCTGAAACTTGGAAGCAGTATAACGAATCTCAACGCAAGAAATGGTTGAAAGATTGGATTGAGAAACAACCTGCGGTAACTCAAGCACCCAAGCCCTTGGAAAAGTCACTTGATAACCCTTCCTAGGTGCAAAAAAACCGCCTTCGGGCGGTTTTCTTTTCTTATCACTTCATACTGAATTTAGAAGTTTCTTTTTAACCCCCATCAACCAGCTGCAGAAATGTCGTATTTCTTCATCTTGTGGTTGAGTGTGCTCATTGGCAGCGCCAATTGCTCAGCGGCCTTCTTGGTGTGCCAATTACACGCATTTAAGCAATCGATGATCACTGTGCGCTCGTATTGGCTGACAACATCCTTAAGGCTCTTTGAAGCATCTTCTAAATCCGCTTGTGCTGGCTGCTCATAAGCAGGTTGTTCTGGAGTAGGTGAGGCTGCTTTCACTTCGACAGTTGGTACATCTTCTGGGATTTGTTCACCAAACTCGATATGAGTGATGGTTTCAAAATCGGACAGTAGTACCGAGCGCTCGATGATGTTTTTAAGCTCACGCACGTTCCCTGGGTATTGGTAGGCAAGCAGCTGTTTACGTACATTGGCACTTAACCCTGGCGCTTGCGGCAAACCTAGCGTGTTGGTTGTGTGTTGCACGAAATGTTCAGCAAGGGGAATAATGTCCGACTTACGGGCTCTCAGGGGCGGCAATGTAATAGGGAAGACATTTAAGCGATAGAACAAGTCGGCACGGAATCCGCCATCTTTGATTTGCTGCATAAGATTACAGTGGGTTGCAGCGATAACGCGCACGTCCACTTCAATCTCTTTGCTGGTACCGATAGGGCGAACTTTACGCTCTTGCAGTACACGCAGTAACTTCGCTTGTAGTAGCATTGGCATATCGCCAATTTCATCTAGGAAAAGCGTGCCGCCGTTGGCTGCTTCAAACAAACCGACTTTGTCTTTGTCCGCGCCCGTGAATGAACCTTTCTTATGCCCAAACAGTTCAGACTCTAACAACTGTTTGGGAATTGCCGCACAGTTTTGTACGATCAAAGGCTGTTCTGAACGGTTAGAGTTTTCGTGAATGTATTTCGCGATCACCTCTTTACCTGCGCCCGTTTCACCACGCAACAGAACGTCGACAGGAAGAGATAGCACCTTATCAAGACGATTCAAGACATTGAGCATTTCTTCGCTCTCTGCAATAGGACCTTGATAGGCTTTCTGAGTACGTTTTTTGAGCTGAGTGTTCTCGCGCACTAGGGCTTGATTGTCGGCATTGAGATTTTTAATCACTTGCCCATATTGCTCTAACCAAACGGCTTGACGAATGTTACTCGCTGCCATTCGACAAAACTCAGTCAAGGCTGCCTCGTTGTCAATGACATTCAAATCGAGTAAGACTAACAGCCCAATGGTTTTGCTTTCGCTATCAATCAAAGGCCAAGCCAGTAAGTTCTCGCTTTTTAGTCCCAATGTCTGCTCTGTTTGATAAATGCTTTCACAGTCGTAGCCGTTGTATTTGTATAACTCGTTAATCAACACCACTTCACCATTACGAATCGCAAAGTTAAATGGGTCGTTCTCACTGGCTGAGTCTAACTGTAATGCTTCCCAAGGGTGGGAAACGATAGTTTTATCGTTATGGTGAGCGGTACTTGGAATCAACGCCTGCCCAGTCTGGTCCAAAACGTAAATGATGCCGTGCTTTGCGAGGGTCATTTGTCTCGCAGCGGTCAACACGGCATCCAAGGTTTGGGTAAGCTGGCTGCGATCAGCCAAAGACTGACTGATCGCAAGTAGGGCGTTACTAAGTTCGCTATGGTTAGCTGAACGCATAGGTTAGTGTTCCTTGCTCATCGACAGACACTTCGATTTGCGTATGTGAATCATCCTTGTCATGCACTAATAGCTGAGTCGATAGTTGCGGCAGCAACTGACGGTTGATGACCGCGTCGATGTTACGCGCGCCTGTTTCAGCAAGGCGGCAGTTACCTAGTACGAACTCAACCAAGCTTTCTTCGTAGCTTAGCGACAACTTGTGATGGCTCTGTAGACGCTGAGAAACTTTATTCAGCTTGTGGTGAATAATTTCTGTCATTGCTTCATCAGACAGCGGAACAAATGGTAGTACTGACATACGTGCCAACAGCGCTGGTTTGAAATGTTGGTTCAATGTAGGACGAATAGCTTCTGCGATGATGTTCGCATCGATGTCTTTTGATTGATGAACCAAAGATTCAATCTCGTGCGTTGCAAGGTTACTGGTCATGATGATCAGCGTGTTCTTGAAATCGATGGTTCGGCCTTCGCCGTCGTTCAATGTACCTTTGTCGAACACTTGGTAGAACAGGTTCAACACTTCAGGATCGGCTTTTTCCACTTCATCAAGAAGAACAACAGAATATGGACGTTGACGAACCGCTTCTGTCAGCATGCCGCCTTCACCGTAACCTACGTAACCCGGAGGTGAACCGATTAGGCGAGATACCGTGTGCTTCTCTTGGAACTCAGACATGTTAATGGTCGTCATAAAGCGCTCACCACCAAACATTTGATCAGCAATCGCACGAGCCGTTTCGGTTTTACCCACACCACTTGGGCCAACGAGCAGGAATACGCCTGTCGGTGCGTCTGGGTTACCTAGACCAGCTTTCGCAGTTTGAATGCCTTCAGACAGTGCATCAATAGCGTATTCTTGGCCTTTGATGCTTTGTGTTAGGCTTTCTTTCAGTTTTAGTGTGGTTTCTGCTTCGTCTTGAAGCATCTTACCCATTGGAATACCAGTCCAGTCCGAGATCACGTGGCTGACTTCATCTGGACCCACTTCAAAGTGAACCAGTGGGTTGCCATTGCGGATTACATCTAGCTGTTCTTGGCAGGCCGAAATGGCAATGCGAACGGCTTCTTCATCCATTTCTGCATATGGAGAAACGTCTCGCTCTTGTTCTGAATCTTCGTCTGCAACAAGCTCTTCTTCATTTGTTTCGCCAAAGACCAGTTCATGTAAGCGAGAGCGTAGAGCAATCATCTCTTGGATCTGCTCTTTTTCTTTGTGCCATTGCGCTTCTTGTTCTGCTAGCTCTTCTTTCGTTGTTTCCATTGCCAGTTTTAGGTCTGGAATGTTAGCAAGGCTGTGCTTGTCGCCAGTTTGCTGCAGAGCATCACGCTCAAGTGCTTCAAGCTCGCGCTGTTGAGCTGCAAGTTCTTGCTGCAGAGTCTCAACAGAAGCAGGAATGGCATTAAGGCTGATGTTCACTCGTGCACACGCCGTATCTAGTACATCGATCGCTTTGTCTGGCAGTTGACGGCCAGAGATGTAACGAGCAGAAAGCGCTGCCGCAGCAGTGATGGCGTCATCACGCACGTAAACGTTGTGTGACTTCTCGTATGCTGGGCGCAGACCACGAATGATCAATGCTGCTTGTTCAGGAGACGGTTCGTCGAGTTTTACCAATTGGAAACGACGCGCAAGAGCAGGATCTTTCTCGAAGTACTTCTTGTATTCCGACCATGTTGTTGCGGCGATGGTTTTCACTTCACCACGCGCTAGGGCTGGTTTTAGCAAGTTTGCCGCGTCGCTGCCGCCTGCTTGGTTACCGCCACCAACAAGGGTGTGTGCTTCATCGATGAATAGAATGATTGGAGTTGGTGAGTTTTTCACTTCATCCAATACTGCGTTTAGGCGTTTTTCGAATTCGCCTTTTACGCTTGCACCAGCTTGCAGAAGACCCATGTCCAGGCCGTAAAGCTCAACACCTTTGAGGTTGTCTGGTACGTCACCTTGTACAATCTTAAGTGCCAAGCCTTCTACTACTGCGGTTTTACCAACGCCCGGTTCACCAACAGCAATAGGGTTGTTTTTACGGCGACGAGCAAGAATGTCCACGATTTGGCGGATTTCTTGGTCGCGGCAGAAAACAGGGTCGATTTCGCCTTTGCGTGCTTTACCAGTGAAGTCGGTTGTGAACTTGCTCAGTGCTGAGCCATCCTCACGAGCTTGTGTTTTCTCTGAAGTAGCAACTTGCTCCTCAATAGAGTGGCTTGTTAGCTCTGCAAAGTTACGCTTAAGGCTGTCAGGGTTTACCGCTTCAAGGATAGAGGCGTAACCATGTTGGCCGTAACGGAGAGGGTTGCTAACAAGAGTAAGGAGTAAGGCACCAGAGCGGATTTGTGTTTCGGATAGATCTAAAGAAGAAACCAGCCAGCTTTCTTGCAACCATTCGATTAATAAAGCAGAAAAAACAGGTTTGCTGCCATTTCCTTTGGCGTTGGTGTCGAGTGTGGATCGAACCGATTGTCTTAATAAGTTCTCAGAACAATCAAAATGACTTAATAAGACGTCAAAATCACTATTTGGCCTTTCTAATAGACTCAGTAAATAATGCTCAATTTGAACTTCGTTTGCTTTTTCAGAGACTGCAAGTGCAGCGGCGTCTTCTAATGCTACTTTTGCAATCGGGTGTAGACGCTGAATTAATGAAGAAAGGTTTATATTTATCATAGCCATTTTATTCTTTAGAGGAAAAGAGGTAGCGGCTATTATACTAAAAGTAATTGCGTTCTTTTTTTATCAAGATATTTTGACTATCGTTTGTTGGTTATTTTTAATGATTATTGTGACATTAATGTTTGTGGTTATTTTAATGGCGTTGTTATTCTAAATTAATTGATAGTAAAAGTGTCGGATTTATTAGTTTTAATGACTTTATTTACACGGTTTTATATGGTTATTTTCACTTTTTAAAGTTAGAACAATTTATTATTATCTTAATCCAACTTTTTGGTTTTTTATCCAATAAATTGTACTCAAGATATTAGTGAATAATGTCTTAATTTGATTAAGTTGTTGTTTTTGTTGTGCTTTTAAAGTTGGCACGGACTTTGATTATACCAAGTAGTCGCGGTGATAAGCGATTTGGTGATTTAAACAAAACAGATTTTAGAAAAGGAAATAGCGATGCCAACTCCAGCATATATGTCTATCCAAGGTGAGACTCAAGGCCATATTACTAAAGATACTTACTCTGCAGATTCAGTAGGTAACACATGGCAAGAAGCTCACGTTGATGAGTTCCTAGTACAAGAACTTGATCACGTGCTAACTGTTCCACGTGATCCACAAAGTGGTCAGCCAACTGGTCAACGTGTACACCGTCCACTTGTTGTAACTAAAGTTCAAGATCGCTCATCTCCACTACTATTCAACGCACTAGTATCTGGCGAAAAACTTCCTGAGTGTGTGATCCGCTTCTACCGTACTTCAGTTCAAGGTAAACAAGAGCACTACTACTCAATCAAATTGATTGATGCGCTACTTGTCGATATCCAAACTCGTATGAACCACTGTCAAGACGCAGCAACAGCTGACCGCGTGACAGAAGAAGTGCTTAAGTTCACTTACCGTGCGATCGAAGTAACTCACGAAAACTGTGGTACTGCGGGTAACGACGACTGGCGTGCTCCACGCGAAGCTTAATTGCTTGTCGCGTAAAGATTCAGGGCCAACGATTGTTGGCCCTAATTCGATTATTTGTATCAGGTAAAAGATATGGTGAATGACGTAGAATTTAAATTTGAAGTGCCTGGATGTGGGCATGAATTTCGGGTTGAGAGCTTTCATGTTCATGAAGAGTTATCTAAGCCTTTCCACATCAATCTCTCATTACTTTCACTTGATCCAGATATCTCGTTCGATGAGTTAATACGTAAAGCAGGAACATTGACACTTTACGGACAAGGTGTTGGGGCTGCGCGTGTGTTCAACGGCGTGGTGAATGAAGTTCGTTACTTAGGGACTGGACGTCGTTTTTCTCGTTATCAATTAGTCTTGGTTCCTCAAGCTTGGTTCTTATCTCAGCGCCAAGATTGTCGTATTTTCCAGCAAAAGTCAGCGCAAGACATCATCACAGAAGTACTCGATGATGGGGCAGTCACCGATTACCGATTTGAAGTGTCGGGTACTTATCCTCCAAAAGAATACGTTCTGCAATACCGTGAGTCTGACTTGCACTTCGTGCAGCGTATGATGGCTGAACACGGTATGTGGTATTACTTTGACCATAGCGATTCAAATCATACGATGGTCATTGTCGACAGTAATGACGCGATTGCACCTTTGATAAGCTCGCCACTAAATGCTTCTTACATTGGGCCGATTGTTTATCATGCCGATGGTGGCGGTGTTGCCGATCGCGAACATATCTCTGATCTCGAGTTAGTTAACCGCGTTAGAACGGGACAGGTTACGTACACAGATTACAACTACGAACACCCTAAAATTCCACAAGAGATGACACAGGCTGGCGAGTTAGACCAAGATCTCAAGCAGTTTGATTATCCTGGACGATACGTTGACCCGCTGATGGGTCAGGTGAGAACCACGGAGTGGATGTCGGAACACATAGTCGATAATCAACAAGTGGAAGCAACGAGTGACGTAATGCGCTTAGCATCTGGTTACAGCTTTAACGTCAGTGACCACCCGCGTTCTGAGATTAACCGCGATTACCTCATGTTGTCTGTAATGCACACAGGTCAAGATCCGCAAGTGCATGAAGATGAAGCGAGTGGTATGCCAACCACTTACTACAACCAGTTCTCGTGTATTCCACGTGATGTGGTGTTTAAAGCGCCTAAACTAGCGGCACCAGTAGTGGATGGCCCGCAAACGGCGGTCGTTGTAGGACCAGAAGGTGAAGAGATTTACACCGACAAGCTTGGTCGAGTGAAAGTACAGTTCCATTGGGATCGCTACGGTGATAACAACGAGCATTCAAGCTGTTGGATTCGTGTAAGCCAATCCATGGCGGCGCCAACATGGGGCGCAGTTTATTTGCCGCGTATTGGCCATGAAGTCGTAGTGACTTTCCTTGAGGGGGACCCAGATCGTCCGTTAGTTACGGGCGCAGTTTACAACGGTTTGCATTTCCCACCGTACTCTTTGCCAGAAAACAAAACTCGTACCACGTTCCGCACGCAAACGCACAAAGGAACAGGTTACAACGAGTTGAGTTTTGAAGACGAAGCGAACCAAGAAGAAGTCTATATTCACGCTCAAAAAGACATGTCGACCAAGGTGCTCAACAACCGTTACCGTGATATCGGTCAAGATGAATTCTTGAAGGTTGCACGTCACCAAACGAATGAAGTTCATGGTGACCATAAAGAAACCATTCATGGGCATAAAACGACACAGGTAAACAGTACGTTTACCGAGACAGTCGAGCAAGACGTTACCGTTACATACAACGCGAACGAAGCCCAGTATGTGAAAAACAATTCTGACTTAGAAATTGGTGATAACCGTACGACTAAGATCGGTAAAAATGATGACTTAGATATTGGCGAAAACAGTAACCTTACTATCGGTGCGTCTAAGAGTTCAGATATTGGTGCGGATGATAACCAGACGGTTGGTGGCAACTTAACGGTATCAGTGAAAGGGAATACCGCTTATAAAGCTGATGGTGCAACGCAAATTATCAGTGGCGACAAGATTGTATTGAAAACGGGTGGTTCCTCTTTAGTGATGAACAGTGATGGTTCAATAAAGTTATCAGGCTCGGCTATTACGATCGAAGGCAGTGACAAAGTCGTCGTGAAAGGTGGCAACGTAGTGGTTAACTAACAATGGAAAAACAACCTCTTACAACAGAAGTAATATCAAAGCAGCAAGCCGAATCAACGGCTTGCTTTTCGCGTTTTGGAAGAATAGTGGCTATCAATGAGTCTACGGGCAGTGTGCGAGTTGATTTTGATGGTAACCCATTTAAGCAGCCACTCACTGCGAGACTAGGACGTGGCTTTCGTCGTTCTGAGCTGCAAATGGCTATCGATAATCGATTAAGTTGTCGAGTTGAATTTTTGAACGACGACTTAAGCTTGCCTCTTGTGACGGACATTTTCTTCTCCATTCTGGATGACTCTGACGAGTTTGTATTGCGAGCGAAGAAGATGGTTATCGAGACAGAACAAGAGTTGGTAGTCAAAAGTGGTGAGACAGAAACTCGCTATAGCGGGCGCGATGGACGAATTACCACTAAAGCGAAGTACGTCACTTCTCAAGCAGAAAAAGCACAAAAAATTCAAGGCGGAACGATCGCAATTAACTAATTACCTAGCATTAGCTAATTTACGTCGAGTTAGCTAATTACTTTGTATTAACTAATTGCAATCGCGTTATGGCACGCTAATAACGGATAACTAGATGCGACAAAGAATCGGTGTCGAGCACCTAAAGGCACCCATAACCAATCAAGAAGTCGAAGGCGCGTTAGCAAAAGCTGATCGCGCTGTGAATGACCTTTCCCAGTTGCCAGTAACATGGCTGGATTTCTGTAATGAAAAGCTGTCCATTGCTTCTGAAAGTATCGGGTTTTTAATCAGGCAGCGAGTTCAAATTCACAAAAGGGGTTATCCAAGTCGTGAGTTGGCGTATCTCAAGCTGATCGAACGCCAAATTGAAGAACTGAAGCAGGTGTACTTGTCGTTTTATCGGCTAGCACCGGGGTTGATTCATCAGTTAAGAGGCCAGGAGCCAGAAATCTACAGCTGGCTGATGCTACAGGGCGAGTTGGGCTCAGAGTTGGATAACCTTTTGTGCGGATTGAGTTTACTCGAAGATATTGACGCTAAAACCGCAATGGTCATTGCCGTACAATCTCCGGTTGAATCTATGGATAGCACGCTTTCGGAGCTTATTGAGGGCAATGCGACATCCAGTGCGTTTTACTTTGAATGCTTACGTGTACGTCAAACATTAAGTGTTTCTCTCATCAAGCGCTGGCACAAAGCCAGCATCATTAGCTCTCAAGTTGCTTTGCCACTGCTCGTTTTACAAGACGTAAAAGAGGGGATTGATTGGCTTAATGACAATGCAGGCAGCGAACAATATCTATTTGAACGTTTGATTACCAAACGTGACAGAGGCACTTGGTTCCGTCAGTGCTTTGGCATCGAACCAAATAGATTACCATCAGCGCAAGTGCTCACTTACGCCAAGTTGCTTGAGTTAAAAGAGTTTGAGGCGTTTGATATCTCTTCTTCATTAGCACCTGTTGATTTTGCGCTGAGTGGTGATTGGAAACTGGTGCCCCAAATCATCGAGCACTTGGAAAGTCTGGAGGAAGCTGAAGGTGAAATTTGGCTTCAAGCCTTGTATGTCGTCTACGGAAAGCTTCTTCCTCTGACTCCGCAAGATGTTGGTGTCGAGTATGAATGGGAAGAGATCGTCGATCTGCTCAATGAGTGGGTGGAAGATGAAAAATATATCCAAAATCTACCAAGCCGCTTGGGTTACGCATTGACCTTCGAGTCTACGTTAGCTGCGATGCAAGATTCTAACGTTGATGTGCTGTTCCGCGACTGGCTATGGCGCCAAATCTGTATTCAATCCAGAGCCTACGTGCCTTGGGATATGGCAATGCCGATTCATCAACAAGACTGGAACTTTAACAATTTAAAGGCCGCACCTTCTGCGAGCGAACGATTCAACTTAAGGAATAGCAATGCAGTTATGGGATATTGAGGCGCACCCTGAGCTATCACTTAAAGGTCGTTTTCAACGTGACGAAAACGGCGATGAAGTGTGGGTTGTGGTCGCCAAACGCACATGGCAATTCGATGGTGTGGTTTGGCACGAATTAGGTGAAAGTGAAATCTTCGATGATCCCCAATATTTGGGCGAAGAAGGCTTCTCTGCGATGAAAGTTGACCACGAGTTCGCGTATACCAAAGACAACACAGATGTACTTGTTTACGGCAAAGCGCGCAGTTACGCGAAAAAGCCAGTGACATACCAAGAGTGTCGCGTGTTGATTGATGGTCATATCGATAAGATTCTCGCTATTCACGGGGAACGCGTATGGGTTGAGCATGCTGGCAGTATCACGCTGAGCAATCCAGTCCCATTTATTGAAAAAGACATTGATTACACTTGCGCGGTAGGCGGTGATTTACGTAACCGAATAGGTGGTGGGGTTGCCGACTCCAACAAAGAATTGCTTGAACAGAAAGTACCCTCGATTTTTTATCCCCGAGAGGACTGGAGTGCCGCCGCGAAAAAGCTACGCGTTGCGGGGTTCGGGCCTGTGCCTCCGTTCTTTGAGTCGCGCCAGAAGCTGGCCGGCACGTTCGATGACGATTGGATTGAGAATCGCAAGCCAATGTTGCCACTCGATTTTGATAAGCGGTTCTTCCAAAGCGCGCCTATTGATCAACAGTGCAAAGGCTTCCTTCGTGGGGGGGAGCGTTTGATGATGAGTGGTTTTTGTCATGATGACACGCTTTCATTTCGAATTCCTAAAGAAAAATACCGTGCGATCGCGACGTTCAAAGATCAAAGTTATCAAGCTGATATGGCGATGTACACCTTATTCGTTGATGCGGAAAAGAAAACTATATCAATCAGTTACACCGCTGCGTTTCCTTGTCAGGGCAAGGAGCATTTGTTGGTGTCGACATCCATCACTAAGTTGGAAGAGGTAAGCGAGCATGCATAATTCAACAGGCCGTTACGTGCTAGGGATGGAAGTGATGACGCCAACCGGTATGAATTTAGATATTGCTAGTGCAGTTTCGTATGCTGATTTAGGAAGATTCGACCAATGTGTAGGGGATGATGGTATCGAGCGTTTTACTTACGCCAAAATCGAATACACCAAAGAAAGTGAGCAGTTTGCGAAAACGTGTGAGTTAATCACCCACTTGCTTGATTCATTGTTAGCACAGTTACCACGTTCATTGAGACCAATACCTTTGCTTATAGCGGTGCCTGCGTCTGTTTCACTAGTAAAGGTGCAAGAATGGCTTGGTGAAAGTAACTATGCTGAATTTCTCTCTGTGGTGAATGCTGTTCATGCCAGTGGGCCCAGTTTCGTTCTCCAGGCCATGAAATCATTGGATAAATATGATGCTATGATGTGTATCAGTGTCGATTCCTTGGTGAGTTCGATGCAAACACTCATCGACGATGCGATGGTAATGAGTACCAATAATCCATGGGGCGTTATTCCGAGCGAGGGTGGGGCGGGTTTAATTCTTTGTCGAAAAAACACCGTAGAAACATTGAAACTTAAGCCTCAAGCGCAGCTTGGCTACATTGATACGGAATTAAACACTTCAGACCGAAGAGGCATGTTTCGACTTGTTCAACGTGCGAGTAAAAAGCTTGATTCATTTGGTGAAGTGTATTCCGATATGACGAACCTGCGCATGCATTCGGAAGATTACGGTTTTGCTCTGGGGGCTAAAGCAGAACGATTCACGAACCCAGAACAACCGCAGCTTATCAATGAGTTGTGGGGCACAATGGGCAGTTGTTCTTCTCTCGCTTTAATTGCCTTTGCGGTCAGAGAGCACCACTTTAAGCAACCAACTACGTTGTTAATGTTCGACTTTCATGGTGACAAAGGAGTTCTCCAATTACTGCAATGTTAGCGGGCACTCATCGATCAAATGGCAATGAAAATATACTCATATTATTAGGTTGAAGTTTGTAACACGAAAAAGCGTATAACTCATGCAGTGAAAGCGTAAGTAAAAAGGTCTAATAAGTTAGTAATAATAACTAAAATAATAGGCTTACTGTTTGTTTTAAATACCAACCTTGATACAAGTACGTTCAAGAAAATATTATTCAACTCTAATAATATTTATTCTATGAAAGAGTACTAAGTGTCTAATAATCAGAGTACAGCCAAAGGATATATCGATCAGTTGGTTGTTAAAGCTATTGAGAAAAAGAAACTGAATGAGCAAAGGCTAGCAGAAAAAAATAAGCCGAAGCTTGAGTACGTGCTTTTTTCACAGTTTGATGTATTAGACAAGCTTCCTTCTAGAAATGGTAAGACAACGGTTTACCATCTTGCAAAAAAAGGGCAGCCAGAGAAGCAAATCTGTTGCAAAGTTATCAATGATGACTCGCCAGAATTTGCGAGCAAAATGTTGATTAACGAAGCGAGCAGGCTGGAGCTTTCTCAACACCCTAGCGTGGCTAACTTTGTAAAAATCGGCAATGAATTTGAACGCCCATATTTGATGTACGAGTGGATCCAAGGTGAATCACTGGCAGAAAAAATGGAGCGTCATTCTTCTAAAGGCTTCCGCCACGACCACATCGCTTGGTTGGTGTATCAACTCGCTGGCGCTCTAGAGTTTATGCATACAAGAGGTATCTGCCATCTTGATATTAAACCATCTAACGTATTAGTGAGTGAAGGCGATTACGTTAAGCTCATTGATTTCGGCGCTGCTCGTTACATTGGAGAGACAGAACCTTACGCTGAGGCAAGCTTGAGCTACGCCTCCCCTCTTTATATAGAAACTGGCATCGCGGAACCGCAAGATGATGTTTACTCTCTCGCTTTGCTCGCTGGACATCTATTTTTAGGCTCAATATTTGGTGATGCTTGGAATAAGCAGTTAAAAGACCGAAAGCGTCCGGCTTTGATCCCGGCTCATATTTGGAAATTGCTGAAAGAAGTCATCAACAAACCAAGAGGGCATGGCTATACCGCTATTTCTTTTGCTCAACAGTTAGCGCGAATCGATACGCAATCAATTAGCTCAAATTCTAACGCACCAATTTTCAGTAGCTTGCGTAACGCGGACTTGCTGCTTACACACTGTAAGCCAAATGATAAAACGGCGTATGGTCGCTTTAAAATATTAGAGGCGAGCTTAGTGTTGAGTGTGCTGGCAACAGCAGGAAGCTATTTATATCAACAGAATAAAGATCAATTGGATGCCATTTTTCCCCGAGGAGTCGCTCCTGTAACTCACGTTATTACGCCCTCTGAAACGGCTTCTTTTTTGGCTCAGCCTCCATGGAAAATCAAAGAAGAATTGTCTCAAGCTAAACAGAGTATTGATATGACAGAAGCTTATCGAACAGCATATCAAGCTCAGCAGTTAAGCCTCTCGAGTTTATATGAAGAAAAACAGGCTCAGTTAACGTCGTATCAATCGTTAGCGGATGGCTTACCAATGGCATTAGTCGAATTACGTAAGGAGCTTGTCACCTTGCGAGAAACCCTTGTTCGTGACGGTGCTCTGTTTCCATATGCGGATGAGGCGTTGACTAAAGTGATGTCTGGGTTAAATGTCGCTTCTATCGATTCCATGAAAGTATCTGCCATAGCTGGCAGTCGAGATAAGCAGATTGCTCGCTTAATTTTAGATGGTGAAGCTAAGCTCGCAGAAAATGAAATGAAAGAGGCATGGTTATTAAACCAGTCACAAGCCTATTTCTACAACCAAATCTTACCAAAGGCTGTGATGGAAAATATTAATGACTCCATCGATAAACATGCAGAGGCGCACTTTTACACCAAAGCAATTGAAGAAGCTGAATTAGCCAAAGCCTACTTCGGTAATACGCCAGAACTAGACAAAAAAATAAAGGATTTAATCGTCGCAAGAAGCGAATTTATTTTGTTTAGCACCGTGATGGAGCAATCCGTTTACGACAAACAAAAGCTACATGAATCCCTTGCTGATTTAGAACGGAATGCACCAAGTAAATTTCCAGAAATCACGAAAATTCTAGATAGCATGGCGTCGGATGCGATAGAGCAGAGCCATCGATTATCTAAGCCAGCAAATGGCGCAATTGCGGTAGCGCGTGCGTTGAGAGATTACTTGACTGAAGGAGACGTGAATTTTGTCCAACATTGATATCGATCGTCTGCTTAATCCTATTTCTGATGAATCTCCAGTGGGTAACGATGCCCGTTACGAGTTTTGCTATGAAATGATGGAATCTGAAGTGAAGAAATTCGGTTCCTTGTTTGGCGAAACAGTAGATTGGAGCGTGGTAAAAACGCACGCGACTGAAGTTCTAGAGCACCACAGTAAAGACTTAAAAGCCATTTGTTACCTCGTTCGCGCGCTAACAGAAGAGTTTGGTCTGCAAGGCTTTGAACAAGGTCTAAAGCTGCTTAGTGAGGCGTTAAGTCGCTTTGGCGTTGAATTGTATCCTTCCCGAAAGCGGGGTCGAGATGGCGCGGTCGAATGGTTGAACCATCAGTTTAAACTGGTCAGCAGCAAGTTAGCGGAAAGTGCTCAATCATGGGATTTGGTATCAAACTGCATTTCGACTATTGAAGAAGTGCAGCGCCAGTACGACGAGGTTTACCAAGACTCAGAAGCGGATTTCTTTGAGATTCGCACTCAGCTCAACGTCTTATCTCAACAAGCTGCGGCGGATGACCAAATCGATGACGCATCGGTCACTGTTGAACAGGCGATATCTACGCCAACTGCACAGCCTGCCGCAGTAGAAACGCCGGCACAGAGCGAAGTGCAAACCGCACCGGTGAAGGCGGTTCCGCCGGCCACTAAACCTGCGCCAGTTAAGAAAGCGGTAGCAAAAGAAGTCGATGTCGATACGGACTTCTCTTCGCCCACGGCTTCTAAGCGCACCTTGAAGAAGGTTGCGGAAGTCATGCTTCATGCGAACCCAAGTGATCCGCTGGCTTACCGGATTTATCGTCATCTGACTTGGGATGACATTGATGGTCTACCCGACCATCAAAACAATCAAACGCCTTTGAGCTTGGCAGTGTCGTCCGATCAACAAGCGGAGTACCGAGATAAAGCAGACCAAGAAAGCGACATCGACACGATTAAGCGTTTGGAGCGCACATTAACGGATGCGCCGTTTTGGCTGACGGGCCATTACTTCGTGTATTCGATGCTTAATAACTTGGGCTTTGATGATGCAGCACTTGCTGTGAAACAAGAAGTGACGCGTTTTGTTGAATCGCTAGAGGGCATCGAGCACCTCTCATTTAAGAATTCTATACCATTTGCAGATGAAGCGACCTTGAGCTGGTTATCGACTCAAGATACTACTTCTTCGACTTCTCAACCCGTTGTTCAAACGGTTGTGATTTCGCAGGAAGACTCGCTGCCAATGGAGGATATCACTCTAGAAAATCTAGGGGAATGTGCCGCAGAGCTTGCCCGCAAACTTGAGCTGGATAGCTCGGGACGTGGGCAGTTCATGCTGTATTTACAATTGATAGCAGCTTACCAGTCTGTTGGATTATACCCGTTGTGTTTGCCGTATCTTGAGAAGGGGTGGGAAGTACAAAAAGCGTTTAATCTCGCGAGCTGGGAACCCCACTTATCGTCACAGTTAGAAGACCTAATTCGAAAAACACTCCATCGGTTATTTGGAAGCAAGGATCTTCTACCTGAGAAGTATGAAGAGTGGAAAGCAATTTACGACTAATTAAAGAGTTAGATAAGGAACGAATTATGTCACGTGACGGCTCGGTGGCTCCTAAAGAGCGAATTAATATCCGTTATGTTCCAGCAACTGGCGATACGCAAGAAGACGTAGAGCTGCCGCTAAGCATGATGGTAGTTGGCGACTTTACTGCGCGTGCAGATGAGACACCAATTGAAGAACGTACTCCAATTAACATCGACAAAGACAACTTTAACGAAGTGCTAGAGGGCATGTCTCCAAACGTTAAAGTCAACGTTGAAAACCGTCTTTCTGATGAAGAAGGCGGCCAGATTGGTGTTGATCTGACCTTCCAAAACATGAAGGACTTCTCTCCTGAAGCGATCGCGAAAAGTGTACCTGAACTAAACAGCCTACTTGAGCTTCGCGAAGCCTTGGTTGCACTTAAAGGTCCTCTAGGAAACGTGCCTGCGTTCCGTAAGAAGATCGCATCGGTTCTTCAAGATGAAGAAGCGAGAAAGAAACTGTTGGATGAACTAAGCATTGGCAACGACCAAGACGCGAAAGAAGAGTAAGGGATATCATGTCTGCAGAAGCACAAGCGCCAGAACAAGAAGCAGCCTTAGTTGAATCAGGCTCACTTCTGGATAGCATTCTTAACGAAACACGTTTAAAGCCAAGTGATGAAGGTTTTGACGTTGCAAAACGCGGCGTAGAAGCATTCATCAGTGAGCTACTAAGCAGTTCGAACACAGAGAAAGTCGACCAATCTCTGGTTGATCTGATGATCTCTGAAATCGACCAAAAATTGTCTAAGCAAGTTGATGCAATTCTTCACAACGAAGAAGTTCAAGCGATTGAATCAACGTGGCGTGGCCTTAAGTACCTGGTTGATCACACTGACTTCCGCGAGAACATTCAAATTGAACTGATCTCTGCGAAGAAAGACGAAGTTCTTGATGACTTCGAAGACGCTCCAGAGGTGGTGAAGTCTGGCCTGTACAAGCAAATCTACACACGTGAATACGGCCAGTTCGGTGGTAAACCTGTTGGCGCCGTCATTTGTGATTACGCTATGTCTGCCTCTTCGCCTGACATCAAACTGATGGAATACATGGCGAACGTAGGCGCAATGTCTCACGCACCATTCATCACGTCGGCATCGGCTAAATTCTTTGGCCTAGACAGCTATGAAGAGCTGCCAAACCTAAAAGATCTGAAGTCTGTATTCGAAGGTCCACAGTACGCGAAATGGCGTGGTCTGCGTGAGCACGAAGATGCACGTTATTTAGGTCTATGTACGTCTCGCTTTATGTTACGTACGCCATACTCTGTAGAAGATAACCCAATTAAGGCGTTTGACTACGATGAGCAAGTGACAGACAGCCATGATAACTACCTATGGGGCAACTCAGCGTACGCGATGGCGTCTAAGATCAGTGAATCATTTGCTAAGTACCGTTGGTGTCCGAACATTATTGGTCCTCAAAGCGGTGGTACTGTACAAGATCTACCGGTTTACAACTTTGAAGCTATGGGTCAAATCGAGACTAAGATCCCAACCGAGATCCTGGTTTCTGACCGTCGTGAGTATGAGCTAGCAGAAGAAGGTTTCATTGCGTTAACCATGCGTAAAGGTTCTGACAACGCGGCGTTCTTCTCTGCAAACTCTGTTCAAAAACCAAAAGTGTTTGCGAACACGCCTGAAGGCAAACAAGCCGAGATGAACTACAAGCTAGGTACTCAGCTTCCTTACATGTTCATTATCAACCGTTTAGCGCACTACATAAAAGTGCTACAGCGTGAGCAAATTGGTTCTTGGAAAGAGCGTTCTGACCTAGAAATCGAATTGAACAAGTGGATTCGTCAATACGTTTCTGACCAAGAGAACCCGCCAGCGGAAGTTCGTGGTCGCCGCCCACTTCGCGCTGCGAAGGTTGAAGTATCAGACGTAGAAGGCGATCCAGGCTGGTACAAAGTATCGATGTCTGTACGTCCTCACTTCAAGTACATGGGCGCAAGCTTCGACTTGTCTCTAGTTGGTAAGCTAGACCAATAACCCATTACTGAAACCATCAAGCAGCCAGTGAAGACTGGCTGCTTTTTTCGTAGGACCGCATATGGAAAAAGGTTACCGTCTTTTAGAGCGGATCGAGCTAGGAGAACCAAAAAACTGCTACGAGAAAGTGGTGTCTCATAAGCATTTGATTGAATCCATTCACTCGCATCTCGCTGACTTGTTGAATACGCACTCCGGCAACGCAATGATCGACAATGAGTATGGTCTGCCAGATTTTAACGACGTACTTTCTAACAACACAAACCTCGTTCGCCATATTCAAAAAAACATCACGTCAACCATAGAACGCTTTGAGCCCCGACTGTTTAATGTCGAGGTTCATTACCGTGAAGACCACCATAATCCATTACAACTCGGCTTTGGTATTCGCGGCGAAGTTTCCCATAACGGCGGTAAAGTCCCAATGTCGATCGATGTCTACATGGGAACCGACGGCCAATTTAACGTTTAGTAGGTGCCACTTGAGTAACAGTAAATACTTTCAAGATGAACTCACGTATTTACGCGAGTCGGGTAGTGAGTTTGCCAAATATCATCCGAAGTTAACTCACTTTCTCTCTGAAGGAACTTTTGATCCAGATGTCGAACGACTGCTGGAAGGTTTTGCTTTTTTGACCGGACGCATCCGCGAAAAGATTGACGATGAACTTCCTGAGCTAACGCAATCTCTGATGACTTTGCTGTGGCCACATTACATGCGTTCGATTCCGTCTTTGTGTATTAGCGAACTAAAACCGCATACCGGAAGTGTTACTGAGAAAACCGTGGTGAAACGTGGTGCGGAAATGGCCAGCGAACAGGTAGAAGGCACGCAGTGTTTGTTCCGTACTTGTTATGACGTCAATCTATACCCAGTTACGATTACTAACATCGAACAAACTAACAGCCGTACCAGTTCGATGATTGATGTGACGTTATCGACGGAGCATGGCCTGGAACTGTCTCGTATCGGTTTAGATACGTTGCGTTTGCACCTGCATGGTGAGATTCATATTACTCGCACTGTCTTCTTATGGCTGTTCCGTTATCTAGATTACGTCGAGTTGGATGTTGGTGGCGGCTACAAACATCGTTTAGGGCCAGAATACGTTAAGCCAGTCGGGCATGAAGAGGACGAGGCGCTGCTGCCTTACAGCAAAAATTCCTTTGCAGGCTACCGTTTGCTGCAAGAATTCTTCTCTTTGCCAGATACGTTCATGTTCTTCGACATTAAAGGCTTAGAGTGGCTAAAAGGCATTCCACAGCGCAGCACGGTCAAAATCAAATTCCACTTTAAGCGTGCTTTGCCTTCAGAGGTGGTGCTTAAAGATAAACACTTAAGGTTGCACTGCACACCTGCCGTTAACTTGTTTGAAAAAGACGGCGATCCAATCCGTTTAGAGCATCGACGAAACGAGTACAAGGTGCGTCCACAAAGTAACACTCAGGAGCATTACGAGGTTTATTCCATTGAGCAAGTGGAGAGCTGGAGTAAAGACGAGCGTCGCCGAAAACCACTGATTGAATTTGAATCGTTTGAGCACCAAATCAACCAGCGTGATAAGCGAGAGTTCTACAAATCCAAAGTGGGCGAGCGAGTAAGTGGGAGAGGGTTAGAGCGCTATATCTCATTCCATACTCACAATGGTGACATTGCGGATTTAGGGACTGAAACAGTATTGATGAAACTGCAATGCAGTAACGCGGACTTAGCGGAGCGCCTGTCAGTAGGAGATATCACGTACGCGACGCACAAGTCGCCAACGTATGCGACGTTTAAAAACATTACTAAGCCAACACAGTCAGTAAGTCCTCAGGTTAATGGTGAACTTCAATGGCAGTTGATTGCCAACATGTCGCTCAACTACTTGTCTTTGGCCAATATCGATGTGTTGAAAGTGTTGCTCTCGACTTACGACTTCCACTCTCGAGTCGATAGACAAGCCCACCGCGCGTCGATTCATCGACTTGATGGCATTATTTCTTCAGAGATGAAACCAATCGATCGCGTATTTCGTGGTGTATCTGTGCGTGGTAACCAATTCAAGCTCGTGACGGACTCTAAGTTCTTCGTAAATGAAGGCGATATGTTCCTTATGGCCACGGTATTGAATGAATTTATCCGTTTATATTCGAGTGTGAACTCCTTTACCGAACTAGAGGTGTTCGATGAAGCGACGGGCGAGGTTTACAACTGGGCAAGCCTAATCGGGCAGCAGACGATACTATGATTAACACACTTTCTGATAAGTCGAATGAGTTTAGTTTCTACCAAGCGGTGTTGCTGTTAGAGAAACACTACCAGCTGGAGCCAAACTCAAATTTTGTTGCCGTGGGCGAGAACAAATACTTTCACCAAGAGCGAATTGAGTTCAGCGTGTCGCCAAACCTGTCCTTTCCAAAGAGTGATATGGACTTTATTACTCATATGGAAAGAAACGGACAGCAATATTCACGTATTGAGACGAACTTTCTTGGCTTGCATGGTTCAAGCTCGCCCCTACCTGCGTCTTACACTGAGAAACTCGTCGGTCGTGATCCCGATGATAACCCAGTGAAGGATTTCTTCGACTTTTTCCACAACCGCTATACAAGCTTACTGTATCGTGTTTGGAAGAAATACCGATATCACGTGCAGTACAAAAGCGGGGCAAGCGATGCTTTTTCTGGGCGCATACTGCATTTGGCTGGTCTTTCTAGCGTTATGCAAGATTGTGAAGTCGCGGAGTTAGATCGAGCGAAGGTTCTGTCTTACGTGAACCAGTTATCTACGCGTACACGTTCACCTAAGCTTATTTCCGGTATTGTTTCGCACTACTTTTCACTGCCGAATGTGCGAATCGAAGAATGGGTTTATAGACGCGTAGAAATCGCTGAAAGCCAGCGTAACAAACTCAATCGTTCCAATTGTATATTGGGGCAAAGCTTACACTTGGGACAAAGCATTGCGGATTTGAACGGCAAGTTTAACTTGTGTATCGACAACATTGATTTTGAAACGTTTAAGCAGTTTTCCTACGATGGTGAGTTACATAAGACGCTGGTGGGCTTGATGCGCTTTATTCTGCGTGACCCAATGTCGTGGGACCTAAAGTTGACAGTTAACCTCGACAGTATTCCAGAAAACAAACTGGGTAATGGAGAAGGGAACCAACTAGGTCAAACGTTCTGGCTAGGCAACCCAGGGGATAAAGACGCCAAAATTCGACTTATCGGAAGCATATAAGAAAGCCGCTCAACGAGCGGCCCTTTATGTTTTCCTCAAAGAGGTCAGAAAAGCTTAACGACTGATCGGCTGATGCAGTACAACGGTAGTATCAAGCCTTTGAATGCCGTTAAATGATTCAATTTCATTACAAAGATGATGAATAGACTGCAGGTCGGGCGCTTCAATTAGGGCAATAATATCAAAGTTGCCACCAACAACGCTCGTTAAGCGAACCTCAGGGATTTCTTTAAGTGCATTCGTTACATCATTCTTCTTACCCTTTTCACAAGAGATCAGTAGATAACTAGCGGCTTTTCGCCCTTCATTTTCTACACGAATCTGTGCGGTATAGCCTTTGATAATACCGGTCTTTTCTAAACGATTAATTCTTTCTGCTACTGCTGTTCGAGACAAACCAATGTTTCGGGATAGATTCGCAATCGACTCTCGCCCATTCGACAATAGACTTGAAAGTATTTTTCGATCTAATTTATCTAAACCTTGTAAAGTCATGTTTGAAATCATGTGTTCTGCCTATTTTGTTTTTATATTGTTATTAAATCGACTCTGGGAGCGTAAAGTTATACAGCTCAGCAAGAGTGAATGGGTTTTTCTGTGTCAACGGAGTGATGCGTAAGCTCAAGTCCCTCCCTGACACTTTTATGTCACTGACAAAGCTGCCGTTATGAGTGTTTGTCAAGGTCGAGTCACCTAGCAATCTGTATATCGCCCATTGACCACTCTTATTTAAAACGTGCTGTCTGCCTTCATCGGTTACATCCTGGAGTGTGATACTAATATTGAAGTCACCATTTTGCGGTGGCCATGCCATTTCACGAATGCGGCTTGGACCGTGGTAGTAACTTATATTGGTATCTGCAATTTTTAAGCTCGCTCTAATCGCACTAGAATCAAGATCGAGTACTCTTGCACTAAACGGAATATGAACGCGGTTAGTGCTTTTATTAATTAATGTGTCTCGAATAACGTTATAGTTACGCAGTTGCACTAACAGAGCCGGAGAGATTGGCATCGTCTCGCCATCCACCTGTTTTGGCGTCCATAAATTGGTATCGTAGAACGGTGCAAAATTTTTCTGAATAAATGTGTCTAACAAACCACCGGAAGCAAACAGTAATTCAAAATCTTCAATTGAGATTTCCTCGGTCGCTGTTAGATCAAATGGGTATCGTCCTAGCCCTATCTCTTTAAACTTGGTGTAAATCTCGCTGTACCATTGGGTTTGAATGCCTTTAGCGGACTCTTTAATCATGACTGACCAGCTTTGTTGAACCACATCTAACAACCAGCTACGAACGGGTTCCGGTGATTTTTGGGCAATCTGTTTAAGTTTGATTAATGGGTCAGCTTCACTGCTGTTCATTCGATGCTGAGCTGCCGCTAGCGCCGCCATTTGCGGGTCAGGTGCATCAGCGATGTCTTTCATATACGTGCGAACACGGCTTAGCGCAGTTACGGTCTCATCCCAAGGAGTAGGGGAGTTTGGTGTTTCACTGACCTGAAGTTGGTTTAATAAGTGAAAAGCTTGTTCAACACGTTTCATTAACAAGTAATCAGGCTTAACTACTTCCTCTACTGCGTCTGATGCGGAGTCTGCCGCTGCCACGAGTTTCGGGTCTAGCTTTGAAATCAGAGCATTTTTTTCACCAACGGGTGAAAATTGTGTGTTGGCATAGACCTGCTTCAGTACGGTTGTCATTGGTGAAGAAGGACCCGAGATTAAGTCTATCGCGTTCGTTAGATCGCCGACATTGTCATAGTTTTGGACTTTTAGTTCACTCAGCGCATTGCGCCAATTACTGATGTAGTCGTCAGTATATTTTTTACGTACTTCCTCTTTGAAGGCTTCTTGTTCTTCACTAGTAGGAATAACGTGTTGTGACAGACCTAAAACCCAGTTGTCACTGATGACTTGTTGTGACATTAGGTCCACGCGTGGTCGATAAAAAGTACTAAAACCAGTGGAGGTATAGATCTTATCTACGATCAAGCGTTCACTATCGATTGGTGTGTTGAATACATTGCTAAACTCAAAACCCACAGCTCGTTGCAGATCTAGGGTTCCTAAATCAATCGAATTTGCTTCGTTTAAAATGCCTGCATAAACGAGATCAACATTCGAATTTGCTAGCAATGAGCGACGTGTTGCGCGAACAAGATCCATATTGATATCAATTGGATCAAACTGTGTGCGAAAGTAAGCGTCCAAATAGCGCATCGCCTGATTGACGACGTCACTTTGGTTGCTCAAATCGTTCATCATTTGGATAGTTTGATGACGCAAAAAACGGATATCACGCTTTGTTGGATCGTTTAGCATTAGATACCCCTTCAATAGAGGTAAAGCGCGTGTAAAAGTGTTTTGATTTTGTGTCAGTTGTAGACGGTAACCTTTCTCAATGAGAGGTATCAACTGTTGAGCAACGTCCTTAAGTAATGCTTCGTAAGCGATGCGAGTGCTTTGATCCAAACGGCTAATGTTGAGTGGTAATATCTCTTCATCCAAAGCCTTAGAACCTTTAAGCCACGCCCCATAAGAAGGCTCTATTGCTTTCGTCGCCTTCGCTAAAAGCTCATCGAATCTTGCATCTTGCTCCACTTGTGATTTGTCATCGATACTCAAGAGTTGATTCATCACATGTAAGTTACTGTCTAATGTCGTGAAAAAGAAGTAACTGCCCCCAGTAAGCAGGATAATAGAGCCGAGTATTGCCAAACGGCTTTGTCTCTGAATTAGACGAAGATACGTCTTGTTTTCGCCCGCAAAGTCGCTTTCCGGCAATATTTGTGAATCAATCAGAAAGCGAGAGAAATAAGGCGTTTCTGTTAACTGAGTATGCTCTGACGCGATAATAGGTAAGTTGAAGTAATTACTACAACTTTTTGCAAGTAAATTGTACTTGCGACCGCCTTGCAGACTCGAACTAAAGAAAATCTCACGGATGTCTAGTGAATAGACACCGTTGTTAACATCACATAGACGCTCAAGCACATAGCTGACCTCAGACTGACATAGCTCAAACTGCTTAGGGAAAGCGAGTATTGCTTGTTTCTCATCAATGTCCGTTGAATTAGCGGATGCATCTAGCGCATTACTTTCAAGCACTCTCACTAGATTTCGATAGCTATCGCGGTAGTACTCTGCAAATACACCTTTGGCTTCTTTTAGTGGGATAGAGAGGAACTCAACACGTGTCTTGAGAGAGCTAAAGTGCATGTATTCTTTAAAGCCGTCTAACTTGTCTAGCTTTGACATAATCAAATAGATTGGCAATGCTGAAGACGTTTTAGAGTTGATGGTACTCAAGCGCGCCAATAACGACGAAATGGTGTACTCTTTTTGTTCTGGCTCAGAGACGATCATGAACTCGAAATCGGTGAAGAATAGACAGCCTGAAAATGGCTTTCGAGGTCGATGATGAATAACTTCTTCAATGAACGTATTCCATAAAGAAGCATCACTGCTTGATACTTCCTGGAACACTAAGCGTTGGTCAGGTTTGATGTATACAGCGCTGTCAGATTCGTACCATTCAAAAAAGTCATTCTTAGCGGTTCTAGTGCGATCCATCGGTTTAATTGCACTAGAATTAAATAAAAATTGACGTCGCCCTGACCCTTTATTACCAAGCATCAGGTAAATTGGTTTCTTGCCTGAGTTAGCAAGAAGAGGCTGGATAACCATAGAAAGTGCTTCTTCCTCGGTTTCCAAATGTTGAGCTTTAGCGTTGTTCTTTTTCTTCAACCATAATGTGAATTGAAAAGTGACGTAAACCATGGCGATAACACCAAGGGTCAGCCAAAGATAAAGTTGATCGATTTCGTCAAGAAAAAGCAGATAAATAGTGGTGATAATTGCAACCACTAAAAACATCAATATAGTAGAAATCACCACTGGATTTCTAAACAGTTTTTGTTTGAACATAAGCCTAAAACTTCTTTAATTGTATTGTTATTTATTGTCAGTTTTTTCAGCTTGTAGCTGACTCAATTTATATAGGTAGATGTTCAGTAAAAGGGTTGCGCGGTCAATTTCCCTTTGCTGTGAATACTTTTCAGCGTATTCAATACGACCTAAAAGCGGGAATAACGAGTTACTGTATTCGTACGCCTTTTCAGAGTTCTTATCTACATTCTGTCTAGCTACGTTGGCAAACACCGTTCTTGCGTCTGAGAATCGCTTATAAACATCCATAAACTGGTCTTCTAAATGGGCGCTCTGTGTCAAAAAGTTTTGACGTAGCTGCTGTGCAGAAGACGAATCCGGATAGATTGCGATTAATTCATTGGTCAAGCTATCGAGCTCGCTGACGTTACTTACTTTTGCCGAGTCTAAAAACCAGTTATTCATCATAATATCGACACGATTAATGGCCTGCGTTTTCAATGACTGAGCATATTTTTTATTTTCGTAATCTAACGAGGCGACCAAATTTACAAGTTCATTAAGTGAAGCTTGATTAATTTTTTGCTCCAATGTTCGATAACGTTGTTGCTCGTACATGAAATGTGAACATATCGCAGTAACAATCAAACCAATAACGAAGTAGATCATAAATCGACCAGACTTTGCCGGTGATGCTTTCTCTTGGCTATTTAGGTTGGGTGATGACACCGGTGCCGGAGAGGGAGACACATTCACTTTAATTTCAGGTGCCTTCTGCGTTGCTGCAGGAGCGCTAGTGTTGGCTTGTTTTTTCTCGCGTAACTCAGCCGCAATTTGTTGTTCTTTTATCTGCTCAATCCATTGATTCAAAATACGGCGAATGCGACCTAATGACGGCGCTTCAATACCGTAATGAAGACGAAGCTCTTCCTCAATCCTCAAGCATAATTGATGTGCTGCCTCTATCAATGGAAGCTCTTCTGGTAACGCCCGATGCTTATTAATTCGTTTTTCAGTATGCTCTACCATCCATTCAATAGCGCTCATTCGTGCCTTTGACTTTGAATGCTCTGGATACGCGTTGAACCAATATACGACACACACATCAAGTATTGAGTTTAACCCTTCAACAAGGCCTCTTAAGCCGTCGTTATAGGTTGACGCAACGGTAAAGTAACAGCAACAACGTAGGTCTTTCGCTTGGGTACTCAAGATCTTTTTTGAGAGTGTTTGAACCGTTTTCCACGAGACTCTCCCTGTGACTTTATTCAGGTTGTTTATTTGACGTTTAATTTCGTCAAAATCCTCAGAACCATTAGGATTAGAGCCGCTTGGGTTATTTTCATCGATTGGTCTTCGAGCGAAGTCGGTAAAAAACATAAGGAAAGTTCCAACTGATCATATAGAAGTATTAAGTTATATAGGATTTCACTACTGTTATATTAAATTATAAGCAGTGCACATCTGCCGCAATTCTATAGACAAAATAAGCGGATTAGATAATAAAAATTCATTAAAAGAAATTAAATTACTTTTAGTGTGATCTTTGTTCATAATATTAATATCAATAGTTAAGTCTATTTATAAGAAGAAACTTATATATGAAGATAAGAACGTTGATTAAAAAGTAACTAAATTGTTATCGGAGATTACGTTTTGTTCAATTAGCAATCAAATTCTGTTACTTCTATTTAAATAGAAAGATTTACTGTCTCGTCACTTAATCTGTAGTCGGTTCTTTAGTTTTTGTTTGTAGGTAAAACAACCAACCTGATAGTTGAAATGTATTAAATTATAGGTGTTTTTTTAGGCTTATTGAAAAAGAGAATATAATTGATATCTTTCGCCTCTAAGTAGAATATCGGTTTTCCTAGAGGGACGAAATGCTAAAACCAAGTCAAATTGGGCTGATTTCAGCCATGTGTCTATTTTCTTCTGTTGCAATGGCAAAAGGGGAGCGATATGGACTCTCTACCAGTATGTTGACTATCGATAGCATTAAATACGATGAAGGTAAAAGTGGTGAGCAGGATACGCTTAGGTTCGGCTTGGTTCATACTCGTCCTATTGATGAAAACAATAACCGTTGGCGTTGGTGGTTAGGGCTAAACTATCTAGCAGAAGATATTGAAGCGCCAGCAAACGGCTTATATCAAGAAGCGACGAACTATGAACTTCGTGTTGTTCCTCAATATGCGTTGACTTCTTGGAGTGTTTTCACGCCATACGTTGGTGCGGGCTTGTCTGTCGGTTACTCGCAATATTCTAATCGCTGGCAAGTAGACCAAGAGGGCTATCGTTATGAGAGTGTTGAAGACATCGACCAGTTTGAGTTAGGTGCGGTTATGACCCTTGGTACTGCTATAAAGTTAGGCAGTAATCCTGACGCCCATATACAAATTATCCCGCAGGCCTCTTATATCCTTCCGGTTGTAAATGATGGAATTGGTGGGCTTGAACTATCAGTTTCTTTGCTCTTTTGAGGTTCGTAAATGTACTCAAATCAGCTAGCTTTATTTATCTCAAAGTGTCCAGAGGAATACACCGGTGCAAAGCATATTGAAATGCCTGAAAGTGGTGGTTCGATAGGTCGTTCCCCAAGCTGTAGCGTGTCTTTAGCCGATCACAACCGCTTTATATCGGGCACTCATTGTTTGCTCAGCGTGTATGGAGATACCTACTATATAAGTGACGTATCAACTAACGGCACAATGGTAAATGGGAATAAAATACTAAAAAATCAACCCGTTGCGATAGTTGATGGCGACATCATTTCTTTAGGGCAATATGAGATTGGTGTTTCTCTTGAGCACGTTACCTCAACACTAGACATCGCCGCTGATATTGCTCCTGAGCGAGTATCTAGCGATCCTCTGGTTAGTCTAGGAGATGCGGTTGTCGAAGAGGAAGAAAAAGTCGGTGCCTTAGAAGATTTGTTTATGGAGACTAAACAGGATGACATTGATTGTCATGATCCTGTTGCTCACCTTAACTTTTCGATGCAGCGAGATGACGATTACTTAATTCGTGATAATGAGCGTACAGAATCTGAACAACCTAGAACCGTGGAAAGCACGCGTCAGGTGGTCGATGACAGTTTCAGTATATATTCCGAATTCGATCAGCCAAGCCTAATCCCTGAAGACTGGATGGCTGCGGAAACCAAGAGTAACGCATCGGTCAATGATGCATTAGCGCCAGAAAGCGGTAAGGCACATAGAGCCGATATTGCCTCAGCTGAGGTGATGCAACCTGGCACGGTAGCCCCAGATAGCACGATTCAAAGACAACATCGTACGCATAATGTTACTGAGATGGTCGTAGAACAGGCTAACACAGGGTCAAAATGGGAAGAGATGACCCAATCTTTTACGCCTTCTCCTAACACTAATCAGCAACTTCAAATACCTACGGCAGAGCACGCGATAAACAGTACGACGAAAGCACAAGTCGATACTGATGCGGCCGTTTGCTCTCAAGATATAGCGCAAGCGTTTTTTGATGGTTTGGGTATTCGAAACCCAGAGTTGATGACAAACGAGGCGCAGTTATTCAAGCAAATGGGCACTTGCTTGCGTTTATGTATTGATAACCTACAGAAAGAGTTGCACGAAGTGGAATCGTTAAAAGATGAGCAGAGTGCGAGTGAGGCTAACTCGAACATTGCAGAGCTAATGCTTACTTTGAATAGTCAGCAATTACTGGCTCCAAATGAACTGGTTGAACAAATGCTCGATGAGCTGAACGACCACCAAGTTATGTTTAACAAAGCACTGAATGAGCTCATTTTAGAACAGTCAGAAACGAACGATCCCGTAGCATTTGCTAACAGGGTCGCTAGCCAGTCTTTGTTCTCAACTAAGTCAAAGCTGTGGGCCGAATACCTAGATTTCTACACTAATAATCGTCGCCTGCTTAATGAAACATCCTTAAAAGGGCTGATTAAGAAAAACTATAACAAAGTGATTAAGGGAAACCATGCGTAGTATCGCCGTATTACTCGGATTTGCCATGTTGTCCGGTTGTTCCATGTGGGATCAATTTAAAGAGTCCACTGGTATCACACCAGAAACTTCGTCGATTGAATTGGTTATTGAGGCATCACCTGTACTCAATGTGAGAAATGGGGGCCAGTCATCTCCAGTTATTCTCCGTCTTCACGAATTAAGTTCGCCAGTATTGTTCCGAAGCTTAGATTTCTTTGCCTTGTTTGAGAGCGATAAAGCGTCGTTGGGTGATGAGTACATCAAACGTTACGAATATCAAATACAGCCAGGTGGAAAAGTTCATGAAATGCTAACTCTAGACCCTGACACTCGTGCCGTCGGTTTTTCAGTGGCTTTTCGTGATATTGATGGTTCGTCTTGGCGAAAAGTGGAAGTTATTGAAGAGAAGAGCGAGTACTACATCAAGCTCAAGTTAGAGGGCAGTGAGTTAATTTCTGATAACACTCGCGGCATTGAACAGGTTTACTTTTAAGGGATAGAAACATGTCTTTATACAATCCAGTTGTTTGGCAAGATGGAATGTTCATGAAGCCGCAGCATTTTCAACAACTCGATCGTTCGCAAAGTAAACTATCGAGCCTACTGAGTGCCAATGCATCGCCTTTGCATTGGGGAATTAAACGTTTAGAAATCAACTCTCAGTTACTAGCACTGGGTAAAATCGGTATTACTCGTGCTGAAGGTATTTTACAAGACCGGACACCATTTGAGCTTCCGTTGCTTGCTGAGCTGCCTGAAGTGAAAGATGTAGATCCTTCGATTGCCGATAAAGTCGTTTATTTGTGCTGTCCGTTACCATCGGAACGTTCTGAGTTATTTGGTACCAAAAAAGACGGTGCGCGCTATACGATGGAATCTCAAGAAGCGGTTGACGCTTGTTATGATTCGGAAGACATGGCAAATATCGTCGTCGGTAAGCTTAACTTTTGCTTAATGTACGATCATGAAGATAAGAGTGCTTACACGTCTATTCCGATCTTAAAGATCTCAGAAGTGAAGCCTGATGGCAGCGTGATCTTAGATGATAGTTTCATTCCTACCTGTATCGATATTCATGCGTCGACAGTACTGAGTAAATTTGCGACCGAGTTTGCTTCTATGTTGAAGCATCGCGCGGAATCGATAGTTCAGCGATTAGGGGTGGTGGATCAACAAGGCGTATCATCGGTTTCTGACTTTATGCTATTGCAAGCGCTCAACCGATACGAACCCTTGTTTTGGCATTTCGCCAGCACAGAAGCTGTGCATCCTGAGTCTTTGTATCGAATTCTTCTTCAGGCAGAAGGTGAGCTTTCGACGCTGTGCTCAACGACACGCCGACCTATTGAGTTTACGAAGTACAATCATGGTGATCTTACTAGCTGTCTTTCTCGCGTCCTAGACAGTGCAAAAATGACATTGAGCGTGATGTCTGAGCAAAGAGCAATTCCACTGACCTTAAAAGATCAGAACTATGGCATCAGAACGGCAGCAATCCCTGACAATAAGATCATTGATACGACAACCTTTATCCTCGCAGTTAAAGCCGACGTGACCTTGGATGTTCTGCATACCCAGTTTGTCAGCCAAACGAAGATCGGTTCTATCGATAACATACGTGACTTGATTAACCTTCAACTGCCTGGGATTGAGATCAAACCAATGCCAGTTGTGCCACGCGCGCTGCCGTATCATGCTGGCTACACCTATTTCGAGCTCGATAAAACGGGCGAAGAGTGGATGGCGTTGAAGAACACTGCTGCGATTGCGATTCACGTTGCGGGCGATTTCGCTAACTTATCATTGCAACTTTGGGCCGTTCGTCTATGAGTTACGCAGAAACCGACGTCACCGTAGTCTTATTCCAACCAGAGCCTGGCAAACCAATGGAGGTAATGCCAGCGCCTGACTTATCGAGAAACATCGCAGTACAAGATCTATCTATCGACAACATGGGTATTAACCCGTTGGTGGACCAGTTCTCATGGTTGATCGCCAGTCTGTCTTGTATGTCTTCGATCCCTTGGCTTGATGACCCGATGCCATTTCGTGAACAAGTGGCACGTGAGATTCGAAAAGGCGAACGAAAACTTAATGAAATGGAGCTCGATCGTGCTTCGGTTCTTGTTATTCGTTACTGCTTGTGTGCGGCGATTGATGAATCTGTTTGTCGGCAAGAATGGGGAGCAAATAGTCACTGGAGCCAGAACAGCTTACTGTCTGAATTCCACAACGAAACATCTGGTGGTGACAAGTTTTTCGTTATTCTCGACCGCTTAAAAGCCGACCCTCGCAAATACCGTCACGTTATAGAGTTTCTCTATTTATTGCTTCAACTTGGTTTCCAAGGCAAGTACGGCCGTGAAGAGCGTGGCAACGAAAAGTTAGCGGAAATTGGCAGCACCATTTATCGATTAGTGCGAGATGACCGCCTAGCAGAACAAGAAAAAGTTTCTTTAATCAACCTTAAAGCTAAATACCTAAAGAAGCCGTTAAAAAGGGTAATTTCACCCAAGCTGATCTTAAGTCTTAGTGCGATGACGTTTGCGCTTATGTATGCGGCAACCTACATCGTCATAGACTTAAAATTCCAGCAACTGCTTGAAGTGTATAGATAACCAGAAATCTAAAAATGAGATCTTCTGCCAGTTTTAGGGCTTATTGTGAATATCACTGGTCTTTTAGTGAAATTCACTAGTTATTTAGAGAGATTGCAGTTTGCGATCTCTTTTATCATTCAATCAATAAAATTCAAATGGATTGGTTATGGGCGTAACAGTTGGTGCGAATGGACTTTCGGTAGTTCATAAAGGCTCAGGTGGTGAAGCGAATGCAACGCTCCCAGATGTTTGTTTAACTAAGGTCGGCAAGCCAGTCGTTCCTATCCCTTATGGCAACAATGCTAAATCAGTAGACCTTGCTGGTGGGACTACGACAGTCTCTATGGATGGCGGTAACAGTGTCGCTATCAAGGGCAGTACGTTCTCAAAAAGTACCGGCGATGCGGGCGGTGACAGAAAAGGCGTTGCCTCAGGCACGATAGAAGCCGAAGCAAAATTCATTTCAGCCTCACCAACGGTTAAATTTGAAGGTAAGGGCGTATGTCGCCTGTCCGATCAAATGACCATGAACAAAGCCAACACCATGTGTTTGGGTGGGGCACAAAACCCATCGGTTTCTGTTACGGAAGATCAGGAAGGGACGTATACGCTGGATATAGAATGCAAATATCCAAATGGGCTCCCTTACTCTAATGCACAATTTTCTTTAGTCGAACCTTCAGGTGCTGTCATTGGGAGTGGAGTGCTGGATTCTAGCGGAAAAGCAACTGTTAATGGTCTCGCTCTAAAAGAATGCAAGTTAGTGCTCAGCGAAACTCAAGACTCTTATACGCCGAACCAATCTTTAGCTGAAAATATTGTGACGGAAACTTACCCTGATCCGAATGATTTTTGTACGTTTGTCGCAGGTCGCCGCTCGCCATTTTGGGAAGATCGTGTTGGGGTTGCTAATGACTGGGGCATATTGATGTCCCCATCCTTCAGTGATGATGACTTTAAAGATATTGTGTTAGAGCAAAGCCGTATATCGTCTCCTTATGCGATTAGTCAAAATCACTCTAAAGATTTTTCTGATGTTTATGTTTCGGCACTTTATCACATCCAAACTGATACTACTGCGCTAGAGAAATATGAACCTTTAGTTGAACTGCTCTTGGAGCAAGTGCACGAAAATGGCGATATATTGAGAGTCTTATATCAAGCTGATGTGTTTGAGCCTCCCTATGAATTATTAGCGAAGCTTCGCTTTTTAGGGACTGGGAATACTGTGAAGTATTTGCAGTTTGTTTTATGGACGTTGATAAACAATCAAATCTGTTCATACATCGATGAGCTAAACAGTGAAATCATCGGTCGTTTAGATTTCATACAAAGCCAAGCTTCTGCAAGATCGTTGAGTTCTGTTGAAGAGGGTATAAACGGTTATAAAAAAGCACTTAACCACTTCAAACAAGCACTTCCTGACGTCATTAGCCAAATTTTTGAAACCAAAAATGACACCCTAATTTCTATATCGGCAATGGCCCTTGGGAGTACCGTTAACATAGCGAGCCAATCTAGCTTTGCTACTAATTTAGGTAGGGTTAATGCGGTGGTGTACACGAAGTCAAACAACTTGAACCGCCCATCATTTGTCACTTTTGACGATAACTTTTCTGACTAGGACATTTAAATCATGGATGCAGTTTTTCCGATAGCGCAACGAGAAGGTGACGCTTACTACACGCTCAGTGATTTTACGAAATTGTTTGATCAAGCTAAGAGCGGTCGTTATTTAATAGGACAAGGGTACGGTTGGCATAGTGGCGTTCACTTAACATCAAAAATGTTACCGTGGGGGAAAGGGCTCAGACCTATTCAAGCGATGCTTGATGGAAAAATAGTGGCATTTCGCATAAATCCTGATTACCTAACCTCAACGTACCAAGAGCAAGAGTTTAAGTATAGTAATAACTTTGTGCTTATCGAGCATGAGGCTGTAAACCCCGAAGATAGTGAAGATGTATTTAAGTTCTATACACTTTATATGCACCTTGCGCCACCTTCAGATATTGGCGCCAATTCATCTATAACCACGCGTTACCGTTTACAAGAAGCGAGAAATGTACGCACTTTCAAACATAGTGATGTGCCTACTAATTCTGGTGAAAAAAAACAGTCGATGTCTAAAGGAACATTACTTGAATACCTGTACGCAGAAGAGAAGGAGACCCATCCATACCAGATCGACAAAAATACCTACAAAATGATAAAGTGCCGTGTGGTAGAGAATGGTGAATCGGCAAGTGGTAGCGAAAAAGCACTGTTAAACAAGATTGTTTGGTTTGCTTCGGGTCTCAATAGTGACTTTGACATTTTAGAAGATTCCTCTGCTGTCCTATCAGAACCAGTTTCAGAACCTAAATGGATGTCGGACAAGGCGGCAATGATTAGGGACGGTAGTGTGGTTTCTTTACTCCCACTCCTATTTGGAGAGGGGATAAAGGTTTCAGCTGGGGAAGATATCGGCTACATGGGACTGCATGAGTACAGTAACGATGCAATTGGAACTAAGAAAGAAGATAATCGTGTGCATATCGAGATGTTCTCTTATGAGGAGCCGCCCGAATTTTTCAAAAAACAGATTTCTCCCAAAAATGCGGAAAAAAATCCACTCGTTGTTCTCGATGGGGCCGATAGTAGCGGTGCCGTTGATATGAGTAATTCGTTTATTCAGCAATTACTTGAATCTGTGACAGAAGATCAAGTAACGGACTTCTCCTCGTTCACTGCTCGCGATGCCAAAGTATACTTAGACGGTAAGCGTAAACACTTTGAGCGATTTATTGTGAAACATCCTACAGATTGGCATACAGCGTCGTCACAAAGTCTTTATGAATCAATCCATCAGACTGCGAAGGAAGCTCTAGATATTAAGTGCTCCGCTGGTTTTGTGACTGAAGAAGACTACCGTAACTCCCCATGGCGCGATCAAGTGATGGATAGCTTTGATCTTTTCTCACAATTCGAACTGGAAAGAGCAGATAAGTTCTCATGGATGCAAGATTTACATGGTGATTTGCAACTAAGCGATGATAAGAGCCTTTGGCATTATTGGCCTTTTACATTGAATGTTACGAAATTAAGTGAATGTAAATTATCAATTGACCACGAGTTTATAGGTGAACTTGAAGGTAGCAGAAAAAAAGGATATGTTCCTGACCCTAAGAATAGTAAGAGTGGGGTAACTATTGCTACTGGCTTCGATTTAGGAGCAAGAAACATAGTTGATTTGAGAAAACTCGAACTACCGAGTGACCTTATAACAAAGCTCACCCCATATCTAGGTATGAAGAAATTTGAAGCAGAATCTTTTTTGAAAAAAAATCCGTTAACTATTAATGAAGATGAGTTGCTTTTAATTAATCACGTAGTTAAAAAGCATGAAACTGAAAAAATCATAGCGTTGTATAATAAAAATTCTCAGATTGAATTTGCCTGCTTACCAAGTCAAGCTCAAACTGTAATTGCTTCCGTTGCCTATCAATATGGTTATCTACCTCGTGAAACTAGAAAGTTCTGGTTTCAAGCTGTAAACCAGAAGTGGGAAGAAATGTATGATAATCTAATGGACTTTAGGGATCTATATCCAACACGCAGAAAAAAAGAAGCGTTATTACTTAAGGAAATTATTGAATGAATTATAATATACTATTAATTACTTTGGCTGTGATTTGGTCAGGTTTGACTAGTGCAGCTTCAATGACGGATATTTATGAATTGTTAGACTTTACATCATTCCCTAACTCACTGAACCCCAAAAGCATCGAAGAAAGGCATTTTTCTGATTTTCAAGGTGAATTCAAACTTGCAGTACCAAAAATAACAAAAGATGAGATTGTAATAGATGATGACCATTGGTATTACAAGATTGAGTTAATGGAAATTAAAGGTGATAATGTGTACCTTTGCTTTCATGATAAATCTAAGGTCGGCACTTATGACTCTGTGCAACCTATTGTTGTTAGAAGATATGGGAATGATTTTGTTGCTTTAGCATTGGACCCAACTTCTTCAAACCAAGAGTGTAAGTAATTATACCGATTTAGACTTTGGGTTTTAATGTAGAAGAAATAAAATAGCTGTTTATTTAGTAATTAGTTTTATACAGTGATTACGGGCAGATATATTCCTATAAGGAATAGTCACTATTAATAAATGTAATTAGAGTTGGAGTCAATTTGGTTAATGTTTCATATGTTCCTTAACTTTACTCAGATTACATCCTTACTATTTTTCTTCTCTTCCGTTCTAAGTAAATGCTGCGTGTGAGCAAAGCTCAGTTGTATTCACATGTAATTTGGAAAATAAAGACAGTGGCTTGAAAGCTTGTTTTAATCAAGCCGAGAATTCGATGTACTTCGTTGTTGACGAAAATGGATTGAAAACAGTTTATGCCCCACGAAAGGGGAAGAGTTTAGATAATTATAAATGGATAGATATTTCTCTTGAAGAACCTGAATTCATTCCTTTGAAATTTGAAGTAAATGAAAACAAGAATGCGTACTTTTCATTGACTAGAGGTGGTGGACGGTTGAGTGTCGTTGCTAGCTTCGTTGACATGATTGAAGATGAAAATGCTGTTGAGTACTACTGTGAATGGGAAACTGAAACAGCTCTGGATCCCAACGTTAGATTAAAAATAAAACACGTAAAGCCCAATGGGTTTGAAGCTTGGGATTAAATAGCAATAGATTCCAGTGAGAGCCTAAATAAAATTCATTGTAATAAAGAGTTAGCTTTTCTAGAAAATTTACTCGAGACGTTTGGATAAGAAACGTTCAGATAAAAAGCGCCGAAAGGCGCTTTTTATTTTCTTTAAAATAAAGTATGGTCTCCCTCCTTTTAAAATGGTAAGTGTTGAATAATTCAACAGTGGTTAGGTAAATGAATAAAATAACTAAACTCGCTTTGACTTTGTCCGTATTGACATCTGTTGTTGGGTGTCAACTGGTCTCAAATACGCCGATGCAATCGACAGCAACGAAGGAAATAATTGAAAAAGCAAAGGCAGAGTTTGATGGACAACGTTTTTATAAGTTGAATGAATATGATGAAGAAATCAACGTTTCAGATGACGGTGTCATTACCTTCAAGTCTTACTTACCACGCAGCGGCGGCTATGAATGGGTACCAATTGTGATACGCGATACTAGTTTTCGTGTTTCTTGCGATTATTTCAGTGAATATGTTGAAGCTGGAATGGTTGTTCAGGTTCAGTTTGTAGGTAAACGCGGGCGCATTGAAAATTACGACAAGCAACGTTGTGAAGAGTTTGGCGAGCCAACATGGCAATAAGATCTATGGATAATTAAAGCGCCGACAGGCGCTTTTTATTTACGTTTTAGTTAACCGTTAGAAAAGATGTAGACCAATCTTCGGAAGATTAGGCAAGCAATGCGTAGTATCTGGTCACAAGTTGGTATGAACTTGCCTTTTAGAAAACGCTAATAAAATCGCTAAACAGCTACATGCTAATAGAACGACACCTAAGTTTTGTGCTGTTCCAGCCATCGCTAATCCCGTCCCGATCATGATGTAGTACATGAGCCCAAATAAAGCGCCTGCGCTACCTACCTGTTGTTTATAATCAACGAGTGCGTCACTGAGTATATTGGGTATCGCAATCCCATAAGACATGACGACTAACACCATTGGAGCAACAAACCAGATTGATTGGCTCAGAATCAACACACCGACTGACCCCAAACTAAGCAATACTGCTGAGAGCCAAAGTAGTTGGCTTTTTCGAACATTTTTAGACACTAGGGATTTGTTTAAATAACTCCCAAGCAGAGTGCCTAACCCCAGTACCATGCCACTGTATCCAAATTGTTCGGAGTTATACCCAAGTGCTGAGAAAGTAAATGCGCCAAGCTGGTAATAAGAAAATAGAGCAATGTTATACAAAGCAACCAATAATCCTGAGCGCCAAATTCGCGCGTCTCTTACCATTTTCCAGCTAAGTTGATGCAACCGTACTGGTGTCTGTTCCTTCTGTGTTTCAGGAAGCTTAATAACGTTATAAGCGAGCAATACTAACGCGATTAAAAACAAGGCAAAAAACACATAACGGTATCCACCAAGCGCTGTAAGCTGCCCGCCTAATAGCATGCCAACTACCGGGCTGATTGATATACCCATTCCCATTAAGCTAAAGACTTTACTCAGTTCTTGACCGTCAAACGCGTCACGAAGCATGGTCTGTGTGACAACGGATCCTACCGCGACACCAAATGCGCTTAGGGCTCGCGCGGTCATGACAACAGCAAAGCTTTCGGTTTGAGTTGCGAGTAAAGATGCGCAACCATAGATAAAGAACCCAATAAGCATGGTGGGCCTTCTTCCCAGTTTATCTGCGAGAACTCCCCAAACTACAACGCCAATGGCAAAAGCTAGGAAGTAAATCGACAATGTTTGGGCTGCTTGTGCGTGGTTTACATCAAATGAAAGAGCGATTGAGCTCAGCGCTGGGCTATAAATAGTTTCTACAATTTGCGGAAACATCAACATAACCAGCATGAGCCATAAAGAGGGCTTAGTATTCATATTGTTACCCATCGTTAATGAAGTTGGCGGGCAGTATAAATGAGGCTATGATTGATCTAATAACAACATAAAAACCAAATACATCAACATTCGGACAAAATGGCGCTTATTAACGAAAAAACACAATTTGATGCAGACAAGATTACTAATTATGTAGTGGGAATTGCTGCGGATATTGGCAAGCACGACTCAGGTATGCATAAGCACAAGAAAGGGCAGTTATTGTACGCACCTCAAGGTTGTATGAGTTTTGCTCTGGAAGACTCGATTTGTATTTTGCCACCGACAAAGGCGGTTTGGATACCAACTAATACGCCGCATCGCGCACTAATGACGAATGTGGTGGCGTACCGATCTTTGTATTTTGATTGTGAGGAGTTTGCCTGTCCGAGTAAGATCACGATGATAGAAGTGAATAATTTACTCCAAGCTCTTATTGATAAAATGTCATTTTGGGAGTGGGATAAGCCTAGCAGCGAGATGGTAAATACGACGGCGCTTTTTTGGGAGGAGTTTTATGCTGCGAAACGTTATTCGTTTCAGTTGCCTTTGCCATCGCATCGGCGCTTAACAACGTTTCGTCGAGAGTTGGTTGAACCTTCATTTCTAGCTCCTTCGCTTACTACTCTTGCAAACAAAGTAGGGGCGAGCACCAAGACGGTAACACGATTATTTAAGTCGGAAACGGGCATGAATTATCAAGATTGGCGGCAACAGTGGAGGCTTTTAAAAGCAGTTGAATTGTTATCAACGGGCATGCCAGTCAGCGCAGTTGCCGATTGGCTGGAGTTTTCGTCAGACAGTGCTTTTATTGCATTTTTCAAAAAGCAAACTGGACAAACACCTCTGACGTTTATGAAAACCAAGCCTTAAGCGTCAAAATGCTCACACTCTTTCTAAAACAAACCCCAGGTTCACAGGCTCAGCCTATAAAGCATACATAGACAGGTACCAACGTGCAGGTTACTTGTCTTTACTCTGCAGTTTGCGAAAGTATTGCGTAGTAAAATCAACAAAGGCTCGGATGCGTTTTGGTTGATGTCGGTCGTGATGATAAAGGAGTGAAAATTCCACACTCGGAATGCTCCAATTGGTAAACACTTCTTTTAGCTTGCCTGTCTGGAGTTCTTGTTGACAATAAAGTTCTGGCACACGGATGATGCCATTTCCCGCCAAGGCTGCTTTTATCATTACTCTGCCACTCTTACATCGTAACTGTCCACGTATCTGGTGTTCCGTTGACTGCTTTGTATTCGTGTTCTCAAATGCCCACCGTGTCACACTACCTGTCAAACAAACGTGTTTTTCTAAGTCCTTTGGATGCGAAGGATAGCCATATGTTTCTAAATAGTTTGGGCTTGCGTATGTCCCCATTTCCACATCGATCAGTTTGCGAGCGATAAAGTTGGAGTCGTCTAACTTTCCCATTCGAAAAGCGATATCGAATTCATCTGCGATTAAATCGACACGATGGCTGCTAAAATCTAAGTTAATGCTCACTTGTGGGTGTTGGATTAGAAACTGAGCAACGATATCTGCGACAACGTCTTCTCCTAAATAGCCCCCCACACAGTTGATACGAATGTCACCTCTTAAGTCTTCTACATCATCAACCACTGCCATAACAGCTTGATCAATATTGTGAAGGGCAGTTTCACACTGTTTATACAGAACCTTGCCTGCTTCGGTGAGGTTCAGTGTTCGAGTGGTCCTTTGTAGCAAAGTGACACCAATCTGTTGCTCCAGATTTGTTATTTGACGTGAAACGTGTGAGCGAGAAACGCCAAGTTGCTCTGCTGCTTTCGTGAAGTTTCCTAGTTGAGCGATTAGGACGAAAGAGCGAATATCCGCAAGGTTGATGTGTGTTTGCATGATGACTTCTTCATAATTAAAAAAGTATTGTTGTAGTATAACAACAGTGTTTCAACTAGGTCGGTATATATCAACAAACAAAGTTTTCTTAAACTTACCGCCACTGATGTAAACCGTTCGATTAAGGATTCAAAATGAAAAAGTTAATTGTTATTACAGGCGCCAGTTCAGGCATTGGTGAAGCGATTGCACGTCACTTCAGTGAACAGGGCCATGCTCTTCTTTTGTTAGCAAGACGTGTAGAACGTTTGGAAGCATTAAACTTACCAAATACGCTTTGTGAAAAGGTAGATGTGACCGACAAAGCTTCTTTTGAGGCTGCAATTGAGAAAGCTGAAGCGTTGTATGGTCCGGTAGATGCACTTGTAAATAACGCAGGCGTTATGCTTCTAGGTCAGATAGATACTCAGGAAGCATCGGAGTGGAAGCGCATGTTTGATGTGAACGTAATTGGCTTACTCAATGGCATGCAGTCCGTCCTAGCACCGATGAAAGCACGTAACAGTGGTACGATCATTAACATCAGCTCTATCGCGGGCAAGAAAACATTCCCTGATCATGCTGCTTATTGCGGTACCAAATTTGCGGTTCATGCTATTTCTGAAAACGTACGTGAAGAAGTTGCGTCATCGAATGTTCGCGTTACGACGATTGCACCTGGTGCAGTGGAAACGGAATTACTTTCACATACAACGTCTCAAGATATTAAAGATGGCTATGACGCTTGGAAGGTGGATATGGGCGGCGTGTTGGCAGCAGACGACATTGCACGAGCAGTGCTGTTTGCTTATCAGCAACCGCAAGGTGTATGTGTTCGTGAAATTGCTTTGGCACCGACAAAACAACAACCTTAACATTGAGTTACGGCGATTTTAGGTCACTAAAGCCGTAAAACTTTGCATATCGATTCGTGATTGAGATGGCATCTTTAAACTAAGTTGCGTGAAAATTTAGGTCATCCATTTAAATCCGGACACTAAGTGTGTTATTGCTTATACCCAAGTTACTCAAGGTGAGAAAAAACTTTGAGTAATTTGGGTTTTTATTTGGTCTCAATTTTAGGTAGCGGAATTTATTTAGGTCGAAGGCGATAGTTGTGAAGAAAGGAGAGTGTGACGTAAAACAAAATGAAGCAATATCCGTCTCTTAATGAGAATTGATTTCATCAACGTCACAAGCCGTTACAATTATCCGTTAGGTATTATACTTTGTGGATGGTTAATATTTAACCAAACAAGGAGGTGTGTATGAAACGATTCGCAAACATACTTTTTGCAACACAAGGATTGCCAGGCCATAGTGACGCCCTCGAACAAGCGATGAGGATTGCATCTAGCAACAAAGTGCCTGTCTCAGGGCTAATAGCGTGTCCTGATTTCCCAACAGACATGATCCAGTATCAGCAAAGTTATGAGCAATCGCTGCAAGACTCCCTCAAACAAAGTATTCACGAATACAGACAGAAGCTGGGACTCTCTGAAGAGGATCTCGCATTTCCTCTTACTGTGAAAAGCAGTGAAAAGCCCGCTGTCTGTATTATTCAAGAAGCATTAGCTGATAACAAAGATCTCATCATCAAAGAAGCTGAACCGCTCGGTGAAGGTGCTGAGGGTTTCAAAGCTATTGATATGACTCTGTTACGAAAATGCCCTTGTCCGCTTTGGTTGCACCGACCAATTGATAAGCCAAGAGATAAGCGCCGTGTTGCTGTGGCTATCGACCCATTAACGGCAAGCGATGAACAGCACTCATTAGCCGTGCGTTTACTCGAATTATCGCGTTCGATAGCCGACACCTGCGATAGTCGTTTACACGTGATTTCTTGCTGGGAGTATTACTTAGAAAACTACCTTAATGGTAACGCTTGGATTCAAGTCGATGATGCTGAGTTGAAACATGAACTCGACAAAGCAAAAGCCGATCATAAACAAGCTCTGCAACAGCTGTTGGAGGAGTCTGGGATTACAGGTGAAATTGTGATTCACCACCTGCATGGAAAACCCGACGAAAAGATTCCAGATTACGTAGAGAGTATTGAGGTAGACGTGCTGGTAATGGGAACCTTAGCGAGAACTGGTATATCTGGCTATGTCATTGGTAATACGGCTGAAAATATTTTGCAATCGATTAACTGTAGTTTGGTCGCTCTTAAGCCCGATGGCTTTGTCTCACCGATTCAGTAATTGGGGTGTAACAAAGTTGGGTTTAAGTGATGTTTTAGGTAAAGGAGGGAGATGGATCTCTAGAACATGGAATTATCAATGTATCAATAAGTTATCAGAGGAGAGTGACATGAAAAACCTATGCCCGAAATGCCACACAGAAATGATAGAACGTTCGAATGTTTATGTTTGTCCGAGAAATGATATCGGTGACTGCACCTACGATGCATTCGAGTTAGCTGATGACGATAATCCATATACATTCAGCCAAGAACACGTAAGTAGTGACCTACGTTCTTATGCCGTAGCAGACAGCAAATAGCGGTTTGTATCGGCGTTCCTCTAAGTAGCACTCAGTGATTACTGTTTGCTACTTTTCCCTTGGTTTCATGATCGTTTTTGAAGCGCTTGGGTTAAAACAATACAGTGGAGTTTGTCATTTGCGCCGAATAGGGCGTACCTTCTTATAATAACGAATGGGCTGCGATGTTGAATAACATAACGGGTAAAGAAAACCTGCCGAAAAACCTAGATAATCAGTTGGTCTTACTGATTTTCCCTGCGCTGCCAGTTTTAATCTTCTCTTTTCTCTTCTATATCTATACTCCTGCAGGCGTGAGCTGGAATGCGGAATGGATACCAAGCCTCGATATCAACCTTAGCTTTAGATTAGATGGTCTTTCATTTCTTTTTGCGGGACTGATCAGTGGGATTGGCGCACTGATTCAAATCTACGCTTTGGCTTATTTACGAGAAAGTGATAGCCGGTTTTCCTTTCATTTGTATCTAACCCTATTCATGCTTGCCATGCTAGGGATTGTGATGAGCGATAACATTCTGTTGTTATTTGTTTTCTGGGAACTCACCACCATCACTTCTTATTTACTGATCGGGTTTAATCACGAAAATAAAACGTCTCGGAAAAACGCCTTGCAGTCGCTGATTGTTACTGGTGCTGGTGGACTAGCGTTGCTAGCTGGTCTTATCTTGCTGGGAGCAATGGCAGGGAGTTATGAGCTAAATACCATTATCGAGCAGGCAGACACTATTGCGCAGCATGAATGGTTTATCCCATCTCTAGTGCTCATACTACTCGGTGCATTTACTAAATCTGCGCAATTCCCGTTTCATTTTTGGCTACCTAACGCGATGGCAGCTCCCACTCCGGTCAGTGCGTATTTACACTCGGCAACAATGGTAAAGGCAGGCATTTACCTATTAGCACGTTTATCGCCAGTTTATGCCCACAGCGAGATCTGGTTTTATGCTTTAGTCATCACTGGGAGTATCACGGCCATTTGGTGCACATTTGTCGCATTAAAACAAACTGACTTGAAGCTGATGCTAGCCTACAGCACGAATGTTGCTTTGGGTAAATTAACATTATTACTAGGTATGGGCACAGATTTGGCCGTTAGTGCAGTATTGATGTTTATTCTCGCTCACTCTTTCTATAAAGCTGCGCTGTTTATGGTGGTGGGTAATATCGACAAAGCGACAGGAACACGAGATATTGATCAATTGTACGGCCTGAAGTCAGTTCTCGTCATCAGCATGGTTGCGGGGAGTTTGGCTGCATTGTCTAAAGCGGGGTTCCCGCCGTTGTTAGGCTTTTTGAGCAAAGAATACATGTACAAGTCCGCAGTAGAGCTCAATAACTGGATCGCCTTTGTACTTTTAATCGTGAATATACTGATGGTCGCGCTAACCATTATGCTTATTGCGAGACCATTCTTTGCTCGCCGTGATCTCGTGCCGATTGAAACTAAGCCAGTTGAGACAAAAAAAGCCATGTGGATCTCGCCTTTGCTCTTGGCAGTTGGCAGCCTCCTAGTTCCGTTATTCGGTTTGAATTGGTTAGATCGCAATATTATTTTTCCGGGCTCTGCTGACATTCTGCCCACAGCAACTCTTAAAGAGACATCACTATGGCATGGCGTGAATGTACCGTTAGTGTTAAGCGTTATTACGCTAGCGTTGGGGTATGTGGTGTACCGTGTTTATCCTACTGTGTCTGCATTTTTTCAGCGGCTACATCTATTCGTCCCCAAAGCGGAGAATATTTTTGAACGACTATTAGATGGCATGATGACAGTGGCGAAGTGGCAAACGGCGCGGTTACAGCAAAAGAAATTGAGTCGCTATGTCCTATTATTTTTCACGGTACTTGCCGTTGCGTTACTGAGTCAGGTAGCGCTTATTCCTCTGCCTTTGGTTGGCGAACTTTCAAGTGTCACTTTCTATGAGATTGGTATTGCCTTATTGTTGATTGGTGCTGCGCTCGTATGTACGTTGTCCCACGCAAGACTTCTTGCGATTTCTGCGCTTGGTATGATTGGCTTCATGACCACGCTTGTTTTTATGATTTATAGCGCCCCGGACGTTGCGAAGACTTTACTGTTAGTGGAAACATTAATGGTGGTCTTTCTTGCATTGTTAATGCGTCATATGCCACGTCTAACCACTGTGCCCAAGCATTCAATAAAACGTAAAGTAGCGAATATTTGCATAGCAGGTGTGATAGGTGTTTCGGTTACTTTACTTTTGTTAGGAATCACGTCTCAGCCGATGGACTCTTCGGTGTCAGATTTCTTTGCAGAAAACAGTGTCCCGGGTGGACATGGGCGAAACATTGTTAACGTTATTCTGGTCGACTTTCGCGCATTTGATACATTGGGAGAAGTTGTTGTCGTTGTTATTGCAGGGATTGCTGCAGTGAGTTTGCTTAAGACAAGAGCGAAAAAGCAAAATCGTATCCAATCATTAATTTTTGCAACCACGGCACACATTGTTTCGGCACTCATGCTCGTATTTTCAGTGTATCTGTTGTTACGTGGTCATAACGAACCGGGTGGTGGCTTTATTGGTGCGTTGATTGCCGTTATTGGTTTATCACTTCTCATGTTCGCGGAATCACCGAAATACGTTCGTTCTAGGTTGTATTTCAAACCGTTTCTCATTGCGTTATCTGGCATCGCATTGAGCTTAGTTTCTGGTGCTTTGAGCTTTGCGTTTGATAAACCGTTTTTGACCGGACTGTGGTGGAAAGACGTGATACCACTAGGGACGCCATTGGTTTTTGATGTTGGTGTTTACCTTGCCGTTATAGGTGGCGTGATGGGTATGCTGCTTCGTATTAATGAGGAGCTAGAGTGATGGAAATAGTCTGGAGTGTTGTCGTTGGAGTATTTGTCGCAGCAGGTGTTTATTTAATGCTTGAAAAGCATATCTTGCGCCTTTTGTTCGGCATCATGTTACTCAGTAGTGCGGTTAACCTTGCTATTTTTACCGCTGGAAGGCTGACGCCCGGAGAGCCGCCATTGATTGGCGATAATGCTCTTTTACCACCAGATAGCGCGGCAAATCCTTTACCTCAAGCGCTTATCTTAACTGCGATAGTCATCGGTTTTGGACTACTTATTTTTGCTTTAATGCTGTTCTATCGAGCTTATAAAGACACTGGAACTGCAAACGTCGATGAAATGCAACGTTCTGAGGAGGGTCAATGAGTTCGATTTTGCTTACGTTACCGGTTGTTCTCTCGCTGAGTACGGCGTTGACTATCTTCTTCGTCCGTCGCTCAACAAAAAGTGTTGAGTGGTTGAGCGGTGTAAGTGCGATTTCGAACCTTTTCGTTGCGGGCTTTCTCACAGAAAGCATCATAAGTAATGGTATTCAAGCCGTTGCTTTTGGTCAGTGGAGTGCGCCATTTGGTATCGTGTTTGTCGCAGATTACCTCAGCGTTGCTATGGTGATGATAACGGCGGTGATTGGTGCGATATGTGTTTTCTACGCGATGGCGGACCTTCACCGAAAGCCCTCCTATAGCAATTACCATGCGTTAATGCACGTGTTGCTTGCTGGCGTTTATGGTGCTTTCCTGACTGGAGATATTTTTAATCTGTATGTTTGGTTTGAGGTCATGCTCATTTCATCATTTGGTTTAATGGTGTTAGATGCAACGAAAACTCAAGTTGATGGTGCAGTAAAGTACGTGATGTTGAACCTGATTTCGACGCTGGTATTTTTGCTTGCTATCGGTTTATTGTATGGAGCAACGGGCACCTTGAACTTGGCCGATCTCTACACCAAAGTAGGGGAAAATGAATTGAGCATCAACATGATGCTGTCCGCGCTATTTTTGTTTGCCTTTTCTATTAAAGCGGCACTCTTTCCTTTATTTGCTTGGTTGCCAGCTTCTTATCACACGTTACCAAGCGGTGTGGTGGCACTGTTTGCCGCGTTGCTTACTAAAGTCGGTGTATACGCGTTGATAAGAGTCTTTACCTTGGTATTTCCGCTCGCCGAGAGTGGTTGGCAACCGACGTTAATTTGGGTCGCAGGGCTAACCATGTTAACGGGCGTTTTAGGAGCGGCTAGCCAATTCGACATTAAGAAAATTCTTTCTTTTCATATTATTAGCCAAATAGGCTATATGATCATGGGGTTGGCTATTTACACTCCCTTAGCTTTAGCCGGTGCCATTTTCTACATTGTTCATCACATCATTGTAAAAGCGAATTTGTTCTTAATAGGTGGATTCATCGAGCGCAAATATGGCTCTAGTCAACTTGAACATTTGGGTGGGGTATACAAAGCTATGCCTTGGTTAGCGTTCTTGTTTCTTGTCCCTGCGTTTTCTCTGGCCGGTTTCCCACCGCTATCGGGTTTCTGGGGAAAGCTATTGGTCATCAAGTCGAGCATACAGGCTGAGTATTACTGGTTAGCAGGTACCGCGTTATTGGTGGGGTTGCTTACTGTCTACTCGATGACGAAAATTTGGAGTGAGGCATTTTGGAAAAAGCCATTTAGAGAGAAGCCAGAACAGACTCTGCAGGCCAAAGTACATTGGTTGTACTGCGTTCCAATTATTGTATTGACAACGTTGACGCTAATCATTGGCTTAGTGGCGGAGCCTTTTTATCAATTTTCCGTTCAAGCTGCAGAACAACTGTTAAATCCGACTGAATACATCAGAGTGGTGTTAGGAGGAAATGCATGATCTATCTATTCCTCAATTTTTTCTTAGCGTTAGCGTGGATGATGCTTAATGGCAGCTATTCGAGTCTGAATTTTGTTGTCGGATTTACGGTCGGCTTTTTTGCTTTAAGGTTGAGTCAACCATTTGGATTGAAAACGAGCTATTTTCAACGTTTTGCATCTGCATTGAAGTTATTGGTGTACTTCGCTTATGAAATGGTTATATCGGTTGCGAAAGTGGTGTGGGACGTCGTGACACCTACTCATTTGAGTCAGCCTGATATCGTTTATGTCCCTCTGGAGGTCGATTCTGACCTAGAAATCACATTACTGGCGAACATGGTTTCTTTAACACCGGGTACGCTTAGTTTGGATGTTACGGCTGATAAAAAGTATCTTATCGTTCATGCCATGTTTGCACCTGAACATGAAGAGGTTATTCGCGGAATTAAAGATGGGTTAGAGCATCGAATTTTGGAGGTGACGCGTGGATAGTTGGCTGCAAATAACGGTCACTTTTGCCTATTCTGGGCTACTACTCAGCTTTGTTATGGCTTTTGCTCGTTTAATTCTAGGACCAACGCTAGCTGATCGAGTTGTGGCGTTAGATCTGATTTCATTTATCACTATCGGATTTATTACGGTTTACACCTTAGACAGCGGTGAGGACGCTCTGTTAGACATCGCCATTACATTAGGTTTGGTCGCATTTCTCGGCACGATCGCATTTGCACGTTTGATCGTTAAAAGAAAGGAGAAAGAATAATGGACGTGTTGATTGGACTATTTTTATGCTTAGGAACATTGTTGACCTTGGTTGCAAGTCTAGGTGTCCTGAGGCTTCCTGATTTGTATACCCGAATGCATGCAGCGACCAAAGCTGGAACTGTCGGAGTGAGCTGCTTGTTATTAGCGGTCGCTTTCTCACTCCCTGAAGTTACCGTGATCTCTCGGGTTATCGGTACGATGTTGTTTATCGTTCTCACTGCGCCAGTCGCCTCCCACCTGCTCGGCAGAGCAATGCGAGAGGTCGGATATAAGATTTGGCGCAATGATTAACCATTAGCGTCGAATAGTACTACGTCCTAGTTGAAATAAACTCGAAGCTGTATTGATGAAGTCGGAAGTAATTGACGGTATATTCAAATGCACGACCATCTTCTAGGTAACCAGTGGACTCAACTTTTAGAATAGGGGAAGCTTCTGATTCATTCAGGTATGAGGCCGTCTCTGTATCTAACAAATACGGTTTGACAGACTGACTGCTTTTCGCAATTTTCAATCCTTTGCTATTTTCAATGTACTCATATTTAGAACCATTCATTATGGCTATGCTCAAGTCTGGAAATAACATTGCTGGCATATGAGTGACTTCGTAAATTTCAGGCTCATCATTAATACATCTGAGTCTATGTATTTCATATGTATCATCATTGGGCGAGAGATTTAACTGCTTAGCAACCTGCTCATTCGGCTTTTTAAGTTCGAACTTTATGACTTGAGAGCTAGGCGTTTTCCCCTGTTTACTGACTTCCTCGATAAAACCCAGCAAATGTAAGGCATCATGTTGGGCTTTTAGATCGTTTACATAAGTTCCACTACCTCTTGTCCGACTAATTAAATTATTGTCGACCAGAATTTGTAAGCTTTTTCTGATGGTTACGCGGCTTACGGAAAACTCTTCTTGCAAATCACTCTCTTTTGGAAGCATCGATTTAGGTTGTAGTTCCCCATCTTTGATCTTTTTTTCTAATCGTTCCGCAATGTCTATGTATTTGGGTTTCATAATACCTCGCTAAGTCTTGGATCATGATAGCAAGAATGTGATCTGAGATGTAGTTAATACTTTTCCTTAGGATCTTTGTGTGATTTTTATCTCGTATCTTTGTGCTTACACTTTAAATGTATCATAAAGGTATTAATGCTTATTTTATACATTTGCAGGGTAAACATTTGAGGTAGCGGAATGAAACGTCAAAAATTAACGATTGTTGGTGCTGGCAGTACATACACACTTGGTATGATGAACAGCCTTATTGCTGAAAAAGATAACTTTCCACTCGCAAAAGTCGTGTTTTACGACATAGATGAGAAACGCCAAGAATCGAATGCATTAGCTACTGAAATTCTATTGCGAGAACACTATCCAGAAGTTGAAGAGTTTGTTTATACAACGGATAAATCTGTCGCATTCGCAGATTCGGACTTTTTCTTTATCCAGATCCGCACTGGTGGGTTGGCCATGCGCGAGCGCGATGAACAAATCCCGCTATCCAACTCTTGTGTTGGGCAAGAGACATGTGGCGCGGGAGGAATGGCATATGGACTTCGCTCTATCGGCGACATGATCCAGCTAGTGAACGAGATCCGACAAACGTGTCCAGATGCGTGGATTCTTAATTACACCAACCCGGCGGCAATTGTCGCTGAAGCTTTAAATCGTGAATTTCCGCATGATAAGCGAATTCTAAATATCTGTGATATGCCAGCAGCGATTATGGTCAGCTATGCGCAATTGTTAGGGTGTGAAATTTGGAACTTTGTTCCTGAATATTTTGGGCTTAATCACTATGGCTGGTTTACCAAAATTCGTAACAAACAGGGTGAAGACTTAACGGATAAAATTAAAAATATCATCCTAAAAGAAGGGATCAGTGCGGTTGATGCGGAAATAGCGGATGACCCATCGTGGCAAGCCACATTCAAAAACATGAGAACAATGCTTGCTGATAATCCAGAGTTTTTGCCGAATACGTATCTTCAATACTATTTGTACCCTGAAAAAATGGTGGTGAAAGAGGATATCAATAATACTCGCGCAAGGCAGGTAATTAACGGCCGTGAGAAACGAGTGTTCGAATTGAACGCAAGAATAATTGAAGCGGGCACCACGAAGCACGAAACACTGCATGCCGATATCCATGGTCGATACATGGTGAGAGTCGCGGCTTCGCTAGCCTACAACTTGAGCGATGTGTATCTCGTCATCGTACCGAATAATGGTGCTATTACAAATTTACAAAATGACGCCATGGTAGAAGTTCCAGCTGCGCTAACTAGTGATGGACCGAAAGCTTTTACTGTAGGAAAAATCCCAACCTTCCAAAAAGCCATGATTGAGAGCCAACTTGGTTACGAGAAATTAGTCGTGGATGCTTGGTACGAAGGAAGTCAGCAAAAGCTGATTAATGCACTCACACTTAACCGTACCGTGGTTAATGTGCCAAAAGCTAAAGAAATAACAAAACAATTACTAGAAGAAAATAAAGCCTACCTTCCTCAATTTTTTCAATAACAACTGGACGTTCGGAGCCTACTTGTAGGCTCCGTGAATGAAACAAGAGGTTTATATGAAAGACATTATTCAAAGGTTCGGGGCCGCGATGTTTGTTCCCGTTCTATTATTTCCAGCAGCGGGCATGTTATTGGGTTTCTCTGTTGTGCTGTTAAATCAAGAAGTGTTTCCTTGGGCACTAGAGGGGAGTGCTTGGGTTAAAGTCTCGACGATCATTTTACAGGCATCACTCGCTGTATTTAAAAATATGGCACTTATTTTTGCCGTTGGGTTACCTATCGCTTTAGCTAAAAAAGCATCTGGTCGCGCTGTACTTGCAACACTTGTTTCCTACATTACGTATAACTACGTTATTGGTGGAATCCTTCAATTTTGGGGGCCAGAACTGGGCGTTAACTATACGGAAGGTGAGCGAGGTTTGACTGAAGTTGGTGGCATTCTAACGCTTGATACCAACTTGCTAGGTGCGATTTTAATTGCAAGTCTCTCTGTTTGGGTTCACAACCGATTCTTTGATAAAAAGCTACCGGATTGGGCGGCTGTATTTGGCGGAACGCCATTGGTTGTGATCATTAGCTTCCCAATTATGGTCGTGATGGCAATTCTAACTTGTTTGACTTGGCCAAGTATTCAGCATGGTATTAATAATCTGCAATCATTTTTGGTTTCTGCTGGATCGTTAGGGGTATGGCTATTTACGTTTTTAGAGCGAATCATGATACCAACGGGGTTGCATCATTTCGTATATGGTCCCGTTTTTTATGGGCCAGTTGCAGTCGATGGCGGAACGGTTGCCTATTGGATTCAAAATATACAGACATTCGCCCAGAGCTCGGAAAGTTTAACGACACAATTTCCTCAGGGTGGTTTGATGTTGACGGGAATGGGTAAAGTGTTTGGTTGTACGGGTATCGCACTAGCACTCTATTCAGTTGCGAAAAAAGAAAATAAAAAGATGGTGATGGGGTTAGTGCTCGGAGCCGCAATCACAGCAATTCTTACAGGGATCACCGAACCAATAGAGTTTACATTCTTATTTATCGCACCTGCGCTGTTTGCTTTGCATGCGTTGTTATCTGCGACAATGGCAACGATCGCCTTTATGTTTGGTGTTTCCGGTAACTTTCAGACTGGCTTGATAGACTTCATTTTCCAAAACTGGTTGCCTTTGGCTGGTAACCATGCAGGAACATACGTGATTCAGATTATTATTGGTCTCATGTTTACTGGTGTTTACTTTGTTACGTTTCGCGCGCTTATTTTAAAATACAACATACTTACTCCGGGACGTGAAGGTGCAGATAGTAAGTTGTATTCCAAAGCTGACTACAAAGAAGCGAAAGCGGTCCATAACAGTAGCGCAAGTTCGTCACAAGCTAGTGCCTTTATTGAAGGTTTGGGTGGAAAAGAAAACATTGAATTGTTAACTAATTGCGCGACGCGTCTGCGTGTTAAAGTTAAAGATGTCTCTCTTGTAAAGGAGAACGCATTTTTCACACAGCACGGAGCGGTGAATATTGTTAGAAATCAAGAGAGCCTTCAAATCATCGTTGGTTTAACGGTGCCACAAGTTCGCGAAGATATGAGCCAACTGATAAAAGCTTAACCCCCAAACTAATGCTCCAGCTCATATGGCTCAAAGGTGAGATATAATTATCTCACCTTTTTTGTGTACATGAAGCATATTTCGCGCAGTTTCCACGAAAGTGGGGAGGAGTTATCGAGCGAGCTAAAAATACAGTTAGGTTATACCCGTCTGTATTGTTGGAAGACTTGTTGAGTCTCTAATTGACAGTGGCGCCACTTTCTATGTTGAAAAGCGTTTTAATTTCTTCCAGCACTTCTGGGTTAGCAATAGCACCAATGTTTTTTACAGCTTGTCCGTTTACCAATTGTTTCACTGCTAGCTCAACCAATTTGCCTGAGCGCGTTTTAGGAATATCACTGATGGCAAAAATTTGTCGTGGGACATGGCGCGGTGAACATTTTGTTTTCAATGTTTGGCGAATTGAATCGGTGAGTTGTTGGGTTAACTCGACGTTGTGAGCGAGTTTTACTAGTAACCAGATTTCTTCAGACTGCTGGTTTAACTTGCCGACAGCGATGGAGTCTTCAACCTCGGGTAACGCGTTCACTTGCTGATAGATTTCAGCGGTACCGATGCGTACGCCGCCTGGATTTAAGGTTGCGTCACTACGGCCATAAAAAATGAAGCCGCCATGTTCGGTTTGCATCACATCGTCGCCATGGTGCCAGATATCGGTAAACTTGCTCCAATAAGCGTTGTGATAGCGTTCGCCGTTGTCGTGCCAGAAGCCAATAGGGAAGTTAGGTAGTGAGTTATTGCAAGTTAGTTCGCCGCGTTGCTGTGTAATGGTTTTTCCCTCGTCGTCCAAAACACGCACGTCGATTCCCAGCCCTGCGCCTTGGCATTCACCTTTGTAAACTGGTGAGATAGGGTTTCCCAGTACAAAGCATCCGCAAATATCCGTGCCGCCAGCAATAGAAGCGAGATGCAAGTCCTGCTTGATGTGCTGATAGACATAACTAAATTGTTCTGGGTAAAGCACCGAACCAGTTGAGCAAAGAGTTTTGAGTGACTTCAGGTTATGTTCTAGTTTTGGAGAGCAGTTTGCCTGTTCCAGTGCTTCTAAGTATTTCGCTGAAGTACCAAACAGCGACACGCTATGTTCTTCTGCTAATTGCCATAAGACGGAGTGATCAGGGTAAACCGGACTACCGTCGTAAATCACTAAGGCTGCACCACTCGCAAGAGCGGAAACATGCCAGTTCCACATCATCCAACCACATGTTGTGTAGTAGAAAACCTTGTCTTGCGATTTGATGTCGCAATGCAGTTGATGTTCTTTGAGGTGATTGAGCAAGGTACCGCCTGCGGAATGGACAATACACTTAGGTTGACCTGTTGTACCAGAAGAATACAAAATGAATAACGGGTCATTAAACAGCACTGATTGATATTGAATTGATTGTGGAGAAAAGTGGTGAGTAATATCGGACCAAGAAACAAACTCAGAAGTGCTAGCACTCTCAGCGTTTTGTAAATATTCGATTTGGCATACGCTAATAGTAGTCTCTTCGGAGGCACTGCTTAACTTACTACTAAGAGTGGTGTTCTTGTCCGTCATATCGAAAGCTTTGCCTCCGAACTGGTAGCCATCACAGCAAAAAAGAACTTTCGGTTTGACCTGACCAAAACGCTCTACGACGCTATCGATACCAAAATCAGGAGAGGTTGAAGTCCAAATGGCACCAAGACTGGTGGTGGCCAGCATGGCAATAACGGTTTCAGGAAGGTAGGGCAAATAACCCGCAACGACATCGCCTTTACCGACACCACAATTGAGTAGCCATTGTTGAATGGCAGAAACTTGTTCAAGCAACTGTTTACCGGTGAGTTGTCGGTGTTCACCGCTTTCATTGCTAAAAACAATAAACTCACGCTCTGGTGATTGTTCAGCCTGAGATAGGAGGTTCTCTGCGTAGTTCAGCGTGGCGTCAGCAAACCATACTGTGTCTCTATTTACATGATGATGATTAGAACCTGTTTGTGTCCATTTGGGACTGCCAAGGCTCTTGATTTGCGAACCTATATCTCCGATTACGTTGCAAAACTGCCAAGTATGTCGCCAAAATTCATCATTGTGCTCAATGGACCACTTGTGTAGAAACGTGTAATTGTTGATTACGGTACCTTCGGCTTTGTCTTTATTAACCTTTTCGATGAACCGTAATAAGTTGCTATTGCTGACGCGCTCAGCAGATGGTGACCAAATAGGTGCAGAATTTGGCATAGGTCCCTCTAATTTCAATTCTTTTGAATATGACCAAAAACAAAATAAAGGGGCGAACATAGCAGTGTTCGCCCCTTATCTGATCGTTTAAAGTTGTTCGGCAAGCTGAGGTAGTACCTCAAATAAATCGCCAACCAATCCATAGTCGGCAACTTCAAAGATAGGAGATTCTGGATCTTTGTTGATCGCGACAATCACTTTGGATTCCTTCATTCCTGCAAGATGCTGGATGGCACCGGAAATCCCAACCGCTATATAAAGCTTAGGTGCAACGATTTTACCGGTTTGACCCACTTGTAAGTCGTTGGCAACAAACCCGGCATCAACCGCCGCGCGAGAAGCGCCAATGGCAGCACCTAGTTTATCGGCCACTTGTTCGATCAACGCGAAGTTCTCTTTGCTACCGACCCCGCGTCCACCTGACACTACCACCTCTGCCGCGCTTAATTCAGGACGTTCTGACACGGTTTTATCGACAGAAACCAATTCAACCATTGGAGCTGAGATAGTGACCTGCTGATGCTTAATATCAGCTTGGTTGTGACAAGTAACCGGCTCAAACGCAGACGCGCGCACGGTGATGACGCGAACCTTGTCGCTGGTGGTCACTTTGGCAAATGCGTTTCCCGCGTAAATAGGGCGGATAAAAGTGTTTTCATCGATAACTTGGACAATATCGGAAATTTGCCCAACGCCGAACCTCGCTGCTACTCGCGGTGCAAGATCTTTCCCTTTTGATGATGAGCTAGCCCAGATTGCGTCAAAACCTTCAGCAATACTCACTACAATAGGTGCGATACTCTCGGCAAATTGATGCTTAAGTTGCTCATCATCGACACAAATTACGTTTGATATACCATCAACGCGACAAGCTTGCTGAGCGACTTCTTCACACTGGTGGCCCACTACGATCAAAACATTGTCTTGGCTGACTTGTTTTGCTGCATTAACCACTTTGAGTGTGTCCGCATGCAATTGGTTATTGTCATGCTCTGCTATGATTAAGTTCTTCATGAAATCACCTTCGCTTCGTTACGCAGCTTATCGAGAAGCTCTGAGACAGATTCAACCTTGATGCCACCTTTTCTTTGCGCTGGCGGTGTGATTTCTTGAATGGTTTGGCTAAATACCACTTCAACACCCAGACTGTCAGGTGTGATGGTATCTAACGGCTTGCGCTTAGCTTTCATGATATTAGGCAAAGAGGCAAAACGCGGTTCATTCAGGCGTAAGTCAGTACTGATCACCGCAGGTAAGTTCATCGCGACCGTCATCAAGCCGCCGTCCACTTCTCTCACGACCTGAACTTTTTGATCTTCAATCTTCACGTCGGAAGCGAAAGTTGCTTGAGGCCAGTCAAGTAGGGCGGCCAGCATCTGAGCCACTTGGTTGTTGTCCGTATCAATGGATTGTTTACCCGTAATCACAAGCTGTGCTTGTTCTTGCTCAACTAGAGCTTTGAGCAGCTTAGCAACAACTAATGGCTCTATTTTGTCTTCAGTATCGACATGAATAGCGCGATCGGCGCCTAATGCAAGCGCGGTACGTAGTTGCTCCTGACACTGGCTACCGCCAGCACTGACAACGATGACTTCATCTGCAATACCTTGCTCCTTTAGTCGTACGGCTTCTTCAACGGCTATTTCGCAAAATGGATTAATCGTCATCTTGACGTTATTGGTTTCAACATCGCTATGGTCCGCTTTCACGCGAACTTTAACGTAGGGATCAATGACCCTTTTGATTGGCACTAGTATTTTCACGTTAGATTCCTTTTACAGTGAAGACTATGTGTTTACAGTGAAGACGATGTGATGACGTCTTTAAAATGATGTTAATTTACCTTTACGTTTGCGTCAACTTTAAATATATTGTTGATTAACAAGTTGGCAACATGCAAAGAAAAAGGAATGCAATCATGGAAAGAGACTGCATGGAATTTGATGTTCTGATTGTAGGCGCTGGTCCCGCAGGTTTGTCTGCGGCATGCCGAATCAAACAATTAGCAGCAGAAAAAAAACAAGACCTCTCTGTTTGCGTGGTAGAAAAAGGTTCTGAAGTTGGAGCGCATATTTTATCGGGTGCGGTGTTTGAAACGCGGAGTTTGGATGAGCTTTTTCCCGACTGGGAAGAGAAAGGCGCTCCGCTCAATACCAAAGTAAACCAAGATAAAACCTACTATCTAGGCAATGACATCAATGGTCATGAACTGCCTTCTTGGGCGGTGCCTAATACGTTACATAACAAAGGTAATTACATCATAAGTTTGGGCAGTCTATGCCGATGGATGGCGTTGCAGGCTGAGAACTTGGGGGTGGAGGTCTACCCAGGTTTTACCGCCAGTCAAGCGATCATCGATGAAGATAGTCGTGTTTGTGGCGTGATCACGGGCGATATGGGATTAGATAAAAATGGTGAACAAAAAGGAAATTTCGAACCTGGTATTGAACTGCGAGCGAAGTTTACTTTATTTGCTGAAGGCGCACGGGGGCATATTGGTAAGCAGTTGATTAACCGATTTAATCTTGCTGAAGAGAAAACGCCTCAACACTACGCTATCGGTTTTAAAGAGCTGTGGGAAATCCCATCAGAGCAGCATCAGCAAGGTTTAGTAGTGCACGGATTAGGTTGGCCGTTATCAAATGAAGCTACAGGTGGCAGTTATCTCTACCATTTAGAGGGAAACCAAGTTGCCGTCGGGTTGATTGTTGACTTGAATTATAAGAATCCGCACTTGAGTCCATTTGATGAGTTTCAACGTTTTAAACACCACCCGTTGATTGAGCAATACCTCAAAAATGGGAAGCGTATTAGCTATGGCGCGAGAGCGATCACCAAGGGCGGCTTTCATTCGCTTCCCACGCAGCAGTTTGCTGGTGGCTTGTTAATTGGCTGTGATGCAGGAACACTTAACGGCGCTAAAATCAAAGGCACACACACCGCAATGAAATCTGGCATGCTTGCCGCTGAAGCAGTATGTGAAGCCCTTGAGAGTCAGTCAGTTACTGCTGATTATCAAAAGCATTTCAAACAGTCTTGGCTGTATGAAGAGCTTTATCAAGCACGTAACTTCTCAAGTGGTATTCACCGCTTTGGATCGTGGCTGGGCGGTGGTTTAGCGCTGCTGGAACATAACGTATTAAAAGGCAAAGCTAAGTGGCATATCCGCTGTGATAAGCCTGATCATCAGTCTCTGTTATTGGCGGAAAACAGCAATGAAATTGTCTATCCGAAGCCTGATGGCGTGTTAAGTTTCGATCGCCTCTCTTCTATTTATCTATCCAATATCTTCCATGAGGAAGATCAACCATGCCACTTACGACTGGAGAACCAGCGGATTCCTATTGAGCAGAACCTTGAATTATATGCAGAGCCAGCACAGCGCTATTGTCCGGCTGGCGTGTATGAAATCGTACAGGGGGAGCAGCAGCCAGAGCTTCAAATAAATGCGGCCAACTGTATCCACTGTAAGACCTGCGACATCAAAGATCCAAGTCAAAATATTACCTGGACTCCACCAGAAGGTGGTGGTGGTCCGAACTATCCAAATATGTAAGCGTTTGAGAATAATTTTTATTAACAATTTATTTACTTAAAGTTTGCGTTAGTTCAAATCTTTCTCGATGAACTCGATTGCAACTTAATCTTTCAGGCACTATTCTGATTTTAAATTGACGTTTACGTAAACTGAATACAAAGTTGATGCATAGGTGTAAAAGCGGTTACCAGTATCAAAGTTAGGTTTGATCAAATAGTGCTCAATGGAACGCACTTAAATAACGAAAGGGAGATCAACTATGGTATCGGAATCGCCTCTGTTGCAGGTAAACGATATTTCATTGGCTTTTGGTGGGGTGAAAGCTTTAACTGACGTGAGCTTCCATGTGAATGAAAAGGAAATCTTTTCAATCATTGGTCCAAACGGTGCAGGTAAAACCTCAATGCTCAATTGCATCTCTGGTCGATACACACCAAACAAAGGCTCTGTAATCTTCGCTGGAGATGATGTAACTAAACGGACACCTAGCCAACGAGCTGAGTTAGGGCTGGGAAGAACCTTCCAAAACTTAGCGCTCTTTTCTCATATGTCGGTACTGGACAACATCATGGTTGGCCGACACCACCTACTGAAAAACAACTTCGTCACGGGGCCACTCTATTGGTTCTCCAATGCTCAGAAAGAGGAGATGGCGCACCGCAAATATGTGGAAGACGTGATCGATTTTCTAGAAATCCAGCACATCCGAAAAGCGACTGCAGGCACGCTATCTTACGGCTTACGTAAGCGTGTAGAGCTTGCTCGTGCCATTGCCTTAAAACCTAAGTTACTGCTGCTTGATGAACCAATGGCAGGTATGAACTTGGAAGAAAAGGAAGACATGGCACGTTACATCATGGATCTGAATGAAGAATTAGATATCACGATCATCATGATTGAGCACGACATGGGCGTGGTCATGGACATCTCTAATCGCGTTTTGGTTTTGGATTTCGGGAAACACATTGCTACAGGTGAGCCTGAAGAAGTGATGGCCAACCCACATGTGAAACAAGCGTACTTAGGCGAAGAGTTACCGACATTAGAGGAGAGTGCATAATGGCACAGCAACATAATGATTGGGCAGATATAACCCGCTTAGATACCTTTCCAAAAGTGTTGCAACACAATGCCAAGAACTGGCCCGAACAAGTCGCAATGCGTGAAAAGGACTTTGGTATATGGCGAGAGTTCACTTGGAAGGATTATGAAAACCGCGTCAAGTGGATGGCACTGGCACTACAAGATTTAGGTATTGGTGAGCAAGATGTCGTTGGTTTGCTAGGTGATAACCGCCCGGAATGGGTATGGGGCGAGTTAGCGGCACATGCGATCAAAGGTTTCTCGCTGGGCATCTATCAAGATTCTATGCACGAAGAGGTGGCGTACCTTATCAACTATGCCAAAGCAAAAGTCGTGATTGCCGAAGATGAAGAGCAATGCGACAAGCTGCTTGAGCTTGGTGATGAAATTCCTAGCGTTGAATACATTATTTACTGCGATCCTCGTGGAATGCGTAAATACGATGATCCAAGATTGATTGATGTTGAACAGGTCTACAAAAAAGGTCAGCTGATTGATAAAGCGGACCCAGACAAATATCTCAATATGGTTGTTGAAACCAAAGGCAGCGATCTTTCAATTCTTTGTACAACGTCGGGTACGACTTCTAAACCAAAATTGGCTCAGCTACACAGTGGCACGTTCTTGGATCACTGTGCGGCTTACTTGCGTGCAGACCCTCGTTCCCCAGGCGACAACTACGTTTCTGTTCTGCCTTTGCCTTGGATTATGGAGCAGGTTTACGTGGTTGGTCAGGCGTTGATTTCTCGTCAAATCGTTAACTTTGTGGAAGAACAAGAAACCATGATGTCCGACTTGCGTGAAATCGGTCCAAACTTTGTGCTGTTAGCGCCGCGAGTGTGGGAAAACATTGTGGCAGACGTGTCTGCACGAATGATGGATTCGACACCGTTTAAGCAAAAGATGTACAAACTGGGCATGAGCTTAGCCAACAAAGCGTTAGAGCAGGGCAAACGTTCTAAACTCGCCGAATGGATTCTTTTGCGTGCTTTGCGAGACCGTTTAGGCTTTTCGAACCTAACATCTGCTGCAACGGGCGGCGCGGCGATGGGGCCTGACACTTTCCGTTACCTACAAGCTATTGGTGTGCCACTTAAGCAGCTTTATGGTCAGACCGAAATGTGTGGCGCATACACCGTGCACCAAGCGGATGATGTGGATTACGATTCCGTTGGTGTTGCGTTTGATAATGCAGATGTGAAAGTCATCAACCCGGACAGCAATGGCGTTGGTGAAATCATCGCGAAAAGTACAGGCATGTTTACTGGCTACTTAAACAACCAAGCAGCATATGATGAAGATGTTCAAGATGGTTGGATGCACACAGGCGATGCGGGCTATTTTAAAGATTCCGGTCACTTGGTGGTGATTGATCGTCTGAAAGATATGTCGGAAACCAGCCATGGCGACCGTTATTCGCCACAGTTTATCGAAAACAAACTCAAGTTCTCGCCGTTTATTGCAGAAGCCGTGGTGGTAGGTAAAGGTCGACCTTGGCTGTCTGCCATCATCTGTATTCGCTATGCGATCGTCGCGAAGTGGGCAGAGCAACGCGGCTTGGCATTCACCAACTACACCAACTTATCTGCTCAACCAGAAGTGTACCAAGCGATTCGTGAAGAAGTTCAAAAAGTGAACGAATCCCTACCGGATGCACAGAAGATCAGTAAATTCATTCTACTTTACAAAGAGTTGGATGCCGACGATGGAGAGCTAACTCGCACACGTAAAGTACGCCGTGGTGTGGTTGCAGAGAAATACGGAGACATCATCGAAACCATCTACAGCGACGATCCAAAAGTCGATGTCGATACAGTGATCACTTATCAAGATGGCACTAAAACACGCATTCAAACGTCGCTAGTTATTGAAACGCTTATTGAGCATGAGCCAACACTAGTGGATAGCGAACAACGGAGGATCGCATAGTGAATACGGATTTATTACTGCAACTCGTCATTAATGGCGTGATCGTTGGCATGTTGTATGGCGTTGTCGCCATGTGCTTTGTATTGATTTACAAATCGACCCAGGTGGTCAACTTTGCTCAGGGTGAGTTCCTGTTGATTGGCGCATGGGTATGTTGGGCGGCATTGGTACACCTACAGTTACCGTTTTTTATAGGCTTTTTACTCACGCTCGCGTTCATGATGATTTTTGGTATCGCCGTGCAAACCATTGTGCTCAGACCGTTGATTGGTGAACCGATTATCTCTGTGATCATGGTGACCATCGGTCTATCGATGTTTTTCCAAGCGCTGATGAAGTGGATATTCGGCGTCTCGGCTGTTTCGTACCCGCAAGTGTTCGAAACCAACGTGGTGAATATCGGAGGTTTGAATGTTGAGTTTGCTTACATTCTGAGCTTGATCTTCTCAATGCTCATCATGGGCGCGTTCTACTGGTTCTTCAAATTCAGCAAAATGGGTCTGGCAATGCGCGCAACGGCATTCAACCAGCAAGTAGCCCAGAGTCTTGGCATTTCCATCAAGAAAGTGTTCGCCATCAGTTGGGCTATTTCGGCAATGGTATCTGCAACAGCAGGGATTGTTATCGGTATCGTTAACGGCGTATCTGACGCGCTATCCATTATTGGTATCAAAGTTTTCCCAGCCGTTATTTTAGGTGGCTTAGATTCGGTAGTCGGCGCAATTGTCGGTGGTATTACCATCGGGGTGCTAGAAAACTTGGCTGAGTTTTTTGATAGCCAATACCTGCAAGTGGGTAACTTATACAACATCGCACCATTCTATGTGCTGTTAATCATTCTTGCCTTCAAGCCATATGGCCTGTTTGGTACCAAAGATATTGAGCGTATTTAAGGAGAAATAACATGGCTCAACTTAGCATGCGCCCATGTGGGGATTTTCGAACCACATACAAAAGCGATACGCCAATTTTTGAAACCAAAACCATCAGAAGCCTTGCGATTGCTGGTGTCATCGCCATGCTGGCAGCACCGCTGGTCTTGGATATTTACTTCCTAAACCTGTTTATTCAGATTGCATACCTCGGTATCGCGGCATTGGGCTTAAACATTTTGGTTGGTTTTACCGGACAAATCTCGCTAGGTCACGGTGCGTTCTTTGGCTTTGGCGCCTTTGCATCGGCTTGGCTAAATAACCAGTTTAACATTCCAGTCGTGTTTGCGATTCCGCTCGCGGGTTACTTAACCATGATTGTGGGGATGCTGTTTGGTCTGCCAGCGGCTCGAATTAAAGGTTTATACCTAGCTATCGCAACGTTGGCGGCGCAGTTTATTCTAGAGGACTTCTTTGCTCGCGCAGATTGGTTCAGTGGCGGCTCATACGGTGCAAGCGCGAACCCAATTAATTTGTTTGGCTTTGAGTTTACGACTGACGAAAGCTTCTTCTACATCGCTCTGTTTGCGCTGATCTTCATGTATATGTGGGCATCAAACTTAATCCGTTCTCGTGACGGTCGCGCGTTTGTCTCAGTACGAGATCACTATCTGTCAGCAGAGATCATGGGCATCAACCTAACCAAGTATCGTCTGCTCTCATTTGGAGTGTGTGCATTCTATGCAGGCATCGGGGGCGCACTCTACGGACATTATCTAGGGTTTGTATCAGCAGAAGGTTTCACCATCATGATGTCTATCCAGTTTTTGGCCATGATCATCATTGGTGGCTTAGGCTCAGTCAAAGGTACGCTGATGGGTACGATATTTATCGTACTTCTACCTGAAGTTTTAGAGTTTGGCGTAACGGGGCTTTCAGCGTTTGGTGATACCACCGCTTTCACTGATGGTCTGGCTTACTTCAAAGAGATGGCGATTGGTTTAGTCATCATGCTGTTCCTCATTTTCGAACCTCAAGGATTATCGCATCGCTGGCAACAGATTCGAGCATATTGGAAACACTATCCGTTCTCATATTAACGTGGAATTAAGTGGAATATACCTCAATAACAAGGACAACGAGTTATGAACAAAGGACATTTAGCGACAACGTTGGTGCTGTCATCTGCACTGTTTACTACCGCAACTTGGGCAAAAGATTCTGTGTTTGTCGGGCAATTAGTCGACTTTTCTGGACCAACTGCCTATGTGAGCAAGCCTTATGGTTCTGGCGTGCGAGATGCATTGCGTTGGATTAACCAAAACGGTGGCATTAACGGTACCGAGCTCGAATTTGAAACAGTAGACATGGCGTACAAAGTACCAGTGGCGATTTCTAACTATAAACGTTGGGTGGCGCGTAAAGACATGGTTGCGCTGCAAGGCTGGGGTACGGCGGATACCGAAGCACTTATTTCGTTTGTTACCAAAGACAAAGTGCCGGTGTTCTCTGCTTCTTACTCTGGTCACTTAACTGACCCAACTGGCAAAAACCCAAAAACCGCGAAACCAGCGCCTTATAACTTCTTTTATGGTGCGTCGTACTCAGATGCGTGCCGTGCGCTAGTTAAGTGGGCGAAAGAAGATTGGGAATCTAAGGGCAATCAAGGTGCGCCGAAATTTACGCACATTGGCGATAACCATCCATTCCCGAATGCGCCAAAAGAAGCGTGTGCAGAGTACGCCAAAGAGCTTGGTTTTGATGTGCAAAACCCAGTCGTTGTGTCACTAAAACCAGGGGACTTTAAAGCGCAATGTTTGTCGCTGAAAGAGTCAGGCACCAACTACGGTTACATTGCCAATATCGGTAGCTCGGTTATCTCACTAGTGAAGTCTTGTAACACGGTTGGGACAGAGTTCCAGTACATGGCAAACATTTGGGGCGGCGACAAGCCAGTGCTTGAAGCAGCAGGCGATGGCCTTAAAGATTACGTTTTCCCAGGTATGACGGCGTTTTGGGGAGACGATAACGAAGGCATGAAGCTGGTTCGTGAGATTTCTAAGCAGTCTGAATCAGAGCCGGGCGAATTCAGAACTCACCATTACATTCGCGGTATTTGTTCTGCGTTCTATATGAAAGAAGCGATGGAGTGGGCGAAAGACAACGGTGGTATCACAGGTGAAAACATCAAGAAGGGCATGTATGTCCATGACAACTGGGTACCACAAGGCTTAGAAGGTGTTTGTGTCCCTGCGAACTGGAAACCGGAAGATCACCGAGGCACAACAACCGTGAACGTCTTTATGGGCAACAACGATGGCGGCGCAGTTGATATTAAGAAAGTATCTCAGGTGACATTGTCACGTCGTGACGATTGGCTAGGTTACTAATTTACGACTTATTAATAACAAAGCCTACAGAAAATAAAGATGGGTGAGAGAACACTCTCACCCTAGCAAGGAGTAGTTTGATGGCTGAATTAGCAACGAATATCGAACCGGCAGAAATACTGCTTTCAGTGAACAACATTGAAGTCGTCTACGACGAAGTAATACTAGTGCTTCGCGGTGTGAGTTTAGAAGTTCCAAAAGGGCAGATTGTGACCTTACTGGGGGCCAACGGTGCGGGTAAATCCACAACGTTGAAAGCCATTTCTGGTCTATTGAAAACCGAAGATGGTGAAGTAACGCGCGGCGAAATCAACTTCATGGGCGAGCGCATAGACAACAAAAGCCCGGAAGAGATCGTCCGTTCGGGCATCTTCCAAGTTATGGAAGGTCGCCGAATTGTTGAAGATATGACGGTAATAGAAAATCTTCGCTTAGGCGCTTATACACGCACTGACAACGAAGTTGAACAAGACATCGAAATGGTGTTTGACTATTTCCCGCGACTCAAAGAGCGCACTGGCCTGGCGGGCTATTTGTCTGGCGGTGAGCAACAAATGTTAGCGATTGGCCGAGCTTTAATGGCTCGACCGAAGATGATTTTGTTGGACGAACCGTCTATGGGGCTTTCTCCACTGCTAGTTAAAGAAGTATTCAGCATTATTAACAAGATCAACAAAGAGCAAGGTATTACCATGCTTTTGGTTGAACAGAATGCCAACTTCGCTCTTCAAGCGGCCGATTACGGTTACATCATGGAATCAGGCAAAATCGTACTAGATGGCAGCAAGCACGAATTGCTAAACAATGAAGACGTAAAAGAATTCTACCTTGGCGGCGGCGATGAAGATCGCAAGAGCTTTAAGAATCTGAAATCTTACAAACGTCGTAAGCGTTGGTTGTAAGGAGCAAGGATGAACGAACTATTTGATGCGAAAGAATCGTTGTCTCTACAGGCGCGAGAAGAGTCGCTGTTTCAACGTTTGCCAGCGCTGATTGAGAATTCGAAAGCCAATAGCGAACATTACGCAGCGCATTTTTCTGAGTTAGATCCTACATTGGCAAACAATCGTGAAGGGCTTGCTCAGTTCCCGATTACACGTAAGTTCAATGTACCTAATCAGCAGCAACTTAAACCGCCGTTTGGTGGCTTAAATAGCGTTGCCATTGGTCAAATGGCGCGTGTTTTTCAGTCTCCTGGGCCTTTATATGAGGCTCAAACGGATGAGGCCGATTTCTGGCGTATGGGGCGCGCGTTTCACGCTGCTGGGTTCTGTGCGGGTGATTTAGTGCATAACACGCTCTCTTACCATTTCTCTCCTGGCGGATTTATTATGGATGGTGGCGCAAGGGCTTGTGGCTGTTCGGTATTTCCGGCTGGGGTAGGCAATACCGAAGCGCAAATAGAGGCAATTAAACAGCTTCAACCTAATGGTTACACTGGTACACCTTCCTATTTGCTGACGTTGCTACAAAAGTACCAAGAGAAATACGATGAGCTGCCTAGCTTTGAGAAAGCTCTGGTCTCTGGTGAAGCGGTTACAGCAGACATGCAACAGATGTTTGAGGAAAAAGGCATTGCAGTCTTTCAAGCCTACGCAAGTGCAGAGCTTGGCTTGATTGCTTATCAAGTGTCTGGTGAACAAGGATTAGTGATTGCCGAGGATATTATTGTTGAAATCGTTGATCCTGATGGTGTTCCTGTACAACCGGGAGAAGTCGGTGAAGTCGTTGTAACGTCGCTCGATGAGAAGTTCCCGCTGATTCGCTACGCAACGGGAGATTTATCGGCATACCTAGAGACAAGTTCTGATTCTTCACGCACGAATGCACGAATTAAGGGCTGGATGGGACGAGCAGACTCCGCGGTGAAAGTAAAAGGGCTGTTTGTTTATCCGCATCAGATCCAAGAAGTCTGTCGTCGCCACGATATTAAAGGCTCCTTGAAAATTGAACGCGATGGCTTCAACGATGCCATTACTTTCTGTTGTCATGATGTGCATGTATCAGCAGAGGACATTCAAGCAACACTCCAGTCTGTCACTAAACTGAAAGGCAATGTCCAGTTTGTACCGAACCAAGCGGAACAGCCGTTAATCAATGATCTTCGCAGTTAACTCATTGGTGGCATAAGTGCAGTAGAAAGTGGTTGTCATAAAAAATTAACAACGTCAGACAAAAGGCTAGAAAAGGGATACCACATTGCGCTGCGTATCCCTTTATTTTTTACTACCGCAATCAGGGAGCGGGTAAATGAAACAGGCACCAATGATTAACACACAATTCTGGGATGATTTGTTTATCCGAGGCACTATGCCTTGGGATGCCCAATCGACACCTCAAGAACTCAAGGACTATCTCGACAATTCACTTCATGTAGGCCAGTCAGTGTTTATTCCTGGGTGTGGTGCCGCTTATGAACTGAGCACTTTTATTCAATATGGGCATGACGTGATCGCGATGGATTACAGCCAAGAAGCGGTAAAAATGGCGCAATCAACGTTAGGTAACTACAAAGATAAAGTCGTATTGGGTGATGTATTTAATGCCGATTTTTCTCACTCGTTTGATGTCATTTACGAGCGGGCCTTTCTCGCAGCACTACCGAGGGATATGTGGTCAGAATACTTTTCGATGGTGGATAAATTATTGCCAAGCGGAGGTTTTCTAATTGGTTTTTTCGTCATTGATGATAATTACCTATCACGCTTCCCTCCATTTTGTTTGCGAAGTGGGGAGTTGGCAGCTTTTCTAGAGCCCACGTTTGAACTTGTGAAGTCCTCAGTGGTGGCAAACAGTGTTGAGGTTTTTAAAGGCAGAGAGCAATGGATGGTGTGGCAGAAGTGTTAGTCGCTTTTAATCTTTTTGAAGAAGTATTCGCGGAAACTTTCTGGTTCTTTGTGAATCGCTGATATATAAGTCTTCACTCTATGCCTGATGGAATGCTCACATAGTTTGTCGGTTTGTGTGAAAAATTAATTTCTCGTTGCTGGTTTTAAGTTGTTGAGATATCTCTAACAGCGGTTGAGTGGTTGAGTTTATTGCTGGCACGGGTTATGTGCTCAGAGCGTAAAGCGACAGATCAGCATCGATCCGAAAGGTAGTAGAACGTCTCTTACTGATCTGTCTATTTCATGCTTATACTATTTTAGGTTGACCATCTGATGCGGTGGCACCGCCGTCTACAGGTAGGTTTGCGCCATTAATGAAAGATGCGTCATCACTTGCCAAGAAAGTCACGACAGACGCAATTTCTTCAGGTTCGGCTGCTCGGCCAAGCGCAATGCGCTCATTGAATTTATCGCGGATTTCCTGCGGCCAGCCGTTCGTCATGTTGGTTTTTACTAAGCTTGGGCATACTGCGTTAATTCTTACCCCATCCGCACCATGGTCCAATGCCATCGCTCGGGTAAGGTTCACCACTGCGCCTTTACTCGCGCAATAGAATGCGGCACCCCAGTCACCACCCAAACCGGAAACGGACGCGGTATTTACCATACAACCTTTCGTTTTTAAGAGTTCAGGCAAAGCAAACTTCGCGCAATAAACAACACCATCAATGTTTACACCAGAGATCTTCTTCCAGTCTTTCACACTACCTTCAATCACGGAACCAGGGACATGTACGCCAGCATTGTTTACTAAAATATCCAGTTTACCGAAACGGGTAACAACATCAGAAATCAGTGCTGCGACTTTTTCTGGTTCAGAAACATCAATGGAATGCGCAGACACACGCTGTTTATCAAAGCCCTCAACGGCGTTTGCCAACTGCTCTTCATTCCAATCGGCAAGAGCGACGTTTGCGCCTTCTTCATACAAACGTTTTGCGATGGCCAAACCAATACCATTGGCAGAACCAGTGACGAGTGCGACTTTATTTTTTAATCCTCTCATGCGATCTCTCCTTCGAAACTTACAAAAACGGGATCTTGATTTTTCTCGGTGCGCGGCAACATCAGTTTGTCGTTGTCGCTGTAATCTACGGGGATAGCCACCACTGCTGGTCCTTCAACGTCCATGGCTTTATTCAATGTCGGTAGCAATTCGTGTTGACTAGTCACTGCGAAGCCTTTCGCGCCAAATGATTCGGCGTACGCCTTGAAATCAATTGGTCCAAATTTCACACCAGAGCAGCGCTGATATTTGTTGATCTCTTGCATTTCTACCATGTTGTAGGCGTTATCAACCCACACAATATGGAGGATATTGCAGTTCAGTCTAACCGCGGTTTCCAACTCCATGCTCGATTGCATAAAACCGCCGTCTCCCGATATCGATACCACTTTGCTACCAGGTTTTATTAGGCTGGCACCAATGGCCCATGGTAGTGCAACGCCCATTGTTTGTTGGCCGTTAGACACCAGCATTTGGCGAGCTCGAAAACAGCTTAAGTAACGAGCGATCCAGATGTGGAAGCTCCCCATATCAAGGCATAGCGTGGTATCTGGTGTGATGATAGATTGCATGGCTTTAATTAGCGCCAGTGGATGAAACCCTTGCTTGTTATAGACATTGGGATAGGTCTTGATCACTTGCCGTTGCAGTGCTACCTCTTCCAGTACTGAAAGTGTCGTTGGGGAAAGGCGAGCATATTCAGAGATATAGCTGCCCATCTTGTCTAATGACTGCGCAATGTTTCCGACGATTTCAACACAAGGCTGATAATTAAGTTGGTATTCTGCTGGTTCAATATCGAGGTGAATCACTGGGTTGCGGTGGCTGTTCCAAAGCTCAGGGTCATACTCTATTGGGCTAAAGCCGATGGTGAGAATTAAATCGGCGTCCCGCAGTAAAACATCGCCAGGTTGGTTATTAAACAAACCGACACGCCCAGCAAAGTGATGATAGTAATTGATGTCTACCGTGCCGGCGGCCTGGTAAGTGCCGACAACGGGTAGCTGCGTATTTTGAAGAAACCGAGCGATAGCAGCTGCGTTTTGACTGCGGCTCGCGTGAAGGCCAAGTAAAACCACACAGCGCTTTGCTTTACTGATTCGACTGACCGCTTCTTCGATTGCTGCGATGTCTGCGCAACCAGGCTGTGTGTAAGGCGAGGGGACAATAATGTCCGTTTGGGTTTGCTCGGATAAAACATCTTGAGGGAGACTCAAAAAGCAAGCCCCAGGACGACCTGACTCTGCGATACGAAATGCGTTCGCCATGATCTCGCTTGCGGCGTCCACATGCTGCACTTCAGCACTGAACTTAGTTATAGAGCGAAAAATACTGACGGTATCCATGCTCTGGTGTGTTTGTTTTTGCTGGTCAGTTCGTTTCACCGCACCACCGATAGCTATCAGCGGATCGCCTTCGGAGTTTGCTGTTGCCACCCCCGTAACTAGATTTCCACAGCCAGGGCCTGACGTAACCATCGTGACGCCTGCTTTGCCGGTTAGTCTTCCCATAACACCCGCCATAAATGCGCCGTTAGCTTCGTGGCGTACCGGAATCATTTGGATGTTAGTGTCTTCAATCGCATCGAACAGTCGATCGATTTTTGCACCGGGAATACCGAAAATGTACTTAATGCCGAGAGACTCTAGCTGTTGAGCGATCAACTGAGCTCCATTTTTATTTGAAGGTTTGGATTGCATTTGTTGTCCTTATTATTTGCCTGACTTTGTTACTTTTCCGCCTTTTCTATGGCGGTATTTATATCTTCCGGAGCCAAATTGGCGTTGAGGAAGTCTGTCGATACTGGGGGATCAATCACTAGCCGTGAGACTTTGCCAATCTGGAGAAATCCTGACGAAATGCTGTAATCCTGGATATGACCACCTCCTTGGCGGTCATCGGTAATAAAATGTTCGTGATAGCCGGGTACATTGATGCCAGTCGTATATTTAGGACTGCGAAAGCCGGCGACCACGCCTTGCTTATGCGTGAAGCGGAATGTTGGTTGTTCTTTGACCACTTCAAGCATTGGTCGATAAGGGCGTGTTTGTTTAGGTACGGTACGAGTACGAACTGAATCGAAAACACCATCAATGCGCACTGCGCAAAATAGGTTATCGCTTGGAACCAGGTCGTCTATGAGGCTATGGACTTCATGACGTGACATGCGCGATGTCAATGGCAGCTCGATATCAGGCTTAAAAAAAGTCATGACAGCAAAGGGCGTTTTTTGCGCTAGGTCTGCCGGGTTTGCGGAGCCATCCGACTTGAGTTGAAAAACTTCCTTATCAAAAGCAATCAACTCACCATCCAATTCATTGAACGTACCTAAACCAAAATCCCCATGTTTCAGCAGTTCTTCTATGGTTGTTGAGCCTTCGTAAACACCAGCTATCAAAGCACTCATTAACGAAGTCTGATAAATCTCACCATCTCCGGTAACGTGATGGTATTCAGAAAATTCTTTCGCTACTTCAAGCGAACAAGCACATAGAGGGTTATAAAATCCACGCATGAGTAAGACCATTTATGCAATGAAGAGTATATTTAGATTGACTTCTACACGGTGCTAAATCCAATATAAAAAAGATTTATTTTGATATGGAAAATATATGGAATTTCGCTACCTGAAGTATTTTGTCGCGGTCGCCGAGACTCGTCACTTTACCCGAGCAGCTGAACAGCTAGGGATTGCGCAACCTCCTTTAAGTCAACAAATCAAAAAGTTAGAGCATGAGCTTGGTGTGGACCTATTTAAGCGCTTGTCTAGAGGAGTAGAGCTAACCCATGCAGGGCAAGTCTTTTATACGGATGCGGTAAATATTCTTGCTGATGTGGAACGCGCTAAAGCAAAAGCTCGTCAGATTGCTCGTGGTGAAAATACGCAGGTTAAAATTGGGTTCGCGACGTCAACATCAACCTGCATTAAGGTATTGGAGAGGATTGGGCGTATTCAAGAGAATGGGGTTCATTTACAGACGGCGGAACTGTCAATGCCAGAGCTTGCCACTCAGTTAAAAAGCAAACAACTTGATCTCGCAATCATGCGGCTACCCTGTTACGCCAGTGAGCCTTTTGAGCACAAGGTGTTGTTTAACGACCCGTTTGTCGCGGTGATTCCGGCGGGGCATGAACTGGCAAAATATCCCTGTATCCAGATGAAACAGTTGAGAGGCCATAAAATTTTACTGTTTCCACGAGAGACTGGACCCGCATTGTTTGATGGCATGAGCACACTTTTTGCCGACGCAGGAGTAAGGCTCGAACCACAGTTCGCAGCACCGCAACTTCGTACGACGATTGCCATGGCGCAGGCTGGGTTAGGTATCGCTCTCGTTCCGCGCTCACTGGCTGAACATCTCGATGATTCCGCGACAGTCGCCGAGATTGATGATATCCCTCTCACTAGTCGTGTTGTTGTTGCTTGGGAGGCATCTAATCTCAATAAACAAGCGTTAAAAGTAGCCACGAACATCGGTCATGTTGGGGCTTAAAGATGAGTCATATAGCCAGTCGATTCTACCCAACGAACAAAACTTACTGAAGATTGCGATTCTTTTGTCGTATATATTACCTACAACAAGTTGAATTGATAGCTGAACTCTCGTTTCATCGAGATGATAATGACGAGGAACTTGATTTAATGCATGGTTAAACAGTAAGGATGGCGGATGATTAAAGCACAAATATATGATGTATTTTGTGATGAGTTAGCTCAAGGTAACCCATGTGGCGTTGTCGAACTAAATCACTGGCTGAGTGATTCTGAATTACTTCAAATCACTCATCAGGTCGCTCAACCTGTTACATCATTTATGGTTCAGTCTGGCAGTGACTACCACATTCGCTGGTTTAGCCTAGAAGGAGAGATAAACCTATGCGGACACGGAAGTTTGGGCGCAGGCGCTGCAATCATTTCCAACTATCATCAGAATGAGGTCATTCTAAAAAGCCAGTATGGCCATATTACCGTTACTGGACTGGATGGAATGTACAGGATCGTGATGCCAAGTTGGCAAGCCAAGCCTCATGCCATCCCCTTGGGTATTTCAGGCTTTTCCAATGACCCCGTAGATGCTTTTACAACGCGTGATTTGGTTGTTGTTCTCGAATCCGAAGATGATGTTGTTCGCTATCAACCTAACTTTGATGAGCTGATTAAAATTGATGAGTTTCATGCGGTCATCGTGACGGCTCAAAGCTCTGATAGTGGCTATGTGCTGCGTTACTTTGCACCTAAAATCGGTATTTCAGAAGATCTTGCCACAGGCTCGGCTCAGTGCTCATTAGCGCCTTATTGGTTTGAAAAGCTGGGCAAAGAAAAATTGACGGCTCGTCAGCTATCTCGTGCTGGTGGTTATTTTGAAGTGGCTCGTGGTTCAGAATCTACGATCGTATTGTCTGCACACGTGAATGTAAACGCCTCTAGCTCCTAACGCAAGAGCTAGAGGTCCCCATTTTTTATTGACTTAAAAGTGCCGAGCTAAGATTTTAACCCTGCAGCGGTCATCATGACGCGAAATAACATAGACACTAACCCTAATGCAGCGACGCTAACGACCCATATTCCAACCATCCAAGCCCATTGGCGGCACCAATTTTTGATTTTCATACTCACTCCTTATCAACTCGTTAATGGTACGCTTCGCCTTCTTTTACTTTTCCGGAGAAGACGTAGTAACTCCAAAAGGTGTAAGCCAGAATGATCGGGATGATGATCACTGCTCCAACGAGCATAAAGCGCTGACTGCTTGCAGGAGCCGCTGCTTCCCATATTGATATGCTAGGAGGAATGATATTTGGCCAGATACTGATGCCAAGCCCAGCGAACCCGAGAATCACGATCACTAACGCCATCACGAAAGGGCTGCGCTCTTTACGCTTTTTAACGGAGTCGGCAATCTTCAAACATACCAGCCCAGTAATGACAGGTACGGGCAGTAAGTAGAACAAATTAGGCAGAGAAAACCATCTTTCCGCAATGGCAGGGTAAGCAAGTGGAGTCCAAGCGCTCACAATGACTAATGCGGAGATCATCGCCAGTAGTGTTTTGTTAGTGAAGCGGTGCATCGTGTTTTGCAGTTCACCTTCCGTCTTCATGATGAGCCATGTGCTACCAAGCAGCGCGTACGTTGCGACTAAACCCAAACCACAAAAGATGGGAAAAGGGCTGAGCCAGTCGAGTTGGCTACCTACGAAGACGCGGTTTTCCACCGCAAAGCCTTGAATTACCGCGCCAACAACGATGCCTTGGAAAAACGTGGTTAAAATCGAGCCGACCATAAAAGAGCGATCCCAGAACTTTAAGTGGTTTTCCAATGCTTTAAAGCGAAACTCAAATGCGACGCCACGAAAGATCAAAGCAATCAACATCAACGTTAAAGGGATGGTTAGCGCTTCAATAATCACCGCGTAAGCCATCGGAAAAGCGCCAAATAGAGATGCGCCTCCAAGCACAATCCAAGTTTCGTTGCCATCCCAAACTGGCGCGACACTGTTGACCATGACGTCTTTTTGTTTTTCATCCTTGATGAAGGGCATCAGTATTCCAATACCCAAATCGAAGCCATCCATGATGATGTACATCAAAGTGGCAAAAACGATGATCGCGAACCAAATCACGGATAAATCAAAATGCATATTCTTTACCTTAACTTTGTGACAAATTCTAGATGCGGCCTGAAACGGTCGTCATGTCGTGCTCATCGTGTTCGATTGCATCGGGGCCTTTCTTGATTTGGTGGATCATGTAGTAATAACCAAAACCAAATACCAAGCTGTATACAACCAGGAAACACAGCAGGCTGATGCTCATTTGTAGGTCTCCGTGTGCAGAAACCGCATCACGCGTTTTTTGTACGCCATAAACGACCCAAGGTTGCCGACCAACCTCTGTCGTAAACCAGCCAGCGAGTATTGCGATAAGACCAGATGGCCCCATAAATAATGAAAACTTGAGGAACCAACGCGAGGTATAAAGCGTGTTCTTTTTTCGTAACCATATGCTGTAGAAGCTCTGTAAAATCATCAGAAGTCCTAGCCCGACCATGATTCGAAATGACCAAAAGACGATAGGTGAGTTCGGTCGTTCCTCTTTCGGGAAGTCTTTCAGCGCCGGGATTGGCTCAGTTAAACTGTGGCGTAGGATCAAACTTCCTAAAACAGGAATTTCTAAGGCATAGTCTGTGCGTTCTTGTTCCATGTTTGGCATGCCGAACAATATCAATGGGGTTGGTTTGCCATCACTGTTATCCCAATGTCCTTCGATGGCAGCGATTTTGGCGGGCTGGTGTTCCAGAGTGTTTAGCCCGTGCACATCGCCAATCACGGCTTGGAGTGGCGCAAGGAACACTAAGATCCCGAGCGACATCGAAAACATGGTTTTTACCGCAGTCGATTGATTGCCTCTCAATAAATGCCAGGCGGCTGACGCGCCTACAAAGAGTGCTGAACTGACGAAAGCCGCGACGCTCATGTGCGCCAAACGATAAGGAAATGAAGGATTGAAAACGATAGCAAACCAGTCGGTTGGCACCACACGTCCGTCGATAATTTCATAGCCTTGTGGCGTTTGCATCCAACTGTTGGAGGCGAGAATCCAGAACGTCGAAATGATCGTTCCTAACGCCACCATCGAGGTTGCAAAAAAGTGCAGCTTTTCGCCGACGCGACGCCACCCAAACAGCATTACGCCAAGAAATCCGGCTTCGAGAAAGAAAGCCGTTAACACTTCATAAGTCAGTAATGGGCCTGTGATAGAACCAGCGAAGTCGGAGAAACCACTCCAGTTGGTGCCGAATTGATAGGCCATGACAAGACCAGATACAACACCCATTCCAAAGTTAACCGCAAAAATTTTCGACCAGAAGTGATAGAGCTTTTGGTAATCGGGATTACGTGTTTTTAGCCATAAGCCTTCCAGCACGGCGAGATAGGTGGCCAAACCTATGGTGATAGCGGGGAAAATAATATGAAAGGATACCGTAAAGGCGAACTGTATCCGTGCAAGCATAAATGCGTCGAGGCCAAACATTAAACTTCCTTTGATCTTTTAAGTTTTATGAGAGAGCTATTTTAAAAGGAGCGGAATGAGGGAAGTAGGTACAGACAGTGACTATAAACCTATAACAGATTAAATATTGAAGTGTTATTATTTTGAATTCGGCTTTAGGGAAGGGGATTTGCGTTTGGCGAAGTATCAAGAGTTAGTGGAACAGCTTAAAAGGCAGATAAAATCGGGGATATGGCATCCGGGTGACAAGCTGCCTTCTCTGCGTCGCCAATCTGAACACTCGGGTTTAAGCTTGATGACGGTGTTGCATGCCTATCAAATTCTGGAATCTCAAGGCTGGGTAACGTCACAGCCGCGCTCTGGTTATCGAGTCGCTCCCAATATTAAGAGTTCAGATGAACCCCAAGCGCCAGCCGCGGTTTCGTGGACAGAGCAGGTAGACATCAATGAGTTTATCTTTGATGTTCTGCAGGCGAGCAAAAATCCATCCATGATCAATTTTGGCTTTGCCTATCCAGACCCAAGTTTGTACCCACGATATCACGTGAATCGGGCGATGAGCGCAGCCGCTCGCAATATGCCGATTTCCACCACCTTTGATAACTTACCGCCGGGAAACGAACAATTACGCACCATCATCGCGAAGCGTTATGCTGCGAAAGGCATTGAAATTTCACCCGATGAAATTGTCATTACGGCAGGCGCGCTGGAGGCGTTAACGCTCAGTTTGCAAGCTTGTACAAGACAGGGAGATTGGGTGGTTGTGGAGTCGCCTGCATTCTATGGCGCTTTGCAATCCTTAGAGCGGTTAGGTTTGAAAGCGCTCTCAGTAAGAACAGACCCAGTCACGGGCATTGACCTAGACTCATTGGAACGAGCGCTGCAAACGCATGATGTGAAAGCGTGCTGGCTGATGTCGAACTTCCAGAATCCTCTGGGTTTTACGCTCTCCAACGAGAAAAAACAAAAGCTGATTGAACTGACACAGCGATATAACGTGCCAGTAATTGAAGATGATGTGTACAGCGAACTGCATGCTGAGAATGACTCGGTTTACCCACTAAGAATGTTTGATGACACGGGCAATACCATGTTGTGCTCCTCGTTTTCAAAATCATTAATCGCAGGGCTACGTATTGGTTGGGTTGCGGCGGGAAAGCGGGCGCTAGAGGTACAAAAGTTACAGCTAATGAGTACATTAGCGACGAGTGCACCAGTGCAAATGACATTGGTGCATTATTTAACAAGCCGCAATTATGAATTGCATTTGAAGCAGTTACGGAAAAAGCTGTTTGAACGCAAAAGTAAGATGACGGGTCTGCTCAGTGAGCTGTTACCTGAAGCAGTCAACGTGTTAAGCCAAAGCGGCGGGTACTTTATTTGGTTAGAGCTCCCCAAGCATATTGATGCCTTGCCAATATATCGAGAAGCACTAAAAGGTAATATCAGCATCGCACCGGGAAAGATGTTCAGCCTGACAGAACAATACGATCACTGTATTCGTCTTAACGCTTCTTTTGAGCTCAATGACAAATACGTTCATGCTCTCATTCTGCTTGCCAATATTATTCGCGACCATTTGGCGAAATAGCGACTTTCTTCAGTTTTTTGGTTTAATGGAGCGCGCCGGATTTCCGACAACTCGATCGCCCGGCACAACGTCTTTGGTTACGGCAGAGCCAGCGCCAACGATGGCCTGGTCGCCAATGGTCACGCCTGGCAGTATGATAGCGCCCCCACCAATCCAAACGTTATTGCCGATGTTGACCGGTTTGGCGATCTCATCTCCAGCTAAGCGCCTTTGCGTATCGAGTGAATGAGCGGCTGTGTAAATTTGCACTCTAGGCCCAATCATGACGTTCGCGCCAACCTCAACCTGTCCATTGTCCAGAATAATGGCATCCCAGTTGATGTAGGTGTTTTCTCCGATGGACAAGTGACAACCGTAGGTAAGTTGAAGCGGTGGCTCTATACAGGCGCTGTTTTTTAATTGGACGCCCATTTCCGCCAATAGTTGTCTACGGATATCTGGGTTTGGCTCGTGGTTAAATTGGAAGACAAGCTGCGCAGTTTTGGCGCGCATTAGCTTTAGTTCTTCATCCAGACAATTATAGGTTTCTCCAGAGCGCATCCGAGTCAGTTCTGACATAACAATCATTCCATCAATGTTATTCGCAATAAGGTGCATAATAATTGAAGGTGATTCGAAGTGAAAATTTGATGCTTAAAAATCAGAAAGTTATCACTGATTTGCCTTGCGTATTCAGTTGGTTTATTGGCTCGTTTAGTTCACAAAGACGTACTCCCTAAATGGCTTAATCGGTTGAAGCCAAAGTGGGAAACCACTCGAAGCGTTTTGTATAGATTACAATATAGTTAATAAGAAGAACTTAATTGAGCCGCTTGCGCTATCGATTGGGCTAAAAATATAAGACTTATGCGCTCTGGCTTGCTGGCAACGATGAATCAAGAGTGAGCACTTTATGTTCGAACGGGTCATTTCATTTTTGGAAACAACACTGTTTACCTTTAACGAACAACCTATCACGTTGTGGGCGATATTGATGGTGCCGACATGGGTCATTGTCGCTTTATGGTTATCGAAAATTTTGATCAAAACCGTTACGTCAAGAATGTCTTCATCGGGGAAAGACCCAAACGTGATTCATTTGGTTAAACGGATATTATTTGTCATCGCTCTCGCCATTATTTTTATGACCACACTTTCGATGATAAATGTGCCAATTACCGCGTTTGCCTTTCTGTCTGGTGCCATCGCTATCGGCTTCGGTTTTGGTGCGCAAAACATCATTAACAACTTCATAAGTGGCTGGATTTTGATTGGTGAAAAGCCAATCCGAATTGGGGACTTTTTAGAGGTTGAGGGCGCCAAAGGCACTGTCGAGCAAATAAATACACGCTCAACGAGAATCAGACGAACCGATGGTGTTCATATGCTCATACCCAACAGTCAGTTGATTGAGAACGTGGTGATCAACTGGACGTTATGCGACAGATTAGTTCGTGGCTCTGTCGTCGTCGGTGTCGCGTATGGGAGCGATGTCAAACAGGTTGCTGCCTTAATGGCGGAAGTGACTTCGCAGCAAGCGCAAGTTCTGAGTTCGCCAGCGCCAGATGTGTTTTTTCAAGACTTTGGTGACAATGCTTTGATCTTCGAATCTTATTTTTGGATTAACTCAACGGTTGAGGGCGGTATTCGCTCGGTCGCAAGTGCCATGCGTTTTGAAATCTACGAAGCTTTCGAAAAGCACGGCATTGAAATCGCGTTTCCACAACGAGATGTGCACATTGATGGGCAAATCAAGTTGTCTAGGGAGAGAAACGGATAGGGCGATAAGCGGTATTGGTGTTCTTATCTTGGTGTCGAGTAACCAAAGCGAGGCGGTCACAACACGGATTCACCTCGTTAGAAACCAGTTTGAAGGCGTTATTGGTTGTCCCACATGACTTCGCATTCTTCTTTGATTGCTGATTTTAGCAACTCAATCAGTGGAAACGCTCTGCGTCCTAGGCTTACCGCGGGCTCTGCTTGTTCTTCCTCCTCGTCTACATCAGTATGGAGATTTTCTTCAGCTGCATTTTTCGCAGATAGAGCAGAAGTTAATCTTGATAACGCGTCAGGAACATCTTGAGCGGAAATTGATCCCGGCACCCTGCCGCTGTGACCCATCATTTTGAGCATATCTAATGCAATATCACCAAACATTGTGACGTTTGAGTGGCTTCGACAACGAAATGTTATGAGCATTTACCTGATCCTGTTTTATACGTTCGCTTTGAAACTAAATTGTAGCTGAAATCAGGCACTAATTAATGTGATGAAGACCGTTGAGCGTTAAGGTTTTTATGAGTAACAATAAAAAACGGGCACGTACGTCTGCATGCCCGTTTAAATACATTATTTGATTATGATAGTTGATGATTTACAAGCTATACGGATCGCCTAGAGCCAATGCGACCCTAGAAGCAGGAGACTTTCCTAACGCACGGCAAATTTGCCAACCCGCTTCATTGATGACGCTAAGGTCAACGCCCGTTTCAATCCCAAGTTGCTCACACAGATAAAGTACATCTTCCGTTGCAACATTGCCACTGGCTCCTTTCGCGTAAGGGCAGCCGCCGAGCCCCGCTACTGCGCTATCAATGGTGTTGATGCCCATTAACAAGGCTTGATAGATATTGGCTAATGCTTGTCCATAAGTGTCATGAAAATGTACTGCGAGCGCGTCTTTTGGCAGTAGCGTTAACAACGAATCCAGTATGGCGATAACGCGATTAGGCGTTGCTTTACCGACAGTATCACCGAGCGAAATCTCATAACATCCCATATCAAACAACGTATTGGCGACCTTGGTAGTTTGCTCTGGCTTGACTACTCCCTCATATGGACACACCATGGTACAAGACAAGTAACCGCGTACAGGAATGTTATGCTGGTTCGCCAATTCGATAACGGGTTCAAATCGAGCGAGACTTTCGGTAATGCTGCAGTTGATGTTCTTCTGGCTGAACGTTTCTGAAGCGGAGCCAAACACCGCAATTCGCTTTACACCGCTTTCCAGCGCACGTTCTAACCCTGCGAGATTTGGTGTGAGCGCGCTATAAACCACGTCAGGCTTTTTTGAGATACCAGCAAACACCTGATCGGAATCGGCCATTTGAGGCACCCACCTTGGAGAGACGAAAGATCCCGCCTCAATATGCTTTAAGCCACTGCTGCTTAGTTGGTTAATCAAACGGATTTTATCAACCAGCGTCACTGATGTTTCATTTTGCAGACCATCACGAGCGCCGACTTCGACGATATTAACCTTCGCTGGTAGCATATTCGCGCTCCTTATCTTCACTGACGTTATCCGATATCAAAGACAAATTCAGCAGGATGGAACCGTGCTGTACTTGGTCCCCGTGCTGATAAAACAATTCGTCGACTTTTGCTGCTACCGGAGCCGTGATGGTGTATTCCATTTTCATTGCTTCGAGTACCAAAAGCGGATCGCCCGCCGCCACTTCGTCACCTTTAGCCACCATAACTGCTGAAATTATGCCGTTGAGTGGTGCGGTTGGACTTAGTTCATCGTCAATATCTTTTGCAGAGTCAAAGTTAGGTTGATGAGCAAACGTGCGTTGCTGGCCAAGATAAAACAGTGTTGTCTGTTGCTCATCGCTAAGTGCATTAAAGGTGTAACGCACATTATCAATATCGACGATAAACTGGTTGCCACTTTCAAGCAGGATGACTTGATGCAATTCCTCGCCGCATCGGACAGTGACGTGAGAACCTGTATCTTGCGATGATTGTTGCAAACGTATCTGATGGTTGGCATTGGCATCCGTGAAGTTAAATCGATATACGTTGTCAACTGACAGTCTAAAACCTCGTTTGGTTGGCGCGGGTAACGTTGAGTTGACTGATTTTGAAATGAGATCATTCCAGTGAGCAACAGCCGCCAACGTTAGCCAAATAGAATCCGGCACGTCTTGCTGCTCATTTATGCCTTGTTGATGTGTGACGAGGAAACCTGTATCAAGCTCAACCTCGGCAAAGGCTGGCTGAGAAATAATGCTGTGCAGATAACCAATGTTTGTCGTTACGCCACGTACGTGATATTGATTTAACGCCTGCTTAAGCTGCTTGAGCGCGATATCACGAGTTTGCCCCCAGACGATCAGTTTGCTGATCATTGGATCGTAATATTCGCTGATGCTATCGCCTTGGGTAACACCACTATCAACGCGCACGCACGCTAGGCGCACATTACTGTCTGATACGGGTTCTTTTAAGTAGTCAATGCGGCCAGTCGACGGCATAAAGTCATTGTCTGCATCTTCGGCGTAAATTCGCAGCTCGATTGAATGACCGTTGTGGGTGATTTCAGATTGCGAAATAGGTAAATGCTCGCCAGCTGCGACTTTGAATTGCCACTCCACCAAATCAACGCCGGTGATCAATTCAGTGACAGGGTGTTCAACTTGCAGACGGGTATTCATCTCCATGAAGTAGAATTGACCTCGGCTATCGAGTAAAAACTCTACCGTGCCCGCGCCAACATAGTCGATCGCTTGAGCGGCCTGAACCGCAGCTTCACCCATTTGTTTACGCAGTTCATCACTAAGACCGGGAGCTGGTGCTTCTTCCACAACTTTTTGGTGACGGCGTTGAATGGAGCAATCGCGATCAGAAAGATAGACACAGTTGCCATGTTGGTCTGCAAATACCTGAACTTCAACGTGGCGAGGCTGCAATATACATTTTTCGATTAGAAGCTGCTTATCGCCAAAGCTTGAAAGTGCTTCACGCTGCGCACCGTCGATGGCCAGCGGCATTTCGGCTGCGCTATTGACCACTCGCATGCCTTTACCGCCGCCACCTTGTGTTGCTTTAAGCATCACTGGGTAACCGATTTTTTCAGCTTCCGCTAATAAGTGCTCTACGCTGTTGTCTGTGCCGTGATAGCCGGGAACCAAGGGCACGTTCGCCTCAGACATGATGACTTTGGCGTGCGACTTGGAACCCATTGCTTCAATTGCGCTGGTGGAAGGGCCAATAAAGGCGATGCCATTTTCGCTGCACGCTTTGGCTAGTTTCGGGTTCTCGGAAAGAAAACCATACCCAGGGTGGATAGCATCGGCTTGCCATTTTTTCGCAGCACCGATAATCGCATCGATATCGAGATACGATTCACTCGCCGGAGCGGGGCCAATGAATTCAGCGAAATCCGCTTGTTTAACATGTAAGCTGCTACGATCCGCTTCGGAATAGACGGCAACCGTCTCGATAGCCATGGCTTTTGCGGTTTTAATGATTCGGCAGGCAATTTCACCGCGGTTTGCGATCAGTATTCTTTTAAACATGATTCCTCCAATTGGCGGCGCGCTTTTCAAAAAATGCAGCTAGTCCTTCTTGTCCTTCTGCGGACACGCGGGCGGTTGCAATAGCTTGGCTGGTGTATTCAATTAATGAATGCTCGATAGGTTGATTGTCACAACGTAAGCAGAGCGTTTTTGCTGCCTGCATGGCTTGTGGACCGTTGTTGAGCAGGTGATCAATGGTGCGATTGACGGCTTCACGTGGTTGAGCGTCTATCTGATGAAGAATACTCATCGATAGAGCGGTTTCGGCATCGATCATTTCCGCAGTCAAAAAGTAGCGTCGGCTTTGGCGTTGTCCAATCGCTCGAATTACGTAGGGTCCGATGGTCGCGGGCAATAAGCCGAGTTTCACTTCACTCAAACAGAAGCGGCTTTCAGGTGTGCCGATAGCGATATCGCAGCAGCAGATAAGCCCAAGTGCGCCACCAAATGCTGCGCCGTGCACCATAGCAATGGTTGGTTTGCTAAAGGTATCCAGTTTATGCAGGAGCATCGCCAATTGCTGTGCGTCTTGCAGGTTTTCACTCTCGGTTTTGGTGGCCATTGACTGCATCCAGCCAAGGTCTGCACCCGCAGAAAAGTGTTTCCCTTGTGCCGTTAATACTAACGCGCGTAGAGAGTCGTCTCGCTCAAGTTGTTCCAAGGTTTCGATAAGTGAAGCAATTAATTCATCATTAAACGCGTTGTGTTTTTCTGGTCGATTCAGGCTCAACCAGGCAACGCCATTGCTGTCTTTTTCAAGCAGTAGTCCGGTCATGTGACTTCCTTTGTCTGACATTTCAGTCTGTATTTCAATGCTCGCTAACCATTACTTGTTAAACATCGGTATTCGCGAGGAGTTAAGGTTTGCCTTGCATCCGACTACATACGGAAGATGCCAAATTTACTGTCTGGTATGGGCGCATTAAGCGCAGCAGACAGAGCAATGCCGACAACATCACGGGTTTTCGCAGGGTCAATAATGCCGTCGTCCCACAGGCGTGCACTGGCGTAGTATGCATGGCTTTGAGTCTGATATTGCTCCGCAATTGGACGTTTGAACGCTTCTTCTTCCTCTACGCTCCAGCTTTCACCTTTGCGAGTTTTGATATCGCGGGTCACTTGCGCCATCACGCCAGCCGCTTGCTCTCCACCCATGACGGAGATGCGCGCGTTTGGCCACATCCACATCATGGTTGGATCATAAGCGCGGCCACACATGCCGTAGTTCCCTGCGCCATACGAGCCACCAATAACCACGGTAAACTTCGGCACGTCTGCACACGCAACAGCAGTTACCATTTTCGCACCATGTTTGGCGATGCCTTCGGCTTCGTACTTCTGACCGACCATAAAGCCCGTGATGTTCTGTAAGAAGAGCAGAGGAATTTTGCGTTGTGCGCACAGCTCAATAAAATGCGCGCCTTTTTGTGCTGATTCCGAAAATAGAATGCCGTTGTTAGCGACAATGCCAATCGGCATACCGTGAATATGGGCAAAGCCACAGACCAAGGTTTCGCCGAACAAGGCTTTAAATTCATCGAACTGGGAATCATCAACAATTCGGGCAATGACCTCTTTAACATCAAACGGCTTTTTGAGATCGGTTCCGACGATGCCGTACAGCTCTTGGGCAGGAAAACGCGGCTCCAGTGGCGTTTTTTGCTTGAGTTGGACGGGTTTCAAGTGGTTAATTTGAGAAACCGCTTGTCTTGCCAACTCTAACGCGTGGTGATCATTTTCTGCGTAATAGTCCGCCACGCCAGAGGTGCGACAGTGAACGTCTGCGCCACCAAGATCTTCCGCGCTGACTTCTTCACCTGTCGCTGCTTTTACAAGAGGTGGACCTGCCAAAAAAATCGTGCCTTGTTCTTTGACTATGATGGATACGTCGCACATGGCAGGAACATAAGCGCCGCCAGCGGTACATAGCCCCATGACCACCGCAATTTGTGGAATGCCTTTGGCCGACATACGGGCTTGGTTGTAGAAAATACGGCCAAAATGGTCTTTATCTGGGAATACCTCATCTTGGCGGGGTAGGTTAGCGCCGCCAGAGTCGACTAAGTAAACACACGGCAGTTGGCATTTTTCTGCAATTTCTTGTGCTCTTAAGTGCTTTTTCACGGTGAGTGGGTAGTAACTGCCGCCTTTTACAGTCACGTCGTTGGCAACGATCATACACTCGGTGCCGTCAATTACACCCACACCGGCAACCACTCCAGCACATGGAACGTAATCTGGATACACATCCCAGCCAGCAAATTGACCAATTTCTAGAAAGGACGAACCAGGGTCGAGTAGGGCAAGAATGCGCTCACGTACCGGAAGTTTGCCTTTCTTCTGCTGATGCTCGCGGGCTTTCTCACCGCCACCATCTTCTATTTGGGCAGTCACGGTATAAAGTTGATCTACAAGTGACGCCATAGAGCGGTAGTTTTCCTGATACTGCTCTGAATGGGTATTAATATTGGTCGTCAAACAAGCCATAAATAGCCGATCTCCATTCGGTAGACGGGTGTCACCACCCGTCTTTATTTAGGTTGAATAAGATTTAGATTGAATAAGGAAGTTGTTTCGAGTTCGAACCGCCTAGGTATGATGATTAGGCGCTTTCGTTAAACAATTCGCGACCAATAAGCATGCGGCGAATTTCTGAAGTGCCCGCACCGATTTCATACAGCTTGGCATCTCGCAACAAACGGCCCGTATCAAACTCGTTGATGTAGCCGTTACCGCCAAGTAGTTGAATCGCATCCAGTGCCATCTTGGTTGCCAGCTCTGCGCTGTAGAGGATCGCGCCAGCAGAATCTTTACGTGTGGTTTCACCGCGATCACAAGCGGCAGCGACGGCGTAAACATACGCTTTAGCGGCATTCATTTGTGTGTACATATCCGCGATTTTTGCTTGAACTAGCTGGAATTCACCGATGGATTTACCGAACTGTTTACGGTCGTGAATGTAAGGCACAACGATATCCATACACGCCTGCATGATGCCAAGTGGGCCGCCTGCAAGCACCACACGTTCGTAGTCGAGGCCGCTCATCAATACTTTCACGCCTTGGTTTTCTTCGCCGAGAATATTTTCCGCAGGGACTTCGCAGTTTTGGAAGACCAGCTCACACGTATTCGAGCCGCGCATACCCAACTTGTCGAGTTTTTGTGCTTGAGTAAATCCAGGGAATCCGCGTTCCACAATAAATGCCGTGATGCCTTTGGAGTGCTGGCTTGGGTCGGTTTTTGCGTAGACAACATAGGTGTGTGCATCAGGGCCGTTTGTGATCCACATTTTGTTGCCGTTTAGCAGGAAAATATCGCCTTTACGTTCGGCTTTAAGCTGCATAGAGACCACATCAGAGCCGGCGCCGGGTTCACTCATTGCAAGGGCGCCGATATGTTCACCGGAGATGAGCTTAGGTAGGTATTTCTCTTTTTGCGCTTGTGTGCCGTTACGGTGGATTTGGTTGACGCAAAGGTTGGAGTGAGCGCCGTAACTTAACGCAACCGAAGCGGATGCTCGGCTGATTTCTTCCATAGCGATAACGTGGGCGAGATAGCCCATGCCTGCACCACCAAACTGTTCGCTGGTGGTCACACCTAAAAGACCCATGTCACCTAATTTGGACCAAAGATGGTTTGGAAAGTCGTTAGTTTGGTCGATAGATTGCGCTAGCGGCGCAATTTCTCTTGCAGCAAAACTATTGATTTGCTCGCGAAGCAAATCGGTATTTTCGTCATAAACAAAGTTCAGGGAAGAGTAGGTAGATTTCATTGCGTGTCCTTGCCTTTACGTCACCTACATCCCAGAGTTGAGGTGTTAGGTGACTTTTTCGCCTTTCATGGATCTCAGTGTGTTTTGGCATCGCAACTGCGCAGCATTTAACTCCATCATTACCGCTTGAATGTCGTTTGCTTGCTGTTGCAATGCTGCCTTCTTCTCTTCGATCAACCGAATCATATAGTTCAACTGCTCAGTACTTTGATCGGTATCGTAGAGTTCAAATAACTCTTTGATATCTGCAAGAGAAAAGCCCAATCGCTTACCTCGCAAAATCAGTTTTAGTCTAATTCGATCACGACCATTGTAGATTCGAGTGTTGCCTTTACGTTCTGGAGTTAGGAGACCTAAATCTTCGTAGAAGCGAATGCTTCGAGTAGTAATGTCGAACTCTTTCGCGAGCTCGCTGATCTTAAATGTGTTCATTCCTTAACCTTACGACTTTCGTATAACATTTACATGAATATACAATTCGTTAACGTTAAAGTAAACAAACAACATTCACTCTTGAGCCTTGATATCACTCGCATTTACTCGAAATCAAAGAATCACTCGAACAAACAATAACCTCAAACTTGACGTTAACGTAAATGTTAGTATAGTTATGACGTAAACGTCAACAAAAGGTTAATGGAATGAAAAATGAAACATGGATTGTTGCCGCTAAGCGAACGCCTATCGGCTCTTTTCAAGGTGCATTAGCTTCAACAGATGTCACGGAACTCGGTGCGAAAGCCATTCAAGGGGCGCTAGCCGAAAGCCAACTCGATGTGCACAAAATAGACGAAGTGTTGATGGGGTGCGTTTTACCCGCCGGTGTGGGGCAAGCGCCGGCAAGACAAGCAAGCCTTAAAGCTGAAATGCCACAATCGATTGGTTGTACGACACTGAACAAAGTTTGTGGATCGGGTATGAAAACCGTGATGCTGGCATATGACCTTATTCAATCTGGTAATGCGCATGCTGTCATCGCTGGTGGCATGGAAAACATGTCGTCTTCTCCTTATCTATTAAAGAAAGCGCGTGATGGTTTCCGTTTAGGTCACGAGCAAGTGCTTGATCACATGTTTTATGACGGGTTGCAGGATGCCTACCAAGGCGAGCTGATGGGTGTCTTTGCAGAACAGACGGCGCAAAAGTATCAGTTCAGCCGTGAAAGTATGGATGCCTGGGCGCAGCAGTCGGTGACTCGTGCGCAGCAAGCAATCGAGCAAGGTTTGTTCAAAGAAGAGATCGTGCCTGTTAACGTAAAAAGTCGGCGCGGCGAAACCTTGGTTGTAGATGATGAGCAACCGAGCAAACTCGACGTCACTAAAATTCCTACCTTACGCCCTGCGTTTGCCAAAGATGGCGGCGTAACCGCAGCAAACTCTAGTTCCATTTCGGATGGTGCGTCGGCAATGATCTTAGTCGATAGTGAGTTTGGTCGTCAGGAAAACCTTCAGCCTCTAGCCAAAATTGTCGCGTACAGCACGCATGCAAGACAGCCTGATGAGTTCACCATCGCACCAGTCTTCGCGATTGAATCGCTGCTGGAAAAAACGGGCTGGGACAAATCAGACGTGGACCTTTGGGAAATCAATGAAGCTTTTGCTGTCGTGACTCAATACGCGGTGAAAGCACTCGAACTGGACGAGAGCAAAGTGAACCCTCGCGGAGGGGCTTGTGCGCTGGGGCATCCAATAGGCGCAAGTGGCAATCGAATCCTTGTCACTTTGATTCATGCGCTAAAACAAACTGGTGGTAAGCGTGGCGTTGCATCGCTTTGTATTGGCGGCGGCGAAGCTACCGCTATCGCGATTGAAATCTGCTAAATCACTCTCAACAAAGTTTCACTTACATAACAGTAGTCAGTAACAAGCTGAAAAATGCAAGGATGTCATCATGACAGAACAAGTAAAGCAGTATATCGGTGGTGAATTTGCCATCTCCGATTCAAAACAATGGCTAGATGTAACCAACCCGGCAACCAACGAAGTGATTGCACAAGTACCTTGTGCCACGGAATCGGAAATGAATGCGGCGATTGCCAGCGCAACAGAAACGTTCAAACGCTGGAAAGAAGTTGCAGCGCCGGAGCGTGCTAGATTGATATTGCGCTACCAACATCTGTTAAAAGAGCAACACGATGAGTTGGCGATACTGCTTTCAAGTGAGACAGGCAAAACCCTCGCGGATGCAAAGGGTGACATTTGGCGCGGAATTGAAGTGGTAGAGCAAGCTGCAAACATTTGTAGCTCAATGATGGGCGAAACGGTGGAAAACGTCGCGACCAATATTGATGGTTACTCTTACATTCAACCGCTCGGTGTTTGTGCTGGCATCACACCGTTTAACTTCCCTGCGATGATCCCATTGTGGATGTTCCCGATGGCGATCGCTTGTGGCAACACCTTTATTTTGAAGCCGTCAGAGCAAGTGCCACTAACGGCAATGAAACTGGCGGAGCTGTTTGAACAAGCTGGCGCACCAAAAGGCGTATTGCAAGTTGTTCACGGTACCAAAGAGCAAGTCGACCGCATTCTGACTGATCCAGTTGTTCGTGCGATCTCTTTTGTTGGCTCTGTGCCCGTTGGTGAGTACATCTACAAAACAGGTACAGACAACCTGAAACGCGTGCAGTCATTTGCAGGTGCTAAGAACCACATGGTCATCATGCCGGATGCAAACAAACAGCAAGTCATCAATAACCTAGTTGGCGCGTCAGTTGGTGCTGCAGGCCAACGCTGTATGGCGATTTCGGTTGCCGTATTTGTCGGCGAAACCAAAGAATGGATTCCAGAGCTTAAAGAGGCGTTAGCTCAGGTTCAGCCTGGCGCGTGGGATGATGAAACCGCCGGTTATGGTCCACTGATTAGCCCTCAAGCGAAGCAGCGAGTGGTGAATCTGATTAATGAAGGCAAAGCGTCAGGCGCGAATTGTGTTCTGGACGGGACAGACTGCCAAGTACCTGGCTTCCCGAACGGTAACTGGGTGGGGCCAACACTGTTTACCAACGTGACCACAGACATGTCGATTTATCAGGAAGAAATTTTCGGGCCTGTACTGTTAACTATGGAAGTGGATGACCTAGATGAAGCGATTGAACTGATAAATGCAAACCGCTTTGGTAATGGTACGTCTATTTTCACGGCGAACGGCGCTGCCGCGAGAAAGTATCAACACAATATCGAAGTAGGTAACGTAGGAATCAACGTACCGATTCCGGTGCCATTGCCGTTCTTTTCGTTTACTGGGTGGAAAGGCAGCTTCTACGGCGACCTGCATGCTTACGGTAAACAAGCGGTTCGCTTCTACACCGAGACGAAAACTGTCACCGCGCGTTGGTTTGAAGATGACATTCCAAGCGGTCCAAACATGACTATTCAACTTAGCTAATTACTGGATTAGCGACACCTCTAGCCAAGCCCTTCATCCTTTTAGAGGGCTTGGCTCGGATACAAATGCAACGAATTAGACCTTAGGACTTCAAGATGGATTTTGAATTAAACGAAGATCAACTCGCGTTTGCCGAAGTAGCAAAGCAGTTTGCAGACCAAATGTTAGCGCCGCACGCGGCCGAGTGGGATGAAAACCATCACTTCCCTAAAGATGTACTGCGTCAGGCGGGTGAGCTGGGCTTTTTGAGTATCTACACGCCACCAGAGCACGGTGGCTTGGGGTTATCTCGTTTGGATGCGGCGATCATTTTCGAGCAGTTGGCTATGGGTTGTACCGCGACTACTGCGTTTATGACCATTCACAACATGGCGACGTGGATGATCACCAGCTTTGCCAAAGCCGAAGTGGCGCAGCAGTTTAGCGCGGATCTAATTTCGGGTGAAAAGCTCGCTTCCTACTGTTTAACCGAACCTAATGCCGGCTCTGACGCCGCTTCTCTAACGACTAGCGCAGTGCGTGATGGTGATGAGTTTGTCCTCAATGGCGCAAAAGTGTTTATCTCGGGTGCGGGTGATACAGATGTTCTCGTCGTGATGGCGCGTTCCTGTGGTGAAGGAGCGAGTGGCGTTTCTGCATTCGTTGTTCCTGCTGATTGCGAAGGCATTAGCTACGGTAAAAAAGAAGCCAAAATGGGTTGGAACTGCCAGCCAACTCGCATGATTACCTTCGAAAATGTCCGCATTCCGGCTGACTATCTGTTGGGTGAAGAGGGAGAAGGCTTTAAGTTCGCCATGCTTGGTCTGGATGGCGGTCGAATCAATATCGCCACGTGTTCCGTCGGTACTGCGCAACAAGCACTGAACGAAGCCAAGCAATACATGAACGAACGCAAACAGTTCGGCCGTTCACTGGCGCAATTTCAAGCGTTGCAGTTCAAGCTTGCTGATATGGCGACTGAGCTGGTCGCTGCGCGTCAAATGGTGCGACTCGCTGCCGCTAAACTCGATGCCCAGCACGCAGAAAAAAGTGCGTACTGTGCCATGGCAAAACGCTTTGCTACTGATGTGGGCTTTAAGGTCTGTGACCAGGCACTGCAAATTCACGGTGGCTATGGCTACATCAAAGAATATCCAGTCGAGCGCCATTTCCGAGACGTTCGTGTTCACCAAATCCTTGAAGGTACCAACGAAATCATGCGTCTGATCGTCGCAAGACGATTACTAACGGAAGGCGTTGAGCTGCTTTAGTCAGCGAGACACAGCCTTACCTAAAGAAATTAAAAAGGACTGAAAGATTATGACGGCACAAATCAAACTAGAGCGCGAAGCGCATATTGCCAAGCTCACGATTAGTAATCCGCCAGCGAACACTTGGACGCTTGAGTCTTTGAATCAGCTAAAAGAGTTGGCGATTGAACTTAGCAATGATCGCTCTATTTATGCGTTGGTTTTAACAGGCGAAGGCGAGAAATTCTTTTCTGCTGGAGCAGATCTTAATAACTTTGCATCGGGTGATAAATCACAAGCAGCAGACATGGCGTTCGCATTTGGTGAAGCGTTTGAAGCGCTTTCTGCATTCGATGGGGTTTCTATCGCAGCGATTAATGGCTATGCGATGGGCGGCGGTCTGGAAGTGGCGATGGCGTGTGACATTCGTATCGCAGAAGAACAAGTACAAATGGCACTTCCTGAAGCATCAGTAGGTTTGTTGCCGTGTGCGGGTGGGACGCAAAACCTGACCGCGTTGGTAGGTGAAGGTTGGGCGAAGCGTATGATCCTGTGTGGCGAGCGTGTGACGGCCGAGCGAGCGGAAAAAATTGGGTTAGTCGAAGAGGTGGTGGCGAAAGGTCAAGCACTCGAAGCGGCTATGGAGCTAGCACAGCGTGTTGCAGGTCAATCACCGAAATCTGTGTCTGCGTGCAAAACGCTCATTCAAGGTCGACGCAGCCAAACTCATGCGGCTGGATTGGTTTTGGAGCGTGAACTGTTTTTACAGCTGTTCAATACACAAGATCAGACTGAGGGTGTGAATGCGTTTTTGCAAAAGCGCAAGCCACAATGGACAAACAGCTAGCGGAGGCCAAATGACAGGTACAGTAAATGTTTCAAAACTTAAGTGCGCTGATGGCTCTGTTATTGGTGTGCTGGAGCTTGATAATCCAGCTGCTCTCAACGCGTTGAGTTACGTGATGATTGAGAAGTTGTACAAACAGCTTAGTGAATGGCAAACGGACGACAGCGTCGTCGCGGTATTCTTGCATGCTCAAGGTGAAAAAGCGTTTTGTGCTGGTGGCGATATTCAAGCGATCTACCGTGCACTTGAAAACAAAGAGCAAGATTTTGATTCTGCGTTTTCAGCGATGGAAACCTTCTTTGACCTCGAATATCGCTGTGATCATCTTATTCATACTTATCCAAAACCGATCATCGCGTGGGGACATGGTTATTTGATGGGCGGGGGAGTTGGCCTGTTTATGGGCGCAAGTCATCGCGTAGCAGAAACCACCACCCGCTTTGCAATGCCAGAGATTAAAATTGGACTTTACCCAGATGTAGGCGCGACGTACTTCCTAAACCAGTTGCCAAAACATTTGGCACTGTTCTTAAGTTTGACGGCTTGTCAAATTAACGCAACAGATATGAAAGCGTTGGGGTTAAGCCAATGGATTACACAGCCAGAAAACAAGCAAGTGCTGCTGGATCTGCTGGCATCGGTAAGTTGGCAAGATGAAGCAAACATTAATGAAAAAATCGCCACTATGCTGCGTTCGGTACAAGTTGATGAGCCAACCGAAGGGATGTTGATGCCCTATGCGGAATTGATTGAGCAGTTATGTTCGGGTGACTTAGCGTCAATTGTTGATGCAATCAGCCGTGCTAACGTTGATAACAAGTGGTTCGTCAATGCGCAGAAGTCACTGAACTATGGCAGTCCGCTGTCGCTCAGTATCACTTATCAGCAGTTAACGCAGTATCAAAACCTCTCTTTGAAAGCGTGTTTTGATATGGAATTTAACCTAACACTACGTTGTGGCTTAGAAGGTGATTTTAGAGAAGGGGTTCGTGCGCTGATTATTGATAAAACCAATCAACCGACTTGGCAACATCGCACGGTTTCTGACGTAACGCCACAAGTTTTGGAGCGCTTCTTCTCGCCAATTGACTCAGCAGAATACCCACTGACCGCATCGTCGGTAGCTATAGCGGCACTTTAGTACAAGGAAGAAATACGATATGGACAAAATTGCATTTATTGGCCTTGGTAACATGGGTGCGCCTATGGCTAAGAATCTACTCAAAGCGGGCTTGAACGTCGAAGTATTTGATTTGAACCCAAACGCAGTTGAGGAGTTGACCGCATTGGGCGCTTCAAGTGCCGATTCCGTTCAGCAGGCAGTACAAGGTGTTGACGTGGTTGTCACTATGCTGCCAGCGAGCCAACACGTTCAAAGCGTTTATCTTGGTCAAGATGGCATCTTAGATAGCGTCGAATCAGGTTCCTTGCTGATTGATTCTTCCACCATCGATCCGGCGACTGCTCGCTTGGTTGGCGAAAAAGCATCGCAACTTGGTATCAGTTTTGTTGATGCACCAGTATCTGGCGGCGTTGCGGGCGCAGCAGCAGGTACGTTAACTTTCATTGCTGGCGGCTCACAAGAGAACTTTGTTCAAGCCAAAGCGGTGCTTAGCCACATGGGTAAAAACATCTTCCATGCGGGTGATGCTGGAGCTGGTCAGGTCGCGAAGATCTGCAATAACATGATGTTGGGCATTTTGATGAGCGGCACCTGTGAAGCACTCAATTTAGGGATGGAAAACGGACTCGATCCCAAAGTGCTTTCCGACATCATGTTGCAAAGTTCAGGGCGTAACTGGGCGCTAGAGCTTTATAACCCTTGTCCAGGTGTGATGGAAAGTACGCCTGCAAGCAATGGTTATCAAGGCGGCTTTATGAGCCAGTTAATGGCTAAAGATCTGGGTCTTGCGATGGAAGCGGCGGTTGCCAGTCAAACATCAACGCCAATGGGCAGCTTGGCTCGTAATCTGTTTAATTTTCACAACAGTCAGGGCAACGGGCAAAAAGATTTTTCAAGCTTGTTTGAGTTCTACCAAAAGCAAAATCAGGCCTAAGGAGCGCTTATGGAGTTAGCAAATAAGGTCATTGCGATCACGGGGGCAGGGCAGGGGCTGGGTAAACAAATGGCACTGTCACTGGCGGAAAATGGCGTTCATCTTGCGCTTATCGACCTCAATTCAGAGCAACTGGCTGAAACGAAAGCGGAATGTGAATCTCTCGGCGTTACCGCTCGCTTTTATGTGACGAACGTGACTGACGAACAGCAGGTGTGCACTGCTTTTGAGCAAATTGAGGCAGATTTCAAGCAGCTCAATGGCGTTATCAATAACGCAGGTATTATGCGTGATGGTATGTTCATTAAAGTCAAAGATGGTCAGGTTAACACGATGTCGCTGGAACAATTTCAGTCTGTTCTAGATGTGAATGTAACAGGCACTTTCCTGTGTGGCCGTGAAGCGAGCAGGGTAATGCTGAACACCGATAGCAAAGGGGTTCTGATCAACATATCCAGCGTTGCGCGTGCCGGGAATATTGGTCAAACCAACTATTCAGCATCTAAAGCGGCGGTATCCACCATGGCAACGGTGTGGGCGAAAGAGTTAGGGCGTTTCGGAATTCGCTCAGTGGCGATTGCTCCGGGTGTCATCAAAACTGCCATGACAGACCAAATAAAACCTGAAGCGATGGAACGTTTAATCGGAATGATTCCGGTTGGACGTTTAGGTTTGGCGGATGAAATTGCATCGACCATAAAATACGTGTTAACCAACGAATTCGTGACCGGACGAGTGTTCGAAGTCGATGGCGGAATGCGAATGTAACCCCCTCTGCAACATAAAAAAAGGGGAGCGAGTTTGATTGTCCGCTTCCTTCCACTTTCTTCTTTCTTTTATTGCTTCTATCTGAAAAATGTATTGGATGCATGGTCGACTGCTATCTCATCGAACGGTATAAAAATTGACTCTATTTCTAATGTGAATGGTTAGTTCTATATTGCTTGTCATGTAAATGTATCAACTCACAACTAAGACGAACTTTTGTCTCACTAACGAGATCATTATTCTTGGTGTGTAAAAAACACTCTCATTGGTTATATTGTGACCGAAAACTATTTCGGCATCTAAAGATGGTGATTTATTATTCAGCGCAAAATACATGGGAATATGAGGCTGACTGAATAACCTTCAGTTGTCTTAATAATAAATAATCAGAATTCTCAATTACACTGAAGTAACTACCCATTAGGGAAGAGCAATAATGTCACTATTTCATTCGCTTAGGACGATGCCGCTATTATTGGGGTGTCTGTGTTTTTCTGTTCAGGCCTCCACAGAAAAGGTGGAACAGGAAGGTAAGTTTTTACAGTCGTTAGAAGGCATCGAAAATCAAATTTACGCATTACCTCAGAGTTCTTTAGCTTTGATTGAAGCGTTAGAAGAAGAGTCTTTACTACAAAACCAACCAACAGCGCTGTTGGTGCGTTACTGGCTTGCCAAGGCCACGGTTTTAGAGCTGCTAGGGCGCGTAGAAGAGAGTCAGAGTGTCGTTCAAAAAGGATTGGAGCTTGTGCGTCCACAGAGCCATGAGTATCTCCTGTTTAAGTTGATTCAGATGCGAACTATGGTTGGAAAGAGCGATATCGATACCGCGCTTTCTGCGTTGGATAGCTTGTTGGAAACATCGCGTGAGAATGGTGATAAGCAACTTGAATCAGAAATCCTGTTGCTAAAAGGACGCTATTACGATGAGCAAGGTGAGTTTAAAAAATCCTATGCTGCACTTATGTCGTCCATGGATGCGGCTGAATCTTCAGGTGTTCACGGGCTGGTCGAACGTGCAGCACTAGAGCTAGGTGACGTACTTGTCAAAATTCAGGGTTACGACCGATCTGAGGCGCTTTTGGAACAAGCATATCGCTATTTTAGGGATAGGCGTATGTCGTTCAATGAGTTGTTGAGCGTTTTGACGATAGCGAAACTTCATAAAGCACAGTTCCAATACGAAGAGGCGATAGCGTCATATCAGCGAGCGTTAAAGCTGGCTCAAATTATCGGTGATGGACGCTTTAGATTTCGAGTTAACCTTGAACTTGCAGCTTTATATCGCGAGACGAAACAAGAAAAGAAGATGGTTAACCACTTGAAGCTGGCGGAGAATTTACAGTACAGAGAAACGTCTAGCGCGTATTTGGCAACATTTAAGTTGTTACAAGCCGAATATATGTTAGAGCAGCAGCAATTTGAAATACTTTTAGCGATGATCGCGCCAATGCTGCCGGAGATTATAGAGAGTCGATACGTCAAGCAACAGCAAATGGAGCTACTAAAAGTCGCCGCTATGGCCTATGCGGGAAGCAATGACTTTAAACTAGCATTCGAAACTTACGGTAACTATCACGATAAATTTATCCAATTTAGCAATCAAAGAGAAGTTGAAAATCTTGAGCGCCAGCAGACGTTATTTGAGTTGGAACGACTTGAATATGAGAACGAAGATCTCAACTGGAACAATGTTTTGCAGCGTATGGAGCTAGAAAATAACCGTCGTACTTTTTACTTATTGGGTGAAGCGCTACTTGCGCTCATCGGTGTTCTATTTTTGATGGCGGTAGTATTTCTCGTCGTCAATCGCTCGCGTTTGAGAATGCGTCGCCTCGCAAAGACAGACACATTGACAGGGTTGTTCAATCGCCGTTTTTTAGAGGACTGGTTCACTATGCCAGTAGAAGTGAGGCGTGAGCGAAAAGAGAAACCGGTACCTCAATCTAAGCAAGAAAAAATACAACACTTTGTTTTTGAGCAAGTCGAGCAAGTTAAGTACGGTTATCTAGCTTTAAATAAATGGGTAGATAGCAAACTCGATAAACAGAAAATGGTGCCAAATAAACCACAATCGGGGCCAGTAACTTTAGCGTTAATCGATGTGGATTATTTCAAGCAGGTAAATGATACCTATGGGCATGTGTTTGGATATACCGTACTAACGGGCGTTGCCAAAGTGTTGGAGGAAACTGTACGTGAAAACGACATTGTTGCTCGCTTTGGTGGTGAAGAGTTTGTTGTTGTTATGCCCAATACAGACCATGAAAACGCCCTTATTACTGCCGAACGTTTACGTAGCGCTTTATCCCTACATGGCTTTGTTACGGAACAGAAAGAAGAAGTGAGAGTGACCTGTAGTTTTGGAGTCGTTACCACTGAAGATAATGAGATGAGCTTTAAATCACTTTGCGATCAGGCCGATAAATTGCTTTATCAAGCGAAAGCGAACGGACGCAACTGCGTGAAAGGTCGCTCGCTAGCGTAACAGAAATCAAGAGTTCAGGCTCATCGCACGATGAATCTGAACTTATCCCTCCCATTTACTTTGATAGCCAAGTGACTTTGAGATCCTTGCTTCGAATATAAAACGCTGAATCTAACATCTTAAAGTCACTTGGCGATATTACTTAAAAATGGCTTAAGGATATCGAATCGCATATTCATGGCGTTCAACATAACCTCTCTTTTTGCCTCCTTCACCTTCAAAGTGCGAATGCCACTTGTGTCTACAAAACTATAACAAACTAGTGTGTCTATTCTTTGTACAAATAAACCGTGTACAGGTGAAATGATTAGTGGTCGATATAAATTTTTTGTGGCACAGATTTTTGTTGTTCAAAAATCAACTCGTTCATCATCGTTTTAAAAATAGAGAAAGAGTTAAGTGTTTGATTTTGTTTTTCTTGTTTGTTTGTTCTTAAACTGAAATCTAGTTATCCCGACAAGTTCTTACCGAGCGATTTTTCGTACACCCTCAACTTTTCATCCTTTTTTACTAACATTTTTCTTTAAAAATAATTTGAGTTCGAATTAATTTTCAGGCATTTTATATTTAACTAACCGTTCAATTAAAAATAACAGGGACGCAAAATGCCAAAGGTGGGGATGCCTGAAATCAGAAAACCGCAGCTTGTGAAAGCGACAATGTCAGTGATTGATAGAGTCGGTTTACACGCGGCGAGTATTTCGTTAATCAGCAAAGAAGCCGGTGTATCAACGGGGATTATCAACCACTATTTCGGTGGTAAGCACGGATTGCTGGAGGAAACGATGCGAGAAATCTTGCGTCAGCTTTCGTCCACTATCACACAGAAGTTACGTGAGCTGCCAAGTGATGCTCATCACCAAAGAATTAATGCAATCATTGACGGTAACTTTGTCGGCTATCAGGCAGAAAACCAAGTTGCTAAGACTTGGCTGGCGTTTTGGTCGTACTCAATGCATGACGAGCAGCTCAAGCGTTTACAGCGTGTCAACGAACGACGTCTATTGTCCCACCTAAGAAAAGAACTCAAAGCATTATTAAATGCAGAGCAGGCTGAATTGGTTGCTCATGGTATTGCATCACTTATTGATGGAATTTGGCTGCGCGGAACGCTCAACCCGCAAGGCATTGATGCAGAAAGAGCGAGAATCATCATCAACGATTATCTCGAAAAACAACTTACGTTTTATTCTGAAAAAATATAAAAGTTACAGGTCTTCAAAATGGAAATGAAAGCACACTATATCAATGGTGCGATGTACGACGGGTGTTCAGATGAACACTTCACCACTTACAATCCGGCGAATGGTGAGCCATTGGCCAACATTAAACAAGCGAACCAAGACGATCTTCAAGCAGCGATTGAATCGGCAAAAAAAGGTTTTGCTGCATGGTCGGCGATGACTGCGATTGAGCGCAGCCGTATTTTACACAAAGCCGTTGCCATTTTACGTGAGCGTAATGACGAGTTGGCTGCATTGGAAGTGGCAGATACTGGTAAGCCCATTCAAGAAGCTATCGCGGTTGATGTCACAACAGGTGCCGATGTTCTTGAGTACTACGCTGGCCTTGCTCCAAGTCTACAAGGTGAACAGCAGCCGCTCAGCGACGATCAGTTTTTCTATACACGTCGTGAGCCATTGGGCATTTGCGCGGGTATTGGCGCTTGGAATTATCCAATTCAAATTGCGATGTGGAAATCGGCGCCAGCACTGGCTGCGGGCAACGCAATGATCTTCAAGCCATCAGAAGAAACACCATTAACGGCGCTTAAGCTCGCCGAAATTTATTCAGAAGCGGGCATGCCAGATGGCGTATTTAATGTCGTGCAAGGGGATTACCGAGTAGGACAGATGCTAACGGCGCATCCTGATATCGCAAAAGTGTCATTCACGGGTGAGTCAGGCACCGGTAAAGTCGTCATGAGTGACAGCGCTAAGACACTAAAACAAGTAACGATGGAGCTTGGTGGTAAGTCTCCACTGATTATTTTTGATGATGCGAAGTTAAACGATGCCGTTTCTGCGGCCATGGTGGCGAACTTCTACACCCAAGGTGAGGTTTGTACGCACGGTACACGTGTATTTGTCCATGAAGGTATTTATGACGACTTTATCGCACAGCTTAAAGCCCGAACCGAGTTGTTAGTCGTCGGCGATCCGCTTGATGAGAACACGCAAATTGGCGCGCTAATCTCTAAAGATCATGAATCGAAAGTTCTAGGAGCGATTGAAGCCGCGAAAGCGAGTGGCGCGACGTTACTGACTGGCGGCTACAAAGTAACAGACAATGGCCTAGCTAATGGTAACTTTGTTGCTCCAACCGTATTTGTCGATTGCGATGATGACATGAGCCACGTTCAACAAGAAATCTTTGGCCCGGTAATGTCAGTTCTGAAATTCCGCGATGAGTCGGAAGTGATTGCGCGTGCAAATGGCACCGATTATGGCTTAGCGGCAGGTGTATTTACTCAAAACCTATCTCGTGCGCACCGTGTGATCCATCAAGTTCAAGCGGGTATTTGTTGGGTGAACACATGGGGTGACTCACCTGCGGAAATGCCAGTTGGCGGCTACAAGCAATCAGGTGTTGGCCGTGAAAACGGAGTCGAAACCCTTAAACATTACACACAAACGAAGAGTGTTCTGGTTCAGCTAAGCGACTTCGAAAGCCCTTACAAATGATACTACTCATAGTAGATAACTGACCACTTTAGCTTGTTAAAATGCTCGATAACTACGTTGTCAATTTTGATTGTAGGTTAACTACTTATCAAAATTTCCGCCTTGTTCTCAAGCATTTTTCCTACGCTAATTTCGTTCACTTATCTACGGTGATGAGTATTAACTCCTAGGAGAATAAAAATGCAACAACACTACGATTACATCATCGTCGGTGCGGGTTCGGCCGGCTGTGTGTTAGCGGATCGCTTAAGTGAAAGTGGTCAAAATTCGGTCCTATTACTCGAAGCGGGTGGGTCGGATAAAAGTATTTTTATCCAAATGCCAACAGCGCTTTCTTACCCGATGAACACTGAAAAATACGCGTGGCAGTTTGAGACGGTTGAAGAGCAAGGGTTGGATGGTCGCCAACTTCATTGTCCTCGCGGAAAAGTTCTGGGCGGTAGCTCATCTATCAACGGCATGGTTTACGTTCGCGGACACGCTTGTGACTTTGACCAGTGGGAAGAGGAAGGCGCGAAAGGCTGGAATTATCAGTCGTGTTTGCCTTATTTCCGTAAAGCAGAGTCTTGGATTGGTGGTGCTGATGAATATCGGGGTGATCACGGTCCAGTCGGCACATGTAACGGCAACGATATGAAGCTCAACCCGCTGTACCAAGCTTTTATTGATGCAGGCAAAGAAGCGGGCTACCCAGAAACAAAAGATTACAACGGTTATCAGCAAGAGGGCTTTGGCCCAATGCATATGACCGTCGACAAAGGCGTACGCGCTTCGACCTCTAATGCATACTTAAGCCGTGCTAAAAAACGCAAAAACTTCACCCTAATGAAGAGGGTGACGGTTCATCGAGTTTTATTAGAAGAAACTGGTGCAGAAGGAAAGAAAGCGGTAGGCGTTGAATTTGAAAAGTCAGGTTCAATTCAGCAATGTTTTGCGAATAATGAAGTGATTTCGAGTGCGGGTTCGGTTGGCTCCGTTCAGCTGTTGCAGCTTTCAGGCATTGGCCCTAAGGCAGTATTAGAAAAAGCGGGCATTGAGGTGAAACACTCGTTGGAGGGAGTAGGTAAAAACCTGCAAGATCACTTAGAAGTGTACTTCCAATATCACTGTAAACAACCTATCACGCTCAACAGCAAATTAGGTTTGGTGAGCAAGGGCTTGATTGGCACTGAGTGGATATTAACTCGCAAAGGCCTTGGTGCGACTAACCACTTTGAATCGTGTGCATTTATCCGCTCTCGAGAAGGGCTAAAGTGGCCAAATATTCAATATCACTTCTTGCCAGCGGCAATGCGTTATGACGGGCAAGCTGCTTTTGATGGTCATGGTTTCCAAGTGCACGTTGGACCTAACAAGCCAGAAAGTCGCGGGTCGGTCGAAGTTGTCTCTGCGAATCCGAATGATAAGCCGAAGATTGAGTTTAACTACATTTCCACTGAACAAGATAAGCAGGATTGGCGTGATTGTATTCGCCTTACTCGCGAGATCCTCAATCAGCCAGCCATGGATGAGTTTCGTGGGGATGAGATCCAACCCGGTCTGAACATCACAACGGATGAACAGATTGATGAATGGGTGAAGCAAAACGTCGAGAGTGCTTACCATCCATCTTGTACCTGCAAAATGGGCGCAGATAATGACCCATTAGCCGTCTTAAATGAGCGATGCCAAGTACGCGGTATTCAAGGCTTGCGTGTGGTGGACTCTTCTATTTTCCCAACCATTCCGAACGGTAATTTAAATGCGCCAACGATTATGGTGGCAGAACGCGCCGCGGATATGATTTTGGATAACGCCCTAGAAACGTCGAACAACGTACCAGTTTGGATTGCACCGGACTGGCAAGAGATGCAACGAATGCATCCGCCAAAAAGAGATCTCGATTCGATCTCATAAAATGAAAAAGTCAGTAATCATTACAAGGAATTCAACATGTCTAAGATGACAAAAATCTTCTCAACAATTGCACTAAGTACTTTAGCAACAGGCGCTTACGCCAACCAATGTGAAATGGTTCGTTTCGCAGATGTAGGTTGGACTGACATCACAGCGACCACTGCCGTTACATCAGAGTTACTTAAAGGGTTGGGGTACAAAACGAAGACCGATCTTCTGTCTGTGCCTGTAACTTACTCCTCTATGGCTAATGGCGATATCGACATTTTCTTAGGTAACTGGATGCCAACGATGGAAGGTGATATCGCGAAATACCGTGATGCAGGTACTGTTGAAACCGTACGCGCGAACCTCGTTGGCGCAAAGTACACGCTAGCGGTTCCAAAATACGTTTATGACGCAGGCGTAACCAACTTCGCTGACCTAGTAAAACATGCCGACAAATTTAAAGACCGCATTTACGGCATTGAACCAGGAAACGATGGCAACCGCTTAATTCAGTCAATGATTGATAGCAACGCATTCGGCCTAAAAGATTTCAGCCTAGTTGAGTCCAGTGAAGCTGGCATGGTGTCTCAAGTATCACGTGCCGCACGCCGCAATCAATGGATTGTGTACCTAGGTTGGGCGCCGCACCCAATGAATAGTAACGTTGAAATGGAATATCTAGCGGGTGGTGATGACTTCTTCGGTCCTAACTACGGCGGCGCGAACGTCTACACAAACGTACGTAAAAATTACCTCGCTGAGTGTCCAAATGTAGGTCAGCTAGTGAAAAATCTAGAGTTTAACCTAGAAATGGAAAATGAACTGATGGAAGCGATTCTTAACCAGAAACAGAAGCCATCAAAAGCAGCGCAAGCATGGTTGAATGCAAACCAAGAGCAAATTGAAGCGTGGCTAGAGGGCGTGAAAACGGTAGATGGCCAAGATGCGCTAACAGCTATTACAAACTACTTAAAAACAAACGCTTAATAAGCAGTATTTGAGCTCGTTTTTTTAAAAGAAAGTGGGCAGAGTTTTGCCCGCTTCATTAACACAAAGGTTTTATTTTGAATTTTATTACGGACAACAAACTACCGTTGGGCCAATGGATGGAAACTGGCGTCGATTGGTTAACCATCAATGCATCGGGTTTTTTCGATGCAATCTCTATTACACTTGAAACGATCATTCTTTTCGTGGTGGACATTTTTAAATGGATGCCACCTGCAGCGCCAATCATTATGACGGCGGCAATTGCTTGGTTCTTACATCGCAGCATTCCTCTTGTCGTATTTATCGTGTTGGCCTTACTCGCAATTCTCAACCTTGGTTACTGGCAAGAAATGCTGGAAACCTTTGTCCTTGTGTTTGCAGCGACAACGATTTCCGTATTAATTGGCGTGCCGTTGGGCATTATGGCGGCGCACCGTCCTTGGTTATACACCTTGTTGCGGCCAATACTCGATTTAATGCAGACCGTCCCGACATTCGTTTACCTAATTCCAACCTTGGTTCTGTTTGGATTGGGTATTGTCCCAGGTCTAATCTCGACCATCATTTTCGCTATCGCTGCGCCAATTCGATTGACGTACCTCGGCATTATTAAAGTGCCGGAGGAGCTACTTGAAGCGGGTAAAGCATTTGGTGCCAGCCGCATGAAGCTACTGTTTAAGGTGGAGTTACCTGCGGCATTGCCAAGTATTATGGCTGGCGTTACTCAGTGCATTATGTTGTCTCTTTCTATGGTGGTCATTGCGGCGCTTGTTGGTGCTGATGGGCTTGGTAAGCCAGTCGTACGTGCACTGAATACGGTAAACATTTCACAAGGTTTTGAAGCTGGTTTAGCGATTGTACTCGTTGCCATCATTCTTGATCGCTTGTGTAAAGCACCAAACCAGAAGGAGGCATAATCATGGACGCTATTACTATTAAAAATCTTGATGTCGTTTTTGGTCAGCAACAAGCACAGGCGCTAGCACTACTAGATCAAGGGAAGTCTCGACAAGAAATCATTGATGAAACTGGCCAAGTGGTTGGGGTTGATAATGTTTCGCTGAACGTGAAACAGGGTGAGATCTGTGTCTTGATGGGGCTTTCGGGCTCGGGTAAATCAAGTTTGCTGCGAACGGTTAACGGGTTGAACGATATTTCTCGTGGCTCTCTGAAAATTAAAGACGGCGACGACATGGTTGAGCTCTCTAACTGTGACGAACAGAAGTTGCGCCACCTTCGTACTCACCGCGTATCCATGGTGTTTCAGAAGTTTGCATTGATGCCATGGTTAACGGTATTAGATAACGTTGCGTTTGGTCTAGAAATGCAAGGCATTGGCAAAGCAGAGCGCCGTAAAAAAGCGCGTGAACAGCTCGAAATGGTCGGTTTGTCTGAGTGGGAAACGAAATTCCCGCACGAGCTCTCTGGTGGTATGCAGCAGCGTGTTGGCCTAGCGCGAGCGTTCGCGATGGACACTGATATCTTGTTAATGGATGAACCGTTTTCAGCACTTGATCCATTGATTCGTGCTCAGCTTCAAGATGAATTGATTCTGCTTCAGGAAAAGCTAAACAAAACCATTCTTTTTGTGAGTCACGACTTGGATGAAGCACTTAAAATCGGTAACAACATCGCCATTATGGAATCAGGAAAGCTGATTCAACATGGCAAGCCAGAACAGATCATTCTTGCTCCAGAAAACGATTATGTGGCGGACTTTGTTGCTCACACTAATCCATTAAATGTGCTGAAGGGACGTTCCTTAATGCGTGACGATTTGGTTCGCGAAGATACGCGTGTTCTGATTTGCCCTGATAAAGATATTTGGGTGATACAAGAGAGCAAGGGGTTAAGTTTAGCGGATAAAGATAAATCGTTGATTCAATGGAAGAGCGATTCTTCGAACCTTGACGAAGTTAATGAAAACTCTCTGGTTCAGGTTAGTCCAGAAATCAGTATGCGAGAAGCGATTGAACTTAAACAGCGTAGCAATCAGCCTCTGCTTATGGTTGAAGATAATAAGCTGGTTGGTGTGTTAAGCGACAATGAGCTTTACGATGCATTGCTTGGTAATTTTAAGTCAGAGCAAGTTGCGTAAAGTTGACGCAGAACCAAGTAAAAAAGAGCCGCATTAATGTGCGGCTCTTTTTAGTTTAAACAATGATTTAAGTCGCTAAGCTAAGACAATGGTCGACTATAGAGTCGTAATTACGTCATCCATTGCAAGGCGCGCTTTTGGAAGACCATGATTGTAATCTTCCCCATCTTTATGGTAGCCAATCGCCAGCGCAACTTCACAAATATGGCCCTCGAGCTCTTCTTTAAACTCTTCTCCAATCAGAGCCGGATCGACACCTTCCATCGGTGTTGAATCAATGCCTAGTCGTGCCAATGTGTGTAGTAGGTTGCCTAGTGCCAAATAGACTTGTGCTTTTGTCCAGTTTCCGTTGAAGCCATTTTCGTCCGTATTTGCATCGGCAAAAGCGTAAGCACCCATAAAGTTGTTGTACATCTCCGCTGGCAAGTGGCCAGATGTTACTTCTGCATCCACACGCTTCGCAAATTTCTCTTTAGTAAATTTAGGATCGTAAGCAAACAGAATCGTATGTGATGCGGCTTTCGCGTGTGGTTGGTTAAACTGATGCATATTTGCAAACGTATTGTGGAAACGTTGCTTCGCTTCATCACTTTCAATAACGATGAATTTCCATGGTTGTGAGTTGATAGAAGACGCCGACAAACGCAGTGCTTCTTTGATTATCGCCATGTCTTCTTGAGAAACGCGCTTGGTTTCATCATATTTTTTTGCAGTGTAACGGCTATTTAGATCGGTAATGATTTGATGGGACACGTTTATATCCTCTTTATGTGATGACAGATGAGGATGCACTAGCATCGACAACCATGCGTACCTCGAATATGGGTTCATGATAATGGATATTTTTTCATTGATAAGAGGGTGTTTATTTAAATCACTTTTTACTTTTTGTTGAAAATCGATGTGAGTTGATCGATTTGAAACTTAAAAGTCCTTATTTGGAAGCTTTTATTTGATATTAAATTAAACTCATATTGAGGCGTAGGGGAAAGCAACATGAACGTGATTGAAGTTTTTAATGATAGCTATGAACGTTGTACTTCAGATCAGGAGTTTTTCGACTTGTTCTACAAAAATTTATGGTCGAAAAGTGCCAACTTTAGACAGAAGTTTGACGGTATAGACATGCACCAACAAGTGAGAATGCTTAGAGGGTCTATTGTATTTTTTATGATGGCAGATACCTCGACCGAAGCGCACAAAATGGTGGAAAAGTATGGGAAAAAGCATGCAAGTGCAGATATTGGTATAGAGCCGCAGGATTTTGATGTTTGGCTTGAGAGTTTGTTAGAAACGGTTCGACAGTGTGATTCCGGGTATGATGCCGATGTTGAAACCGCTTGGCGAACATGCTTTAAAACGGGCTTAGAAGTAATGAAACAAGAATGTGATAAAGAAGATAGGCACATCCTTAAAGAGAGTACCAAATAAGGAAGTAACGTGAGTGGTCGTTACTTCCTAGGGGCAGAATCTTACTTATCTTGTGTCTCTTTATTCTTTTTCACCGCTTCGGCGATATCACTGACAGCTTCGACAAGATTGATCGGCATTGGAAAAATAATAGTGGATGTTTTGTCTGTAGTGATTTCAGTGAGTGTCTGCATGTAACGTAATTGCAGTGCATTCGGTGCTTCGTTGAGCATTTGCGCTGCTTCTTTTAATTTATTTGAAGCCTCTAACTCACCAGTAGCGTGAATGATCTTTGCCCTACGGTTACGCTCTGCTTCTGCCTGACGGGCTAGGGCTCTGACCATGCTGTCATTTAAATCAACATGTTTGACTTCAACCGTAGCAATCTTGATTCCCCAGTCATCAGTCTGTTGATCGAGAATGGATTGTAAATCCTTATTGAGGCGTTCTCGCTCTGATAGCAATTCATCGAGTTCATGCTGACCCAATACCGAGCGCAGCGTGGTTTGTGCTAACTGGCTGGTGGCATCGTTGTAGCTTTCAATATTGTTAATCGCCATTTGAGGATCGACTACGCGAAAATAAACGACCGCGTTGACGCGCACAGAAACGTTATCTTTGGTAATTAAATCTTGTGTCGGCACATCCAAAACGACAGTACGTAAATCAACCCTCACCATTTGCTGAATAAATGGGATAAGGATGATCAAACCAGGTCCTTTGACTTCTTGAAATCGACCAAGAAAGAACACAACCCCACGTTCGTATTCTCTCAAAACCTTGAACATTTGGGTCGCTAGTGCGAACAGCAGCACCACGATCACCGCAACGGTATAGAGCATCATAAAGCGCCTCCTATTTATTTTGGCGGTCATCAGGCATCACAGTTAAGGTCAGCCCTTTAACATTAACAATGGTGACGTGATCACCTTGTTTGAATTGTTGATGGTCTTTGGCTTTAGCTCGCCATAACGCACCGTTGAGTTGAACGCGTCCTTCGCCATCGATAAAGTCATCGCTTACCACGGCGACCTTCCCAGGGTAAGTCTCTAAACCCGTCGTTACACGCCGGCGACGAATTTTGAGCAGCAGGCCGACGGTCAGCACGATTAGAGCCACGGAAAATATGGCAATACCAAAAATCAAAGGAAGGGCGATCTGGAATCCTGGTAACTCACTGTCCATGAGAAATATCGAACCGAGTACAAAGGCGACAACGCCGCCTACGCCCAAAATACCAAAGCTCGGGCTGAATGCTTCCGCCATCATTAGTGCAATACCGAGTAACAGCAGACCAAGACCTGCGTAGTTGACGGGCATCATTTGTAGTGCGTACATGGCAAGAAGCAGACAAATCCCACCTAGCACACCGGGTAAGCCAATTCCTGGGTTGTAAAATTCAAGAAGTAAACCGTAGATGCCGATGAGCATTAGAATGTAGGCAACGTTTGGATTGGTTATAACGGCTAGCATTTCTGCTCGCCAATCGGGTGTTCTTTCAATCCATACGGGATTTTCCAGTGACAATGTCACATCACGATTGTTAACTTTAACAGTTTGTCCATCAATGGCTTTGACTAAATCCTCTGGTGAGTTGGCTATATAATCAATAACGTTTAATTCCAATGCCTCTGTGGCGTCCAAACTCGCTGCTTCGCTCACTGCTTTCTCTGCCCACTCTGCATTTCGGCCATGAAGCTTTGCTAAGCCTTTAATATAGGCTCTAGCATCATTAATCACCTTTTTCTCCATTGCGGTTTTCGCGGGAACTTTCTCTGAACCTTCGTTGGTTCCTTCTGACGTTTCTTCCGCGTTTTGATCTTTGCCATCATCCGATGAAGGGGGCTGAGGGGCACCACCTAACGCGACGGGCGTTGCCGCGCCAAGGTTGGTGGCTTCAGCCATGGCGGCAACGTGGCTGGCGAGTAAAATGTATGTCCCTGCGCTAGCCGCTCTAGATCCTGACGGGCCAACCCAAGTCGCAATTGGAGTGGAGGAGGTGGTAATCGCGTGAATAATATCTCGCATTGCGCTATCTAAGCCGCCTGGTGTGTCCATCTCTAAGATCACTAAACTGACACCGTTTAGTTGAGCTTCTTCTATTTCACGAGATAAATAGTCGCTAGTAGCAGGCCCTATAGCGCCTTTGACAGGAACAATCCAAACAGTATTCGCCAGTGCTTGACTGGCCATCAAGAGTAAAGGTAAGAACCATATCCATAGTCGTTTCATGCAGTCCTCCTTGTGTGGTCACAGGGACTTTTTGAAATCCTAATTCAAGTATATCCAAATAACTTAGAGATGCTTGAGTATAGGTTCTAATGAATAAGTTGCCGAGGCTAATTAGGAGACTACTTTTTTATATATAAACGCTGTGTGAGATAGTAAACTAAAGCAAATTATTGGTAATTGTGATGTTTATGTTTATTGTTCAGCGTTTGATTAAGTTGGCCGTTATCTGTGCCGTATTCTTTACTATTTTCGATCTGATCTCGTATGGAGAGGTGACTTGGTTTCAACGGTTTTTGGCTTTTCTACACTAAACTCAGATTTCAATACGTTAGCTACTCATAAGGCGATCGATTTCTTCCTATTCGCCTTATTACTCCCTCTTCAACCAAAGCCTTAAACAAAGCAATACTTAACTCGTTTTTTCAACTTCCTGTCGGTGGAAAAAACGCCAAAATGCAACTAAATTCATATCAATGACAAGTTTAAGGTATGTAGTTGATGAGGCAATTCAGCGCAATCGCACTAGCTGTTGTAACACTCATTTTGAGCCAAACAACAACCGCAAGAAACGCGAAGATGTTAGGTGATATCTCCCTAGTTCAGCCCATACAGGGTGATCCTAATGTGGATATTAAGCTAGCGAGAATTGGCTGGCATCTCTTCCGCGATCCTCAATTATCGTCAAATGGTAATGTCAGCTGCGCGACATGCCACAATCTGCAAACCAATGGCGCTGAAAATACACCAGTCTCTACGGGGGTGAAAGGTGATGGAATTAGAAATTCTATAACAGTGTTTAATGCGGCGTTAAATTATCGTTTTTTATGGGATGGAACGGAAAACACCTTGATGGCTCAGATTGATGGTCCAATCCATAATCCAATGGAAATGGACTCAAACTGGCAAACAATAGAGCAATATGTAAAAGAGAGTGAACATTATCAAGCGCTATTTAGTCGTGACGATGAATTGCCGATTAACGTTCATAATATCAAGTCCGCTATTGTGGAGTTTGTTGAAGGGCTGCAGACGCCTGGCGCACCATTCGATGCTTACTTATTGGGTTACACGCATGTACTGAGTGAACAGCAAATCAGAGGTTGGAAAACATTTCAGACTTCAGGTTGTGTGCAGTGTCATCAGGGCAAAAATATCGGCGGAGCGATGATCCAAAGGTTCGCCTATTTCAAGGATAAGCCAGTAGTAGAGGACTCGGGCCGGCAACTCGTTACGATAGAAGATGAAGAGCGATTCTATTTTAGAGTAGCCAGTTTACGCAATGTCGCGCTAACGAGTCCTTATTTTCATAATGGGCAAGTCGATAAGTTATCCGACGCGATACAAATCATGGCTAAAACCCAGCTCGGTATAACGATGAACGATGAGAATGTCGCGGACATTGAAGCATTCTTGCAGTCGTTGACAGCACCTAGACCCATAATTTTAGAGGTGTTGGAAAATGAATAAATTCAAACTGATCAACTTTTGCTTTTTTATTGGGATACTGACGTGCTGCACACTGGCGTATATGTCGTATATGAATTCAAAAAACGCTCAAGAATTTCATGCAGAGCTAATGAATATCGGACATGAGTTGATTGAAGAGCGTGATGTTATCGTGAACCGATATGCCGTTGAAGATAGGAAAAACTATGAGTTAACAACATCTTTAGTAGAGATAGAAATCGCAGCACAGGCACTGTTGGAATCATCAAAGGCATCAGTTTGGTTTCCCGTGACACCCAATCGTATAAAAGTTAGGGATACGCTTGAACAGTTTAAGGAGCGAGTGCTTCAAACAACGTTGAAGCTTGATATGTTAATTGGTGTTCAGGTAGAAAATCGGTATGCATTACTCATGTTGTTCAATTTATATCAGCAAGAGGTTTCTACCGAGAGCGGTCAATCATTGGGTGGCAGTCGTTATTTTGAATTTCTCAACCAGTTGCTTCTAACACAAACTGAAGTTGAGAGTGAAAAAGAAGCGAACTTCCTTAAACGGCTTCAAACGAGTGATAAAAGAATTGAATTGCTGACGAATGAACTGCTTGATCACACTTATATTGAGTTTGTCGAAAGCTCAGAGCATCGGTTACTCAATATTGCTCAAAGTGAGGCGCGTTTTACGTGGTTGTTTGTATTTATCGCGGTGATGTTTCTAGTTAGCGCGTTTGTTTATCAGTCACATCACCGAATGCATAACTTAAAACAGTTGAATCTTGAAATTGAAGAGGCGAGAAACAAAGCCGAGCGAGCGGCAAAAGCGAAATCAAATTTTCTTGCTGCAATGAGTCACGAACTAAGAACGCCGATGAATGGCGTACTAGGGCTTTCTCAAATGATTGCAGAAGAGACCAAAGAGCCGACGACGAAAGAGCACATTAGGGTTATTCTTGACTCTGGCCAGCATCTGATGACTATCCTCAACGATATTTTGGATTTTTCTAAAGTTGAAGAAAACAAACTGGAATTTGAGCAAGCTAAGTTTAAGCTCGATCAAGTGCTTTCTCCGGTGTGTAGCGCAATAAAACCACTTGTTGATGAAAAAAATATCGAGCTAATCTTGGAAAACGAGGTTTCTGAATATACTGAATTTACTGGGGATTGTGCGCGTTTACGACAGATCTTATTTAATCTCGCCGGTAACGCGGTGAAGTTTACCAATGAAGGGCATGTGCTGGTTAGAACCGAGTTAGATGAATCGAATCAGTTGTTGGTCATGTGCGTGAGCGACACCGGTATTGGTATTGCGCCAGACAAGCACGAGCATATTTTTAACTCGTTTGAGCAAGCAGACTCATCAACGACTCGAAGGTTCGGCGGAACAGGGCTTGGGTTAGCCATCGTCAAAAAACTAACCGATTTGATGGGTGGCCATATTACTCTGAAGAGTATAGAAGGCGTTGGAAGTCAATTTATCGTTGAGTTGCCGATTCCTTGGGTAGAATCTGCTCCGAAAAAGCAGCAAGAAGCACCGAAACCTCGCGCAAAATCACACCATTTAAAGATACTACTTGCTGATGATAACCGTGTGAATGCCATTGTGGCAAAAGGGTTTTGCGAAAAGCTTGGGCATGAAGTGGATGTTGCAGAAAATGGATTAATCGCGGTTAAAAAGGCGAAAGAGAACGAGTACGACCTGATCTTGATGGACAACCACATGCCCGAGATGAATGGTGTTGAGGCGACACGCGTTATCCGACAAGAGTTAGGTATCAAGACATTACTCTTTGCGTACACGGCAGACGTATTTCGTGAAGCTCACGATAGCTTTATTGAAGCAGGAGCAGACCATGTGCTTACAAAACCGCTACAGCATGAGAGCTTTTCAGACGCTCTCAAACAGTTTGCAGCCAGACTCGAACCGAAACGGAATCCGCCACTAACGAATGACAGCAATGTGCTTCAGTTGCAACGTAAGCCAATCGAGAACTTAAGGTTAACAGAGGAAGAACTCTCCCACTCAGGCATGTTTGCTTCTTTACGAGATGAGCCAGAAGCGCTCGATGAGCTGCTAAAAAGCATTATTGTCGATTTTGAGACATCTGTTGATGAGCTTATTGAATACTTTATGGCTGAAGACTTTGCTTCATTAGAGCTGACGTTGCACAAAACGAAAGGGATGGCACTGAACCTAAGTTTACCTATTTTGGCGAGCCAAACGGAGGCCCTGGAAACTCAACTTAAAGCCAACCAAAGTCCCGAGATTGAGCAGTTGCAGATGCTGATCAATCGGTTACAGGTCAACATCCATCAGTCTCATAGACTTTTGGATGATATCCAGAAGAACAATGCCGATCCTCAACAGATTTTATAGTCCCTGTGAGTGCGATGCTTTCCTTAACTCATTTTGTTGTGGTTTACTGTGGCAAGGACGGATAGTGTTGATTCGTCGTCGGAAAATCAGGGAGTTAGAATGAGTAAGCATTCCGCTTTAATCAAATGGCATCGTAAAGCTGGCGAAGAGTTTAGTGATAATAAGTATAGTAGGGCACACATTTGGCAATTTGATGGAGGGTTGCAAGTCCCAGCATCTCCATCTCCCCACGTAGTACCATTACCACTATCCGTAGAAGAAAATGTTGATCCAGAAGAAGCGTTTGTCGCGGCACTTTCTAGTTGTCATATGCTCGTTTTCCTGTCTATTGCAGCAAAGCGACGTTATGTTGTGGACAGTTACTTCGATGAAGCGGTAGGGGAGCTTGAAAAAGGCGAAAACGGAAAAGAGTGGGTATCAAAGGTAACGTTAAACCCTAAGATAACATTTTCAGGTGAAAAACAACCGACACCATCTCAATTAGAAAAACTGCACCACATGGCCCATGAGAATTGCTTTATCGCCAACTCCGTTAAAACAGAAGTGACAACGCTTATTGCGAATTAAGTGGAGCTCTTTATCAAAAAGCGCGGCCTATTGCGGAGTTATATTAAGCCAGCAGTCATCCTGCTGGCTCGTTCATCTAGACGACACCTTGCTCAATCATTGCATCAGCGACTTTTCTAAAGCCTGCAATGTTGGCGCCTAAAACTAAATTTCCAGGTTGGCCAAACTCTTTACTGGTTTCGTTTGCATTGATGAAAATATTTTTCATGATGGTTTGCAACTGACTATCCACTTGTTCAAACGTCCAGTTTTGCATGCTGGCGTTTTGCGCCATTTCAAGTTGACTGGTTGCAACGCCGCCTGCATTGGCTGCTTTTGCAGGCCCATAAGCTATGTCCGAGTCCACGATAATATTGGCAGCATCACGGGTGGTTGGCATGTTCGCCCCTTCACTAATCAAAATACATCCGTTTTCGATAAGAGCCAGTGCGTCGTCTGACGTTAATTCATTTTGAGTCGCACAAGGGAAGGCAGCATCAGCCTGATATCGCCAAACAGCATGTCCTTCATTAGGATAGTCGCCCTCTGGTGTGTATTCTGCTTCAGGGTAAGTTTCTAAATATTCTTCTAAGCTTGCTCTTTTCACTTCTTTCAGTTGTTTTAGGAGCTTAAGATCAATACCGTGCTCATGATAGATCGTACCTCGAGAGTCGCTGCATGTAACTGGCGTTGCTCCCATATGGTACAGTTTTTCAATGGCGTAGATAGCCACGTTGCCAGCACCAGAAACGAGACAAGTTTTCCCTTTCAATGAATCGTTGCGGTCGTTGAGCATGCACTCTGCAAAATAGACGGCGCCATATCCTGTCGCTTCTTTTCTGGCGAGTGAGCCACCCCAAAGCAGACTCTTGCCTGTAAGCACACCTTCGTAGCGGCCCGTCAATCGTTTGTATTGACCAAACATATAGCCAATTTCGCGCGCCCCGACACCGATATCGCCTGCGGGCACATCGGTGGTAGGACCGATGTGACGGTACAACTCGTTCATAAATGATTGGCAAAATCGCATGATCTCGCCGTCGGATTTTCCTTTAGGATCGAAGTTTGAACCGCCTTTGCCGCCACCGATAGGAAGGCCAGTCAGTGCGTTTTTAAAAATTTGCTCAAAGCCGAGAAATTTTATGATGCTCGCATTGACTGAGTGATGGAATCTCAATCCTCCTTTGTACGGCCCCAAAGCAGAGTTGAATTCAACTCGATAACCTTTGTTTACTTGTACATTTCCAGCATCATCAACCCAAGGAACTCGAAACATGATTTGACGTTCTGGCTCGACGATCCTCTGGATAATCGCTTGTTCCTTATATTTATTATTGCCTTCTATTACCGGCGCGAGAGAAGTTAATACTTCTTCTACCGCTTGGTAAAATTCTTTTTGCGCAGGGCTACTGTGTTGCAACGCAACAATAGTATCGTGTATGTATGACATAGATTTCTTCCTTGATGTGAATAAGCAATCAGTTTATATGAATGTATTTCCATTAAATAGTGATTTTGACCAAGATTCAATGGTTGTAGTGGTCTTTCCTGCGGATGAGAATGTGCAGCTTCTAACCCAGGCTGTGTTGGTTGAGATAGGTAGGGCTAGCTAAGTAAGCGGGTGGTTGAGTGATCAGTTTCACATATAACAAGCAGAAATCACTTTAGTCGATGTTGTTGTGCAGTTACGCAAATTGTTTATGTTAACGTCATGTTGAAGTTTGTGTGTGTGATAACTTGTGAAAAGACAACTATATGGATGAGCTTAAGGTTCTGAACTCGTTTATTCAGCAGAATGGCCTACCAGCGTTTGGCCACCTTGATGGAATTCCAACATCGTTACAGCTAGATAAATTTACCTACCTCGATGAGATGGATAAGCCGGTATCTAAGTGGCGCCGTTACCGCGATTATAAGCAGTTTCAGTTCGTCAATTTGGTCACACCTAATTACGTCATTGGAGTAGCGATTGCTGATATACGGTATTTAGCATCCGGCTTTTGCTACCTGTTTGATATTAAAAAGAATAAGTTGATTGAGCAACAATGGTTGAAACCTTTTAATATAGGTTATCAAACTCAGCCTTCCAGTTGGTGCAGTCTTGCCCATCTTGCTAACAAAAGAGTTCAGTTTTCTATTAAGGATGGTATTTGGCACGTCCACTTTGTGACAGAGTCAGTCAATGCGGATCTCTATTTACGTCCAGAAAATATGAGTTTGCCATTAATGTTGTGTACGCCAACAGGTTATGCGGGTTGGACATATACTCAGAAGCACAATGCGTTAGCAGTAGACGGTAACTTGTTCATATTAGGAAAAGAGCAAGATCTTTCAGAGGTGGCTGCTGGTTACGATTTTTCCGCTGGGTACATGCGGCGAGAAACAAGTTGGCGCTGGGCGAGTATCAATTGCTTTGAGGATGACAGGCGTCTGGGGTTGAACTTGGCAGCTGGCGTTAATGAAACTGGCTATTGCGAAAATGTATTGTGGATTAATGGTCAGCGTCACTTTTTGCAACCTGTGCAGTTTCAGTTTTCACGAAGTGATGAAGGGCAAAAGTGGCATATTACGTCTGAAGATAAACGAGTTAACTTACAGTTCACGCCTTTGAATCGACGCTCAGAGAAGAAAAATTTTTGGCTTCTCAAAAGTAACTTTCGTCAGTACATCGGTTATTTCTCTGGCTATATTATCGATGGAAATGGCATCAAACATCAGTTAGAAGAAGTTATGGGTCTTACTGAAGATCACTATGCAAAATGGTAGAAACACAATGGATTGGACGCAGTTGATGGACCGCCCAGAATTACTTCTGATGATTCTGGCTCCAGTTTTCTTTTTCTGCATGCTTGCCGAATATTGGTTCGGACAAAGAAGAGGACGCTTGCCTGAAAGCGCGACGTATTACTTCCCTGAAGTAGCGTGTAATTTTGTTCTTGCGGGCTTACACCAAGCGACAGACATACTCACGGGTTTACTGATTGCTCAGTTGTATTTGTGGTGGTTTGATTGGCGTTTGTTTGATATCGAAATGAGCGTCTCAGCTTTTCTTTTACTTGTTGTCCTGCAAGATTTTTTCTATTACTGGTTTCATCGGGCTAGCCATCGTATTCGTTGGATGTGGGCCGCGCACGTTGTTCATCACAGTTCGGAAAGAATGAACTTCAGTACCGCCTTTCGTCAAAGTTTAATGTATCCGCTAGCGGGGATGTGGATTTTTTGGTTGCCCTTGGTGATTATTGGTTTTGAGCCAAAATGGGTTGTCTTCGTTGTGTTGTTTAATCTGGGCTTACAGTTTTTTGTTCACACCCAATCAATTCGTTCGCTCGGGCCACTAGAGTGGGTATTTAACACGCCGTCTCACCATCGCGTTCATCATGGTGTGAACCGTCAGTACATCGACAAAAATTATGCGGGTGTATTAATTATTTGGGATCGAATGTTCGGAACGTTTGAACCAGAGGTGGAAACGGTTCGGTATGGGGTTTCTAAACCTGTAAACAGCTTTAATCCCATCCGCGTGACGTTTGCAGAATGGAAAGACATGTTTTATGACGTAACTCGACCAAACTTATCATGGAAACAACGCTGCCGCCGTTTGTTCGCTCCGCCATCGGATTTTTATGAGTAAATTGAGATAAAGAGATTGGAGCGGGCAGCGGGAATCGAACCCGCATCATCAGCTTGGAAGGCTGAGGTAATAGCCATTATACGATGCCCGCGCATCGATAGGACTCGGTTAATATGCCACACTGGACGAAAAAGAAAAGTCTTTTCTCATCAAATGTTTGTCAGTTGCCTAAAAAAGTAGCGGACTGATGTTAAAGTGTTCATTGTCTCTGGTTTTTTGTGGCACTCGCGATTTCGTTACTAAGCCTAGAGGCTTCCAATTAGGTCGTAAACACCGAATTCTTAGGTGTTTAGATGTTGATGATATTCAAGATTTTTTGTGCAAAGGTTAATCTCGTTTATTGAACAGTCACGTTTCATGGTCAAGACTAGATATTGAAATGATTACTTTTTACTGTTGATGCGTATGTATAACACAGGGTAATTCTGCTGAAACAGTCAGCTTAACCAAAGGAGATTTAACATGATGAGAGGTTTGATATTAGGGTTGGTGGTGATGCTGGTATCTGCTTGTACGACCGTGACAACCGATGTAGATAAACAAGCCGACTTTTCAGCTTACAGAACGTTTGACTTCGGTGCTCAGGCGGAAGCTCCTACCAGTATTGATGGTCGACGTATTGAGCAAGGGCTTGCTGAACAGCTTGAGGGTAAGGGTTTAAATAAGGTAAATAGTGGCGGTGACCTTTACGTACATCATGATATCGTAGAAGAATCCGAGCTTGTTTCTTCAGGATCGTCGGTGAGCTTTGGCTATGGCTGGAATAGCTTTGGTGTGATCACTTCAAGCCCAGAAAGATATAAAGAGCGTAAGTATGGGAAGTTGGTGGTTGAACTGGTTGATGCAAAGGCTAATCAAGTCGTTTGGAAAGGCGTTTCAAGTCGTAAACTGTCTGAGTCAATGAGCTCTGAGAAAAGAGAATCTCTCATCCAAGAAGAAATCGCGAAGATGTTTGAAAGCTACCCTTACGGTGAAAAATAATTAGTATTCTTAACGATTAAGGATACTAATTGCCAATAGTTACGCACAGGGTTAAAAGAACTTATCATTTTGGTTCTGGTTACCTTTGTGCGTACGACTCTGATTGCTTTACTCGGACTACTTTTCTGCTTGTTGGCTCCGAGCATGAGCCTTGCGTACTCACACCCAAATTTTCTTTCCGTTCATAACCAGAATATCGCTGTTGACGCTAAGTCGAAGCACTTTTCAGAACATCCCATCTCTTCAATACAGCAAGACTTTCCGAGTTTAAACAGCCGGAATGTATTGAGGGTTAGCCATGCTAAGGAAATGAGCTCGAACGACGATGTAGAACCCGAATGGTTTGAAATGCTTGATGTAGCATGGTGGGCGCATCGTTCGGCAATTTACTCGATGAAGCGGCTAAAACGCATCGGTAATGAGGCTTTAGGTTGTTGTATTGAAAGTATTTTTACTCACTCTAAATACAGAATCGGCGTGAGAAAAGAGTCGAATTTCATATACCGCTTTATACATGCTCGCTAACACATTCCATGTTTTTGCAACTTTTGGTTAATTATGCTTAGGAGCGGTTTATGTTTGATTCGATCATTCAGGTCTTGAGTGCTTTTTGGCATCAAGATTTCACGGCGTTAATGGCGCCAGGCAGTGCAGGTTTGGTTTATTTTGTTGTTGCTGTGAGTATCTTTTTGGAAAGTGGTTTTATTCCTGCTGCACCTTTCCCATGCGACAGTGTCGTCGTATTATCCGGTACGCTGGCGGCGGTTGGCGTCCTTGACCCAATTATGATCATGTTGGTGATAGCTGTTAGTGCGGGGTTGGGAAGTTGGGCGGCTTATTTACAAGGCAAGTGGCTAAATCGCTTACCTAAGGTTCAAGGCTGGGTGAGTGCGGTTCCTCAAAAGCGTTTGGAACAAGTCGACGTATTACTCAGTAAACATGGATTGGTTGCGCTTTTGTGCGCGCGGTTTATTCCGGTTGTTCGTTCCCTATTGCCATTAATGATGGGGTTGCGAGTGAAACGTATTAGTAAATTCCATTACTTTGCGTGGCTGAGTGCGATTTTATGGACGCTGATATTATGCGGTTTTGGTTCATTACTTCCTTTGCTACCAGAAAATATGAGCAAAGCAATCACAATGCTATTAATGGCGGCACCAATAATTACTCTTGTGATTGGAGTGCTTAGTTTCTTGTTTGTTAAAGCACGTCGAGCGACCTGTAAACCCAAGGATGTGTCAGAGTTTTCCCAATAAGTTTACTTTGATTTGCACTTTTAAGCTTGTATGCAGATTAGACATCTAATCGACAGGTTTTTGTCAGTAAAAAGAAAGGCGCATACATTGCGCCTTTCTTTTTGAGTGTCGTTAGGGTTTCGAATTTAATAGCCAATGCTATATAGGTATTCGCCAACTTCTTTGCACTGAGACTTGTAGATGTTCTCTACTTCAGACTCATTCTTATCTGCTGCTTTAAATTCAAGTTCGGCAGACGATAGCTGGTCAAAGCTGTAGTCTCTCTCAGACATTAAGTAGTGTCTGAACATCGCTCTGTGTTCCGGAACTGCAATACGTGCGTTAGAAACGTTGGCACACTCTAACAGAGTGTCGTTACTCATTTCTTCTGGCTTAGTTTCTGTGTTTGCTAAGGTTGAGCCCGCTGCAAATAGTAATGCTAGTGCGATGGTTGTAGCGATTCTTGTCATTATATGGACCTCAAATTGGTTCTAGTAACAATGAGCATATTGGTTCTTATCGTTACATTTTCGTGTTCTCTGTATGTCATAAAAAGTTAAACAACAGAGAAGGCGTTGCGACCATGAGTAAAGACGTACATTAAGTTCGCTTCCTTTCTTCCTGAGAGGCGATAAAGAGAGCGTTGACTCATGAGTCCGCCATAACTGTCTAGAGGTAAGCGAGATGCTTGTTTTGCCAACTCCAGTAGTGGTGGAGAAGAGAAAGCAATAAGTAAAAAATAATCAGGAGTAAAATCTGATGATAAAACGCCATCAGTAGCTGATGTTCGGCGACAGGAGACAAGCCCGAACAACTCGCGCTTTATATGTAGGTAGTAACTTTCTGAACCCCAAGAGCTCAGAGAAGCTGAGGCATGAAAATCAGTGTGTGCTAGCTCAAAATCGTCCTGTTGAGAGAGTTTAAGTAGGCGCTCGGAAGTGTAATGTTTGGTGTGGTGCCACTCATGCGCATATGAAGCTGTGATGAGCCCTGAGAGCAGGGACAAAGAAAGCATCAATAATATACGGTGTAGATAACGCAAGAAGTAACCCTAAACATATAAAGCCACAGTTACCCACCATGATTAAGGAATCTTAGTGGAACTATGATAACGATGAAAGCCAGTGTCTGATCAACTCAGCGTATACTAACGAGATGGAAGGGGGATGAACAGAGTTTTCTGATCGCACTTAGGTATATCAGCGAATAACACAATAATTTTCGCTTTCGAGTAAGCGAAAATGGAAAGAGAGTCGTTGCACAGGACGATTAAGCTAACAGGATTATTACTAGGGAAGAAATAGAATCTTCTTTTTCTTCCCCATATGTGTCGCATCGATATTATGCGCTTGCGTAAATAACGCTGCCGCCTTTTATGGTGTCAATGATCTCGCGAGACAACTTCTCTGGCAAAGCAGGGCAACCCCAACTGCGTCCGAGGTATCCATTCTTCTTGATGAAGGAAGGGTTTGCGTAATCGGCACCGTGCACGACAATGTAACGCTCGCGAGCTTTGTCGTTTAATCCAGAGCTTAGCCCATCTAATCGAAGTGAATAGCCATTTGAGCCGTAGTAAGTGGTATCAGTCAAAAAAGTGCCCAATGATGTTTTTCGCGAGTTCACGACATTTGAAAACTGTGTCGCTGTTTTCTTTCCGCTGTTCACGCCGTGAGAAACATACGTATTGTAGATTAGCTTCTTTTTATCTAAATCAACCACATAAAAACGCTTTTCAGTTGATGGTTTACTATAGTCGATGATCGTTAGTACCGACTTCTTTCTATCGGGTGTCTTCTGATAAGCGATGTAAGCGTCACTGAACAACTTAAAGTCTACTATGCCATCTAGCTTGGCTTGTTTAAACACATGTTCAACTTGCTTTGGTCGTAAATGATCCCTGGGTTCGTTATCTGATTGTTTTGCAAAAGCAAAAGGTGAGACAGACAACAGCGCACATGTAAATAATAAAATTAACTTTTTCATCTTGGCTAAATAAAACTCTATGGTGTTACAAATTTACCGATTGCTTCATGCATTCGTTAAAACAACATGCACATCAATATAATTCTATTCCCAATGTTTCTTATTGCACGCTTAGGTGCTTGATATTGGGTTGACGATAAGTTTTCGAGTTAAAAACTAACTAATTGAAACTTATAAAAAATATGAAGTTTAACGATGATTTCTATAAACTTCGGCGTAAATAATATCTGATATATGTAATTAATAAAACTGTGTTTAAGGATATTTGTGAAGTTGCTAATTTATAAAAACGGCGTTTTATTTTTCGTACTTTAGAAACTCTTTTTATTTCAATGTGTTTTCTTTTTCTACGCTCTATCCAATACCTCAAAAGTTTGTGATTTAACTCGTAACAAATCGTAACGCCGAATCGTTATGTGTATAAATGCATTTATAATGTATGAATAAACAACAGGGTGGTAAGAAAAGGTAGTAAAACAGCGGTGAATCGGTTGTTTTTAATTCACGATTGACAAAGCTAAGTCTAAGTCGTACAAAAATTGAACTTGTGAATGTATCGTTTAAGTGAGAGTGATGAGCTCGACAAAAGTGAAGTGATGCGTGCTATTGTTTATTCTCTAACTTATTCGATTACATAAGGAAGGTACATAGTAAAAATTGAAAAAATAATTCTATCGTGTGGATTAAAATATATAAATAATAAAACTTAGAAATTAAAAGATAAGAACGCCAGATATTAATTCATTAAATTTTTGAACATGAAAGTAAACTCTATCTATTATGTTTGGTTTGGTTTGGTTTGGTGTGAAAGCGCTCGTCTCATTAAGAAAAGCGCTCAAATTTATTTAAGGACGGTTATGACAGCATTTAATAAAGTGTTTATTGTCACTCCCAATGTTAATGATTTTGCAATGTTGCAAGAGTCGCCATTGGAAATGTCTCTTCAAGTAACGGCAAGCAAACCTATCCAACTCTATGGAGAGTCTGTTAAAGCCAGTTGGAAAAGTATTGATATTGAATGGTTAGACGTTATGGGTGAAAAGCCATTGCCCAGGCCTGATATTGCAGCATGGGGATCTTTTACTCTTGCTGTATCCGCTTCTATTGCGGATAAGCTCGATGTGTTGAGCGAGAATGTCGAATTTTTACCATTAAATCTACAAGGAAAGCCTTGGCGAGCATTAAACATTGTCACTCAAATTGATGCCATTGATACCTCTGCTACCGAGTATAATCTTCGTCATGGTAAGCTAAGTCGTGCTAGACCGTTTAAGAAACTCGTTTTGAATAGAGAAGCCGTTAATGAGTCTGACTTGTTCAGAGTAAAAGGTGCTGGGCTCAGAACGTTTTGCACGGACAAAAAAGGTGGCTTGTACGATAGCGTCAAAGCGCTGAATTTGACCGGTTTGGATTTCAAGGAAGTGCTGGTTTAAAAACGAATAAATAGTAATTTACTCAACTAAAGTCATAGATATAGGTATGGGGGAACAAAAGCTGAGCATCTATCAATGAAGCTCATATACAGCTAAATACAGCCGCCACAGTTGTGACTGCTGTACTTCTCCCCTTAACTTATGTTCTTGAAACCCTAATTGAGCTGACCATGGACGCATCAAATCGACTGTCGTCATTTGCCGATTGCCACCACAAGCTCAATTGTTCTTTAGTCATTGGTTTGCCAAATAAATAGCCTTGCATATAGTCGCAGCGGTATGCCGATAGCCATTCATGCATCATATTGTGTTCAATCCCTTCTGCTGTAACCGTTTTATTTTGGGCATGGCATAGCTCAATAATAGGTTTGATCACATGGCCGTTGTTGGTGTTCATCAATGTAACGAGGAACTCTCGATCAAATTTGATTTTTTGAACCGGATACTGAACGAGCTGAGTTAACGATGTGTAACCAGAACCAAAGTCATCAATTGCAAGACGGTAGCCACGTTTTGATAGCTCATCAAGTAGAGCCGTGCCTTGTTGTTCTGCGGCAAAGGTTTCGGTTATTTCTATCTCAATACATTCTGGTTTAACACTGTGCAGTGTCGCTTGTTCATGGATGTAGTTTGCCATTTCTATCGAGTTTAGCTCTGCTGATGAAAGATTGACCGAAAGAACAATATCCTTACCGAAAATATTCCTTAATTGATAGTATTCCGCCGTTGCATTGGCGAAAACCCAGCGGTCAATTTTATCAAATAATCCGGCTTGCTCTGCAATTGGAATAAACTCCTTTGGAGGGATAGGGCCGATACCTTCGGCTTCCCAGCGCAACAAGACTTCTAACCCCTCAATTTCGTTGTTTCGATTGTTCATATAGGGTTGAAAAACGAGGTGAAATTCTTCCTCTACATTGCTTTTTCGGAGCGCACGTTCAAGTTGACTTCGTCTTTGAGACTCAATATTGAGAGCGGCTGAATAATAGGCGTATTGATTTTTCCCTGCCCGTTTTGCTTGATACATAGCCGCATCGGCACTGGAGAGTAACTTCGCGATGTCAGTACCGTCTTGAGGATATTGTGCAATACCTACGCTTGCCGTAACGGGAAATGAATTACTCCAAGATGAACTGAGATTACTAATCGGTTTTAGTAACTCTGATGCAAGCAAATCAGGCAAGCGTTTTACCTCTTGATTTGAGCTCAGCAAAATTGCAAATTCGTCACCAGATAACCTGGCGGCAAAGCAGGGGCTGTTGTAATCGTGCGATAACTTTTGACAAGCATCCTTGATGTGTGATGAGAACACTTTTAATAAGTTATCTCCCAATTCATGCCCGTATTTATCATTCACGTATTTAAAGTTATCAAGATCGACGTAAACAACCCACAGAAACTGCGAAGGGGAGATAAGTTCACGAGTTGCAAGCTCATGAAAACGATGGCGATTGGCGAGTTGCGTCAGGTGATCCGTTTCAGCTAGGCGTTTTGTCTTTTTATAGATGACATTAAGTTCCTCATACATATCAAAAAAGCGTGCAGAGAGGCGTCCTATTTCATCGTTTGTTTCTAGCTTTTCAATATTGTCACGTTGATTAGATTCAAGTTCGTTCAGCTGCTTATCAAGGCGAGAAACAGGGCGCAACACATAGCGGTACAACACCAAAATGATTAATGTGATAGTGAAAAACGCCGCTACGCCAAAGGAGAAAGCAAGTTCTAGCCACACTTTATCGACTTTATTCCACATTAAATATTCGGCAGGAGAAAGCACGGCATAAAAGTGCGGCAGCAGCTCAATGGTTTGAGCGAGAGGAATATCAAGATAAATGGGTTTGTCGGCGAAAGTAATCACGCTGTGCGTGTCAAACTCGATGTCATGCTTAATCTCGTTAAAGGCTTCAAGTGATACGGAAACTACCACAAAAAACACATTTTTCGAGTCAAAGCTCAAAGGGTGAGTCCCCGTTCTTTTGTCGACGACCTCATATTGAAGAAGAATGCTTTGTCCACTGGAGTTATAAATAAAGCCAGTGTGACTGAAAGCCTCTCTCTCATTGAAACTTCGTGATATGTACTCTAATACCTTTGGGTCGACCACGCCCGATGATTCGTAATATTTGTTTTCTGTGTAGTAGAGAAGGTTTTGTTTGCCGTCGAGGATCGCCATGCTCGCATCGCCTTTGTAACCATGGCTTAATACTTCAGCGGTCTCGTCTAATCGATTAAACAAGACTCGCTCACGATAGGGGTTGTTATGATTAACCAAATAGTCTTGTAATACATCACTTTTACTGAGCGTATAGGCATAGCTATTAAGAAAAATATTCGCTTGTCGAAACTGCCCGGCGAGCTTTTCCATCTGCAACTGAATATAGCTGTCTTCCCGCTTGATGAGCGTCACTTTTTGAATGCTATAAATAATATAGCTAGATACTAACGCGCTTAATAAGATCACTGGCGCGACAAGCAAAATGACTCTATTGCTTAACTTCATTATGGTTCTTAGTTTCCGTTTGTGTCCCTACAAACGTCGCGTACCAGGTAAGGTACTGAACGGATGATGTGTTTTGGCAAATTGTAACCAGATTGTAAGGTGAGCGTTCTCCAAAATCAGGCAGCTATCTAAGAATTGTGATGACGTGAAAGGTTTCGAGCTTATTAACTAGAGGTTTTCTCAGTAGTTGGACGTCTCTTTTCCTTCCTCCCTGTATAAAACCTAACCGTAATGACAGGGAAATACCATCATCGAAACGTTTCGATGGTAAAGTGTGACTCAAGTGCACTTTTCCTATTCAATGACAATTGAATTACAGATCATTCTCACACCTTATCGATCTCACACTGGTCAAATTGCGATGACGAATTATTATTTCATCGAAACGTTTCGATGAGTTTTCTGTTAATAACGAAAACACTTTAAGACAGGCGCTCATGGTTGTATGAACGTGTAACCGAAAGGTCGATGAGATGAAAAAAAGTACCCTAATTAACTCAGATATTTCTTACTTGGTGGCGACGCTAGGCCACACCGACGAGATCACGATATGTGATGCTGGTCTACCAATCCCAGAGCATGTTCAGCGAATCGATTTGGCGCTAACGCATGGGGTACCAAGTTTTCTTGATACTGTTCGCGTAATTCTATCTGAGTCCCAAATCGAAGGGGTCATCATTGCGGAAGAGTTCTCTGATGCAAGCCCAGTTTTGCATGAAGCGTTGCTCAACGAACTGAGCAAAGAGAGTGAAGAGACGGGCAAATCTATTGAGGTGAGCTACGTGTCACATGAAGCGTTTAAAGCACGCACGGCCCAAAGTCGCGCTATCGTAAGAACCGGCGAATGCTCGCCATATGCGAACGTTATTTTCCAAGCGGGCGTGGTTTTTTAAGCCAGAGATATTGAGGACAGATTATGACTCAAGCCATTCTACAACTAAGCGAAATTGAGAAGGCGTTTCCGGGCGTAAAAGCACTCGACAAAGCAAGCCTGAATGTTTATCCAGGCCGTGTTATGGCGCTGATGGGTGAAAATGGAGCAGGCAAGTCAACGTTAATGAAGGTGTTGACAGGCATTTACCACATGGATGCGGGGAGCATTCAATATCAAGGTCAGCCGGCGGCCTTTAAAGGTCCACGCGATTCACAGGAAGCTGGTATTAGCATAATTCACCAAGAGCTGAACCTGATTCCTGAACTGACGATTGCCGAAAATATTTACTTGGGACGAGAGTTCACCGGCTCCTTAGGGCGTATCCAGTGGGGCAAAATGTATGACGAAGCTGACAAGCTTTTAAAACGTCTCAATGTAAAGCATTCATCAAAAACATTGCTTGGCGATTTAAGCCTTGGTGAACAACAAATGGTGGAAATTGCAAAGGCACTTTCGTTTGAGTCGAAAGTCATCATTATGGATGAGCCAACGGACGCACTGACCGATACCGAAACGGAATCACTGTTTAAAGTGATTAATGAGCTCCGCGAGCAAGGATGCGGCATCGTATACATTTCGCATCGTCTTAAAGAAATCTTTGAAATCTGTGATGATATTACAGTGCTTCGTGATGGTAAGTTTATCGGTGAGTGCAAGGTGTCCGACACTGATGAAGATGGCCTAATTGAAATGATGGTTGGCCGAAAATTAGAAGAGCAATATCCACGTATTGATGTCCAACATGGCGAAACCTGTCTTGAAGTCATTGGTTTGACTGGGTCTGGCGTTCAGGATGTGAGCTTTACTCTCAAGCGCGGTGAGATTCTCGGAATTTCTGGCTTGATGGGCGCAGGCCGCACTGAACTCATGAAAGTCATTTACGGCGCATTACCTAGTGAGCATGGTGTTATCAATCTTGACAACAAAACTATTAACCCGGTTAGCCCGCAAGATGGCTTGGCAAATGGTATCGCTTACATCTCTGAAGATCGCAAAGGCGATGGTTTGGTTTTAGGTCTTTCAGTTAAGGAGAACATGTCACTTTGTTCGCTAAACCAGCTGACCAAAGGCTTCCAGATTCAACACAGCGACGAAGTGATTGCAGTGGAAGATTTTATTAAGTTATTCAACATTAAAACCCCAACGCGAGATCAAATCATCGGCAACTTATCTGGTGGTAACCAGCAAAAAGTTGCGATTGCGAAAGGGTTAATGACGAAACCTAAAGTTCTGATTCTGGATGAGCCAACACGTGGTGTTGATGTCGGAGCAAAAAAAGAGATTTATCAGCTCATCAACAAGTTTAAGGCCGAAGGCATGAGCATCATCTTGGTTTCTTCCGAGATGCCTGAAGTGCTCGGCATGAGCGACCGTATTTTAGTGATGCATGAAGGTCGTATCACTGGCGAATTTGATGCGAAAGACGCCGATCAAGAAAAATTACTCGCCTGTGCCGTAGGCAAAGAGATCAATGAGGAAGCAGCATGAGTACGAATACCATGAGCAAACCAACCGAAACTGGCAACAAGAAGTTGTTCACAAAAGAGTGGCTGATTGAGCAAAAATCACTGATAGCTTTGATCTTTCTGATCGTTGTTGTGTCATTTTTGAACCCGAACTTTTTTACGGTCGACAACATTCTCAACATTCTTCGTCAAACCTCCGTGAATGCCATTATCGCAGTGGGTATGACATTAGTTATTTTAACAGCAGGCATCGACTTAAGTGTTGGTTCGGTATTGGCATTGTGTGGTGCCTTTGCGGCAAGCATGATTGCGCTTGAGGTTCCGGTGCTAGTGGCGGTTCCAACTGCTTTAGTCGCAGGTGCAGCGTTAGGTGCGATCAGCGGTATCATTATTGCGAAGGGTAAGGTGCAGGCATTTATCGCTACGCTGGTTACCATGACGTTACTACGCGGTGTGACCATGGTGTACACCGAAGGTCGTCCAATCTCGACAGGCTTTACTGACACCGCGGATGCGTTCGCATGGTTTGGTACTGGCTACGCGCTAGGCATTCCAGTTCCTGTTTGGTTAATGGTGGTTGTGTTCGCTGCGGCTTGGTATTTACTAAACCACACGCGCTTTGGTCGCTATGTTTACGCACTAGGCGGCAATGAGTCTGCGACTCGCCTATCAGGTATCAATGTAGACCGAGTGAAGATTGGTGTCTACGCCATCTGCGGTATGTTAGCAGCGCTTGCAGGCATTATTGTAACGTCTCGTCTTTCTTCGGCGCAGCCAACAGCGGGTATGGGCTACGAGCTAGACGCTATCGCAGCGGTTGTTCTTGGCGGTACCAGCTTGATGGGCGGTAAAGGCCGTATCATGGGTACCTTGATTGGTGCGCTGATCATCGGTTTCTTGAACAATGCACTTAACCTACTTGATGTTTCTTCTTACTACCAAATGATTGCAAAAGCAGTGGTTATCTTGCTTGCGGTATTGGTAGACAACAAAAACAAGTAATTCATAACAATCTGTATATATAACAGTGAATACAAACCGAGTCAGGGGACGTGTACTGGCTCACCCTACACAAAGGACTAGAACGATGAAAAAACTTGCAACTCTTATCTCTGCTGCACTTCTTTCTTCAACCGTATCGGTAGCGGCGCAAGCTCAAGATACCATGGCGATTGTGGTTTCGACGCTAAACAACCCGTTCTTCGTAACGATGAAAGACGGTGCGGAAGCAAAAGCGAAAGAATTGGGGTACGACTTAATTGTACTGGACTCGCAAAATGACCCGAGTAAAGAACTGTCGAACATCGAGGATTTAAGTATTCGCGGCGTAAAAGCAATTCTTATCAACCCAACGGATTCTGATGCAGTGTCTAATGCAATTCGTATGGCGAACCGTTCTAAGATCCCTGTGTTGACATTAGACCGTGGTGCAAGCCGTGGTGAAGTTGTGAGTCACATCGCGTCGGACAACGTAATTGGTGGTGAAATGGCAGGCCACTACATCATGGAAAAAGTCGGCGAAAAAGCAAAAGTCATTCAACTTGAAGGTATTGCGGGCACATCGGCAGCGCGTGAGCGCGGTGAAGGCTTTATGAATGCCGTGAAGGGCAGCGATATGGATCTTCTTGCTAGCCAACCAGCTGACTTTGACCGCACAAAAGGTCTAAACGTAATGGAAAACCTGCTAGCGGCTAACCCGGATGTACAAGCGGTATTTGCACAGAATGATGAAATGGCGCTAGGTGCACTTCGCGCAGTTCAAGCTTCTGGCAAAGATGTCGTTATCGTTGGTTTTGATGGTACGGAAGACGGCATTGCAGCAGTTAACCGTGGCAAACTAGCGGCAACTATTGCTCAGCAACCAGACCTTATCGGTGCTTTAGGTGTTGAAACGGCTGACAAAGTTTTGAAAGGTGAAGAAGTAGAAGAGTACATCCCAGTACCACTAAAAGTAGTCACTAAGTAAGTTTCAAGTTCCAATAAATCATCCTAATTTTTGCTCTCTCCTCCGTTTATATCTGTCGTTTAGGAGGTGAGGGCAAATTTACCCAAAATACTGCAAAGTGTGGGGTATAGATGCCTTTGGCTTTTTATCGAGACTCCTTCGTCAGGAAGAGAAGTTAAAGTCATCTAATGTATTTTCCTAAACAGTTTTTAAAAAGGGTTCATTCAGAACCGAGGATAACCGTATGAATAAGTTAGTGGTGTTAGGTAGTGTAAACGCTGACCATGTTCTTCAAGTGCCTTCTTTCCCTCGCCCAGGCGAGACGCTGCATGGTCGCAACTATCAAGTTATCCCAGGTGGCAAAGGTGCCAACCAAGCCGTCGCGGCGGCGCGATTAAATGCAGACATAGGTTTTATCGCTTGTGTGGGCGACGACTCATTCGGCATTAACATTCGCGAAAACTTCAAAATGGACGGCATCGATATCACTGGTGTGAAGATGCAGCCAAATTGCCCGACAGGTATCGCGATGATTCAAGTGTCGGACAGTGGTGAGAACAGCATTTGCATTTCAGCTGAAGCAAACGCCAAACTGACAGCAGAAGCGATTGAGCCAGATTTAGAGCGTATTCGCCAAGCAGATTACTTGCTAATGCAATTGGAAACGCCGATGTGCGGCATTGAGAAAGCTGCACGTGTAGCGAAAGATGCCAAAACCAATGTCATTCTGAACCCAGCGCCAGCTCGCGAACTGTCAGATGAATTACTGTCTTGCATTGACGTGATTACACCAAATGAAACGGAAGCTGAAGTTCTGACAGGTATTACTGTAACAGACAACGAAAGCGCGCAAGAAGCGGCGAATGTGCTACATGGTAAAGGTATAGAAATCGTCATGATCACACTCGGTGCAAAAGGCGTTTGGTTAAGCCAAAACGGTCGAGGCGAAATCATCTCGGGTTTCCGCGTTGAAGCGACGGATACTACCGCAGCGGGCGATACATTTAATGGGGCATTCGTCACTGGTCTCCTAGAAGATTTACCTTTAGAATCAGCGATTAAGTTTGCACATGCGGCGGCTGCAATTTCTGTGACCCGCTTTGGCGCGCAAACGTCGATTCCAACCCGCGAAGAGGTGGACGCGTTTCTCGCTGAACAATAAGGCGCACAACGCCTCATTAAAATAGGAGTAGTAACATGGCGACGATGAAAGACATCGCAAAACTGGCAGGGGTTTCCACTTCAACAGTGAGCCATGTTATTAACAAGACGCGTTTTGTGAGCGAAGAGATCTCTGAACGCGTTAACAATGCCGCAAAAGAGCTTAACTACTACGCGCCCTCTGCGTTGGCGCGTAGCCTCAAAGTCAATCGTACCAAAACCATTGGTATGCTCGTGACAACCTCAACCAACCCATTCTTTGGCGAAGTCGTAAAAGGCGTAGAGCGCAGCTGCTACCAAAAAGGCTACAGCCTCATTTTATGTAACACCGAGGGTGATAACGAACGTATGCGTCAATCCATTAATACGCTATTGCAAAAGCGTGTCGATGGTTTGATCTTGATGTGCTCGTCGCTAGAAGGAGAGCGTATCGATGTATTTGAGCGTTACCCAGATATCCCAGTTGTGGTAATGGACTGGGGGCCGATGCTATTTACAAGCGATAAAATCCAAGACAACTCACTTCGTGGCGGTTACTTAGCGGCGAAATACTTAATTGATTGCGGCCATACCGAAATTGGGTGCATCACTGGCCCTTTGATTAAACACCAAGCGCAAATGCGATACGAAGGTTATAAGCGAGCAATGAACGAAGCTGGCTTGGAATTTAATGCCAATTGGATCATTGAGTCTGACTTCGAATGTGAGGGTGGGTATCAAGCGTTCAAAAAAATGGCTCAGCGTGGCGCATTACCCAGCTCGATTTTCGTCTCTAACGATATGATGGCGATGGGTGTGATTAACGCCGCAAATGAGCTCGGTATTAAAGTGCCGGACGACCTATCCATTATTGGTTACGATGACATCCATATCGCGAAATTTATGTCGCCATCGCTAACTACCATTCATCAGCCTAAGTACCGTTTGGGGCAGGCTGCCGTTGAGACTCTTGTCCGAAAGTTGGATGAAAAATCAACAGAGGCACAGGTCGTACAATTAGAGCCGACTCTAGTGGAACGAAAAAGCGTCAAGAGGTTAAAGTCAAACCTCACTGAATGACGTGTGATGTTGAGCTAAAAAATTAAAAAAGTCGTTTCTCTTTATACGATAAAGCCTTACTATCGTCGTTGATTATAAATAAAACTATTAATTGTTGTCTGGCGGATTAGTCAAATGTTATCAAAAGGTTACGCTAAGTTATCTGTAAAACACCCTTGGTTTCACCGAGTTAATGTTATTACAGTTGTATTGATTTTTTTTGTGAGCTGCTATCAGCTACTGGTTAATGAAGCATTTGAGTACGCAATTGGCTTTATTATTACACTTTTGGCGTCAGCTTTATTTGCATCAGCTTCTGCATTCAAAAAACGCTATCTAGGCTTGGACTCATAGGCACGTCTATTTCCAACACCGTTCAATAGCATCATTTATTGCTTTCAAGTAAACATTGAACTGAATTATGATCGAGTGCATCAAGAGGAGGACAAATGTCCTCCTTTTTGTTGGGGATCACGCTCTAATATAAGCGTATTCCAAACAAAATAATAAAGGACATGTTATGGACCTCTTTGCCTTACTCGATATTAATAATACTCTCGTTAACATTCCGATTGGCGACGGCTACGCAATGAGTTGGATCGAAGCTTTCGGTACCGTTTTTGGACTGCTTTGCATTTGGTTTGCCAGCCAAGAAAAAACCATCAACTACTTATTCGGTTTGCTGAATGTCACGCTTTTTGCCGTTATCTTTTTTCAAATTCAGTTATACGGATTATTGCTTCTTCAATTGTTTTTCTTCTGTGCGAACATTTACGGCTGGTATGCGTGGACTCGTCCAAACGCACAAGGTGAAACGCTGGAGGTTCGCTGGTTAAATAAACAGAAACTTATTACTACTGCCTCTATTAGCGTTGCATGTATCGCATTATTAACGATCTATATCGACCCATTTTTCTTTGCGCTAGCAAACATTGCTGTTGATAGCTTGAATCTCTTTGGTGCTGGCTTGGCTGAACCGGTGCTTGAACCTGACGCGTTTCCGTTCTGGGATGCGACCATGACAGTACTTTCTGTTGTTGCACAAATTCTGATGACACGTAAATACGTCGAAAACTGGATTCTATGGGTCGTGATTAATATTATCAGTGTGGGTATCTACGCGACGCAAGGTGTTTACGCAATGTCTGTTCAGTACGCGATTCTTATGTTCATCGCTGCCAATGGCACGCGTGAGTGGGCTCGTAGCGCTAAGCGCAATGGCGATAAAACCTTAGCGCACGCTGCTGCGTAAGGAACGAAAAATGGCCAAACAACCTCATATCGGAGTGGATGAAACACAAATCGCTCCCCTCGTTATTGTATGCGGCGAGCCAGATCGAGCGAATCGTATCGCGGCATTATTTGATGATGCAGAAATGGTGTCGGAAAACCGCGAGTACCGTGTGTTTACCGGCAACTACAAAGGCAAGCCTGTTTCAGTGTGTAGTACAGGTATAGGTGCGCCATCGATGATCATCGCAGTGGAAGAGCTAAAACAGTGCGGTGTGACTCATGTGGTACGTGTTGGATCGGCGGGGGCAATGCAATCAGGCATTCACCTTGGCGAGTTGATCATTGCCGAAGGCGCGGTAAGAGATGAGGGCGGCTCTAAAGCGTATGTCGATTCGTCTTATCCAGCCTACGCAAGCTTTTCACTGTTAAAGGAAGTTGAGCGTTACTTGTCGATGCAAAAAGTGCATTATCATTTTGGTGTGGTGCGTTCTCACGACAGTTTCTATACCGATGACGAAGATGCAATATGCCAACATTGGAACAAGAAAGGCATCTTAGGTGCCGATATGGAAACCTCTGCGCTGTTTACGGTCGGTCGACTACGAGGCCTTCATGTGGCTTCGATATTAAACAACGTGGTGCTGTATCAACAAGATGTAAAAGAAGGTGTTGGTCAGTACGTTGATGAAGCCAAAGTAATGATGCAAGGTGAGAAGAGTGCCGCGATTACGGCATTAGAAGCCTTGGTTGCTCAGCGTTAGCCAGTCTCTATCTCAGTAAGTCACATAAACAGAATAGATGTAAAGCGACAGCTCACTGTCGCTTTTTTATTTGGAGTTACGGGGTACAATCCACCTTAAATAGTTGTCCGTAACTTTTTCTGAGAGAGCAGAAAATGAAAATCAGCCCTTATCCGACTGGTCGCTTCAAAACATACCTTGAAGAAAAGAGTGCCACCTTTCGCGATTTGATTTATCAATGCCAAATAAATTCGCGTTACTTTGATGCTGGGGAAGCAATTCTCCGCCAAGGTGAGCAACTTCAGTACTTGTATGTTGTGCCAGTAGGTCGAGTCTCGATGAACATATTGGCCGCAAATGGACGACGTTTTCAATTAGGGGAAGCTAACTGCGACTATCATATTTATGGTGAAATGGAGTTCTTCACTCAGACTCCTTGTCAATGGAATGTGATAGCAGATGAACATATGCAGGTTGATGTTATCTGTATCCAAAAACTAACCGAAGCACTGCAAAATCATCCCCAAATGATGGTGTTCTTCGCTTCAGCATTGGCTGAGGATTATCAAGACTCCATGGATATCTACACTAATCGTTTGTTGCATCCCATTACTTACAACATTGCCTATGATCTTCTCGTCCGTAATCAGACGGATAAGTTGCTTGGTGGTTTTGATAAAGTGAACCAAGAGGCTGAGCGGTTTGGTACCTCAGGCCGAGTCTATCGACGTGCAGTTAAGGACTTGATTGAAAAGGGATTGATTACAAAAACGGACAACGGTTTGGAGATTATTGATGAGCTGGCATTCAAAGCGTTTATTGAAGCGCATGAATGATACGCCCAGGTATTGGAACTGATGGGTTTTATAAGTCTTTGATATATCTAAGTCTTGAGTAAACGTAACTAATGTAAAGTACCTTAAATTTTGTTGAATGCATTAAAGAGTAGCGTTATATTGCGAACGCGTATGATAATAGATCTCATTAAGGCTTAACAAAATGAAAAAATTCGTTGGTGCGGCTATGCTGTCGTTATTTACTGTTTCTCCTTCTTTCGCTGCTAAAGTTGTGATTGACCACTACATGGGTCAAACAGAGCTAGAACAATCCCCAGAGCGTGTGGTTGTGATTGGCTTTGGCCCGCTAGATGCGCTGGACAACTTTGGTATCGATCCTGTTGCAGTATCTAACTCTTCTAATCTTCCTAGTTACCTTTCAAAATACAGCAAAGATAACTACACCTCTGCGGGTAGTTTGTTTGAACCTGATTTTGAAACCATCTACATGCAAAAACCGGATTTGATTTTGGTTGGTCCGCGAGCGTCTGCGAAATATGAAGAGCTGAGTGAAATTGCCCCTACAGTTGTTTTTGCGGCGAAAGAGAACCAAGGCTATTGGGAAGGCACGCAAGCGCAATGGCGCAATATTGGTAAGATCTTCAATATCGAAGAAAAAGTAGAGCAGAAAATTGAAGCGCTAGATGCTCAATTCAAAGCAATCCGTGACTACAACCAATCGAACAAAAATGATGCATTAACGATTTTGAGCATGGGTGACAACATCAGCGCGTTTGGTGCCCAGTCGCGATTTGGCGTCATTTATAACGACTTTGGCTTCTTGGAAACGGTTGAGCACGTGAAAACGGGCACTCACGGAGATGTCATTTCTTATGAGTTTATTCGTGAAGCTAACCCGAAAAATATTCTCGTGGTTGACCGAAATTCTCTGACAGGTACGCCGGATAACGATATTCGTAAATCCATGGATAACGACTTAGTCAAAGCGACTGCGGCATATAAAAATCATAAAATCACTTATTTAGATGTGGACGCGTGGTACTTGTCGATGTCTGGTGTGACAGCAACAGAAAAAATGGTCAGTGAGATAAAGCAAACCGTTGAACTGTAATCCAAGATAGCAGAGGTTAACTTTGAAGAAGTTATTGCTAACCCTTGTGGTTTTAAGCACGGTTTCGTTATTTGTTGGGGTGGCAAACATGACGCCCCAACAACTCTTTTCAGGTGATGAGAAAGCATTAGAGCTTTTCTTTACCAGCCGTATACCACGTTTATTTGCCATACTGCTTGCTGGTGCTGGCTTGAGTATTGCGGGTCTTGTCATGCAGCAAATCAGCCAGAACCGATTTGCTGCACCTTCTACAACTGGTACGATCGAATGTGCCATGTTGGGCTACGTACTGAGCGTGGTTTTCTTTGGTAATGATAATCACCTTTGGCTCGTATTTGGCATCTCGGTATTTGGGACGCTAGCGTTTGTTTTCTTTATTCAGCGCATTCAATTTAAGAGCGTGGTTTTTGTGCCTCTTGTCGGGATTATTTTCGGCAATGTCATCCAATCCATGACTACGTTTATCGCGTACAAATATGATGCACTTCAAAGTCTGAATGCTTGGACAGTCGCAAACTTCGCCAACATCTTGCGTGGTGATTTTGAACTGCTGTACATCGCGGTACCAATGGTTATCCTCAGCTATCTTTTTGCCGCAAGGATCTCTGCCGTAGGTATCGGAAAAGATTTCGCGATTAACTTGGGTTTGAATTATCAGCAGGTTGTGACGATTGGCGTGCTATTGGTGTCCATCATGTCAGCAAGTGTCGTGATGATTGTTGGCCAGTTGCCATTCTTGGGGCTGATTGTACCGAATCTCGTGAGTCACTTTTATGGCGATAACCTCAAAAAGAACATTCCGCTTACGGCCATGTATGGGGCCATTTTAGTGTTGTGTTGCGATTTGGTGAGTCGTTTAATTATTTTCCCTCATGAAATGCCAATCTCTATCGTGATCAGCATATTGGGTGGCGTGGTATTCATTGCTATGTTGTTGCGAGGTAAGCAACATGCGTGATTCAACGAAAATCCTGCTGCTAGGTGGCATTGCGATTCTTTTCGCGTGTCTGTTTATTGGTATTGGGCTAACGGCTGACAACTACCAATATTTTTTGTCTCGTAGAGTTCCTAAAGTATTGGCGATAGTGCTAGCGGGTGTGGCCATTGCTCAGTCTTCACTTGTATTTCAAACCATTACGCACAACCGAATTTTAACGCCAAGTATCATGGGTTTTGATGCGCTGTATGTGTTAACCCAAATATTGATCGTGTTGATTTTTGGTGGGTTGAGTACCTTGGTGCTTAACTTGTACGTCAATTTCGCGATTGCAGTCATTGTAATGGTGTCGTTTTCGCTACTGCTGTTTGGGTTTTACTTTTCAAAAGGCAGCAAGAACCTGATTACGTTGCTATTGGTCGGCTTGATCTTTGGTCAGCTATTTTCCAATGCGGCGTCATTCTTTTCTTTGCTGATGGACCCAAACACATATGCATTTGTTCAGTCGAAACTGTACGCCAGTTTCAATAATGTCAAAGTGAACTTGGTTTACTTTAGTGCTCCGGCTTTGATGTTTGCATGTTGGTTGTTGTTTAGGATGCATCGCACTTTAGATGTGTTTTGGCTCGACCAAGACAATGCGAAAAGTTTGGGTGTTGATGTACCTAAAGTGACGAGAAATGTGTTTATTATCTCGGCGGTTTTGATTGCTATTTCTACGGCTTTGGTAGGGCCAATCATGTTCTTTGGTTTACTAGTGACCAACTTAAGCCGAGAAATGTTCCGAAGTTACCAACATAAAACGCTATTGGTCGGATGTTCGTTTTTATCCATCAGTTCATTACTTGCGGGGCAATGGATAATCGAAAACGTGTTCAGTTTTGAGACGACGTTGAGTGTCGTAATTAACTTTATCGGCGGTGCGTATTTCTTATACCTGCTGCTGAAAAACAAAGTTGTATAAATATGATAGTAATAGACAAATTAACGAAGGCTTTCGGTTCAAACAAAGTCGTAGACGAGGCCAATACTCAGTTTGAAAAGGGCAAGGTAACATCGATTATCGGTCCAAATGGCGCGGGAAAGAGCACGCTGTTATCTATGGCCTCGCGCTTAACGGAGCGAGATGGCGGTAGTGTTATCATTGATTGCAAGGAAATCGCGGAATGGGACACGAAAGAGCTAGCGAAAAAACTGGCAGTACTTCGCCAAGCTAACTCGATTACAATGCGGTTTACCGTAAAAGAGTTAGTCTCTTTTGGTCGTTTCCCATACTCTAAAGGAAATCTGACTAAAGAAGATCATGAGGTCATAGAACAAGCGATCGACTACTTAGATTTGCAAGATATTCAAGACAAATACTTGGATGAGTTAAGTGGTGGTCAGCGACAGCTTGCATTTATTGCTATGGTGATTGCACAAGATACAGATTATGTCTTTCTTGATGAACCTCTTAATAACTTAGATATCAAACACTCTCTTCAGATCATGAAAGTTGTGCAGCAGTTAGCCCATGACATGAATAAAGCCATGGTGGTCGTGATTCATGATATTAATTTCGCGGCGTGTTACTCAGATGTCATATTGGCGCTTAAGAAAGGTAAAGTTGTGGCGAGTGGTGCGGTTGAAGAGGTTATTCAAGCGTCTACGCTAGAGGACATCTACGAAACGCCATTTAACATCATAGAGTTAAACGGTAAGCGCATGTGTACTTATCATTAAGCGAGCTAGTTCGTTTTTAACGAGATCAATAGATAGGCGGGCTTACTTGGTGAGCTCGTCTATGATTGGGCATCGGCTCTCTGCATCTCCAGGACAAGAAGAAACCCAACCTTCAAGTTGCGTTTTGATCTCCATGAGGTGTGCAATTTTTTCTTCAACCTCTCTCAGTTTGTCCATGGTTCTTGCTTTTACTTCGCTACTTTTGCGGTTGGGGTTATGAGCAAGTTGTACGAACTCTTTGCATTCTTGCAACGAAAAGCCTGCGCTTTTGGCGCGTGATACCAAGTTAAGCTCTTGAATATGATTATCTGAATATTCGCGATAGCCAGAGTCGCTACGCGCTGGTGGAGATATGATCCCTTTGTCTTCATATAATCGAATCGACTTAGATGAAAGCCCTGTGAGCTTCGCGACAGCACCAATATTCATGTTTAACCTCCATAACGTTTAAGGCGAGTATATACCGATGTTGTGGATAAGACACTCCTAAATAACAGTCAGTTACCTAGAGTCCCCTTACTCTTTAATCACTTCATGTGGTGGCACACCAAATGCCTTTTTGAAGGCATAAGTGAAGTTAGAAGGGTGGTGGTATCCGGCTTCATAGGCGGCTTCTGTTATCGTCACTAGGCCACGTTCCAAATGTTGCCTAGCAATCTCAAGACGTCGAAAACGAATGTAGCCGTTTATGGTCATATTAAGTGATTGTTTAAATCGGCGCTGCAGGTTTGAAACACTCATTGAGAATTGGCTCGCCAACTTTTCCAAGCGTAGTTCTTGATCAAGGTGAGTTTCAATATAGCTGACAATATCCTCAATCCGACCATCAATGTGTCGTTCAATACTGCTGTTTTTAGCACTGAAATTCTTAGGAATTTGCTTGGTGGCTTGATGTAATATTTGATAGATCAAGCTTTCGACCTCTAGCTTCTCTTGGAACTCTTGCGGTGTTTCTCTATTTGTTAACGTGTCAGCCAGCTCGCATAGCGTCTGGTTAAGCTCCAACTGTTGAAACGCCTGATGAGAGTTAAAAAAGGCTCGATGGCTACAATTTTGCTCAAGGCGGGCCTCTAGCCATTGGGGCTTAACCAATATGTTGATCTTATTAATGAGGTTATCTTTGAGCAGTGAACGACGAAAATTTGCAGGTTTGAGTAAGTTCACCACTACACCCTTAGGGCCGTCGCTCGCGTCTAAATCAAATTGCAAATCGTCGTAGCCAAACGAGAGTCTACCTTCTAAAAGAATAGTGACCAGCAGTGAGGCGTGTGCAGTAGAAACAATATTCGAATCAATAAGTTCTAGACAGCGCCCGCCATGAACAAAAATTTGATCATTGTACTGATATGATAGGAACTTACCTTCGGCCAGTTGAGTTTGACAAGGTTGGCCTTGCGTGACAATCCATTGTTTCTCTGTCGCCTCTAGTCTTTGGGTTAAAGCTATCTTGGCAATTTTAGTTCGTTTTGTTGTGACTTCCTGCATTTGACACTTCCTCATAACACTTGTGCGATTTCGCATAACCAAATCGCCTTTGTATTTATAAAACTCATGCTTATTATACCTGAGAATTATTATCATTAATATTTAGGAATGAAGTTATGGAAAGCCCTGCTTGTTCACCTATCAAGCTTTCAAGCCTTTGCCTTGCAGTGGGAATGGCGCTATCAACCCCTGTTTTAGCTCAAGATACTGAGTCACATTTTGAAGAGGTCGTTGTATGGGGAACGAAAGTTTCCAGCAACACTGAGTCGATGTTTGCGGACGACATGTCACTGAAGCAAGCGGATCATATGTCTGATTTACTGCGCGATATTCCCGGTGTGGATGTTGGTGGCACACACTCTGTGAATCAACGTATTACGATTCGTGGTTTGAGCGAAACCGATTTGGACATTCGTCTTGACGGTGCTTCTCAGCATGCGAGCATGTTCCATCATATTGGTAACTTGACGTTGAACCCTGACATTCTCAAATCTGCGGACATTCAGGTAGGTAATAACTCTGTGACTCAAAACGGGTTAGGCGGTTCGGTCTACTTTGAAACGAAAGACGCTCGTGACTTACTTCGTTACGATGAAAAGTTTGGTGCGCGTGTTTATGGCGGCTATGCATCCAACGACAACCAACAAGGTTCGTTGACACTGTACGGACTTTTGTCCGAAAACATTGATGCGATGGTCTATGGCCATTACGTTACGCGTGATGATTTTGAAGATGGTGATGGCAATAAAACCTATGGTGCTGCAGGTGATGTTTACAACATTCTGGCTAAGCTAGGGTATGAACTAAATGACATCCATCGTTTTGAGCTCTCTTATGACATGTACCGAGACAGTGGAGATTACAGTCCGCGTCCTGATATGTCGGGTAGTGCAAATAATAGCCTGTCGAGCAAGTTACTTATCCCTACGGATTATGACCGCGATACCGTTACCTTGAGTTACGAGTTGCGAGGCGAACAACACCAAGGAAACGTCACTCTTTATAATACCGAGACAGAAATTAAACGTGACGAAACGGTGATGGCCCCTCGTTGGCCCTCGAACCGTTTATCAAAGAACACCGCCAAAAACCAAAACTTTGGTTTGAATGGCAAATTCCAGTCAGATGTTATGTTAGGTGAGTTTGATAATCGAGTCACTTATGGCTTCGACTACATGGATAAAACGTCTTCGAGTTACTACGGTAGTCGTAAGTTTATGGACGAATCGGCGATTTCAACCGCACTGTTTGTAGAAGATCAGTTCTTCTTCTCTGATGCCTTCTTTATTACCGCAGGTATGCGCTTTGATGATTACAAACGCAAAGCTGAGACAGGAACCAGTAATTATGATGATGTGACTTGGGCTCTAGCTGCAGAGTGGGCGGTGACGCAAGATTGGACGTTGTTTGCGAGTGCACGTTCTCTATTTAAAGGTCCAGAGCTAATGGAAACCTTTATTGCTTACCAAGACGTTGCATTTTTAGAGGATGGGTTAAAGCCAGAAACGGGATTGAACACGCAGGGTGGTGTTCGTTTTGATAAAACCTTTGATAAGCATTTCTTTGGGGCGAATATTACGGTATTCCAAACGGAAATTGATGATTACATTGCAGACCAGTACCAAAACGCGACTCAAACTTACCTGATTTACAACTTAGGTGATGTTGAGATTAAAGGCTTTGAGGCAAGTGCTTCTTATGGTTACGACAAGTTTAACAGCAAACTTTCTTACTCTAAGTCGGACACCAAAAACAAGAATACTGGTGGTCCTGTTGCTGGGGGCAATGGGCGTAGCATTGATATGGGTGATAGCATTGCTCTAACTTTGGATTACCAGTCAGACGCTTTAGAAACGATCTTCGGGTGGAACTCAATGTTTGTTCTAGAGGAAGACAACGTCTTTGATGGTCAGCCAAAGAAAGCAAGTTATGATGTGCATAATCTATACGCTCAATGGGTGCCGTCTGATATTGATGGACTGTCGGTGACCTTTGGTATTGATAATGTATTTGACGAGTTGTACAGCTCTCATGCGTCTCGTTCGGGTACTGCACGTGGCTTCACGCTTGATGACTACGAGCCGGGTCGCAACTTCAAGCTCTCTGCAGCTTATCAATTCTAACAAGGTTCTTCATAGGACGTTTCAAAGTAACGAGTAAGTTCATGATTAAAGAAAGCACCCGAATAGATAGTGAACACGCTGACAAATACTTAGTGACGCTTTGTCGGCATTTTGGACGAAAGGTTCCCGCTACTTGGAATGAAAATAGCGGTTTGGTGACATTTCCGACGGGAAAAGCGGAGTTTAACCTTTGTGCATCTAGCCTAACTATAACCTGTGAGGCGGATTCAGAAGAGAAACTGAATACGGTTAAGGCGATCATTTCATCGCATGTGGACATGTTTTCTCGTCGAGAAACATTAGCACTTAGCTGGGTTCGTTAGCGCTCGTTTAAGGATGCTGTGATAGAAAGGGAATGTTAAAAGCAAAAGCCCGCAATCTTATGATTTGCGGGCTTTTATTGTTTGAATGCTATTGCGCTTTCTCAGGCTCTAGGCTTTTTTTTTCCTGCTGCATTTTTGCTAGGAAGTAGATGTTAACGCAAGCTATAAAACCGTTAGTTAGTACTACAGGCCAAGAATCAATCATTAGTCCGTAAGCAGTAAATAGCGCACAACCAATAAAGTTAAGGATACGAAGCTTAACAATATCTTTCATAGTTAGCGAAATAGCGACCATGATTGAAGCTGCATAACCTAAAATCTCAACCATATTCATGTCCATTTTTTGACCCTCTTAAAATCTGCCGAATTTTGTCGGTACCAATTCTTCTCATCTTGAGATTAATGAGGAAGCTCCATGCCTCGAATGGTCTTTTTTTGTTGTATGGACGCACTATATCAATGGAAAAACCGTGATAAAAGCCTCAAATCAAGGTTAAGAGAAGGTTAGCGATTACGCAAACGTTTAGGACTGGAATTACTGATAATTTTACTTATTGTGTTGATTGATAATAACGATGACATTAATAGCTCAAACACCATTGAAAGTAAGGGAATATTTACATATGATTGAAAATGATAATTATTTTCAAGTGCTGTGTTTATGTATTTTATTATTAGCTTGCTCGTGTTTTTTTTGCTGTATATCAGAACAAAACCGAACTCGTGGTGTGCGGGGATTCATATCGTAAGCCACTTTTTTATCGTTGCATTTTGTCCTGCAATTTATGTTGTTCAATATTTAATCGTTACGTTTTTTTCGTCACCGCTATTGATTAAGCTGTCATCACGCTCCGGTGTATACAACATTCTCATTGCTTTTCTTCCATTATTGATCGCAACCGGCAGTCTGGCGTTTAGCTGAATGATTTCATCTCTCTTCTTTTCTTAAAACAACTACACTTAATTAGAATAAGGTATCAATTTCATATAATTATTCGATATCTACGCGTCAGCACATGTGTCACATTTCTGTGACTACGAGTAAGTTTTACTTATGTTGCTCGGTAGTAGGGTATTTATCGATTGTTTAATGATTCAATACTTAGTTTAATCGCATAAAGGTGTGCAGTATGCCGCACTAAATTAATAAGAAATTATCTAAAAAGGTTAATGGGAAACGTAAGCCATTAGCGGAGGTCAGATGAGTACGCACACGGTACCGCAGAGCGCGATTGTAAATGCTGTCAAAGGTGAAGTTTTGGTTTTGGGCCTGGATGGAAACGTTAAGGTCATAAAAGCGGGGGATGAGTTAAGACCTGGCGAGATTATTATCACAGAAAATAATGCTTCTCTCGACGTACAGATAAATAATGAGCTTTATCTGGTCGATGCAAATTGTGTTGCTTGTCTTCCTGTGCCTTCTTCTGAACCGTTAGAACCAGTATTGGTACAATCTCCAGTTAATGGCTTGGTGACTTTTGACCCAACGGCTATTGGAAGTGCTGACTTCGACGCCAACGATATTGCCGCTATCCAGCAAGCTATTTTAGACGGAGCTGACCCTACCGCTATCTTAGAAGCAACAGCTGCTGGCGCAGGTGCTGAAGGCTCGGCTAATGCTGGCTACGTGACGGTTGAATATAATAACCCGGAAGTACTCGCTTCTACTTTTTTTGAAACGTCTGCGACTCGCAGCGGAGAAGATGATCGCGACGAAGATGACGGTTTGAATGTCACGATTTTTGCTGATGGTGGGCAGTCACTGCAATCTAGCGTAACAGAAGGCTCAATTTCTCTATCAAGCTACCCGCAAACCATTTCGTCTAGTGTGCTGGTTGAAGCAGGGGATCTCGCACTTGATACTGCTTCATTTGTACCCGAAACGTCTTCTTTAGAGTCTTTGTTGACTGAGCTTAACAGTGATATTACCTCTGGTGGTCAGCCAGTGGCGTTCGTTTATGACGAAGCGCAAAATGCCATTATCGGTACTCAAGAAGGTAACGAAGTGCTTCGTATCGAGATCGAAGCGACATCTGTAGGCCGTGATTTAGAGTTAGAAGTCGTTACCACGATTAGCCAGGGCGTTGACCATGTTGCGTCTGTTGCTGATGGCCAAGTATCGATCGTCGGTGATCAAATCAATATTGCTTTTGATATTACAGGTGCAGATATTGGTGGTAACAGCATTCAAGCGCCTATCGATTTTACGACAACCGTTATTGATGGCGATGATCCTGCGCCGCAGAACGTTACTTTTGAAAACGTTGAATCTTCTTCTGCACCAATTACTGGCACCTTTGTTGATATTGGTAGTGATCAATTGGCAACGGTCACGTTTAATCAAGAAGGACTTAGTCAGTTCGATGGCCTACTGAGTGATAATCAGGCGACAGAAGCGGTACTCTCTGAAGACGGCAGTACTATCACCTTGTCCATTGCGGGCTCGAATGAAACCGTCTTAACCATCAGTTTGAATACTGATGGTACCTACCAATTTGAGCAATTTAAGCCGTTAGAACAAACAAACGGTGAAGATACGATTGAGCTCTCTTTGCCAACCACAATCGTCGACTATGACCAAGATACGGCAAGCAACACCTTTACGATGACCATCCTCGATGGCGATAACCCAGTGATTGAGAACGTGACGGGCTTGTCTTTAGATGAGGCGGGGGTTGACCAAGGTTCACAGGAAGGCGCGGCAGTAACAAGTGGTACTGGGTCGATCACGACAGCGGTCGGAAGTGACATCATTGATCACTATGAGTTGGAACCTACAGAGTTCAATGTTGGTGGAGAACTCCAATCTCAAGGGCAGGTTGTTCAACTAGAACTAGCGTCCGAGAGTAACGGCGTACGTACTTACGAAGGCTTCATCGAGCTGGATGGTGTGCGTATTACCGTATTTGATGTGGCGATTGATGCACCTGCATTGGGCGAATACCAATTCAACTTGTATGAACAACTTGACCATACGGGTGCTAACGATGACTCGCTCACTTTCTCACTGCCAGTTTACGCGGTAGATGCGGATGGTGACCGCTCCTCTATTACCGAAGGTTCGAACACACCAGAAGCTGCGCAAATTGTCATTCAAGTTCAAGATGACGTTCCTTCGATTGATGGCGTTGATGCGCTAGCCGTCGATGAAGACGATTTATCAAGCATTGGCTCCGATCAAAGCGACTCTGTGTTCGCGCAAGGTAGCTTCACGACGACTCAGGGCTCAGACCGTGTTGTAAGTTATCAATTAGAGAGCGGCACTGATCCACTCAATGGGTTGGAATCGCAGGGGCGATCTATCTCTCTGACGGAAACAACCAATTCAGATGGCAGCTTTACCTATTCTGCAACGGCAGAAGGGGACGCTATCTTCACCTTACAAGTGAACCCTGACGGTTCTTATTCATTTACCCTTGAAGGTCCAATCGATCATGCTGTGGGTAGCGATAGCTTAACTCTAGACTTCACTATTGTCGCAACGGACTTTGACGGTGACACCAGTTCACTTGTTCTACCGGTAACCATTGCCGATGATGTGCCAACCATTAATGACGTTGTCGCTCTTACCGTCGATGAAGATGACTTAAGTTTGGTAGGCTCTGACCAATCACAGTCAACGCTGGTCGAAGGTCAGTTTACGACAACTCAAGGTTCTGATGGCGTCGTACAGTATCAGTTGGATGTAAACGCTGATTCTTTAAATGGCCTGCAATCTCAAGGTCAACCCGTTTCCATTGCCGAAACGCAAAATGCAGATGGCAGTTACACCTACAGCGCAACGGCAAATGGCAGTGCAGTTTTCACATTAATTTTGAATACCGACGGCTCGTACAGTTTTGAGCTGCAAGGTCCAATTGACCATGCGGCAAATAGCGACAGCTTAACCCTTGATTTTAGCGTTATTGCTACAGACTTCGATGGTGACACAAGCCAAATCGTATTGCCTGTTACCATCGTGGATGATAAGCCAACTATTACCGATGTTGATGCGATTACTGTTGATGAAGATGATTTAGGCACGATTGGTTCGGACCAGACTGACCCGATTTCTATTGATGGTAGCTTCACCACCACACAAGGCTCTGACCGAGTGGTAAGTTATCAGCTTGATGCTTCTGCAACACCAGTTGACGGCCTTACATCACAAGGCGTGGCAGTTACGCTGGCTGAAACCGCAAACGCTGATGGCAGCTTTACTTACGAGGCGACAGCGGGTAGTGAAGCGGTCTTTACGCTGACGGTGAATACTGATGGTAGCTATAACTTCACGCTTGAAGGTCCAATCGACCACGCGGTAGATAGCGATGAGCTGACACTCAACTTCCCAATCATCGCAACAGACTTTGATGGCGACACCACAAATGCCACTATCCCAGTGACAATCGTGGACGATAAGCCTGTTATTACCGACGTCGACACCATTACGGTTGATGAAGATGATCTCGCGTCAATTGGCTCAGACCAAAGCAATCCAATTTCTATTGATGGCAACTTTACTACCACACAAGGCTCTGACCGAGTGGTGAGCTACCAACTCGATGCTTCAGCAACACCAGTGGACGGTTTAACATCGCAAGGCGTGGCTGTCACACTGATAGAAACCGCAAATGGTGATGGTAGTTTCACTTATGAAGCGACTGCGGGTGGCAACCCAGTATTTACTCTGACAGTAGATACTGATGGCTCTTACAACTTCACGCTAGAAGGGCCAATTGATCACGCGGTGGATAGTGATGAGCTGACACTCAACTTCCCAATTATCGCAACCGACTTCGATGGTGACACCGTTACTGAAACCATTCCAGTCACGATTGTTGATGATGTACCGACCATCACAGCGGTGGATGCGTTGAGTGTCGATGAAGATGACCTTAGCGGCGTGGGCTCAGACCAAACTGACGCTGTGTTCGTTGAAGGCGCGTTTACCACTATTCAAGGCTCTGACCGAGTGGTGAGCTATCAACTGGATTCAACGGCTGATCCTGTTGCGGGGCTAACGTCTCAAGGTGAGGCGATTACCTTGGTGGAAACCGCCAACGGTGATGGCAGCTTTACTTATGTTGCGACCGCAGATGGCAATCCTGTCTTCACGTTGAATGTAGCAGCAGATGGTACTTACGACTTTACGCTGCAAGGCCCGATTGACCATGCAGCTAACAGCGACAGCCTGACGATTGATTTCCCAATTATTGCCACCGATTTTGATGGTGATACGACTTCGGCGACCATTCCAGTCACGATTACGGATGATGCACCAATCATCGATAATGTTGTGCCTCTGGCTGTAGACGAAGATGATTTATCAGGCATTGGTTCAGACCAAAGCGACGCTGTGTTTGTTGAAGGCGCGTTTACGACCACCCAAGGTTCAGACCGTGTGGTGAGCTACCAACTTGATTCAACTTCTGATCCTGTCGCAGGTTTAACTTCTCAAGGTGAGCCTGTTACTTTGGTAGAGACGGCGAATGCCGATGGCAGCTTTACTTACGTGGCTACCGCGGATGGCAATCCGGTTTTCACCATGAACGTGAATGCTGATGGCACATACAATTTCCGTCTGGAAGGGCCGGTCGATCACGCGTTAAACAGCGATGAATTAGTACTGAACTTCCCAATCATTGCAACAGACTTTGACGGCGATACGACGACCGCGACCATTCCCGTCACGATTACTGATGACGTTCCAACTATCGACAACGTTGTTCCACTCACGGTGGACGAAGATGATCTCGCCTCAATTGGCTCAGACCAAAACGATGATGCGTTTATGTCGGGTTCTTTCACCACAACTGAAGGCTCAGACAGCGTTGTTAAATACCAGCTTGATGCAACAGCAGATCCAGTATCTGGGTTGACCTCTCATGGTGAGCCTGTCGTGCTTGCTGAAACTGCTAACGGCGACGGTAGTTTTACTTACACAGCCACGGCAGATGGCAATGCCGTATTTGAATTGATTGTGAAGCCAGATGGCAGCTACAACTTTACACTGCAAGGTCCACTAGACCATGCGGTGAATAGCGACAGTCTGCAAATCGACTTCCCGATTATCGCAACAGACTTTGATGGCGACACCTCATCGGAGACGTTACCTGTCACTATCGTTGATGATAAACCAACCATCACTGACGTAGACGCAATCCGTGTGGATGAAGATGACCTAGCGACGATTGGCTCTGACGGCTCAGATCCAATTTCAATCGATGGCAACTTCACTACAACGCAAGGTTCTGATGGGGTAGTAAGCTACCAATTAGATACTGCTGCAACGCCAGTTGATGGCCTAACATCGCAAGGTGTGGCAGTGACGCTGACGGAAACTGCAAACGGCGACGGTAGCTACACTTATCAAGCGACAGCAGGAACTGAAGCCGTATTTACGCTGACCGTGAATACGGATGGTTCATACAACTTCACGCTTCAGGGGCCAATTGACCATGCGACAGACAGTGATGAGCTGACACTGAACTTCCCAATCATCGCGACGGATTTTGATGGTGATACCACCACAGAAACGATCCCAGTCACCATCGTGGATGATAAGCCGACCATTACCGATGTCGATGCGATTACCGTTGATGAAGATGATTTAGGCACGATTGGCTCAGATCAAACTGACCCGATTTCAATCGATGGCAACTTCACCACCACACAAGGCTCGGACCGAGTGGTGAGCTATCAGCTTGATGCTTCTGCAACACCAGTTGACGGCCTTACATCACAAGGCGTGGCCGTCACGCTGACTGAAACCGCAAACGGTGATGGCAGCTTTACTTACGAGGCGACAGCGGGTACTGAAGCGGTCTTTACGCTGACAGTGAATACTGATGGTAGCTATAACTTCACGCTTGAAGGTCCAATCGACCACGCAGTAGATAGTGATGAGTTGATACTGAACTTCCCAATCATCGCGACCGACTTTGATGGCGACACCACAAATGCCACTATCCCAGTGACGATCGTAGACGATAAGCCAGTTATTACTGACGTGGATTCCATTACGGTTGATGAAGATGATCTAGCGTCAATTGGCTCAGACCAAAGCAACCCGATTTCTATTGATGGTAACTTCACCACCACGCAAGGTTCAGACCGAGTGGTGAGCTACCAACTCGATGGCACATCAACACCAGTTGACGGTTTAACCTCGCAAGGTGTGGCTGTCACGCTAACAGAAACTGCAAATGGTGATGGCAGTTTTACCTACGAAGCAACAGCGGGCTCTGAAGCGGTCTTTACGCTGACAGTGAATACTGATGGCTCTTATAACTTCACGCTAGAAGGGCCAATTGATCACGCGGTTGATAGTGATGAGCTGACACTCAACTTCCCAATTATCGCAACCGACTTCGATGGCGACACCGTTACTGAAACCATTCCAGTCACGATTGTTGATGATGTACCGACCATCACAGCGGTGGATGCGTTGAGTGTCGATGAAGATGACCTTAGCGGCGTGGGCTCAGACCAAACTGACGCTGTGTTCGTTGAAGGCGCGTTTACTACCACACAAGGCTCTGACCGAGTGGTGAGCTATCAACTGGATTCAACCGCTGATCCTGTTGCGGGTCTAGTCTTGGTTAATTAGTTAGATGAATAGTCTTTTATTATCGAATATAAAAAATTAGACACAGTATAAATTGTCAT
>NZ_JAWOSZ010000006.1:0-37583 GCF_033338615.1 Vibrio sp. Vb1980
GAACTGACTTTCCACGACTACTATCTCAAATCTTACTACAAAGATGTTGAAATAATGGAGGGTGAACTGAAATCTCAGTTAACCCTCGCAAAACGCAGAGATAACCCAAACATTTGCCCTAACTGTAAGGCTTCTACAAAAAATTTAGTCATAGATGGAAAGAAAAGGTGCATTGCATGTCTTAGCACTAAGTAGGGGGATGAGAGCGGCTTAAGTTTACAGACTATGGTTGTAAACACCCACGGGCTAACCCGTGGTTCTTGTATGCTTAGAATAAACAGGCTATATAGCCATTGTAAATTTCAAATCCTACATCAAGGATAAAAATACGTTTATTGTCTTGCTAATAATTTCAATTATTATGAATATAATTAACATACCTTTCATTGTAATAATCATTTGGCGTTCCTTCAAATACAATCTTTCCACCATTGACTCCCGAACCGGGACCGATTTCGATTACATAATCAGACTCTAAAAATGCGACTTCTTTATGTTCAATTAAAACTATTGAATGATATCCATTAGAATAACTCTTTATGAATCTAATCACATCAGCAGCCGTATTGTTATCAAGACCTGAAGCTGGTTCATCAATAATAATTATCTTGTTTTTTGTATTCCTTTGCGGCAAGTTAATTAATAGCTTGATACGCTTTAACTCTCCTCCAGATAATGATTTTGTCTTTCTATTTAAAGAAAGATGCCCTAGGCCGAGTCTTATTGCATCGGAGCAAATTCTATCTATAGAATGTATACCTAACAATAACAATTCGGATAATGTCATTTCATATATTTCTCGAATAGAATGGCCATTAATTTCAAAATCTTCCGCTTCTGAAGAGAAGAGTTTCCCATCACATTCTGGACAGGTTATTTCTATATCGCTATCAAAACTTCTATTGATTTTTATTACGCCTTTTCCTGCACATTGCTTACATACTATTGGACTTGATTCATTTATATTAAAATAACTATTTTCTAGATTGTATTTCTGACTAAATATGGAACTAATTCTTTTGTTCAATCCTGTTAGAGATGCTACAGATGATCTGACATTACCTTTTATCAAATCTTGAGAAATATATGATACATTATTGAAATTTTCGTTTATAAATTTAGCTAAACTTGATTTTCCAGAACCCGATTTACCAACAATAGTAGACATGGAATTTATTGGTAACTTTAAAGTTAAGTCTTTTATGTTGTTTATTGTAATTCCTGACATCTCAAAAAAATTAAGTTTTTTATCAATTTCACTAAGTTCCAAATAACACTCTTTTTTAGATTTATTTTCGACTATATAGCCACCTAAATGACCTGCACTAGGGCCAATTGTTATGACGTTATCAGACCGTGACATAAAATAATCATTATGCTCAACTAACAAAATTGTATTGCCATTCTTCTGAATATTCTTAATCCTATCAAATAGCATTTTATGGTCACTCACGTGAACTTGTGAAGACAACTCATCAATGACAATTAAAATCCCTGTAATCTCTGAACTACATAGTTTTGAAAAATTCACCTTCTGAAGTTCACCACCAGACAAGGAGGGAATTGTTCGATTAAATGACAAATATGACAAATCTGAGAGACATAATTGCTCTATAAGAGTAATTAAAGGCGTATTGGTCTTTTCTTTTGATTTTATCACATTTAGTATTTGACCAATATCTTTTGTTAAAAAGTCAACAAAATCTACACCATATACTTTAAAATCAATATATTTATCTAACCTTATCCCTGACCCAAGACATTCTTCACACTCTTTCTGTTTTGAAAATTTAATCGCCAAATCATATTCTGACTTCTTGCTACTCTTCAATAGTTGATTTAATTCATTTAAAACTCCAATGTATGTTAATTTTCTTGAACGTTTTTTTCCTTGATGAACAAAGTTTATAGGGAAATTTCTCTCCGATATGTTATATAATAACTTCTCTTTGTGAACGTTCGATAATTCTTTGAAAGGTGTTGTAGTTGATATTCCGTTAGCCTCACAATAAGCGATTAGTAAATTATGTTTTTTATTGTTCCCACTTGTTACCCAAGGTTTAAATGGGTTCTCGCACATTGTTTTATCTTCATCAATTACTAATTCAAGATCTATATAAGATGATAATTTTCTACCACTACACATCGAACACTGGTTTTCAGGTTTGTTTATTTTCAAAAGAGAGTGATTATGATTGAAGTTTTTATCTGATATTAACGAAGTTAATAAAGAAGGGATATTCAAATACGTGTATAATGATGATCTTGGATTCACATTGGAGTTTTTTTGTTTAAGAGCGACAGAAGGCACTATGTTTTTATAAGAATCTAAAATAAAACTCGGTGATTCATAATAACCACTCTCTAGAGATCTGAATTCATTTTTACATAGTTCATATAATGTATTATATGCTAGTGATGACTTCCCTCCACCACTGATACCAATCAATGATGTTATTTCTCCTTTATTTAATTTAAAATCAATATTCTTTAAATTATTAGTTTTAACACCGACTAGCTCAATATGACCACTCATAAAATCACCTAATTATATAGACCATTGTTTCCACACCACTCACAATTAACATTTCTTTCTACGGAGTGTTTATTGATATCCCTTTCTCTTACATTAAACTCAATCCTCGAATTAGCGTTTGATATACAATCGTACTTTCCTGAAATTATTTTTAAAGCATCTATTGTTGCTAGTGATGCGGCGATGCTACTCAAAGGTGAAAAACTGCCAATCTTACGATTTTTTCTAGCTAGCTTTTTTACACCATTCAAATCAGCTTCATTTATCTTTTGTAAATGTTTCTCGAAACACATAACACAAGCTGTTCGATTAGGAATTACTGTTTGTCCAATTAGCGTCAAATGTAAATTATAACCGCCACCTACTATATGTGGTATTTTATTTTTCATGCAAAATTTTGCAATTATTCTTGTCGTTTCATCTACACTCGGCTTATCAGCACAATTAATTACTAAATCATATTTTTCAGTGTACTTACAAAAAAAGTCTGGGGTTAGTTTCTCTTTAATTTTATTTACTTTCACATCAGGGAATACACTACGTAGATTTTCTGATAAAACATCTACTTTGTATCTATCAACATCTTTGTTAAAAAACATACCTTGCCTATGAAGGTTTGAAATTTCAACCGTATCATCATCTACTAATGTAATATTCTTTAAACCTGATCTTATGAGAGATTCTGAAACCCAAGTTCCTACTGCACCTAATCCTACAATCATAACTTTACTAGTGTTAATCATTTTTAATGATGAAATCACATCACTTGTAGAAGAGCAGTAATCCTCAAAAAAGTTGATTAACCTGTATTGATCGGACACAAAATCATCAGGGTATTCACAATCAACTTTGATTAGTACATTTTTTTGGGATAAAAATAAAATTAGTTCAAACAAATCATCTTTGCTTATATTTTCATAAACTTCCAATACATCTCTGACAGTTTTTTTACCATCAAAACAAAACAACAAATCAACAATATATTTATACTCAATTGTAATCTTAAATTGTTCTCTAAGGTTAGAAAGAAAAACATCTAAAACGTTATCATCGTAAACGAGTGCTATAGAAGATTTTAATCTATAAATATCATTAATCACAGAAACTACATCCTTCTTGCTTTTTCATTTCAAACCAAGTTTGTTCACATCGTTCTATAAGGAACTCTCCTCTTTTATTGACCTTATTACTACCATCTGAATTACCTAATAAAAAATCAATAATATTCATACAAGCAAGACTACTACTATACAATGTTTGTGCAAATGTACCGCCAGCACCTCCTATCAATATATCATCTCGACTTATTGACGATGAATTATTTAGCCCAGAGTTATAATTATATTTAGGTTTCCAATTTTTTAATGCATTACGAAATGTATTTGAACAACAATCAATACACGGTGTTATTCCTCTATAAATTAGCTCTCCCGAACTCATTAAGTGAGCATCAAAGCCTCCTGCTACATAAAGACCAATATTCTTGTCCCATAGATACCTACCAACTTTTACGCTAATGTGTCCAATGTATGGCTCATCTGCCGTATTGATAACAAGATCTATCGAGTTATCTATTAGACTATCTAAGTTACTACTTGGTGTGATTTTATCTCTAATTTTGTTTATATTAGCCTCAGGATTTATTTTCCTTAAGTGTTCCTCTAGTGCATCAACTTTATATGAATTTATATTGGATTCATCAGCGTAAACATGCCTCACAAAACAACTTTTATCAATGATTTTATAATCGACTAAAGTCAAATTTAATATTCCAGCTCTAATTAATTGTGATGCAATTGAACCACCAACAGAACCACAACCTATAATAACTATATTTTTTTGCATTAATTTATATTGAGATAGTTCTCCCTCTTGTTCAGGGATAAGGTCATCAAAATAGTTAATTTGCCTAGAGTATCGAATTCTTTCCCAATCACTAATATAATCACTAGAATCAATAACTTTGATTAAATCTTTATCTAACAAATAATCTAATAAATTTTCGATTTCTGTAGTATCTACTAATATTTTATTTTCTATCAGTATATCTTTTAGTGGTAGCGAACCGTCTAGCGAAGAAAGGACTGCTAGAAAGCTTGAATCTATCTCTATCGTTAACTTTTCTCTGGTATTTATTTTGTAGAATTGCACCCTAGTACAATCAACACTATCTGTAGAAAATGTGTAGACATCAACACTGTCTTTAACTTTATATTTCTTATTTAGCATAAAAAAAGGCTAGCACTTGCTAGCCATCTCCTACTCAGTTCAGTAGATTAATATTGTAGAACACCTGCGTTTACTTCCAAATACTCATCCCAAGCCTTAACGCTATCATCTGTTGACTTAACATCGTTACGTGTACAAACTCGTGTACAACAATCGCTTCGACTACCAGAACAACCATCCGAATAAGTAGCGTTTGCTTCTACATCATTAATTTCTTTAAACTTTAAACTCACTTTCTTCATTTTTATTCCTTCAGGATAAGTTTTGTAATCTAGAGACTCATTATGAATAGCATCGTAAAAACATCTCACAATTTCGACTGTCCGTTATACAACAACACACACTTACATATTGTGATACTAATCACATAATACCTTCTAGGTTGAGTTAGCAACCTAAAACCACAAACCAATTACGTTGGAAGGACTACTGATAACTGATTAACACTAAATTCGGTGTCGATATGCATAATCCGTTTTATCGACCTATGAATGCTCATCGGCTAAATTTTACTTATAACTATTAACAAAGTAATGATCATTGCACCTATCGGTGTATTTGGTCTGATGGCAGAAGCCGTCGGTACGTTCGGTTTTGGTGCGCTAATGGTGGTGTTTAAACTGTTCGTTGTTTACGTTGCCGCCATCCTAATCTTCGGTTTCGTTGTTTACCCAGCAATGGTGCATGTTTTCACGAAGACATCTGCGAAGAAATTCCTGTCTTCAATGAAGAAACCGCAAGCAGTTGCGCTTTCAACAGCGTCTTCTATGGCAACACTGCCTGTTACAATGGACACCTGTGAAAAAGAGCTGGGCGTAAAAAATTCAACTGCATCATTTGTTCTGCCTCTAGGCGCAACGATCAACATGTCAGGTAATGCGATTTACTATGGCTTGGTTGCTATCTTCTTTGCTCAACTGTTCAATATCGATCTAGGCATGGGCGCTTACATTGCAATTATCGTAACGTCTACATTGGGTGCGGTTGGTCAAGCGGGTGTTCCTGGCCCTTCTTTCCTAGTGGTTGCCGTGCTTCTTGCCGCTGGCATTCCAATTGAAGGTCTACCGCTGCTATTCGCTCTTGACCGTATTTTCGATATGATTCGTACAGCACTGAACATCACAGGTGATGCTGCATGTGCAGTTATCGTTGATGCGCTAATTGAAGAAGAAACGGCAGAAGCTGAGCTAAAAAAGCAAGAAGCCTAACCCTTTCTTGAATAGACCAAAAACCGCTCATAATGAGCGGTTTTTTTGTCTTTTCTTGCATTACGTAACTATACAAATAGAAACCGATGGCATAAATTTTTCAAAATGATATAAACCATTACAAAATATAACAAAACGTTAGAGCTAGGTTATATCATGAGTCTTGAGCAATCTTTGGAATATCTCACCAAAATAAATTTGCCGATCGAATCAAAGCAGCAGGCCCTGGTTGACTCAGTTATTCTTACCCTAACGAAACAAAAACGAGATGCTCTTTTTCAACAGGTTGCTCTGTATCGAATAAAACTGCTTAAATCTCTCTTTCCTAAACACACATCAAAAAGTCTTTCTGCACTATTTGAGTTAATGGATTATCGAGATTTAGTGCAACAGTATCCGACAGGTTTCTCCAAAGAGATTCGTTTACTTGAACAACTTGCCGCAGATTGTTACCCGCATTGGATGGTTTTCTGGTGTCAATGCGAGATCGAAGCAATCAAGCAAAAATATCCTTCAAACGAAGCTGCGATTCCTACTCCGCTTCCGTTTGACGACCACAGCTATACTAGCGTGTTAATTGAAGATATCGCAGATTGCGATCTTGAGGTAATGCTGCCAAATCATGCAGCGTTAATGCCGATTTCCGAAGCGATCACACTGAGTAATCTTGAGCTTTTCGTCCAAACTGAACAATGGTTTGAAATCTTGCCTCTTTTATCACTCTCGCAAAAAGGGCAGCACTTTGCCCTCTTGCTCAAATCGTCATCTTCACCAATCATGGTCTCCTCCGCTTTAGTGCAAAGCTGGCATCAACGAAATAACTGGCTCAGTTACTCACCACAGTTTAGTAACGAACAATGGCAGTTTTGCTTTCCTAATCATGGGTACAGTGTTCTCAATCAACTGGGTATTTTGGAGTGTCGTGCTCTAACTCATGAGCACACTCTTGTTGGGTTTGATGCTCAGTTTCAATCTCGTGTAAAGAACAGTGAAGCGGTTTGCGAAGTACTGCGTCTTACGGTGGGAGGCAACATTCAACAAAAGCTGTATTTTTTGTATCTGGCGCAAAAAACTATGATGAGCGAGCTCTATAAAGCAGGCTATAAGCTCGGCTTTACCATTATTGAGCAAGTATTTATGTTAAATTTCTATCAATCTATTGATTTAAGTGCCTACTTTCACTCAGGATACCGCGACATTAACGGTGACGGTACCAAGACATACCGCGGTTTCTGGAATTTAGGTATGATGGTTGAAGCATTTCAAGACATACAATTTCGCGACTACAAACATTGCGTACGAACAAAAAGAATGGATAAAAAGGTGAATGAGCATGCTTGATGTTCATTTGCACGGTCTCTTTTACCCAAAAGCAATGGCATTGTACGCGACTGTACTAATAGTATTCGCTTGGCTACTGTATTACTGCTATCGCCTAAAACAGAAGAGTGAATCAATCTTAGGCTCGCATCACGCGCCTTACATCGCTTATTCCAGCTGTATCATTGTTTGGATAAGCAGCAACGCCTATTTCCATACCGATTTATTGCCAGAATTAGGCTCTGTTGGTGGCATTTTTATGGCTAAGTTAGCGAACTTAGCGTCTTTTTTCGCCTTTGCGTTTGCATTCTATTTTTCTTGCCAGTTAACCGCAGATGTTAAAAAAACAGCGGTCAAAGTCTGGCAAAAAGTCGTCTTTGTCGCACTAGCAACGTATTCACTGTACATCAACTTAGTGCCGAATCTTACTGTCGAAAATGTCACCATTAGTGGTCCAAGCCAGTTCGTCATTGAATTTGGCCCACATACCTCATATTTTTTCATTAGTTTGCTAGCTTTCGTGGTACTAACGCTGCTTAACTTGATTGCCATGCGCGCTAACAGCAGCAAGCTCACGCTAGCAAAAAGCAACTATATGATCGCTGGCATTTTGGTATTCATGTTATCTACGGCAGTGATACACCTTGGAATGACGTATTTCCTTGGCGACTTCTCCCTAACTTGGTTACCACCAGCACTTTCAATCAGCGAAATGTTGTTTGTGGGCTATGCCCTACTTACCTCTCGCTTCTACAGCGCTAAATATCTCACGTACTTAACGGTAAGCGCGCTCTTAGTCTGCGCCATTTTTGTTCTGCCGCTAGGGGCGATATTTATTCCTATCTCTGAAGATAACCAATGGCTTGTTGCGGTACCTTTATGCGCGCTTATCGGTATCACTTGGCACTTGCTTTTTAAGCGAGTCAGTCGTTTCGCTTCGTATTTTATTTATGGGAAACGACACACTCCCGTTCAGCAAATCCTTGGGTTAGAGGAAGAGTTTAAACGCTCAATAGATGATGCTATGCGTCAGTTGGCATCGTTACTTAACATACCAAACAACAAGCTACAGCTAGTCACTAGCAATTACACAGAAACGTTTTACGAAGAGTACCTGCCGTCAAGCAAGTCAGTTCTCGTGCTAGATGAGTTGTCTGAAGAAATTGATTATGCCTCCTCTTCTAAAGGGTCGATGAGAAAGCTCTACGAGCGCATGCGCTCAAGCAATACTGCGCTCGTTATGCCTCTCTTCGGTCGTGGAAAGTCTGTTACTCACTTACTAATTTCTTCACATAAAATAGATAATAAGCTGTTTTCTAATGAAGAAATCTCAGCTCTGCAAACGTTATTAGTTCGCATCCAGAGCACCATTGAAGCCGATAGAAAGGTACGCCAAAGCCGTGCGCTGGCTAACTCCATTGCACATGAAATGCGTAACCCTCTCGCTCAAGTACAATTACAATTTGAAGCTTTAAAACAGCATATAGAGTCAAACGCCTCACTGGATACGCTAAAAAGAGAAATTGATAAAGGTGAAGCCGCTATACAACGCGGTAGACAACTTATCGATATTATTTTACGAGAAGTTAGCGACAGTTCACCAGAGCATGAGCCTTTAGCTCTCACTTCCATACATAAAGCCATCGACCAAGCAGTAAGCCGTTATGGTTTTGAAAACGATCAAATAATAGAGAGAATTAACCTGCCACAGGCACACGATTTTGTCGCGAAGTTAAATGAGACCCTGTTTAACTTTGTCATTTTCAATTTGATTCGTAACGCTATCTACTATTTTGATTCTTATCCCGACAGTCAAATTGAGATTCGTACCCAGACGGGGGCTTACGAAAACATTCTGATCTTCCGAGATAGTGGGCCAGGTATAGATAGCAGTATCTTACACAAGATATTTGATGACTTTTTCTCGTATCAAAAAAGCGGAGGCAGTGGCTTAGGTTTGGGCTATTGCCAACGTGTTATGCGCTCCTTCGGAGGACGAATAGAGTGCCAGTCTGAATTGAACGAGTTCACAGAATTCTACTTGTATTTCCCAGTCGTACCAAACGCACCAAAACCAGAGACATTAAGAGCACCGGACTTTGATAGCTGGAAAGCAACTGCATCACATTCTGAAAATCATTCAGCTCAACACGTACAAGTATGTAAAGATGCACCAACAGTGCTCATTGTAGATGACAAAGAGGTGCAACGCACCTTGGTACAGATGTATTTAAAAAGATTGGGAGTCAACAGCTTACAAGCAAATAATGGAGCCTCTGCGGTAGAACTATTCCACTCTCACAAGATTGATCTCGTTCTTATGGATGTCCAAATGCCGGTAATGAATGGATTTGACGCCAGCCAGCGGATTAAGCAAATCACATCCTCCGTTCCAATCATTGCCTTATCTGGTGAGTCTGGAGCTAGAGAGTTGGAGCTAATTTCGAAACTCATGGATGACAGGCTCGAAAAGCCCACCACGTTAAATGCACTTCAAGTCGTCATCCAAAGATGGTTACAGAACGAGAATTTTGCACCTTCCAGCACTTTTTAATTTGCAAATATAGAATTGGCACTAGATGTGCATTATTGGAGTAAATCGAATTATCCAGAAGGTCAAGCAGGCTGCAAATGAGTAGCGTATGAGCTTGATAAGGAGATCGCCATGTTACTTCATCGACATACATACTACGGCTTGATTCATCATGGAATCAAAACACTGTTACTTGATCGCTTAGGCCACTATACAGAAGAAGAGTATCATCAATATCTGACCCTGATGACTGGTAAATCCACTTGCTTCACGATGTCTCTCGAAGAGCTAGAAGCAACGGTCGATAACTTACTGCGGGAAGGCTATTTAGAAGATGTAAAAACGCTTATTTCCCAATATCAACGTGTGGCTTAAGGTTTAAAACTCTCAACTCTATTGCCGCTTCACGCGGCAATTTTTATTCCTTCCATTTGCTGTTTCGACGTGGAAGAAGCTTGCGGGCTGTACGATATACTAAGCGTTACTATTCTTACCTTAACTTCCTCAGTATTCACATCTTGTCAGATTCCGTTAGACTGTCTTCAATTCAACAATTAGGTAGATTTTGCCATCATGAAGCAGATCCTAGACTTTATACCACTCATCGTTTTCTTCGCTTTATACAAGCTGTACGACATCTACGTGGCGACAGGTGCACTGATCGTAGCAACAGCCATTCAGCTTGTCGTCACCTATGCGCTGTATAAGAAAGTCGAAAAGATGCAGCTAATAACATTTGTTATCGTCACTATCTTCGGCGGCATGACCCTTTTCTTCCACGACGACAATTTTATAAAGTGGAAAGTCACCATCATTTACGCGATTCTGGCGATTGGCTTAGCAGTGAGCCACGCATTGGGAAAATCAGCCATCAAAGGTATGCTAGGCAAGGAAATTACGTTACCTGACGCTGTTTGGGCAAAGATTAACTGGGCTTGGGTTGGCTTCTTCTCATTCTTCGCTGGCCTAAACATTTATATTGCTTACGAATTGCCGTTGGATGTTTGGGTTAACTTCAAAGTATTTGGAATGTTGATCGCGACATTTGCTTACATGATTGCGACTGGCTTTTACATTTATAAACACATGCCAAAAGAACAAAAAAATAACTCATCCGATGTGTCCACTGATGATTAAAAACTCAGTTTTGCTATAATCCGCGACTTCACAGCGACCTTAGGGTCGCTGTTTTGCTCCATGTATCAGTAAACCGCTCAAACAACGTACCGTTTTCAGACCATTCTTGCTGCTGTAAACCAACTTTCTCTGGTCCGGTATCTGCGGTTTTTTAAGGACCTTTGGTTCTAGGTATTTACTATGTTGGCGCTTAGTTTGAGCGCCTTTAAGATTTAGGATGTCACAATGAGTCAAGAAATTAGCTCTCCGAAAGGTCAAATGCTGCTTCGTACCCTTGCAATGCCTGCAGATACAAACGCCAATGGCGATATTTTTGGCGGTTGGATAATGTCTCAGCTCGACTTAGCAGGCGCGATTCTGGCAAAAGAGATCTCTTGTGGTCGCGTTGTCACCGTTTCGGTATCAAGCATTACGTTCAAAAAACCTGTTGGTGTGGGCGATGTCGTATGCTGCTACGGCGAATGCACTAAGATCGGCCGCACATCCATGAGTGTCGATTTGGAAGTATGGGTCAAACCCGTCAAAGCTCACGGTGTTGGCGAACGCTTCATGGTTTGTGATGCGACCTTCAACTACGTAGCCATTGACAGTGAAGGTAAACCACGTCCGGTTCAGAATTAGTCAACCTACAACGCTAACAGTTAGAAAGGACCTCACATTTTCTGTTGTTCACTTGTGAGAGACACAAAAAAGGCGTTAAATTAACACTTTACCCTACCAATTAAGGAACTATGCTATGTGGTATGTCATCTTTTCACAGGACGTTGAGAACTCGTTGGAAAAACGCATGAGCGTTCGCCCACAACACTTGGGTCGCTTACAAAAGCTACAAGACGAAGGTCGCCTTCTTACAGCTGGTCCGATGCCTGCGATAGATTCTGACAATCCTGGTGAAGCTGGATTTACGGGCTCAACTGTCATCGCTGAATTCGCCTCTCTAGAGGATGCTAAAGCGTGGGCAGAAGCCGATCCTTATGTAGCGGCTGGTGTTTACGATCATGTAATCGTGAAACCGTTCAAAAAAGTGTTTTAATTTATGAAAAAATTACTGTGTCTTTTCTTGGTATTTGGTGCTCTGGCTGGCTGTTCATCAACCGATGATAATCAGCGCCAACTTGAGCTTATGGCATCAAACCGAGCAGGAGTCTTGTCTGCGGGCCTCCCTTTAGAGTACGGTCCACTGCAAATAATGCGTGTCTCATCCAACAAAAATGTTGTAGAGATGATGATGATTTATAACGATGGCGCACTCGGTGCAAAGCCGTTAAATCAAGTACTGAATACCAGTATCTATACCTACTGCAGCAACCCAGAAGTTCGCAAGCAAATTGATATGGGCTTGATGTATCGTATTAAGGTACGTAATTCTCGCGGTCAGTTGATGGCAGATGAGTTGGTTTCCGCACAGACTTGTACTCAGGTGAAGTAGCTACAGTAATTTTTGTTGCTTTCGGCATGAGACGATGATTCGCTATTATTGGATAATCTGAAAACGAAAGTTAACAATTAAGAATAGAAAAACGGAGACCACAGTCTCCGTTTTTATTTGCTGTAACGATGTGTTACGCCAGCTCAGCACGGAGCTTCTTCGCCGCTGAAACCAGATTTGCCAATGCGGCTTCTGTCTCCTTCCAGTTTCGTGTTTTCAGACCACAATCTGGGTTTACCCACAAACGTTGAGCCGGAATTTTTTCTGCCGCTTTCTTGATTAAACCTTCAATCCATTCTTCCGTAGGAATGTTTGGTGAGTGAATGTCATAAACACCAGGGCCAATTTCGTTCGGGTAATTGAACTCTTCAAATGCTTTCAGCAGCTCCATATTTGAGCGAGATGTTTCAATGGTAATGACGTCCGCATCGAGTGCCGCAACCGAATCAATGATTTCATTGAACTCGCTGTAACACATATGAGTGTGAATCTGAGTTTCTGGTTTTGCACTTGCCGCAGAGACCTTAAACGCATTTACGGCCCATTCTAAGTACGCTTTTTGATCGCGTTTTTTGAGTGGTAAACCTTCTCGAATGGCTGGCTCATCAATTTGAATGATATTGATGCCTGCATCTTGCAGGTCAGACACCTCATCACGCAGCGCCAAAGCAAGTTGCTGCGCAATTTCTTGACGTGTGATGTCTTCACGTGGGAACGTCCAACACAAAATCGTAACTGGTCCAGTCAACATGCCTTTCATCTGTTTGCTGGTTAGCGACTGGGCGTACGTCGACCATTCAACCGTGATCGGTTTTTCACGTTCAATGTCAGCAACTACAATGGCAGGTTTCACACAGCGAGAGCCATAACTCTGTACCCAACCAAATTTGGTCGTTTGAAAACCCGCCAAGTTCTCAGCGAAGTATTCCACCATGTCGTTACGCTCTGCTTCACCATGAACAAGCACATCTAGGTCGAGCGCCTCTTGACGTTTTACTGCGTCAGCAATATGTCCTTTAAGTGCTTGGATATATTCAGACTCAGATAATTGACCTGTACGATAAGCACTGCGCTGAACACGAATTTCACCCGTTTGAGGGAAAGAACCGATTGTCGTGGTTGGCAACAGAGGCAAGCCCAATACTTCAGCTTGATGCGCAGCACGCTCCGCGTAAGGTGCGCTGCGCTCGGCAAGTGATGCAGTAATACTGTTTAAACGTGCTTGAACTTGTGGCTTATTCACATGCGTTGCCGTTTTACGTGCTTTGATTGGCTGGCTATAGGTATCACAAGCGAGAATCGCATTTTGATCACCATCGAGCGCTCGGCCAAGCAAGGCGACTTCTGCCACTTTTTGTTTTGCAAAGGCAAACCAACTTTTTACTTCTTCGCTCAGTTCTGTTTCCAGTGCTAAATCAACAGGGCTATGTAGCAGAGAACATGAACTGGCAACCCAAAGTTTGTCGCCCAGTTTCTCTTTGACTGGCTGTAGACGCTCGAGTTGGGCACTTAAATCCGAACGCCACACGTTACGACCATTCACAACGCCAGCAGAAAGCACCCACCCCTCCGGTAACTTGGCAACCACATCGTCAAGCTGCTGAGGGGCGGCAGATAAATCGATATGCAAACCATCCACCGGTAGCTCTACAATTTTGTCTAGCGTATCGCTTACGGAGTCAAAGTACGTCGTTAGCAGCACTTTTACATCGCTTCGAATCACTTGGTAGGCTAGCTTAAACGAATCAGCCCATTTGCTTTCTAGCTCCAGTGACAAAATTGGCTCATCAATCTGAACCCACTCAACACCTTGACTTGCTAGCTTTGCCAAAATAGCTTGGTAAGCAGTAAGTAAGCGTGGTAGCAGGGTTAAGCGGTCAAACCCTTCTTCGACCTCTTTGCCCAAGTAAAGGTAACTGACTGGACCAAGCAAAACAGGCTTCACTTGGTGGCCAGCTTGAAGCGCTTCGTTGACTTCTTCAAACAGTTGCGGCCAGCTCACTTCAAACGTATCGTCCTTGCTGAATTCAGGGACAATGTAATGGTAGTTTGTGTTGAACCATTTGGTCATATCCGATGCCGCAGCGCCCGCACAGCTGCAACCAGCCTGAGATTGACCGCGACCCACTTTGAACAACGTATCCAGGTTAGGGAAACCATCAGCGTGACGCTTTGGCACATGACCCAATAGCAACGTGGTCGTCAGTACATGATCGTACCAAGCGAAGTCGCCAGCGGTGGCAAAACTCAGACCAGCATCCGTTTGTGTTTGCCAGTTTTTGGCGCGTAGATCTGCCCCAACCTTTTTAAGCTCAGCTTGATCAATTTCTCCTCGCCAGTATTTCTCCTGAGCGAATTTTAAATCTCTTTTTTCACCAATGCGTGGATAACCTAGTATGTGAGTCGTTGTCGCCATGTCCCTATTCCTTTCTCAATTTTGTTCAATTTGTTTGGATCAGAGCATCTTTCGGTAAAGAATAAGATGTCTGGATGGCTAAACTATCGCTCTCATCTGATATTAGAACAACGTCCATTTATTCAACTTGTTTATTAAAAAAATTCATCATGAAGCGACATGATTCGCAAATAAAAACAACAAATAGACGTCTAGACGTTTACATATCCATTTTTTGTCGTTAAGTTATTTACACGATTGCTATTCTGTTCATAGCGAGCAACAAAGGATGAAAGGAATTCATGATAGAGCTAAAACATTTGCGGACACTCACTTCGCTTCGAGACACTGGCTCTCTAACGGCGACAGCGACCGCTTTGCATCTCACTCAGTCGGCACTGTCTCATCAGATCAAAGATTTGGAGGCGCGAATTGGAGGGCAACTTTTCCTGAGAAAGACTCGTCCGGTGAAGTTCACTTCAGAGGGAGAAATCCTATTGCGTCTTGCAGAAGATATCCTTCCGAAACTCGCAAGAGCAGAAAATGATTTAGCGAGCTTGAAAGAGGACGTCAATGGCCGATTACATATGGCCATTGAATGTCACTCTTGCTTCCAATGGCTAATGCCTGCACTTAGGGAGTACCAACTTGCTTGGCCTAGCGTAACATTGGACTTTTCCTCTGGTTTTGGCTTTGAACCACTCCCTGCTCTATTGGCAGGCGAACTCGATCTCGTTATTACTTCCGATATCCAACCTCGATCTGAAGTCCACTACGAGCCTCTATTCGACTTTGAAATGCGTTTAATTACCGCAACCAACCACCCATTGGCGGAAAAAGAAATTATTGATCCGCAAGATCTCGCAGATCAAACCATGCTCTCTTATCCGGTTCAAAAACAAAGGCTAGACGTCGTAAAACACTTTCTTCAGCCAGCAGGAATAGAACCTGCGAAATGGAAGCAAGCCGACAATACTCTCATGCTAGTTCAGATGGTCTCTGCTGGATTAGGGGTGGCGGCACTACCCAATTGGGCGATTTCTGAATTTTCTCGCCAAGGTCTTATTACCAGTAAACCTTTCGGCCAAGGCTTATGGCGTCGCTTGTTTGCAGCAACGCGTCACTCAGAGAAAGAGAAGCGTTACTTACAAGCTTTTTTCGCAACCGCGAGGCTACAATGTAAAAGCCACCTTGACGGAATCAAGGTGGCTTAAAAGATTTGGGTGATGAAAGGCTTAGCGTTGATATGCTTTAAATTGGTTAGTCAATGGATCGTACTGATAACCGAGCATATCAAGCTTGCCGACTACAGACTCTACATCCATCTCATACACTGATACTAACTCGTCAAAACTGTCGCACTCTAAACGTAGCTTTTCGTTGACGATACCTAGCAAAATAGTGCTGTCCAGATTACCTACATTGCTTAAATCCATCGCGACTCTCCTCTTCGACAAGGTATATAAACAAGCGTAGTAGTAATCACGCGAATTTAAAGTGAGTGCGATCTAAAACGTGATCACCTTATACCCAAGCACCAAGAAAGCACTTGGATATAAGCCGTCTAGCTTTGTCTTTAGAATAGAGGTTAAGCCGCGAGAGAGAATAAACCTTGCAGGCTCGTCATCGACGCGAGTGCTAGAAACAAGGCAACGCTCAGTTGCACCTTTTCTGGTTTCTTATGCGTAAAAATATGCCAACACCACACAATAATTGAAGAAATTAGCATAGCTAAAGACAGCAAGATCGGCTGTGTCGCAGCGTTTAGTATGGCTTCATTTAACTGGTAAGAAGCAAACAACGTTGCGATGACTAATAGCATTCCAGACACAATGCCAGTAACTGGTAAAATGCGGTGAAATGCCTGTAATCTGCTGCGAGCTATCGTAAGTAGCAATTGAGAAAATGACGCCCCAAGGAAAAATATCATTAGCGCCATCGCTATCGATGCTGGCCAGCTTGATTGCTCAAATACTTGAATACTCACATACGCAAAGGCCAAACCATTCGCTAAATGCATCGCCCATAGTGGCCCTTTTTCACGCGTTTTCTTGGTTTGAACCTGAGAATAGAAGTAGAAAATAGCAAACACGATCATAAATGCTTCAATGCGAAGTGACGCAACAGCGAGCCACAATACAGCTACTGCAGGCAACATTTTATGAAGACGTCCTCGCTGACCAGGACAAATATCGCCCTTGATTAGAAGCAAAGTCAGTAGCGCTTGTGCGCCAAATAGCATCGGAGGGAAAGTAACCAGCAATTGTTGAATCATGTTGAATGCACGCTCAAAAGTCATTTTGGGGGCGATAATATCAAATCAACTATCGCCAAACCACCGAAAGTCGGCCCCCAAATGAGCTAAAACGGTAAGACAATTTTATTCACAGAGAAGCAAGATACTTCAACGCGTCTTCCTGCGTTAAAACTCCACGGTACTCTTCTTTGGTATTACACAGTACCCAAGGGAAACGGATGCCGGTTTTAACCAACTCTCGAATAACAGAGACAGGTAAATCCTCATCAACCAACACAAATTCGGTGCTCATTATCTGATTAACAGGACGTTTCCAAATTCGGCTTTCTCGTTCAGTTTCTCGCTCTGTTCCCATCGAAGGCGTTAGGTGTAAATTCACCGTCTCTTTCGTAATTAACCCAACACAACGATTTTCATTGAGAACAACTAAAGGCGAGCTTGGATTCAAATTCATGTACTCCACTGCCAAGGAGAGCGGTTCTCCAGGGTCCATAGACCTGACTTGTTCATGGCTCAAAGATTGCAACACATCACTTTGCTTAGACTCAATCGCGATGTCAGAGAACAGATGCTCATAACTGTCCGCTTTATCCATCAAATCGACAGGCACGGCAGCAGAAAATAGAAAGCCCTGCATGTAATCGACACCGATTTCTGCCAATACTTGAAGTTCTTGCTTAGATTCCACGCCTTCAGCAACCACTTTTACATTCATTTGCTGTGCAAGCTCGGTGACCATTTTCACAATGTTATAGCTAGTGCTCCCTTTATGAATGTTCTTGACGAATTTTCGGTCTATTTTCAGTAAATCAAACTGCCCTTTTTCTAGATAAGAAAAAGAAGAATACCCAGTACCGAAGTCATCAATCGCGATCTCAATGCCCTCTTTCCGCACTTCCTCTAGAGCTCGAGTATGCTCCTCATCTTGTTCAAAATACGCGGTTTCTGTTAGCTCGATAGTTACTCGCTTAGGGTCTACACCACTGGCTTTAATCAAATCATGCGACCGCTGAAGGACCTGAAGAGAATCCAATTTCGTATTGAGGGAGCGATTGATGGTCACGCCCACTTCCTCGCCATAAATTTCTTGTAAGCGCGGAAAGTGCTTCAACGCAGCTTGGCAGACCACATCATCAAGTGCCGCTATGAGTTCTAGATCTTCAATAATAGCGATCATCTTTTGCGTGCAATACGCATCATTTTCATCATAGAAGCGTGCGAGAGCCTCGAACTTAACCACGCTTCCGGTTTGAACGTCGATAATCGGTTGAAAGTAAACGTCCACTAGCCCACTCTCTATTTGCGCCTCCAAAAACGCCTCGAGATGTTGGCGCTTCACTAATTCAGAGTGAAGTTCACTGTCGTAAAAGTTGAAATAGCTACCTTCACCGGAAATAGAGGACAACATTGCTTGCGCTGCATGTGCTAGCGCTTGTCTTGGTCGGTTCGTATCATAGCCAAGGATTGACACACCAGTTTGGCCTTTAACGATAGTGGCATGCATTTTTGTGCCCATTTCATTTCTAAGCTCATTAAAGAACCCTTTCATGGCAATTTGGATCAAACGAACCGGGCTCAACCATTGGCAATGAGGGGTCTGCAAGCATACGACAAACACATCCCGAGATAACTGCCCCGCAATACTGGTGTAGCGACTTCGCATAATAAAATCTGCAAAACCTAATTGCTGTTCAAGCAAGTATCTCTCCGAAAACTTGGGTCTTAGTGTCATAACAATGTTGAGTTCTTTATTTCTGCTTTCATTCGCTAAGGTAGCTAATTGGAGTTCAAATTCTTTCCTCGTCGGTAAAAAGGCAGCCCAATCATGCTGTTGTTCACAACGATTTTTCATCCACAACAACGAAGCAGAAATATCCGTAGAAAATCCGAGATAAAGAATTCGTCCAGAGTGAAACGTAAGTCGGTAAATACAAAGATGATGAGCTTGGTTGCTACCGTTTGCTGTTTTGCTCAGCAAGTTACCACACCAACATCCTTCATCATTAATTTGCTGCCACAGCTGATCATAAAACGCTTGGCTATGGTGAGAGGTACTGAATATATGAGTTTTAAGCCCAACCAGATCTCGGTTTTGATAGCCCATTTGTAACTCAAAGGCACGGTTACAACCTAAGATGCGCGTATCTTCATCGGCAACTAAAACGCCTACATTTGGCAAATCAAAAATCGTTTCGAGAATTTTCGCTAACTATTCGCAACCAGTGATTGTTAATTGTGGAATGATAGTGCCTTGGATAATGCGCTTATTGAGCCTTTCAAAACTAATAGTAACGTGCACTAAGTTAACGTTTTTTAGCATCATGCAACAAGAAAACCGCCCCCGTCCGCCAAAGAGTTCCACTTCTAGAATTCGTTGTTTTAGCGTTTCTTGTTGCCCCATCAGCATATGATCAAACAAGTTATTTAGGCTGGTTACTGGCGTACTTATCCCAAATGCCTTTGCCATTCCTTGCTGATCACATTCGAACTCGCGAGTATCAATATCGTAAGACCACTCTATAACAGGAGTTAGACTGGAAGTCGTTTGCATTTTTGGATGCACTGTTGTCGTAGATTCACTCATACCCTAGCCCCTTTTTTTGTAATTAGCCCAAGGCTCAAAATTCACAGTCAATTCGCGACATTCCAGTTGGGACCTGCCGATCCTCTTTATAGATGGATTGTGTCAACGATAAGCCTATCGACTTAGAACTATTTCCAGAGCAGCTCAGCCTTTTGCATTTAATATGCACTAATTTGATTATAGGCTTTACCCCATATAAGCACACCATTGCTTATGCTTTGTATTAAGATTGCGACATTTTTCATGAACCGATCTATAACCATGAGGCTTTCAAGGTGAAATTAGACAGAAAATCGCCGATAGAGCATTGATATTTTTACAAACCAAATAAAACTCGATGAACTAAGCTTGAATAGATGAGTTTGTTATAGATACCTGATAATCAAATCGCTATAATTCGCGCTCCCTGGAACAGAGAGCAAAATATGACCAATAACATCACTCCTATTCATGAGTACAAAAAATACTGGGCAGAGTGTTTTGGTACGGCACCTTTCTTGCCGACCAGTCGCAAAGAAATGGATGCCCTAGGATGGGATAGCTGTGACATTATCATTGTAACCGGTGACGCTTATGTGGATCACCCAAGCTTTGGTATGGCTATCATTGGCCGCCTGCTAGAAGCACAAGGTTTCCGTGTCGGTATCATTGCTCAACCAGAATGGCAAAATAAAGATGCGTTCATGCAACTTGGTAAGCCAAATCTGTTCTTCGGGATCACTGCGGGTAACATGGACTCCATGATCAACCGTTACACCGCGGATAAAAAACTTCGTCACGATGACGCGTACACACCAAATAACGAAGGTGGCAAACGCCCAGACCGCGCGACTTTGGTTTACTCTCAGCGTTGTCGTGAAGCTTACAAAGAAGTACCTATTGTTTTAGGTGGTATCGAAGCCAGCCTACGCCGTGTTGCGCACTACGATTACTGGTCAGATAAAGTTCGCCGTTCGGTACTATTTGATGCAAAAGCAGACATCCTACTTTTTGGTAACGCAGAGCGCGCACTTGTCGAAGTAGCACATCGCATCGCAAACGGCGAAGAGATCAGTACCATGACCAATATTCGTGGTACTGCTGTGAACTTGCCAGCGGCGCCAGATGGCTACACGGTTATTGATTCTTCTCGCATTGAAAAACCTCGTAAAGAAGCGTTCGTACCAAAGAACCCATACGAAGTAGAAACTCAGTGTGAAACTAAAAAAGACGAGCCAGTTGCACAACCAATCACGATTCGCCCATCACGCCACGATGCTGCGACGACTGCGGTCCGTTTACCTTCGTTTGAAAAGCTAAGAAACGATCGCATTCTTTATGCACATGCAAGCCGTGTATTGCATTTAGAAACGAACCCGTACTCTGGTCGAGCGTTACTTCAAAGCCATGGTGATCGTGAACTTTGGGTAAACCAAGCTCCAATTCCATTGACGACCGAAGAGATGGACTTTGTGTTTGGCCTGCCTTACGCGCGTGTTCCTCATCCTATGTACGGGAAAGCAAAAATTCCTGCGTACGACATGATCAAGACGTCTGTGAACATCATGCGTGGTTGCTTTGGTGGCTGTTCTTTCTGTTCGATTACCGAGCATGAAGGTCGAATCATTCAAAACCGTTCGAAAGAGTCTATCATCAACGAGATTGAAGAAATTCGCGACAAAGTTCCAGGCTTTACCGGCACAATTTCCGATCTTGGTGGCCCGACTGCAAACATGTACCGCCTGGGCTGTAAAGATCCAAAAGCGGAAGCGAACTGTCGTCGTCCTTCTTGTGTATTCCCGGGCATCTGTAACAAGCTAAACACAGACCACAAACACACGATCGATTTATACCGCGAAGCGCGTAAAGTTGAAGGCGTGAAGAAAGTGATGGTTGCATCTGGCGTACGTTACGACCTTGCGATTGAATCACCAGAATACGTGAAAGAGCTCGTGACTCACCACGTAGGCGGTTACTTGAAGATTGCACCGGAACATACAGAGAAAGGTCCTCTTGATCTAATGATGAAGCCAGGCATGGGTACGTACGATCGCTTTAAAGAAATGTTCGAGAAATACAGTGCAGAAGCAGGCAAGAAGCAGTACTTAATCCCTTATTTTATCTCTGCGCACCCAGGCACAGAAGACGAAGACATGCTGAACCTTGCTCTGTGGCTCAAAAAGAACAACTTCGAATGTGACCAAGTACAAAACTTCTACCCTTCGCCAATGTGTAACGCAACGTCGATGTACTACTCAGAGACAAACCCTCTGAAACGCGTGAAGTACAAAAAACGTGAAGATGTACCTGTAGCAAAAGGTGAACGTCAACGTCGCCTACATAAAGCGCTGTTGCGTTATCACGATCCAGCAAACTGGCCAATGATCCGTGAAGCCCTAGTCAGTATGGGTAAAAAACATTTGATTGGTGACAAACAAGGCTGTCTCGTTCCTGCAGAAGACATTGAAGCACAAACACCTGCGCAACGTCGTAAATCTGGTCGTCACGGGGCAAACCGCTTTGCAACCAAACATACCAAAAACCAACCAGGCTTCGGTGGTCATTTGAACAAACGCTCTGAAGGCGGTTCAAAAGATGGTAAACCATCTGGTAACCGTAACGGTTCTGGCAAAGCTACAGGTGGTCAACGCCCTGCAAGCAACGGCCAACGTCCTAGCGGCAACGGTGCAAACCGCCCGGCAGGTAGCAAGCCACAAGGCCAAGGTCGCCCACAAGGACAAGGCAAACTAGCTGGTCAACGTAAACCAAAGCGTCGCTAATTATTTAGAGCTTAAATACTAGAAAGGGCTCCAGAGTTAACTCTGGAGCCCTTTTGTTTTGTCAGCTCATTGAGGCATCACTCACAACTCAAACTTTGATTCAATCAATACAAAAAATGGTAAACACCAACCAACTTATTGGAAAAACAAACAATTATTTGATTGAAGCAAAACCATAAAAATATAACTCATTGATTTTTAATTGCTTTATTTTGGTGCGATATTTGCGTAACAGAGTAAAACTCTTAAACATGGGCTAACGATGAATAATCCACTTCCCCCAAAAACTTCTATGTTCTGGTATGACAACAGCTATACCTATGAGGAGGCCGTTCAGGCATTTGAAAGAGATGGTACACTGAAATCGCTGAATATCGTTCCAACCACGGAATCCGATGATCTTGCTGGCTCACCCCCAGAGCGCAGTATGTTTTGGGAGGGAGAAACAAAAAAAATCGATCCGCCACCGCCGTCTGAACCAGAGCCTCTCAATTTAAAAACTGAGAAAGAAGCAACGGAAGCATCACCTGCGCACTTTATCCCAGTCCGCTATGCCATCGATCAGCTAGAAACAGAAGAGACACAACCTTTTGGTTTGCCTGAAGAATGGAAAGGCCAAGGCCCAGCCAAACTCAATACCGTTGGTTACACCCTGCGTCAACTGCGCGACGGTTGGCTGTATGTGTATGATGCAATCAACAAAAGCTTAGACGAATACGAAATCAAAGGAACGCAATTCACGCTCTATAAGTTGGGAGAGTCAGAAAGCCCAAAATCAGAGCAGCGTGGGACACCACAAGATGCAAAGCCCTTCCTTACTTACGTCAACGGAAGCGTACTATCGATTTGCTTCTCTGAGCACCGGTGGACATGGCACACGTTCATGCGCGTACTTAACAATCCGAGTAATCATATCGATCGCATGCAAACCATTGTTCTGTCCTCAAACGAGAATCAGCACAACATTGCACCAATAGATAAGTTAACCCAAGTCGCTGATATTGAATCTTCTGCCGTCGATGATGGTCGCTTTGCGGATTCTGGCATCGCCACCAAAGCAGATGAAGATGGTTCTGTCTTTAAACCTGTCGCAGTCGAAAGCGATTTAACCTCTGCGATTCCAGAAGAAGAATCAGGCTACTTCGTCGCGATAAAAGATTACACCGCAGACATTCAAGATATGTCACTGCATTTTGTTGGTGCCGCAAGCCCTTACCGCCTTTTCACTGACCAGTTTTCAAACCAGTGGAACTTGATGCAGACCGCCATGCAACTGTGTATGTTTGGTGCAAGTGACGAGATAGACATGCCAGCTAGCGTTAAGCGTAACGGCGAAGAGCTGTCGTTTTATACCGACATGGCTGACTATTATGACTCCTCTCACCAACTTGATTTGGCAGAGCAGAACAAAAGCTCAGTTCAGTCCGGCTATCCTGCTAAATTTTCCGCTGGAGCGATTGAATCACACCAACATACCCAAAGTGACATTGCTAAAGCGATACAGGACAAATATCGAATTTCTGCGAGCCGTTTTGGTAAATACGAACAATGGATAGCGACTGAACGCTGGCGTCAGCAGCTCAACTGGAAGCAAATGCTGAGCGAGATGCAAGAGCTGTCAGAACAAAAAGAAACCATGCTAGCCCAAGTGGTTTCGGTCAAACGCGACTTTATCGCAGTAATGGAGTCCTTAACGCCGCATCATCTCGAAAGAACCTTCGACCTATACAGCGAAGACACACAGTACAGCTTGTATCAACTGCACAAGCAAGCCGTTGAGTCATTTACTCTGGTGATGCAAGAAGAAGACCGACAGTGGGCTGAAAGCCAATGGGAAAAACCAACCAGTTTACTTGCTCTCTATGCCTCAGGGTTTAGTCGTAGTTTATTTAAAGTGATGGAGAAGAATATTACAGAGGCGCTTGATGAACAGTCGATCGTCTCAGAAAATCCTGATCCTGATAATCAGTTGATGGACCAGATATCTGATACCAGCAACCGCGTGAATATGTACTCTAAGATCATGGACTTTGTTTCCAACCCAAACACTGCGGAAACAGCCTTTCTCAAAGATATCGCCAAAGGTTTCCAAGAGCTGGATATTATTTTTAAATCTGCAATAGGTGCGCTTGCAAAAGGCGTTGTAGAGTTTGGTGTTAGCATGACCTCACAAGTATCAATTTCGCTGATGCCTGTTTTCGCTAAACCTCTGAACCGTCATAGCTATTATTTATTTGCCGTTATTGCAGAACATATGGCACACAATATGCCCGTAACAATAAAAGAAGGTTACGCTCACGATTTTAAAAAATGGAAAACACGCGTAAATGATTATCTGATTAAGCTCGAAAAAAACGATGCAATCATTGCTGACTTCCAGAAAAATAACCGCAAAGCTGACTCTAAATACACAACAGCTTTAAAAAATAAAAAGACTATTAAGAAGGCTCTCGCTGTAGCTACATTGGAGTACCCGCAGTACATTGAGTTACCTGATGATCTACCTCAAAGAACCATCGAGCTTAGAACGCGGATCGTGATGAATAAGCTCAATGATTTGAATAAACTGTTCGAGAATGCCGGTGGTCTAGGCTTTCTGGCATTAGTATTTAACTGCATCGCGCTTGGTGATGCCATGAGCAGTATCCAAGACACAGGGTTAACATCCTCAGATGAATTTTTGGATATCCAACAAAAGCTTTTTTATACAGCTAACGCTTGGACGGGGATTCGTACGGGTAAATTATGGGAGAATGTGAAGGGTGATCCCAAATTAAGAGCTCATTCATACAAAGTCTTAAAAGAGTTAGTGAATCAAAATGTCGAAGGTTTTGAAAACTTGATCCTTGATGACTTAAAGGTATTCCATAAATGGCTCGCAATCACAGGGGCTTTAGGAGCGCTAGCTTCAGGTATTGAGGCTTACCGTTCTTGGCAGAGTATCGATAACGTTTATGGCCTCGAAAGCAAATTATATTTAGCAAATACCGTAACACTTGGTTTAACTGGTGCGATTGGTGCGTTTCAGTTCTTAGGAGCCTCTACTGGTACTTTTTCGACTAACTTGCTTTTTGGTGGCCCGGTAACGGCAGCTTTAGTTATTCTTACAGTTACATACTTAGCCATCAATTATAAGTTGAATAAACTGAAACAAGATGATTTCCAAAAATGGTTAGATAAACTGCCTTGGGGTTATCACCCAGCTCGCACTCAGTGGAGCCAATCTTCGAGCTTGCCCGAGAGAGAGAAGCATAATTCAGCATTGGTGCAGCAAGCGCTGTTTGACTTACAATCTATTATTCAACAGCCTACGGTATACCATCAACCTGTTGAAAAAATACAGGCCTACCCAGGTTACACACATCGTGAGTTAATCGGTTTGGAAGTGCATATTCAACTGCCACGGCGCGCTGCAACGAATGGTATTACATTGAGTACCAACACCAAGGCAACAAAAGATGATTTGATGTCAGGCTCGTGGCATCAAAACGCAGATTTAGTCACGCTACAAACTCAAGACCAAACTAGCGCCGAATTGGTTGTGTACAAGGTAACATTGCCAATTAAAGAAGCAGACCATTACCTTGCCATGCAAGTGGAGTACGATGCAGAAGATGATGCGCCATCAAAGCGTGAGTATTGGTTCCAAAATAGCGTAAAACAGAGTGCAACTTATCGCTTGATTTCAGACAATACCAAACAAAACATCATTAAAAAATCACTTACCCCCGCTGTTGGCACATTAGGTTTTAAGGAGTAACCCTTGGCATATTCACCATTTTACATCACCCCAGAAGAGTTGGCAGTTTATCAAGAGGCACAAGAGCAAGAAATACTCGCAGGCGATAACGTCAGAACATGGCATAAGTATGATGTAGAGGAACCATTTCGCTATTACTTTAAACTTTTTGCGCTTCCATTTGTGATCGCCCCATTCCTATTAACTTTGTTTATACACACGAGTGACACGGTTGACGTAACTATTTTTTCTTTTATTTTGTCGGTGATGGTGTCTGGAGCCTTTTACCTTACGATTGGCCTCGACTATCGCTATGACTATATTTTTTCTGACAAAGGCTTTGTGATGAAGAAACGTCGCAACATGCCTAACTGGGTGAATACCGCCACGCAAGCCGTTGGCTGGATAGGTGCTGTGGTGTGTGTGGTGATGGTTGCGGTGGTTGGCCCGATGGCGTTAGCAGGCGCTGGTGCTTTTATATTAGTCTCCTTTAAAATGCTTAAACGTCAGCCTGATGAACCAACAGAAGTGAGGGTCGGAGAACGTGAAGACTGGCTCTTTGCTGATTATAATAAGAAAAGGAAAGTAATTAAGTTCTTTTTTAAGTATGACAGGTGCGAATACCAAGATACTGCTCAGGAGATTACTTTTCGCTCACAGGGACGATTTTATTGTTACATTTTCTTTAAAAATGAAGCGGAATTAGAATCCATGGTCACGCAACTGTCAGAGGTCTACAAACTGGATTGTAAAGAGGTCAATGATCATAAAAAGCTGTTTGAAGCGAAGCCTGAACCTAGACTTTTTACGACTCCCGCTTATTATCGAGAATACCCTACCAATGAAGTGTTTGATTTAAGGGATGCGAAAGCGCCACTCCCAGAGTGTAAGTATCTTTACAACGGCAAGTGGCAAACCGAGTTTGAAATCGAACAATCAAAATCTGAACTAACGGCAGCCAAGGTATAAACCTTGGCTTATTTACCTTTTTACATCCCCCCATGAAAAGCTTTAGGTTTACTCGATGTACAAAAAGAAAAATTGGTTCAAATAACGAATTTTTAACTCGAGGATAGGATAGTAAGCCCGAACCTTTCTATCCTCAACTAAACACCCATTTTGCACTGAGCAAATAATTGCTCACCATGCCTGCCAATATGCCTAAGATCAAAGCCAAATAGACCATCACTCCTTGCGTCCCTAACGAGAGCGTTACGCCTTTGAACACAATAAAGTTCGGCAAAGCACTGATACAGGCACTCGCCATAAATTTTTGCCATTGAGCGAAAGGGTTGGTTTTTTCTGCTTGAGAGAAAGTCAGCCAGCGATTACCAAGCCAAGTCGTGGTTGCTGCAAACAAAAATGCTATCCCACGAGCCAGCATCAGCTCCAGACCAAACCAATGGAACAACACAGAAAAGATAAGGGTGTCGACCATAAAGCCGACACCACCTACCAGAGCAAACCTTGTTAACGAAGCAAACCTTTCCAGCGAAGCAAATTTTGGTAATTTGCCCATTCCGCTATCCAACCACACAGGTGTAGAGTGAGCGTTTCGATTTTGCTGTGAACTCGTTGGTACAACTCAACGCATTTTCATGAATCATGCTATCCACTTGCTGCGATTTACCAATCAGGTGGAATTTCTTCAGATTGTTTAAGTCATTCTTATCTTCAAGCTTTTTCGCCTGACCATGGCTATAAAATTGGCCTGAGAACGGGCGCTTACCAATATAAAAGACCGGAGCGTTGTCATTAATTTGCGCGAAGATGATGCGGTCGCTGCGACTGTCTGCTTTGCCCATATTCAAAACCAACATCGCAATCATAAGCAGGGCTGGCAACACCGCTGCCGTTCCGGTCAACCATTTGAAATCGTGTTTATCCACCAGCATCGCAATCAAGATACCCAACGCAGGCACACCCGGTAGTACGTAAGCAGGCAAGATATTCCCAGCCATGGTGAACAAGATCATTGGGGAAATCAGCCAACACATCAGGAAGCTAAATAGGCCTTGATGATCAGTTTCAATGGCTTTGAGTACTTTACGACGTTTCCACGCCAAGATAGGCAATACAATTGACCAAGGCGCAGCCGACTGTAGCCAGAATACCCAGATCATCCCACGTGGTTGATCATGAGCAGAACCATACAGATCCCCTTCCCAACCGCTGACAACAAAACGCTTAAAGTGCTCGCCAACAATGAAGTAATCAATAAATCCAGGCGTCGCCATTTCAGCCATGATGTACCAAGGTAGAGCAATCGCCAGCATGAGCACCAACCCCGACACAATTGGAAAACGCTGCCACAAGGCTTTTAAGGCACCAAAGAAACCATGCTGAATCACGAGCCAAGGAAATACTGCGATGCCCATGATCACGATCGCCACTGGACCTTTCGCTAACAGCCCGCAAGCCAAGCCAAAGAAACCGAGGTAACCCCACAATCGGCTGTGTTTGTCTTTTCCAAGCCAGCAGTAATAAAAGCCGACCATCGCCATCGTCATTGCCAACGTCAGTGCCATGTCTGTCATCACCGCGCCCGCCGCAATTGAAAAGATGCCACACGTCGCCAGTACCAACGCTGCGATGACTGCATTAAAGCCCGCGCGATACGCCATGAAAGCAACAAAAACAATCGTCGCAACACCCGCTAGCCAATGAGGCGCGCGCACTGCAAATTCATTCAATCCAAACAACTCAATGCCATAAGCACTCATCCACGTGAACAGGGGTGGCTTCCCCCAAAAAGGCACGCCGTAATCAAACTGTGGGGTAAGCCAATTGCCGGTTTCCACCATTAAGCGTGCCATTTCGCCGTAGCGGGCTTCTGTGGTGTCCATCAAAGGGTAAGCGGCAAGTGAAATAAGACGGAGTAAAAGAGCAAACGCCAACAACAACCACAGATGGGTTTTATTAATACTCATGATTACACGGTTTCTCCCAGTTTAAACTTCATGGTTTGGATGGATTGATGTTTTGCAGGCTGCTCGTAAACAGACTGAACAAGATAAAGAGGACGTTGCTTGGTCTCGACAAAAATGCGGCCAATGTATTCACCCAAAAGGCCAATCGACAGCAGTTGCACACCGCCCAACGCAAGTTGGACGACCATCATGGATGGGTAGCCAGTGACAGGCTCACCAAACACAACGGTTTTCATCACAATGAATGCGCCATAGATAAAGGCACTGAACGCCACTAACGCACCGGCAAGTGTCGCTAAGCGCAAAGGACGAATGGAAAACGAGGTAATGCCGTCCATTGCAAGGCCAATCAGCTTGAGGTAGTTCCATTTGGTTTCACCACAGAAACGAGCGTCACGCTCAAACTGAACCGTCACTTGCTTGAAACCCGGCCAAGAAAAGATGCCTTTCATGTATCGGTTACGCTCTGGCAACGCATTGATGTGTTTAACCACTTTTGCGCTCAGTAGACGGAAATCGCCCACGTTCTCCGGCACATCCAATTTCGCCATGCTATTAAGCACTTTGTAAAAGCAAGCGGCCGAGAAGCGTTTGAACCAGGTTTCACCGTGGCGTTCACTGCGCTGCATGTTCACCACGTCATAACCTTCACGCCATTTTGATACCATTTGCGGGATCAACTCCGGTGGGTCTTGCAAGTCGGCATCAATCACAATCACCGCTTCACCTTGGCAGTGTTCCAGACCCGCACTCATGGCGGACTCTTTGCCAAAGTTACGGCTTAATGCAATACAACGAACGTCGCTAGAAGATTGAGAAAAGTTTTGCGCGATCATTAGGCTGTCATCTTTGCTGCCGTCGTCGACATAGACGATTTCGCAATGTTCTGGCATTTCATCCAAAACGGCGGCTAAACGACGATGAAATTCAGTCAAGACTTCTTGCTCGTTAAAGAATGGCACCACAACAGACAAAACTGTTTTAGGCTCAGTGTGTTGGCTCACCTTTGAAAAGGTTGCAGCGTGAATGTTGAAGGTTGACATGCTACTCTTCCACTAAATCCGATGAATGAATCCAGTCTACAAACATCAACGTGAAAGAGATGTTATTGACATCTTTTTCACGTCCTTAGTGAATAATGTTCGGTTAAGACGAAGTCTTATTTTCGAACACCTGCCCACTTGGAGAGAAATACATGAAACGCGTACTTTTAGTCGAAGATAATCGAGAAATTGCAGGCATGCTGTTCGATTATTTTGAGTGTGCAGGTATGGAACTCGATTATGCAGACAACGGCGAACTCGGCCTGAAACTAGCGATGGAAAACACCTTCGACATCATCTTGCTCGATCTCATGCTGCCACGCATGGATGGCCTGACCATGTGTAATAAACTTCGCGACGCGGGCAACAACACACCGGTACTTATGCTGACGGCGCTCGATAGCCGTGACGATATGCTCAAAGGCTTCCAACACGGTGCGGATGACTATCTGACCAAACCTTTCGATCTGGATATTCTTGAAGCGCGCATGATGGCACTGATCCGCCGTTACCGTGGCACTGTCGCATCGAGCAAGTTGGAATACGGTGAAGTGTCTATCGACCAAAAAACGCGTAAAGCTTATCGCCAAGATAAACTGTTGGCGCTAAACCCTACCACTTACACCATTCTGGAAATGCTTGTGAAAAGCGCGCCAGACGTAGTGACACGCGAAGAAATTGCCTTCCAACTTTGGCAAGAGAACGAGCCGAACAACGACGTTCTGCGCAGCCACATTTACCAACTTCGCAACCAACTTGATAAGCCATTTGAACAACATGTGCTTATCACCGTGCCGAAAGTTGGCTTCCGCTTGGAGACAGGTGCATGATCAATCGCTTACTTGCTAGCACGCAAAGCACACAAAGTATGACAGGGCGACTCGCTCTGTTTTTCTCTTTTGTGTCGGTCGTGATTGGCATCTTCTGCTTTTTGTTGATTACCGGCTCCCTGCTTTGGTCTGAAGACCGCGTGGGCGAGCGTCGTATTATGGTCGACAAAAAAGAAGCAATTGAACATTTCCAGTCCCACCCAGAGCAAGGCAGTATTCAGCTTGACCTGCTCACCACTGCATACAACGACATCTCATTGGTTGCCGAGCGCTATCAAAAATACCTGATTGGTCAAAAGCACTTTCTTGATGAAGTAGAAGACGGTGAATACTCGCGCATGGTTTACATGAGCACTTACACCTACAAAGGCGTTGAACATCCCGTTATTCTGGTTTCCTTGATTGATGAAATCGAGATCACCTCAGAGGAATTCATTCTCGTCGTCGCTATGGTGCTGTCCATTGTCGCCGTGCTGGTGTTCCTGTTTGGTAGCCTCCTGCTGCGCTTATCACAACGCTTGATTGAACCCGTCAATGCGCTTAAAACTCAACTCGACCATCATCAAGGCGATGCTACGCAAACTTTTAGCGTGCCAGAGGGCTCGGCCAAAGAGTTCCAAACCCTCGCGGATGAGTTGAATGAGTATCGCCACAAAATCAACCAAGTCATCAAGCGTGAGCAAGCCTTTGCACGATACGCAAGCCATGAACTGCGTACACCGTTAACCGTAATGAAAGGCTCAAGCAGTTTACTGGCAAGAAGTGCGAACACGGATTTCCAGACCCGCCAGGTGAACCGAATTCAAGATGCAACGCAGCAGATGTCGACTATGGTGGATGCCCTACTCGGCTTAGTGCGTTACGAGCGTAATGCAGATGATTCACCAGTGCGCAGCATCACCGAAGAAGAACTCATCCAAATCATCTTCCAAAGCCAAGCTCAGGCGGATGAGAAAGCACTCAGCTTTGATGTACAGATCGACGGAAACCCAAAAACGCGCGCTACCAATGCTGTGTTGACCATTATTCTTGGCAACCTGATTCGCAACGGCATCGCCGCGACACCATCGGGATCAATTCATATCAGCATCGGGGAAAACACCATCTCGGTACGTGATGAAGGCGAAGGCTTTTCGACCATTCCACATTCTGATGGGCACGGATTGGGTTTGATGATTGTGGATGATTTATGCCAGCGTTATGGCTGGCAATTTAAGATTGGTACACATCCAGAAGGTGGTTGTGAGGCGGTGATTGACCTTACGTCAGAGCATCAGGAATAACCGAAATGGTTGTACTGAAACCCAGACTTTTTATCTGGGTTTAATGGCGTTACACTACGCGCCCTTTTTAACGGCAAGGTCGCGTGGTTGGACACGTCAGCAGTAGCATGAAACTCTCTGAAAGCCCGATAACTCAACACAACTTCAACGGTCATACGTTTTTCCTTAAGCGTGATGACATGCTGCATTCTCACTTTTCTGGGAACAAGGCACGTAAGTTTATGGCGTTGATGGAAACGCAGAACAGCGACATCAAAACCCTCATCAGTTATGGCTCTGCTCAATCCAACGCGATGTATTCGCTTGCCGCTCTGGCGCAAATCAAAGGCTGGAACTTCGAATTCTACGTTCAACACATTCCTTCTTGGCTTAAAGACTCCCCTATCGGCAACTATCGTGGTGCGCTTGATTTGGGTATGAAAATCACCGCCATGCAAGACATCGGTAGCGAACTCCACCCTAGTGAATACGTCCACCAGGTACAAAGATTAGATGAGTCGACATTGCTTATTCCAGAGGGTGGACGTTCCCACCTCGCTGAAGCTGGCATCAAACAGTTAGCACGAGAAATTCTTGATTGGACGCGATTGAGAGGTAAAGAACAGTTTACCGTCGCCCTGCCATCAGGCACTGGCACGACCGCTTTATATCTTCATAAACATTTAAGCCCACACGGCATAGAAGTGCTAACTTGCCCTTGCGTAGGCGATGCAGATTACTTAACTGAGCAGTTCAACCAGCTCGGTGAAAACAGCCACCCAACCATTTTAACCGTGCGCAACAAACACCATTTTGGTCGCTTGTACGAAGAAGATTACATCACATGGAAAGCACTCTTTGAGCAAACCGACCTCGAATTTGACCTGTTATACGACCCGTATATGTGGCAATGCCTCACCCCTTGGTTGGAAGAGAACACAGATAAAACGGTGATTTATATTCACCAAGGCGGGTTACTTGGCAACGAGTCGATGTTGCCAAGATATCAACGAGAATTTGAATAGCGTGTTCAAATAAAGTTGTTGCTGATTACAGTGATTCCACTATTTGATGAGCGCCAGAATTTCTTTGAATTCAGGTGCTCGGCAATCTTCGACCATTTCATACAAGCACATTTCTAACCCAGTGAGCACCACACCGTTAGCGGTTAACTTCGCAAGAGCGAGCGCTTTATTGGCAGCGGTTCGGGAAGAGACACAATCCGTGACTAATTCAACGCGATAACCGGACTGGCGCAGAGAAACCGCGGTTTGATAGACGCAAATGTGGGATTCAATACCGCAAACCAACCAGGTATCAACTTTCGCGTTCTCCACCGCGACCTTAAACGTCGCCTCTTTGCAACCATCAAACGTGTACTTGGTAATAGGTAAATGCGTGCTTTCAAGCACTTCACGAATCGGCTCCGCGGTTGGGCCCAACCTTTCTGGATTCTGTTCTAGCCACAGAATAGGCAAATCTAGTGCTTTGGCGCCCTTTACCAGTTTCGTGATATTTTCAATCAGTGCGTCGCTTTCATGCATTAATGTAGCGAGTTTGCCCTGAACATCCACCACAATCAGGCCCGTGTTTCCTTTCGATAACATTTCCATCTCCTATCTTGTGCGACCACAAACCATACTCAACAAGTTGAGCAAAAGTTAATGTATCAGAACCCTTTCATGTTAGAGCAATAAAACCTAGAAAGATGACCTTCGCTCACACATTTGCCCTTAGGTAAGAGTGGTTTGAACTGACTATTTAAATTTCTCTCGAATTAGTTCAATCAAGGCTTTGACTTTATTGGGCAGAAATAAGGCCGAGGGATAAATCAGAGTAAGATGCTGCTTCGGATGCGCGAATTGAGGCAGCACCTCGACCAACAAACCGTCTCTCAGTGCAGGCTTGGAATGAATTTGAGGAATAAACGCGATGCCGTTTCCTGCTATCGCCATCGAGCGCAGCAAGTTGAGGTCATCCGAACGCAACGCCACATGCAGATCTGAATCGAGCAAATCGGCATTGTAACGATTAGTTAAAAGGCGATGCTGCTTAAGATCTTCCACCGTTTTTACTGGCGGATGCGATTCTAGATAGGCTTTTGACGCAACAAAGTGACTACGATAAGGCAAAAGACTGAACTGCACATAGCTGTCATCGGTGACTTTGACCACGCTCGGAAGAAGCTGTAAATCAAACGATTGACGCTTGAGATCGACACTCTCTTGATGGTTTTCAATCTCGACCGAAATCTCCGGATACCGCGTTGTGTACTCGGTGATGATCGCGTTAAACGCGGCAGAGCTCATCAATGCGGAAGGAATGGCTAAACGCACCTTGCCCGTCAGCTCTTGTTGATATTCGTGCATGGCATTTAAACCTTGCTGAATATGGTCAATAGGCTGCCCCACCAACTCAAACAAGCGTTTCCCGTGCTCCGTCAACTCAATGCTGCGTGTTGTGCGAATCAAAAGCTGTACCCCGAGCGATTTCTCTAATTCTTGCAGACGACGACTCACTTTTGAGCGTTGTAGTTGATTCGCCTCTGCCGCTGCACTTATACCGCCGTGAACCACCGTCTGAGTGAATAGGTAAATATCATCAAAATTAACGTTCATTGTCCTATTTTTAGGTCATTTATGTTCGTATTATCATTCTACTGAATTGTGAGTGACTTCTCTATAATCCGCTATCCAACATGTTTAACGGAACTTGTAATGACGGCTGACCAAAAATTCAAACACTGGATGCGAACTTTGATTGTCCTGTTCATCGTACTATTTTTGTACATTATCATTGCTGACCGCCACGCCCCCTTAACGACCGAAGGACGAGTGCAAGGATACGTTGTCCAAGTCGCACCCGAGGTATCTGGTAAAGTGACCGACGTTCTCATCGAGAATAACCAGTCCGTTCAAAAAGGCGATGTGTTGTTTACGATTGATGATCGTAAATACAAGATAGCGCTTGAACAGGCGGAGCTGTCTCTGCAATCCGCCTATGAAAAAGAAGCAACACTGTATTCTCAACGCGAAGCCGCTCTTGCCAATATTGCCCGCGCACGAGCGACATTTGATAATGCACACCGCGAGTACAACCGCTTACTGACACTATCGAAGCAGAAAGTCATCTCTCAATCGACACTCGATAATGCCTTTGCCCAAAATCAGGTATCACGTGCAGCGCTTAAAGCGGAACGACAAAACTTAAAAGTCATTGAGGCGCAATTAGGCGACCAAAAAGGTCAAAGCACCGCCGTTCGAATTGCCAAAAACGGCATCGAAAAGGCGCAACTTGATTTGGCAAATACCGCGGTACTCGCTCCCAGTGATGGTGTCGTGACCAACCTGCAACTAGAAGTTGGCACGATGGCAAACACCAACATGCCATTGCTGACGTTTGTACCAACAGGATCACTCTGGGTAGCCGCTGATTTTCGTGAAAAGTCCGTCGCGAACGTAGACAAGACTTTCCACGCCTTGGTCACATTTGATGCCAACCCAGGTTCGGTGTACGACTTTGATTTAGCTAGCCGCGATTACGGTGTAGCAGCCGCACAACAAACGCCTAATGGCGCACTGACCAAAGTGGAAGTGAACAACCGCTGGGTACGTGATGCGCAGCGTACACGAGTGAACCTAACCAGCAGCGAAGAGTTACCACCAGCACTGTTTGTCGGCTCTCGCGCTACCATTGTTTTGTACCCAGACAACAGCATTTTCTGGCAGTTGATGGCGCAAGCACAGATTCACCTCGCAAGCTGGTTCCACTTCATTTACTAGGCGGCGACAATGAAAACCTTACGAATTTGGTTCGGCTGCTCTTTAGGGCTCGCGCTAAGCATGATCTTCGGTTGGTCTTACGGATTTTTTGCCATCATGATGCCGCTGTTTATATTGGGCAGAATGGACAACTTTAATATTTCGGCTTTATTGATCGTGTTTTTCTCTGCGGTGTGGACAACCATACAAGCCACATTTTTGCTGGAATACTTGCAGTTTCATCCAACATTAATGACCGTAGCCGTCGGAATCATGATGCTGTTCAAGTGCATTGCAATGATGAACCAGAAAACCTATTTGTTTGGTTACATGGGGCTGTTAGTGGGTTCAATTGTGTTGAATTTTGCCAGCTATAACTTCATGGATATTGAAGAGTTCAATGTCAACATGTGGGTGATGGCGTTCAGCAATATTTTTGTTTGCGCATTCGCGTATTGGTTGTTCCCTGAGCCAAAGTCCCCCACCGAGCACATTGAGATGTCGACCCCAGTGAAAAGCGATATTGACTACATCAGCCAAGTTGCCATGGGTTGGGTAGTGGCGATGGCGGCGTTTATCGTATTCCAAGTAGCGGACTTATATGACTCGTTATCCGCACAAGCTTCCATTTTGATCATCCTAACCCCAATGACTTTAGCGGGCTCGCTCGCCATGGCAAAAATTCGCATCATCGGCACCGCACTAGGCTGCATCGCAGGGATGGCTGTTCAGCTGATATTGGGCAGTTGGTATGGGCATGGGCTACTCTTTTGGCTCGCCTTTACCATTGCAATGGGGCCATTCTGCTTGTGGCTCACCAAGGGGCAAATTAAAGCGGCTATCGCGTTTTCTGCCATGTCTGCCCTATCGGTTCCGCTGACGACTTCATTGGTGCCAGAACAAAAAGACGCGTTCTTTTCGATCTTGTACCGTTTCAGCTCGATTTTCGTCGCGGTTCTGCTCACCGCGATGGTGATGTGGGTGGTGCATCACTGGATTCGTGTGATGTTGCTAAAGCATCCTGAGATTAAGAACGTAGAGTTGAATTAAATCTGGCCGAGGCTGGAAACGGGAAATGTATGCCGCTCACTATACTGTGAGCGGCATTTTTATTTAAAACGGTCACCCTGAACAACGAGGGACGAGGTGATTCAGGAGCTACCCACCGAGTGCTGTGAAGTTCTAAGGTTATCGCCATTTTCCAGTGAGTTGTTAGTATATTCCTAGTCTCGTTTAGACTCGCTGGAATGACCCAACTTTGGATACAAACCAAATAGTTGTGTACATGAGTAACGTATATCTCAACAACCGTCATCCTGAACAGCGAGGGACGAGCGTGATTCAGGATCTACCCACCGAGTGCTTTGAAGTGCGAAAGTTATCGTCATTTCCTAGCGAGCTGTAACCCGATTCCTAGTCTCGTCTAGACTCGCTGGAATGACGCTATCCTGAAACTGCTCTAATAACTAGGGTTGTGGCGAGCAATATATCTTCCAACATCCGTCATCCTGAACAGCGAGGGACGAGCGTGATTCAGGTTCTACTAACCACGTACTTTGAAGTGCGAAAGTTATCGTCATTTCCTAGCGAGCTGTAACCCGATTCCTAGTCTCGTCTAGACTCGCTGGAAT
>NZ_JAWOSZ010000006.1:37683-231691 GCF_033338615.1 Vibrio sp. Vb1980
GACCCTACCTTAGAGCTGATCTAATACCTGAGGGATGGCGAGCAATGTATCTTCCAACATCCATCATCCTGAACAGCGAGGGACGAGGTGATTCAGGAGCTACCCACCGAGTGCTTTGAGGTTCGTAGACTATCGCTATTTCCCAGCGAGTTGTAATCAGATTCCTAGTCTCACTTAAACTCGCTGGAATGACCCAAAATTGAATACAAGCCAAATAATTGGGTATGTGAGTAACGTATCTTCCAACATCCGTCATCCTGAACAGCGAGGGACGAGCGTGATTCAGGATCTACCCACCGAGTGCTTTGAAGTGCGAAAGTTATCGTCATTTACCAGCGAGCTGTTATCAGATTCCTAGTCTCGTCTAGACTCGCTGGAATGACCCTATCTTGGAACTGCTCCAATACCTGGGGTTGTGGCGAGCAATGTTTCTTCCAACATCCGTCATCCTGAACAGCGAGGGACGAGGTGATTCAGGATCTACCCACCGAGTGCTTTCAAGTGCGGAAGTTATCGCTATTTCCTAGCGAGCAGTAAACCGATTCCTATTCTCATTTAAACTCGCTAGATTGACCCTAATTTTAGTTCATGGCGCGGAGCCTAAGTATTGATATCAACCCACCAACTCTTTACGAATGATCTCCGCACCCGCACTTAACGCATTGAGCTTAGCGGTCGATACTTCACGAGACAAAGGTGCCATACCGCAGTTGGTACATGGGTAAAGCTTGTCGGCATCAACGTACTTCAACGCCTCTCGCAGTGTGTTCGCCACTTCTTCTGGTGTTTCAATTTCGTTGGTAGCAACGTCAATCGCACCAACCATCACTTTCTTACCACGAATCAACTCAAGTAACTCAATAGGCACTCGTGAGTTATGACACTCAAGCGAGATAATATCGATATTTGACTGCTGCAATTTAGGGAATACTTCTTCGTATTGTCGCCATTCAGTGCCTAGCGTTTGCTTCCAATCTGTGTTCGCTTTGATGCCGTAGCCATAGCAGATGTGCACTGCAGTTTCACATTTCAGCCCTTCAATCGCACGCTCTAAACATGCAATGCCCCACTCGTTCACATCATCGAAGAACACATTGAACGCAGGCTCATCAAACTGAATGATATCGACACCTGCCGCTTCAAGCTCTTTCGCTTCTTGGTTGAGGATCTTTGCAAATTCCCAAGCCAGCTTTTCACGGCTACCGTAATGATCATCATAAAGTGTGTCGATCATCGTCATAGGGCCTGGCAGCGCCCACTTTATAGGTTGCTTAGTTTGCTGACGTAAGAACTTGGCATCTTCAACAAACACGGGCTTTGTGCGGCTTACTGGGCCAACCACCGTCGGAACACTTGCTTCATAACGGTTGCGAATGGTCACCGTTTTACGGTTTTCAAAATCTACGCCGCTTAAATGCTCAATAAAGGTCGTCACAAAATGTTGCCGAGTTTGCTCGCCATCACTGACGATATCAACGCCTGCCAGTTCTTGTTCTTGCAAAGCGACACGTAGCGCATCGCGTTTGCCATCAATCAGTTCTTCACCTTGCAGTTTCCACGGTGACCAAAGTTTTTCTGGTTCGGCCAGCCAAGAAGGTTTCGGTAAGCTGCCAGCCGTTGAAGTCGGTAATAGTGTTTTCATCGTCATTCCTTTCTAGATTCTCGTTGTCGATTACGCGTAGTTTGCAGACCATTGTTCAAGCACAGATTGATAAGGTTTGATGAAATGCTCCTCGGCAAATTTCCCTTGTTCAATCGCCAGTTGGCTGCGCTCTTCTCGGTCGTAAACGATTTGAGTTAGCGAGTGGTCTAGGTTTTTTAAGTTTGGCTGGTAGCAATTACCGGCAACCGCGTTGGCATTGTAAATCTCAGGTCGGTAAATCTTCTGGAATGTCTCCATCGTGCTTATCGTGCTGATAAGCTCTAGGTTTGAATAATCGTTCAACAAGTCACCGAAGAAGTAGAATGCCAATGGTGCAACACTGTTTGGCGGCATAAAGTAGCGCACCTGTAAGCCCATCTTTTTGAAGTACTGCTCCGTCAACGAAGATTCGTTCGGCTGATATTCAAAGCCCAAAACAGGATGTTGGTTTTCGGTGCGTCGATATACCTTGTTGTCCGATACACTCAGACAAATCACTGGCAGCTTTTTGAAATGCTGTTTATAAGACTCAGAATTAACGAAAGCTTTGAACAGTTTGCCATGCAAATCACCGAAATTAGCTGGGATGCTGAAATGGGGCTGGTTTTTGTTGTGGTCCAACAGCAAAACGCTAAAGTCGTAATCACGAACGTATGAAGAGAAGTTATTGCCCACAATGCCTTCGATGCGCTCGTTAGTGTTGTGATCAACAATGTTAGTTTTGAGCACTTCAATCGATGGGAAGGCTTCGCCACTACCCTGGATATCCATATCAACAGAGATGATTTCAAGTTCAACTGAGTAACGGTCACCTTGCGCGTTATCCCAATATGCCAACGCATTAAAACGATTGTCGATCATTCGGAGCGCATTGCGCAGATTCTCTCGGCGGTAGTTTCCGCGAGCCAGATTAGCAAAGTTGGTAGTGATTCGCGTATTGTCTGATGGTTGGTAATTCTCATCAAAGCGAATGCTTTTGATAGCAAATGTGAAATCGTTATTCATCGTGAGTTGGTATCCTATTTCCTTAGATAAAGCAGACTTTTCCTAACTCTGTGCATGGGGACATTTTTTGTTTTTTGGTTTTCCCAATCGTTAGGTTGCACAGCACTTACGACGAACGGTTCGTACAAAAATGACCGTCGCAGTGCCTAACACCAGAGCAGTCCTTTTTTTATACTTGCTTCACGAGTTGAGTAATATTGGTATTGTTTCACATTGAACATGAAGGAAATTCATAGTGGGAGTTCCAACCCTAAGAGAGCTATCGTAGATACTGTTTTTCATTGACACCAATACACGTAACTTGGCGAGCATATTGCCAATATATGTAATTAAGAAACTGATAAGGGATTAGCAGTACGTAAACCAGTTTTAAGCCGAGAAAACGCATTGTATAAACAAGGCACCAACTGGAATATAGGACAGCGTAACTTAAATAGTACTTTTCACACTCCATCGTTTATTCAAGCATTCGTTTAATTAGAAGTACGTTACATTTATATTCTCGGAAACATGATTATTTAATTATCTTATTTATTTCTTTTTCTATCTTTACCATCTTAAACGTAAAGTTTAATTTCCTGCTGTAAAGCACATATAACTTCATACACGAACATGACAACTTCATTGACGGACTTTAGAACTCAACTATTACATTAAGTTCTAAAAAACCAATAACAAAAAAACATAAACCACTGTTTTAATTTGAATTAAACCCATAAACCCGAGATAACCACATAACGATACTTTACTTAGTTTGGTATAACAAAAACCCTAAAAACAACATGGCTAACATTTATAAAATTTACTTTTATCAATAAAAAATCTCAATATAACATTAGAAAATTAAAATTAAGCAATAACTTAAAAAGGCAAGACTTAATAACCAAATTCTTATTTATTATAGTTGAGAGGTGAATTTAAAAACTATGAGACATTAATCCCACGAATCTATCCTTTTTCTTTTTTTAATAAAAAACAAGATGCACTATTTCACCGCTCATTTATTGAGCTTGAATTTATAACCTGTCCATAATTATAAAGTGCCCATCAAGATAGTTTAAAACAAAAGTCTTTATGGGCTGACTAATAGGAAACAATAATGGAAAAACAGCATCTTTCCGCGAGTATTATCGCACTCGCTTTACTTGGTTCTTTAGCACCAGCACATGCTGAAGATACATTAAAATCTTACACTTCGACGTTGCTTCAGCTTGATGATGGTGATGCACGCTCGAAAAAAATCCGCTTAATTTATTCTTTAGAAAATGTCTGGAACCAATCTTTACTACCAAATGGCGCTAAAGAAGCTAAGTTGATCCTAAATGGCGGCTCTGGCTTCGACATGACTAATGTTCCAAACAAAGAACAAATCTATGGTTTTGCCACTGGGGGAGATTACCGTTACACCGTTCCAACGGCTTTTAAGCTGGCACTGAGCTATTTAAATGGCGCCCCTTTACGCCACATGAGCCATGCTCCAGAAAACACCATTGCAACGGCATCTGTCAGTGAGTCGCTAGATTTTAACCTTGGATTCAGTGCTTCTACTTCTCCAAATATTAGTGGGGGAATCTCCTGGAGCAACCGTGTAACGTACGACCAGCCAGAGTTTCAAACGGTTGCCGATTTTAACCAAGCTAACGAAAGCATTAATTGGTTAATTGAAAACAAGACTATCCGCCATAATACGCCAGCTAAAGACTGGTTATTGTATCGTTGGACCAGTTGTGACATGGGTAATTTGATTGATTACAATGAGTTACCTGTCGTTATGCGTTCAGATTTTAAACCACAAGTCGGCGTCGTATATAGAAAAAATGACATTCAAGATGGCCTAGATACATCAGAGGTCAAGCTGGTTGCTGGTTGGCGAAAAACCAATTACTACTTTGGTCGCGACTGGTGTAGCTGGTATACCACACCAGAAAATACCTGGAAGAAAAATCGTGATAGCAGTCAATGGACAGAGACTAGCCGAGCCGTAACTATCTCTTGGAATGACGATCTCTACCACTAACTTATTAGCCTGCGGCCACGGAATAAATAAGTGGCCGCCGTATTTACTAATGAAATAAACGGTAAGACATGACACATGACAAGTAACAAAAAACTCTTGACTGGATCGGCGCTAGCACTTGGTGCAGTACTCGCCATATTTCTGATTAATTCAAATAACAAGAATGCCCAGACCGAACCTGTTGCAAGCCTTGACGAGCAAATCAAGACAGAAGACGCTGCGACAATAAGTGTAACGCCTCCTGAGAGCAATGCTGCTCAAAAGGTGGTTACCACTCCAACACCACAAAGTGGCAATGATGATACTTCCGACGTCATTCCAGCTACACCTTGGATATCTGCCCCATTAAATGAACTGAGCAATGAACTGTACGATTTTATTGAAGCTGAACAGGTAAGTTACATCAGTACGACCGACTATCCATTCGACGAGCAAAAGCAAAAACAATTGCGAACATTAGCTAAGCAAGGGGTTCCTATCTTGTTTGACAATACGGAGTCATCCTATTTGGATAGCTACGGTGTCAGCGAAACCAAAGTCGTATCAGAGTATTTTGGTACGGCGTCTGAAGGTGATGTCATCATCGCTACCGGAGTACAGAATGCAGATGGCAGCATTCATTATCTAGTTTTGCCTTTGAAGAGCAAAGATCTCAACGATAACAGTAAATTGATTGAGGACACTAAGCTCGCAATCACTCTACTTAAAGAACAAAAGCATGACTTGATAAAAGAGAGACAAAACGAACATCGCGAATAAAAGTAAAGGGAGATAGCCTCTGTATCGCTATTTCCCTTAAAACTCAGTTCTCAATTAAGAAAAGCTCATTTCTCCCTACTTACCGGCACCCTATCCGAAATTACCTTGCCGTCTTTGATGGTGATGATGCGTTTAGTGCGCTCTGCCAGAGCGTTATCGTGCGTCACGATGATCAATGTTCTGCCTTCAGCGTGAAGTTGATTGAACAAGGCTTCAATCTCTGCGCCGGATTTTGAATCCAATGCACCCGTTGGTTCATCCGCTAAGATGATTTGCGGATCGTTGACCAAGGCTCTGGCGATAGCAACTCTCTGCTTTTGACCACCAGAAAGCTGGTTTGGTTTATGGTCTAAACGATCCCCTAGCCCGACTTGCTCTAGCAATTTAGCTGCGCGCTGGCGACGTTCTTTGGCTTTGATGCCAGAGTAAACCAACGGCAGTGCCACGTTATCAAGCGCCGTCGCGTATTCCAATAAGTTAAAGCTTTGGAAGACAAACCCGATCTTTTGGTTACGAATGCCAGCCAACTCATTCGCACTTAAACTTGCTACGTTTTGGCCGCCAAGTTGGTACTCGCCATCGGTGGGCTTATCTAAACAGCCGAGCATGTTCATTAGCGTTGATTTACCCGAGCCAGACGGGCCAAGAATCGAAAGAAACTCACCTTGATTAATGGTTAAGTCTACGCCGTCTAGCGCGCGAACTTCCGCCTCCCCGCTTGAGTAGTATTTACAGATGTTGGTCAGCTCAACAAGCGGCTTGTTCGACATGTTCTTTCCAGAGTTATTGTTGTTATTCACTTTGTAGCGCCTCCAACGGGCTGACTTTTGCGGCTCGGTTTGCAGGTAACCATGCAGATGCCACACCAATGATCACTAAGGTGAGGATGACAATCGCGACAACGACCCACGACAACTCAGGGACAGGTTTACCCAGTTGTTCATAAAAAGCATTGCCCTCTAAAGGAATGGAACTGATGGCAGACACCAGCGCGTACGTCACGGCTAACCCAAACGCCCCCCCCATCATCATTGTCAATAAAGACTGTACTAAATAGTGCATGCGAATAGCCGTTGGGGTTGCACCGACTGCCATGCGCACACCGATATCACGCGTAGATCGCTTTACGGTGGCATACATCACATTGGCGATGCCAACACCAGCAACAGCTAACGTCACGAAGCCGATAATGCCAAGGAAACTCTGCAAACCTATCAGAAACTGCTGCATACTCTTTTGCTTAAGGAACATATCATCGACTTGGACGACCTGTTCATCACTGACACTTGCCCCGTGTTTACGGGCAATCACTTGCCTGATCGTCTTTGCTAAGGCTTCTCGGTCTACATCCGCTTGTGGCTGCACATTGATGCCACCAATTTCACCGTTGACATGAAATCGCTTCCACGTCGCTAACGGCACAAAGCTGGAATAGTTGATAAGATCCCCCAGTTCTATTTGGGCGCTGTTTTTCTCCAATACGCCCACAACAGTGAACTCCTCATTGCCGATTTTTACCTTTTTCCCCACAGGGTTGACTTGCAATGTGACTGTCGCAAACCAACTAAAGTCCTCATTCGGGTTGAATAAGTCGGCTGCCAGTTCATAACCCAGTACAACGACTTTGCGCGTCTCTTTTTGATCGAGTGGGTTTAACCATCGTCCCCCCGCCATCGGCACCAAATTGGTCATGGATTGAAACTCGCTCGTGACCGCTAACGGCTCTTGCCATGAGCTTCTGTCACCAACGGTGATGCGCTCTTTCCACTTCGCAGTTGGCGCAACGCTTTTTACATCGGGTAATGCTCGAACGATCTCTGAATCGTCCATTTTTAACGTCAGAAACTTACCTTGGTGAAAAGCACCGTGGTCGACGGTGGCCATCCCTCCGGTCAAATAGATCAAGTTGCCGTTACCATTTTGTGCGGTTTTCAATACGCCCTGACGAATGCCCTCACCTACCGCCAACATAGCAGCGATACAGAGGGTCGCCCACGCTACAGCCAGAATAGTCAAACCCAATCTCAGCTTTTCTGCGGCCATTTCTTGGAAAATTTGTCTCATCGGTAACAACATGACTAGGCCCTCGCACTCAAAGCAATGACTGGCGTGAGACGCGATGCTCGCCTTGCTGGGAAATACGATGCCATCAAGGCCAAGACAAGCGTCACAAATAAAGACCAAGCAATGGAATCTGGCGTGATCACAGGCAAACCAATCCATTCCGGTAATGCCATGCTGCTTAGGACAGATACCACGGCATACGAAAACATCAGACCTAATGCCGTGCCCACAGCTACCAAAATAAGCCCCTCAAGAATAAACTGACTGAGTATGGATTTTTGAGTCGCCCCGATGGCCAAACGCACACCGATTTCACGCGTGCGCTCAGTGACGGATAAAAACATGATGTTGGCAACGCCAAGCGCACCGACCGCCATGGTCATCGCGCCGCTCGCTCCAAGAAAAATCTGAATGCCACGCAAAATTCCACTGATGACCGCCGCTCCTTCACTAAAATCGGGTAATTCGACCGCATCTTTATCACTTGGGTCAAAATGAAGCTGCTTGGCGAAAAAGTTCACGATATTTTGTCGAAATGACGATGCATCCATCCCTTCTCTCGGCTTCATCAATACCATCCAAGGTTTCGCATCCCACAAATCGCGGTACGTTGTTTGAGGAATGAAAACCGTGCGGCTATCGCCGAATGAAATGCCAGTGTCCTCACCAACGGTTATCCCAATCACCAAAAACGGAATGCCGTTGACTTTGAGCCTATCCCCGATTTGGATTCCACCCATTTGCGCAATTTGATCGCCTAACACCGCCACGCGAGTGTGGTTGTCCATATCACTTGGTGACAGGTTTCTCGAACCGGATTGCAGCTTGCGTTGCATTAAAGGAAAGTAAGACGTATCAATACCGCTGACCGTACTCGATAAATTCTGTCCTTTGAGATTGGTGATATTCGCATCCCATTTGGCGTAAACGCTCGACGCCAGTTGCACGAAGCCCGACTGTTTGATCATGTCGACTTTTTCTTGTGGAATATCAATTTGTCGCCTTGAAGGTAATCCTTGCCACGGTTTACTGGTGCTCGATGGAAACACCACTTGCACATTGTTGATCATAAATGAAAACGACTGGGTCTGATGGCGATAAAAGCCTTCGCCAAGTGCGATTAACACCACCACAGAGATCACGCCCCAAGCAATCGCGATAATGGCTAGCACGCTCTTCATGCGGTGCGCCATCAACGTTTGCCAAGTTTGCTGCAACAGGCTGCTCATGAATGAAAAGCCCGAGAGATCAACGCCATGGTATCGTCATCGAGTTTCCCTGCGGTTTGCAGTAAGCCGATTATCTTACGCCAATAGCTGTACAAGTTGGTTTGCAGACTGTTTTTCGCCTCAAACAAGCTGTTGTGTGCACTGATAACTTCCGACACTTCAAGCAGGCCAGCGTCGTAAAGTTTCTCTTTGCTTTGCAACACTCTGGCGCGCGACTCAACTAGCTCGTTCGCTATCAAAACTTGATTCCAGTTGATATCGACCTGCGTAAACTGCTGAATAACTCGTTTCTGAATATCAATTTCCACTCTACGCATATCTTGCTTGGCGCTTAAAATGTTCAACGATGCTTCGTCCACTTTCGCTCGCACTGCACCATTGAGGTCAATCGGCAAACTCAAACTAATCCCAGCGTTAAACTCGCCGTTTGAACGATTGTCACCATCGCTGTAGCCCACACTGCCTTTGACGGTTGGGTAGTATCCACCTTTAGCTGAATCTTTCGCGAACTCGCTCGCTTTCACCATCTGCGCCGCCACCAACAGCTCTGGACTGCTGTCTTTAGCCAGCTTTAGCCATTGCTCCTGAGAGTCCACCAGCATCGGCGGCTGAATCAAAGAATCCGTTCGAATTTGGTCGACACTCTCCGGCATTTGATTGATTAACGCCGCAAGCTCTGCTTTTTTCACTTCGAGATCGGCTTTTGCATTGAGGATACTTGCTTGCTCAGAAACTTGATTCGCTCGCATCTCTTCAACATCAACCGACTTCACTTTGCCTGCTCGATAGCGTTTCTCGATGATGTTGAGAAGTTCTTTCCCCTCCTCCAGCTTGGACTGCGCCAATTTGAGGTCGCCCTGTGCGCTTGCCACATCTAGGTAAGCGGTGAGCAACTTCTGCGCAAGCTCGTTATGTGATTGAGATAGCTCTAACTGTGCTTTGAGATAATTGGCATTCGCTTGATCCAGTTCCGACCACAAACTGCTATCCCAAATAGTTTGAGATAAGGTAGCACCGTAACTGTTGGAATGGCTTGAGGACTCATTCCAATCCGCTGACGCACTGGCGCTTAAACCCGGCAATAACGCACTGCGGCTACTCTGTACGCCAACCTCGCCAAGCTGGACGCCGATTTTCGCTTTTTCGTAATTAGGATCGTTCTGCTTTGCTTGTTGCCAAGCCTGTTCAATAGAAATTGCGTAGGTCGGCAAACTGAGCGTGGAAGCCAACAATGCAAAGGCGATTTTTGATCGTTGCAGTTTAACCATGCGCCGCTCCCATCATGCTGTTGTCGATAACCTCTTCATCAAGCTCCACGCCGTCAAGCACTTCGACATTGATGCCATCTGACAGACCGAGTTTCACCGGTTGTTTATGAAACCCTTGTTCTGAGCTGTCGGGGATCAGAACATTCGGTGCGTCACCATCAAATAGCAGAGCGCGCTCCGGTAGAGTGAGCACGTTTTCAGACTTCTTCAGAATGATTTGAGCCGTCGATGAAAAACCAGAACGAAGAAACACATCTTGTGGGATCTTGAGTTCTCCCACTTCAACCTCAAAACCGTTATCAAAACTTTTTGCCGAAGCGTTGCCTTCTGGTGAGTTAAGGTTCTCAGATTGAATCGCCACTTTGGTTAGCACACCAGAAATCGCCACATCAGGATAAGGCGCCACCGTCAACATAACGGGCATTCCCGGAGACAACTGCGCAGCATCATGCTCACTGACGCTACCTTTAAAAATCAGACTGTTCATGTCGGCCAATGACATCATTTCAGTCGCGGCTTGGCTTGATTGAGTCGAGATGATCGGCTCTCCGACCTCAACTTTCTGGTTGAGTACCGTGCCATCAATTGGCGCGTAGATCGTCGACGTTAAACGTGCATCACCGATAGACGCCTCACCACTGCGGATGAGTTCGAGATTCTGGCGCTTTTGCAATACGTCCGCTTGCGCAGATTTGACTGCCGAGCGCGCACTTACGTATTCGTCGTAGTTACTTGGAATAATGTCCTGCTTGACCAAGCTTTCTAGGTTAGACAGTTTTTGTTTGGCGGATTCCAGATCGGCTTCGCTACGCATGAGCTCTGCCGATGCATCCGTTAATGCTTGGGGGGTTGGGTTTGGACGTACTTTGATCAGCGACTGGCCTTGCTTCACCTTTTCACCAACTTTCGCGTAAATTTCACCGACGATACCGTCGATTTGTGACTTGATAGACACGGAGTGTGCAGGGACAATTTTACCAACAGCCACCGCTTGTTTTTCAATCGTGCCTTTTTCCACAATCAATGTAGGCAGTAATTCTGGTTGAGCGGCAGATTGGAGATAGAAATACGTACCACCGCCGAGCAGCGCAATGCTCACAGCGGAGACAAGCCAACGTTTCGTCATTATTTATTCCAACAATTATTGGGTAGTCTAATGACTACTCCTAAAACACAAAGTTGAAGGAATAATATCCTGCTTTAATAGCGGTTTGGTTGTCACAGTTGGTATGGTTTTGTCAGTCGGCTCTGACAATCAAAGAGCAAAAAACCTCGACGAATCATTCAGCAAAGACGCTGTCTACGATGGCGACTAACAAGCTCTGTAACCGCTCGTTTCAACCGCCACCCTTTTCATTCTGAACAATGTGCAAAATGGCGCAGTTCTGTATCCTCCAATCGCATATCCATACAGTCTTGCGCCTCACGTCCTAGAGCAGGAAAAACTGCATGCGCTTTTAAAATGCCTTGGCTGATAAAGCCGCATTTCTCCAACACACGGATACTCGCGTGGTTGCCAATATGCGGGGCGGTGCGAATGCGCGTTATACCCAAGCTTTGCAGGTAGACAACGCCAAGTTTGCAGGCTTGGGTTGCATAGCCTTTTCCCCGATAGCGAGCAGAAATACCAAAATGGATTTCACTGCTGTCTTGCTCAGGTATCAGCACCAGACAACCAATAGGAGTTTGAGAAGTGAGTTCTTCAATAGCGAAGACTAAGAGATTGGGAGACTTTTGATCATATTGAGCACACCATCTTTCGATAGCTTCAAGGGTTTGATTAACATTTTGGTGGGCTTGGCGATTGAGGAAGCGGCATGCTTTCTCATCGCCTAAATAGTTTTCAAACAGGGGAGCAGCGTCTGTTGTTTTGAGGTATCTGATTGCCACTTGTTGAGATTCAACTCTCATCATGATTTAGCTCTGATAAACATTCGGTTTCCAGATTTGCATAAAGTTTTCTACTGGAGCAATAGGAGTGAACCCAAACTGTTCGTACAACCCATGAGCATCGCGGGTTGCAAGCATCATACGGCGTAAGCCTTGTAGTTCTGGATGAGCAACAATTTCTGAGATCAACCACTTACTGATGCCTTTACCACGGTGTACCTCCATAACAAACACATCGGCAAGGTACGCAAACGTGGTACGATCGGTAATTAACCGAGCAAAAGCAACGAGTTGATTTTCATCATCCAAAACCGCGAAACAGAACGAATGGCGCAATGACTTCTCAAGGCGTTCTCTTGGAATGCCCTTTCCCCAGTAACTGTTTGAAATGAACTCGTAGATAACGTCTAAATCCATGTCATCTAACGACGTAGTAATTCGAAATCCTTGCATTGTATCCCTCAACATTGATTTATATTTTCTTAGCCACACAGACAAGCGAGTTGGCATTCGCCTCAAATGCTTGCGCTGACCAAGACTGGTACTTCTCTATGATTCTGAATCCCGCTTGTTCAAGGAAAACCTCTATGTCTTCCAGCGGACGATATTTTAAATCAATGCTGGAATACTCAATCGTTCCACCTTCAAAATGGCGCTCTTTCTTCAAATACATGATGGATGTTTGCAAGTCATACTCGGCCTTCATACCGAAATAATTCACTTCACCATAGGTTGGAGAAACATAGGTTTGCCACAGTGCCATCTCATTATCCAGTTCTAGATTCTCTGGCGTTGGTAACCGCGTATCGAAGACAAATCGCCCACCTTTTTCGAGGTGTCTTGATATTGAGCTCAGTGCACCTGCTAGCATCTCATCACTTAAAAAGGCTTGGAATGCATTCCCTGTCATTATGGCTAGGTCAAACTTCTTACCTAACGAAAACTGGGTTGCGTCGAGATGAAGAAAACGCAAGTTACTCCTGCTTTTGGCTTTGTCCTTTGCGTGTTTGAGCATCCCTTCAGAAATATCAATGCCAATGGCTTCGTTGAGTTGCTCAGAGACTGGAATCGTGACAATGCCGGAACCACAACAGACATCCAGTACACTTCGAGCATTGGTTTCTTCGATTAACCTTGTGATAAAAGCAATGTCGTGATGGTAATGCTGGTCGTATTGAGCATCGTATTCAATGCCAGACCCGAACTCGGTTAAATCTTGTGTTTTCAAAAACAATCCTTGTTTGTTACTTATTTCATCGGTGTGACTTTTTCAGCTCTAGCATCAAGTATCGACACACATAACCAACACCAGATACGTAACCAATCACATTTTCTAGGGAAACCACTTCCAACCCCGCTTGCTGACAGAGTTGCTCAACTTCACTTTCGGTATATGCCGTATGCACGACCGATCCACTATAAGTATTTCGAGGCAAATCTTGTCCATCCGGATCGTGGTATTGAAAGCTGATAAAACATCGTCCATTCGCAGTTAGCTTATGCGAAATGCACTCCAGAAGTTTTTGAGGCTCTGCTAGAAACTCAGTAAAACCAAGTGCGGTGATAAGGTCGAAGGTTTGTTCAAACAAAAGGGAAAATGGCTCATCGAGATTATGAACCGCGACGCTTTGATAGAGGTTAGTTTGGCGCGCTTGATCAACCATTTTGGACGAGATGTCTAAGCCATGGATGGCGAGTTCTGGATAGTGACTTTTTACGACATGGCCGATACTGCCAGTCGCACAGGCTAGGTCGAGAACCGAGCCTTGCTCGATGGGAAAGGTTTTTAACTTCTCAGAAATCCAACGTGGACCGACGTAGTGACTGTCATCCACCAACTTTTGATAACGATCCGACACATCATCATACATTTTTGCTACGTTCATCGTTTCCTCCTTGATAACCAGAACGATGCTCGAATGTAGCACGCAATAAGCATCTAGACACTTATTGGTTAACTAGTTCTTTATGGTATGTGACCGACTGGTTGTTTAGGACAACAAAAAAATCCGATACTCAATATTTTGAATATCGGATTTTTATAGCGTTATCGAGCTAACCAAATTCTCGCTAGTATTCCTATCGGAGTGGTAACGCCAGTTGTGACAGAGGAAATTTCACCATTTCTTAAAACATAAATGGTTGGGGTCACGCTAATTTTCCATTCGCGCATAATATCGCTTGAAGGATCGTTTATGTTTTCGAAACGATATTCTTTTGCCTGCATAAACTGCGCCACACGCTCATTTGGCCCTGATGAGCCAGAAACACCAACTAAGGCATAGTCATCACTCAGCCAGCTCACGCTTGGGCTTACAAATTTACAAGCGGGACACCAAGTCGCCCAAAAATAAACAACGACAGGTTGTTCATAACTTTGCGCGATTGCATCGAAGTGTTCACCATCGCTCAATACGGAGCTCAATGGTGGTGACTCCTGTTTAGGAATATCTTTGGTGCGATACCAATCCATCACGATGGAAATGACGGTGACAATGAGCACCATCTGTACGATTTGAACGAGCCAATATCGGAATGTTCTACGCTGCTTTGTCGAACTCATTGAATGGATCCTCCACTCGCTTGTTTCACCGCGCTTAAAACAACATCATCAGTCAGAATCACAGGTAACGGGATACCTTGTCGCGCTGCCGGGCCATAGACGATGTTAAACGGCACACCGTAACGCCCATGAGCTCGTAAAAAGTCAGTTACCGAGCCGTCCGGATGTGTCCAATCCCCTTTTAACATCGCTACATTAGGGCTTTGCAGCAATGAGTAGACAGGATCTTGCCAGATCACACCGATCTTGTTCGCTTTACACGTGACACACCAATCCGCAGTGACATCCACAAACACCACTCGCCCATTATTGACGTGATCTTCAATCGCCGAGTTAGAAAGCTTCTGCCACGCTAAGTCCTCAGGAAGCGGTGTCGCCCATTGGTCGGCAGTGACACTACCAAGTAACAGGCCACCAGCTATCAACACTAATGACGCAGTTCCGGATACAGCAAGCGCTTTCTCACCATACACTTTCTTAACTCTTGCCATCATTACAACAAAAGCAGCCACAGCGATAAGTGCAATCCATAACATCGGAACATGATTTGCCATTAATGAAAGTAGCCAAACGCTGGTTGCCAACATCATTATGCCAAACACTATTTTAACGACATTCATCCACGAGCCAGGCTTTGGTAGTTTCAGCGCGATACTTGGAAACACAGCGACTAAGATCCAAGGCAGTGCCATACCCAATGCTAATGCTGTAAAAGTTGCAAATAACGTTAATACGTCGGCACCCAAGGCAAACGCCACGGCTGTTCCCAGGAAAGGCGCGGAGCAAGGCGTCGCAAGCAATGTGGCAAACATACCTTGAACATAGTGACCAACTAGGGAGTTATCACCTTTCGAGGCCAGCCATGTATTGGTACCCGATGATAGACGGATTTCAAACAGCCCCAGCATATTGGCCCCAAACAAAGTGGTGACCAACACCATAAAACCTAAGAACCAAGGGCTTTGAAATTGCACGCCCCAGCCAATGGCATTACCTGTTAGCTTGAGCACCAAAATAAAACCAGCGAGAATCCAGAACGACGTTAATATACCAAGTGACGAGGCAACAAACTGAGCGCGAATTTGACGACGCTCGATACCTTGAGCGGCAACAATACTACTTAGCTTCATCCCCAAAACCGGAAGAACGCAAGGCATAATGTTAAGAATTAAACCGCCGAGCAACGCGAATAGAAAAACACTCGTTAGAGACGTGCTCGGCAACGGTTCAACTATTGCCTCAGCAGTTGCTTGAGTGGTTTCTTCTGCTAGTAAATTGGTGTCTTTGATGGTCACAAACAGCGACTGATCATCTAACTCCACATCGCCCAGCCAAGTATCAACGATATAGCTCGCGGTGACGATGTTTCCTTCTTGATGCATTCCTTCAAGCTTGAAGCTATAGTCTCGCGTTGCTTCATCGACACCATCCACCAGCACTTGTGGTTGTTGCCAACCCTGACTGTTCTTTAGCTTGATTTGTAGTTTCGATTGGTTCGCATCCCAACTCGCCTGAGTAACATCAATAAACGGCGATGGCTGCGGCACGTTGCTCACTGCTTGAGCGTAACTGAACATCACGCCTTCATCGACTGTTAGATCAGAAGGCAAGAACGTCAATTGAATTTGATAGTCCGTCAGCACACAAATCGTCGTACAAGAAGAAAGTGTCAGTACCGCATCAATCGTGACAGGTTTGGACATGTCTTCGACGTGCAGCGTCATGGGGAACAAAGTGTCGCCTTTATACCCAAGAGTCTCGATACCTAATAGTTCGAATTTTTGTGGGTGCGGCCATTGCCAATCCACTTTGGATAAATTTTGTGAATTTTGCCAATCAATAGATGGTGCTACGCCGCCCTCACCAGGTGAACGCCAGTAAGTTTTCCAGTCCCCAGCCAACTTGACGTCCAGATAACCAGTGATTGTTTTGGCTTGCGGATCTTGTTGACCAGTGAGCACAAAGCGCGTTTGCACTGGAGGATGTTGCGGGTTGGTCAGCCAACCTGTATCAGTAGTTTGAGCTGAAATACTCAGAGAGAGCAAACTCAAAGCAAGCGTCATAAAAAACATGGACGCAAACTGAGTCAGTTTAGTAATTTGATTCATAGTGATTCCTAGTTAAAAGACAAAGGTGCTAAATAACTGACGCTAGTGGTCAGAAAGCACGCTTTTATTCTCGGAACACACAGAAAGTCAGATGGACTCGATACTTACGGCCTATCGGTTCCGTCCAATGTTGCGCACCAATATAGGCACTGCACAACCAAATTGCCGAAGCAAAAAGACCGACAAACAGAACAACAATAAATACATCGAGTTGATGTTGAGAAAACTGAATTAACTTTTCAGACAATTCGCACTTGCTAGTTTCTTTAGTATCAATAGACTTGACGCTCGAACGCTCATCAGCAAGTGAAACCGCGGGCGATTCCGTCTCATATTTCATAGAGCATGACGATGCAAAGCCTGAATTTTGCATCAGACACACAACGACCACCCAGCCAATAATCGCCAGTAGCCATTTTGCCCGCTTATGTGGCGTGTGATGTCGTTTAGTCAACAAACTCATAAGAATTCAGATAAAGTAAGAACGAAGAAGATAATACGCGAGTCGTCATAAAGCTCAAGTTGTATCCTCTAAATAACCTTAAGAGGCTTCACTCGGTAAGCTTTAATCTAGCTTGCCATAAATATATGCCAACTCTGCGACGGTTTTTGCCGAGAACTTCTTCAATAGATTAGCTCGGTGTACTTCAACCGTTCGCATTGCTATGCAAAGTTCGTCAGCAATACGAATGTTGCGCTTTCCTTCAATAATCAAACGTAAAATGTCTTTTTCTCTAGGTGTGAGCGATTCATAAGCCGATTTAGCTGCTGCCATATCGAGGTTTGTGGCAGACTGCGCCTGTCCCTGTAAAATGGCTCGTGCCAGTTCATCGCCTTTGACTGGCTTTTGGAAGAAATTGACCGCCCCAGCTTGCAATGCATCGACCGCCATCGGGACATCACCATGCCCTGTCAGATAAATAACGGCTAACGGGCTGTTGGCTTTATTTAAAACTTGGTGCACTTGCTGACCACGAAGGTTGGGCATTCGGCTATCAAGGATCACGCATCCGGCCTGATGAATGTTCACTTTATCGAGAAAAGATTGCCCATCAGCAAAAGTCGTCACCTTGAACTCATGCTCTTCCAGCATAAAAGCGAGCGAGTCACGCACCGATTCATCATCATCGACTACAAAAACAGGTAGCTGCTTTTCACCGCTGCTCATTGAATGCTCCTATGCCTAGTTCAGATTAGTTTTGATATGGAAACACAAGCTCAACCAAACAACCATGTGGTGCTGTCGAGCTGATGACAAACTCGCCACCATGCATTTCCATCACATCGCGACAAATGGCTAACCCTAGCCCAAGCCCTTCTTCTTTGCTACTCACAAACGCTTGAGTCGGATTCTCTTGCTGCAACCCTGTACCATTGTCTAACACTCGAATAGAGAGTTGATTGATTTGGTAATCGCAATGCAGGGCAATTTTACCTTGATAGCCTGATGAGTGATATTTCTCTTGGAACAAAGTACACGCATCAATCGCGTTGCTGATCACATTAACTAAAACCTGTTGTACGCCAACTGCATCGACAAGTAACGGACGAATGTTCCCTTCTGTACTGGCCACAATAGAAATGTTTTGCTTCTGCATTCTAAAATGGAGCAACTCAATCGTGTCATCAATGAGTACTTGAAGATCGCACGACGTTTTGTCGACACTGCGCTTGCGAATCAACGTTCTTAATCGCTGAATAATTGCATCGGCTCTTTCAACTTGGCCCTGTATTTTCTCAAGTACAGGGACAATATCTTCATGTGGGCGTTTTTTGGCCAAGCGAAGTAAACCGCCTTCACTATAATTGCGAATGGCTGCCAATGGCTGATTGAGTTCATGAGCAAGACTAGTGCCGATTTCTCCGACAATCGCGACCCTTTGTGAATGTTCTAACTGTTCACTTTTCTCTTTTAATCGTAACGATGTCTGCTCCAACGCTTGCTTACTCTTGCTAAATCGATACTCAAGCCAAAAGTGGTACGCGTTCAACACAATCACAAACATGAACAGCGCCCATGCCCATTCTTGATGACTACGCAGCCAGCGTAGAGCCTCACTCCACCAAGGTTGTTGCAACGGATGGAGATCCAACGCCTGATACAGTTTGTCGATACTCAGCAAGCTGACGGGGGACGTCCAACCTGACGCGCCTGCCGCAATAACCGCAGGGTGTTCAGGTGGCATCGCTAACAATACTTGCGCAATCTGTTTGGCAATCTGAGATGAGCCGCGCTCTGTTTTGGCAAATGACCAGTTCGGATAAAGCGGTGTGGAAACAGCGCATAACGAACGCTCGTTCGGCTGTTGATTTAAAACTCGGTAATTACTCGGTTGTAAAAGCCCTTCACTTAGCATCTGTTCCAATAAACAAGCAGGGACAACGGCCGCTTCCACATTGCCATCACGTAGTTGATACAGGTTGGCATCAATAGGAAAACCAAGATAGCGGACATCAGAAAAGAAATCGTTTGGATTAAGACCCATTTTGACTATTTGATAGCGCATCGTGAGATAACCACCAAAGGCTTTTTCTGATACCGCTGCAACGGGACGTCCTGAGACATCTTGCACCGTTTGATAACTTGAATTGGCTCGAACCACAAGCGCCGAACCAATGCCGTAATTCGAGTTTTGTGGTGCTCTGCTGGTTAGCGTTGCCATCCACGACAGCGCGTATTGCCTGCCCAATCGCACTGCCTGACCTGGGTTGGTTAAGATGAAATCTATCTTCTGAAACTTCACCGCTTCGCCCATTTCATCCAAGTTAAGGGGATGAAGGACAAAATGCACATCGGAAATTTGCTGATTGAGCCAATCAATGGTCGGTTGCCATCTCTGCTCAGCATAAAGATGACCACGTATCGCTAACACGCCCACTTCGACTTTTTGCTTGGCCTGTGGCTGCTCTGCTTTTTGCTCTTGCATTCCTTGCAGATCTGCTTGTTCAGAAACTGCGCCCTGAGCCAAAGATGCAAAGGCAACTAAGCAAAGAATCCAAAGCTGAAGCCACAGTGCTTTTTTCATGATGAGTCGAATCGTTCCGTCAAGAGAGTACGACAAGAATAACAGCTACCTTCCCTAAACCACATTTGTTTTAGATCAAGTTTGATCTGGGTATGTGGAAATCCACAATATAAGCCTCGCGGCGCATTTCTCACAATGGAATCAGTCAATTCAAATACAACAAAAAAGCAGGTGAGTTATGGATTCCACCAAACGTCGCTTTCTCAGCGCGGTCACAGCCGGAGCCGCGTTAATTCCAGCCGCAGGCATTGGCACGGCAACTGCGGGAAACATTATTCGAAATAACCAGTCCGCTGACCGAAAAGGACAAGTCGGCAAGCGTTATGCCATGGTGGTGGATTTGCGTAAATGTGTCGGATGCCAGGCTTGCACTGTGGGTTGCAGCATCGAGAACCAAGTGCCTATCGGTCAATTCCGAACCACCGTAAAGCAATACGAAGTTACGTTAGATGATGGCTCTACAGCCACGCGAGAAGCGAAAGCCTTTATGCTCCCTCGCCTTTGTAACCACTGCGAAAACCCACCCTGCGTGGCTGTGTGTCCGGTTCAAGCGACCTTTCAGCGCGAAGATGGCATCGTCATGGTGGATAACAGTCGCTGTGTCGCCTGCGCGTATTGCGTACAGGCTTGCCCTTACGATGCGCGTTTTATCAATGAGGACACCCTCACCGCAGACAAATGCACCTTCTGCGCTCACCGTCTAGAACAAGGTCTATTACCTGCCTGCGTGGAAACCTGTGTTGGCGGAGCACGTGTAATTGGTGATTTGAATGATCCATCAAGTGAAGTCCGCCGCTTAATTGCGCAGCACCAAGACGATATCAAAGTGCTAAAACCCAACGAAGAGACCAAGCCACACGTGTTTTACATCGGCATGGATGAACGCTTCACCAGCCACATCGACGGACAACCTGCTATTTACGACCCACAAGGAGATCGCGCATGAACATCACCGAAGTGTTAGTCCAACCTCAAGCGATGGCTTGGCTCCCGTGGGCGGTGCAGTATTTCTTCTACATCGGTTCGGCTTATGCGGCTGCTGTTTTATTCCTAATCGCCCTATTATTTGAAAGACACACCAGTCACAGACTGCGCGCTGCGCTTGTTCTGACGCTGGCCATCGGCGCCATCGTGGGGCCATTAGCGTTAACTGGCGACCTTCACCAGCCGGGACGCGCATGGCATTTTTACGCCCACATCACTCCGTGGTCATGGATGTCTTTAGGGTCGCTTTTCTTGCCTGTTTTCTCAGGTTTAGCGGTAGTAACCGCATGGCTGTATCTCCGCCAGGATCTGATCAACTTACGTAATCAGCCAGGAAAAGTACTGCCTCTAATTTCAAAGCTGTCACTGGGTGACTGGGCGCTCTCTCGTAGAGCCATGCTTATGGTGTCCGCCATCACGGTGCTATCAGGCCTCACCATTGCAGTCTACACAGGCGCTGAAATTGCGGTCGTTAAATCGCGATCTTTATGGCACCAACCCGCGTCGCCGGTTCTTTGGTTTGTTACTGCATTTATGGGCGCGGTCGGGTTTTCTCTGCTGATTTGGTTACTGCTGCCTAGTCAGTCAAAGACGCTGACATCTGGCGATACTAATTTACTGAAAAAATCAGTGGTTACCAGCGGTGTATTAACGCTGATACTGCTACCGATTTGGGCATCCAACAATTCCGCATTTTCGCTCTATTCTAGCGAACAATGGATGCACAACATTGCCCTGCTCACTTTTGTCGTTTTAGGTTGTGTTTTGCTCGCTTTCATCTTCTTGCGCGATACCAAAAAGTCCGCATCAGCCAGATTTCGTCACGTCATAGGGCTCAGTTTTGTGTCTGCTGCCGCACTGGAAAGTGCATGGCTGATTCGCTGGTTTACCATCATGGAAGTGCAAACCATCGCCAAGTTCGATGCAGGGCTGTATCCATACCAACTCACTATGGATGGAAATGGCTGGATAGGCATTATCGGCATGCTCGGATTATGGCTTGCACTGGCACTGCTCGGTTCGGAGCTGGTTCAGCCAAAACAAAAGATCGAAGTAAAAGCCTCATCACCCACCTTAACTGAACGCTAATCAAAGGGGATTTCATCATGGATAACAAACGCCGTCAGTTTTTGAAATCAGGCATTGCAGTGGGTGGGCTTGGCGCATTCGCTGCGGGTTACGCCACCACCACCAAACACATGGTCGAGGGTGCGCTCGAAGGCACTGCGGGAGAAAAAACGCGTGATATTCACCACGGTAACTCGCTTGAACCAGAGTACACGGTCAACAGCAAAGGCAACCTAATCCCTAATCCAAATCAGCGCGTTGCACCATCGATGTGCTTTGGTTGTTGGTCACTGTGCGGATTGCGTGTACGCATTGATAACCGCAACGACGAGATTTTGCGTATTACTGGCAACCCATATCACCCACTCTCTCATCAGCAACACATTCCGTTCGAAACGCCAGTCAAAGGTGCTTATTTAAGTTTGGCAGGAGAAGCGGGCCTTGACGGTCGTTCAACAGCATGCGCACGTGGCAATGGGATGCTAGAAATTCGCAACAGCCCGTACCGCATTACTCAGCCACTGAAACGAGTTGGAAAACGCGGCGAAGGAAAATGGATTCCGATCAGTTACGAACAACTGATAGAAGAAGTCGTCGAGGGCGGTGATTTATTTGGTGAAGGTCATGTGGATGGCTTACGCGACATTCGCGATTTAACAACGCCCGTTGATCCTGAAAACCCAGAATATGGACCGAAAGCCAACCAACTGTTAATGACCAACGCCGGTAACGAAGGCCGAGACGACATATTCAAACGCTTCGCGTTCAACAGCTATGGTACGCGTAACTTTGGGCATCATGGCTCTTACTGCGGCTACGCATTTCGTGCTGGCAGCGGCGCATTCATGAACGATTTAGATAAGAACGCGCACTTGAAGCCAGACTTTGATAACGCGGAATACATCATCTTCATCGGTATGTCACCAGCTCAAGCGGGTAACCCTTTTAAGCGTCAGGCGCGCCAACTCGCCAATGCGCGAACAGAAGGTAGCTTGGAATACACCATCATCACACCAAGTTTGCCTGCTGGTTCATCGAGCTTGGCTGCCGGTGACAACAACCGCTGGGTACCAATCAAACCAGGCACCGACTCTGCCCTCGTGCTTGGCATGATCCAGTGGATCATCGAAAACCAACGCTACAACAAAACCTTCTTGGCGCAGCCGGGGGCAAACGCGATGAAACGAGCCGGCACCGCGCACTGGTGTAATGCTACGCATCTCGTGATAAGCGATAATCAGCACCCGAGAAACGGCACGTTTTTACGCGCGTCCGACTTGAATCTGCCATTCGAGGGCGAAGCGTTGTCTGACTCCGACCCGTACGTCATCGTGGATGAGCAAAGCGGCGAATTTGGTGTTCATACCCAAGCTGAGGAAGCGGCACTGTTTGTCGATAAAACGGTTTCGCTTGCATCGGGCGAAGTGCGCGTAAAATCGTCTCTACAAAGACTCAAAGAAGAGGCGTTCAAATACAGTCTTGAGTTCTACAGCCAACAATGTGAAATCCCTGTCGAACAAGTTGTTGAACTAGCAAAGCGCTTCACCAGTCACGGAACAAAAGCGGTGGTCGATACCCACGGTGGCAACATGCACACCAATGGGTTCTATAACTCGTTTACCATCATGATGCTCAATGCGTTGATTGGTAACATAAATATGAAAGGCGGCGCGATGGCCAAAGCGGGTGGCTACCCAACTTCCGCTGCGGGTCCTCGTTACGACTTCACCAAATTTGCTGGCAAAGTCGGCCCGAAAGGCGTCTTTTTGTCGCGCAGTAAATTCCCCTACCACAAAACCAGCGAATACAAACGTCGCGTTGAGGCAGGTGAATCACCTTACCCAACTCGCGCCCCTTGGTATCCGTTTGCCGCGCCACTGCTGACAGAGCACCTATCTGCGGCTATTGATGGGTATCCATACCGCGTTAAAGCGTGGATCAACCACATGGCGAACCCAATGTATGGTGTACCCGGTTTGAAAACGCTGCTGGAAGACAAGCTTAAAGATCCAAAACAACTCGGTTTGATTGTGTCTGTTGATGCGTTCATTAACGAAACCACCGCGTTGTCGGATTATATTGTACCTGACACGGTCACCTACGAAAGCTGGGGTATGGCAACGCCTTGGCACGACGTTCCGGTGAAAACCGTCACCGCTCGCTGGCCGATTGTGGGAGCGCGAACAGAGAAAACCGCCGATGGTCGTTCAATTTGCTTAGAAAACTTTTTGATTGATGTCGCCAAGAAAATGCAACTGGGCGGCTTTGGTGACAACGCGATTCAAGATGCGCAAGGGAATTGGCACGCTCTCCACAGCGCTGAAGATTTCTACTTACGTTCCGCGGCAAACTTGGCTTATGTGAAAGGCGGGGTGCCTGAAGTTTCGGCAGAAGACATTGCGTGGTCCGGCCTAGAGCGTTTAATGCCAGCCATGCAGAAGACGCTGACAGCGGATGAGATGAAACGTGTGGCGTTTATTTTTGCTCGCGGTGGACGTTTTGAAAATGCAACCGAAGCGTATCAAGGTGAGCAAATGAAGCACAAATGGACACGACCTGTCGCGATATGGAATGAACGTGTCGGCAGCGCAAGAAACACCATGACCGGTGATTTCTACACGGGTTGCCCAACATGGCATCCACAAAAACTGGCCGATGGCACACCAATGGAAGACCAGTTCCCAAGCTCAGAATGGCCTTTCAGCCTAACGAACTTTAAATCCAACATTCACAGTGCGGTATCCAACCTATCGCCAAGGTTGAACTCGATTAAAGGCGTAAACCCAGTGTACATCCATCCAATCGATGCCGAGCGCGCAGGCATTAAAACGGGTGATGAGTTTGTTATCGAGACACCATCTGCAAGCACCAAAGCACTTGCGATGATAGTCAGCGGGATTCGCCCTGGCACACTCGGATTTGAACATGGGTTTGGTCATACCGAGCTAGGACAACGCTCGCACTGGATCGGCGATAAACAGCAACCAGTAAAAACTCGCAGCCAAGATGGCGTCAACATTAACGACATCGGATTAATTGACCCAACCCGAGAAGGGAAAGGCGTGTTGTTAGATTGGGTGGTAGGAGCCGCGGCTCGTCAATCATTACCAGCCAAAATCCGCAAAGCGTAACGCCGCACGTTAAGACGTCTCTACCACTTAGAGCTGCCGATTTGTGCAGCTCTTCACCACTTTGTTTTTATCGCTTATAGAACAACCAATAAAAACAAATACGGCCATTTACACTTATTAAATATGTGGAAATCCACAATACCTTTCATTATTGACAAGGCCGACAATATCGTCCAAGTGACTACCAAGTAGCACTTAGACATATTAATAAAAATTAAAGTGAGTCAGCATGTCAAAAATTCTTCCAGTGGTGGTGGCCTGTTTGTTAGCAACCACTATGGGCGCAAGCGCCTCTTCTATTCCGGAAAAAGCCAGCGTATGTAGCGGTTGTCACGGCCAAGATGGCATGGGACAGCCAAATATCGCGCCGATGATCGCTGGTTTAAACGCGAACTATCTCAACACTCAAATCGAACTATTCCTTAGTGGCGAACGCCAAAATGTGGTCATGCAAGGCATGGCGAAGGAACTCAACGATCCCGCAGACCGTAAGGAAGTTATGGAGTACTTTGCTAACCTCCCGAGCTACGAGTTCACGAATCCAGAACAACGCGGCGACCAAGCTGATATTCGTAACCCGTATCGTAAATTAATTTTCCAAGGCGATTGGGATAGAAATATTCCAGCTTGCGCAACTTGTCATGGAGCCAGCGGTATGGGCGTCGACAAGTTCCCTCGCCTCGCAAGCCAACATGCTGATTACTTAAAAACGCAATTGATGGCATGGAAAAACGGCACTCGCAGTGGCGACCCGCTCAATATGATGGGGACCATCGCAAAAAATCTCACTGACAAAGAGATCGAAAATCTTGCTTACTACTTTGCCTCATTACGTTACTAGGAGCAGTCATGAAACGTTTCTATTCTTTGTTCGCACTGCCTTTCATTTCTACGCTCGTACTAGCTAACGATCCATTACCGGACCGCCAGAAAGAGCTACCTGCGATAGAAAAAGAAAATCACGGTGAATACTTAAAACCGCGTGATCTCAGCACAATCCCAAACACCGCATTTGGTGAGCAAGTAAAACGCGGTTACTCGCTCTTTGTTAACTCACAACAAATGCGCGGAAAATACGTTGGCAACGAACAAAACTGTGTGAACTGCCATATGGAGGCAGGACGAAAAGCAAACGCTGCGCCACTGTGGGCAGCTTACATGGCATACCCGGCATATCGTAAGAAAAACGATCGCGTAAACAGCTATGCTGACCGTATCCAAGGTTGTTTCGAGTATTCCATGAACGGTAAAGCGCCCGCTTACGATTCGACAGAAATTGTTGCCCTTAGTGCTTACGCCTACTGGTTAGCGATGGGCGGCTTGCTTGACAAACATGGTATGACGGATGAACCCATCCCAGAGCTAGACGCAAAAGCGTTGCAAATTGGTGGAAAAGCAAAAGACTTTCCGTTGCCTGAAGCCATCGCACAAGCATTACCAGTTGAAAAGCGAGGTAATCTCTCTGGGCGTGGCTACCCAAAAATCGCCGCCCCTGAGAAAGAACCATCAATAGAGCGAGGCGCATTGGTCTACGAAAAGAACTGTGAAACTTGCCATCGCGCCGACGGTTCAGGCATCAAAGACACCAACGACCATTCATACATTCCACCACTTTGGGGCGAATATGCGTATAACTGGGGCGCAGGTATGCACCGGATTAACACAGCGGCCTATTTTATTTACGAAAACATGCCGCTTGGTAAAAGTGTACAGCTGACAGAGCAAGAAGCTTGGGATGTCGCAGCATACGTCAACAGCCATGAGCGTCCACAAGATCCTCGATTCAAAGGCAATGTCACCGCAAACGCGGAGAAATATCACCAGCACCAAGGCTATTACGGCAAAACGCTCAACGGTACGCAAGTCGGCTCCAATGCCTTTAAGAGCGGAACGGTCAAGTAAAGTACAACTAAGTACCTTAAATAAAATGCTCTTTTTCCCTGCTCTGATTATCTGGGCAGGGTTACTTACCCTTAAAAACAAGTAATTACCCCCCTCCACAGACAAGCAATATCACATTATTTTCGACTTCCAACATACTCATCTTCGCCGTAAAATCTTGTACCAAACGCGACTTCGTTTATGTCTTAGATCTCCCATATCCTCTAATGCCAAAAGTAAGAAACTCGTAAACTCCTGAATCAAAACAAGCGTGCCTAGTGAAAAAAGAGTATTCTTAAAGCAAATGAATCTAAAACCTACCCGATGAGTATTCAACCTAATTCCCGTCAGTTAATTTCATGCGAAGAGTGCGGCCTTGTTGTTCGCATTCCCGATATCGAACAGGGGCAAAAAGCACAATGTCCTCGATGTTCGCATTCGCTGACTAAAGTGAATGCCAAGCCTTACCAAAGCGTGATCGCCATATCATCGGCATGTTTGATCATGTTAGTGCTAAGCATTTCTTTCCCTTTTATGTCGTTCAGCGTGCAAGGGTTGTCGCAAGAAATCACCTTGTTGCACGCTGCCAAAATGCTGGCTGAGTTTCAAAATGTGCTTTTGGGTGTGCTGCTACTCGCAACAGTTATCGTTTTGCCTGCAATCTATGTTGGTCTCATTCTCTTTCTTCACCTTGAAGCATTAAAAGCACGTAAACATACCCCCTCTAGAAAGCAGCAACGAATGGCAAAAGTTTTATGCCGTCTTCTGTTTCGAGTCGAACCCTGGTTAATGGTGGATGTCTTTTTGATTGGCGTGTTGGTCAGCTTAATTAAAATCGCTTCCCTCGCAGACATAGGAATGGGCACTTCATTCTGGGCGTTTTGTGTATATACCGTTCTGGTAGTCAAATGCATATCAATGGTCGACAAAAGCTGGCTCTGGGGGCACTTTATTCCAGCTATCGAGCTATCTAATGTAAAAGAGGGTGATACGCACCATAACCACAACCATATTGGTTGTCATACGTGTCACCAGCTCAACCCTATTGAAGCTAAAAAACACCAACACTGCATTCGTTGTAAAAGCCCTATTCACAAATACAACCCCGCAGACAACTTACAAAAAGCTTGGGCGCTTTTGTTTGCTTCAGTCATTTTCTATATCCCTGCAAACCTCTACCCTATGATGTACACCGTAAGTCTTGGACATGCAGAAGGTTCGACTATCATGGAGGGGGTAATATTGCTTTGGCATTTAGGTTCTTACCCTATTGCGATGGTAATTTTCTTTGCTAGCGTATTTATTCCAATGGCGAAAATGCTGGCACTCGCGTGGCTGTATTACAATGCGCAAAAAGCGCGATATATTCCGCACGAAGAGAGTATTTCACGCTTAAAGATCTACCGCATAACTGAGTTTATTGGCCGTTGGTCCATGATCGATATCTTCGTCGTCGCGATCTTAGTTGCACTGGTTCAGCTGCAAAACTTAATGGCGATTTATCCAGGTCCTGCTGCGCTCTCTTTCGCGGCAGTGGTCATTTTTACTATGCTTTCTGCAATGATATTTGACTCACGTTTGTTGTGGCAATTGCCACAAAACGAAGTGCAGGAGCCGATTTCTGACAACTTAAACGAGAAAGCCAAATATGAGTGATGAGAACAACGTAACCGCTCAAATAAAACCGCAAAAGCAGATTTCTGCGATATGGATTGTCCCGATCCTTGCGCTAGCCATGGGAGCGTGGATGCTGTTCCAATATATCAACAGTACAGGCCCACAAATTACTCTCCAACTGCCAACCGCAGATGGGATTGAGGTTGGCAAAACCGAAATCCGAGCATTGAATGTAAAAGTCGGACTGATTACTGAAGTCACTCTCAGTGAAAATTACGATCACATCATCGCTAAGGCACAAATGAACAAGGATGCAGAACGCATGCTGCGAGATGACACCATGTTTTGGGTTGTGAAGCCTCGTATTGGCCGTGATGGCGTTTCAGGTTTAGAGACCTTGCTCTCTGGCGCTTATATCCAACTTCAGCCGGGTAAATCTAAGATAGAGAAAGAGCGCTTTACGGTCTTAGATGTTCCCCCAGCCGCCTCTCCTGATGCAGAGGGGTTACGCCTTGTGTTAACACACCGCGAGGCTGGTAAGCTAGGCGTTGGTGACCCCGTCATTTATAAAGGCTTTACGGTTGGTCGTGTAGAGAAAACCAGCTTTGATGTTGACACTCGCAAAGCGTTATACCAACTCTTTATTTTCAAGCCTTATGACAGCTTAGTGCGCACTCGTACCAAGTTCTGGCTGAATTCTGGCGTAGATTTACAGCTCAACGCTGAAGGGTTCGAAGTCAAGTTTGGCTCATTAGAGAGCATGCTAACGGGTGGTGTTACCTTCGATACCGTTCCAGGTCTTGAATCCGGTGAACAGCTCACTGAAAATATGGTCAACTTCCGCTTGTACGATGATATTAAACAACTTCGAGAAGGCATGTACGATGATTATATTGAATTCGTTATGCTTTTTGATGAATCGGTACGAGGACTTAAACGTAAGGCACCTGTCGAATATCGAGGCTTGAGAATTGGTACTGTGATGCGTGTACCAATGCGACTTCCAACCCCAGAAGAGAACTTTTCTGCGAAAAAAATCCCTGTATTGGTACGAATCGAGCTCGGCCGTGTTTATGGCGATTTCCAATCCCAATCTTTACCAATGTTAAAAGATAAATTGAAGAGTGAGTTTGCTAAAGGCCTACGTGGTACTTTAAAAACAGGTAACTTATTAACAGGCGCACTGTATGTTGACGCCGACTTCTATCCAAACGACGAGCCTTACGTACCGAGTAAGTTTGCTGATTTAGATGTTTTCCCAACCATGCGTGGTGGTTTTGCGCAGGTTCAGCGCCAAGTGAACGACTTCCTAAATAAGATTAATAACTTACCAATGGAAGAAACACTAGACTCTCTCAATTCAACGTTAAAAACGTCCGAAAAAACGTTAGCTTCAGCAGAACGCGTGGCGGACAGTATTGATAAACTTTTGAATCAAAAAGAGACGCAAGAGATCCCAACAGATATTCGCCAAAGCTTACAGCAATTACAAAAAACACTCGATGGTTATGGGCCCAACTCAACCATGTACAGCGAAATGGAAGCCACGCTAAAAGAATTAGAAAGCGTAATGACAGAGTTTAAACCCGTACTTAAACAGCTAAACGAAAAGCCAAACTCTCTCGTGTTTGGAGAAGATGAAATCAGTGACCCAATACCAGTTAAAGGCAAAAACTAATGAAACGAGTATTCTTTCTGTCTATCGCGCTATTTGTCGGTCTAACGGGTTGCAGTAGCGCTCCGCAAACTAAAGGAGCTATGTACCTTCTACCTAAGGCGGAACCAGTGACGCTGAGCTCTTCTGATATCGCTCAGCGCCCAACTTTAGTTGTTCGTCCAGTGACATTGGCGAGTTATTTGAATGATAATGGCATTGTTTATCGAACCTCTGAGACCCAAGTTATTCAGGCGAAGCACAATCAATGGGCGCACAGTATTTCTGAGCAAATCACTCAGAGAGTCGTCGCGGAACTACGTCACAAGCAAAGTCATTACTGGCCGACTGAAATGAATAATCTGTTGGATCAAAGCGGTGAAGCCAAACTCCAGCTTACGTTAAATAAATTTAATGGCAGCTACAAAGGTAATATCGAAATTGAGGGGGAATGGTTACTCATTAATGCCGAAGGTAAGGTAGAAAACAGCGCGCCAATACAAATCTCTCAGCCGCTTCAAGATGAGGGCTATGAAGCGCTCGTCAACGCTTTATCCATAGGCTTAGAAAGCCTAACCTCAGACATTGCCAAACAACTCTAAGTCAATGTTAATTACAGGGAAGCAAGTTGCTTCCCTTTTTTATGCAGAGTGTAGCGACTTCTACTAAGCTGAAAGCTGACGAAAAGCCGAAAAGGAAATTGGATGAAACCATGTAACCTGCTATCACTCTCCTCACTCATTCTTGTATTACCTACATCAGTAGCGCTCTCAGCTGAGACACAAGAATCTCGTTGGCGAAATAGCATAGAAGTGTACATGCTAGGACTGAATATCCACGGGGATACCAGTATTGGTCGCTTTTCATCAGAGGTGGATGTCGATCCTAAGTTCATCGTAGACCACCTCGATATTGGGGCGATGTTGCGATTCGAGAGTATTTACCAAAGTAAGTGGGGCTACTACATAGATTATAGTTTCATGAACTTAAGTGGTGATGTTAATAATATCAAGGGCGCTCTGCCTAACGCTCGTTATCGTGCGGACATCGAAATACGGCAAAGTGTTCTAGAAGCAAAGGCATTCCAACGCGAACAATATTCATTTGGTAAACTGGATTATATGTTTGGATTACGTTGGTGGGACAATGACATCACCGGCAAGCTGTATCGTAATGACAACCGGGTACTAGAAGATAGACTGTCATTACAAGAAGATTGGGTCGATTTTTTAGTTGGCTTGCGACTCATTGATGAATTGAGTGAAAACTGGCGATTTCATGCCAGTATCGACGCCGGACTTGGCAACGATACTCACTTCACTTATGCCATTCAAACTGGTGTTCGTTATCGCTTTAACGAATGGTCTGATCTCAACTTAGCTTACAAGTCGACCTGGGTCGATTACAAAAATGAAGAGGTATTTGAATATGATACGGCTTCTCAAGGGCTTTTAGTCGGACTTGGCTTTTACTTTTGATCAGGTGAAACCCTAGCCTATATTCAAGCGTTGTAACGTGTACTAGCTCTAGGTACACGTCTAGTGCCGCGTTACAGATGCTTAAATAAGGCAAATTGATCTTCATCAGACTATAAATTGCTCTTCGGTGTTACTCTCTGTCGCAAAATATAAAACCCCACTCTATGACCTCATATAGGTCTTGTTGATAAGGTTCCCGAGTAGCAATGTCGATTAACATTTCCGATTTAACCACCGCCCTAAATAAGGTGGAGCATATTCATAAAGTGCAGCTTGAAAACGTACATCAGTTCTTCAAAGCAAACGAAGCTTTCTCGTTGCAAACATTCAGCCAGCTGATATCCAGCGACTCGCTTGATGATCGATTTAAAACCATCGATAAAGCGTTCTCTTTGCTTGGTGATGCAAAAACCTACCTTTTAGAAGTGTCTTACCTTGTTAAGTAAAAAAGAAAGCCCCGATAAAATTCATTACCGGGGCTATCATTTTCTATCTAAACTACTGATTTACAATTTGTAACGATCATCAATTACCGTTAATTCTGGGAAGGTTTTACCCTCGTCCATCGCTTCTTCTGTCTCTTCTTTTACTTGGTTATCAATCCAGAAATTACCGATATCCATTGGATGAAGCACCCATTCTGTCGCTTTTGTCATGCCGTTTTTAGGAATTTTAACCCAGCGCCAATGAGCAACTCGAGAATAAGGCACCATGTAGCCAGGAACGATGATATTCGCTTTGCTGACATAGTTTTGGATTTGATGCGACAAGTCGTAACGCTTCTCCTGATCAAACTCAGAATCATACGCTTCAATTAACTTGTCTAGCTCAGGGCTGCTGTAGTTGGTGTGAGCATTCGTTTGTGGTCGATTTGCATTATCCGAGTGTAGGTATTCCCAATACGCAGGGATCTCACCAGAGCCCATATTCAAAAACGCTAGCTGATGCTTTTTCTCAAGAATGTATTTAAACGCAGATGAGCCATCCACCAAGTTTAACGTGAACTCAAGACCAGCAAGTTTCGCTTGCTCTTTCAGGTATGCAATACGCGGTGTCCAAGAGTTGTATCCGTAGGTGATAGCAAAGCTCAAGCGTTGGCCCTTGTCGTTAACACGAATACCATCTGCGCCCACTTTGTCAAAGCCCGCTTTTTCGAAGTGTTTAACCGCCGCATCAGCATCAAACTTTGGCGGTGTATTGTTAGGATCATCGTATTCGCCATGACCAAAGCCGAGTCCATGCGGTTTACGTGAATAATCTCCACGCATGATGTTTTCAATCATGCCGTCATAGTCAGTGGCTGCCATAACACCTTTACGCACTTCTAGGTTATCCAACATCGGCATCGCTGTGTTCATCCAAAGACCACCAGCTCCTTGCGGTGCTTCGTTAAAGCCCCAGTACTTTTGGATATAGCCTTTTTTGTACACATCACTATTGGTCTTGTCATGCCAAAAGCTTGGTAGCACCATCTCAAAGTAGTCTAAGTTGCCTTTCTCAAAGTGCTTCATGGCAATATCAGGATCGCGAATCACCTTAATGCGAACCTTTTCAACGTTATAACGGTTTTTATAGTAGCGGTTGTTGTATCCCCACCAATCTTCACCGACATGTTTGAATGTTACGCTCTTACCTTTCTTCACTTGATCAATGTAGTAAGGCGCTGCGGTTGGCTCAGATTTAAAGTTAAACTTTCTGACGAAGTTATCAGGCATGCCATCGTTATTTGCGTCCTTTTCTCCTTCAAAGAAGTGTTCAGGACGAGGCTGAAAACCATTACTTGGCATGTTAATCATAACCATAAGTGAGTCATGACTTTGAGCTACAGCAAGATTGACTTTGATCGTGTAGTCATCAATTTTTTCAACACTCACAATACTGTTTGTGAAGAAGTCGTTGTACCACGGGTCGATAATGTCTTTTGACGTGTAGTACTTCATCATAAAGACGTAATCATCTGCTGTAATTTTTTCACCATCTGACCACTCGGCCGTTTCGTCGAGTTTAAAGAATACGGTTTTGTTGTCTTCTCCAAATGCCCATGACTTAGCAAGTTGAGGGATCCATTTGCCAGTATTTGGATGACGCTGAGCCAGTTTTGGTGAACCATCCATTAAGTATTGGCGCAAACCTGAGTTCGCATCTGGACCAACACTTCGTAATGTTTGCGGAAAGCTCTGAATGTAAGTGCGATAGGTGCCACCTCGTACCGCTTCTTCAGAGGCAAATAGAGGTTCGTTGTTGTTTGAAATCCATTCGATATCAGCTGGCAATTCTGCCGCACTCAGTTGAAAACTGGCAGCGGTCAGTGTTGCTAGTACTGAAAATGGCAGTTTTTTAGTCATGTTTCTTCCTTGTTGTGTTTGCGCACTAAGGTCGTAACAAGGAAGACAGCGTGTGAAAGCTCACAGAAAGCTGCGATTTAAAATACGCAGATAGGAAATAATAGGAACGTAATATGAAGTGACGTCCTGCCAGCTTCTATATTAATTTCAAAGAGTTTCACTAGGTCATCCTAGACCTTACAACGCAGTGAATGCATCTTCGCCATAGTATTCTTTAGATATTTGTAACGCAAGCCATCAATAACACATGATTGCATTTTCGAGGCATCACAGTGAGCTATGTTACAAAAGTGTGATCAGCATAGTACCAAGCCCTACTTTACTCAGAATAAACCGCAGAACCTTTATCTCAATTGGCCCCGATATACCAGTTACAGCGAGTAAATGATCAGACATAGCTGGTTAAAAGGAATGGTTGTTTACCGCGATCAGTATTTTCATTCGATATAAAAAGTGAGGCATCTTAGCCTCACTTTTCTCCATACAATCGAGACAGTGCTTACATTTTAGATAAGCTCTCATTGATCGACTTCAGCACTTCTGCAGGATTTGACGCTTGAGTGATAGGGCGACCAATCACAAGATAATCTGAACCTGATTGGATAGCGTCTACTGGCGTCATGATACGGCGTTGGTCACCTTGTTCTGAACCAGCAGGTCGAATACCAGGGGTCACTAATTTAAATTCTTGGCCTAGTTCGCTCTTCAGTAGTGAGGACTCTTGCGCTGAACATACGACACCATCTAAGCCCGCGTTTTTGGTCAAGGTTGCTAGACGAATCACTTGCTCCTGAGGCGCAACATTCAAACCAATACCAGCTAAATCACTTTGTTCCATACTGGTTAGTACCGTTACACCGATAAGAAGTGGACGATCTTTACCATATGGCTCAAGAATTTCACGTGATGCCGTCATCATACGCTCACCACCGCTCGCGTGTACGTTCACCATCCATACACCCATTTCAGCCGCAGCGCGAACTGCTTTCGAACAGGTGTTTGGAATATCGTGAAATTTTAAATCTAGGAATACCGAGAAACCACGTTTATGGAGTTCACGTACAAAATCAGGACCAAATAGCGTAAACATCTCCTTGCCAACTTTTAGTCGGCATGACGCAGGATCAATTCTATCTACAAACGCAAGTGCATCTGCTTGGTTATCATAATCCAGTGCGACAATAACTTTTTGGTCGATCATTTCATCTCCTAACTGTTTTGGTTCTTATTAAATAAAAAGTTAAAAAAATGCAGCGGACAGAAACTCTGCCAGCTGCATTAAGAATTATTCACCATCCAATCCGCGGATTGGCTTGATCGTCCCCCATCCTTTACAGGACGGACAATGCCAATAAAGGGAATGGGTAGAAAATCCACACTTCCGGCATCGGTAATGTGGTTTCACTTTTAACTGTTCACCCACCATCGCTTGTAGTGTTGATAGGCTGTCTTTCGCTCGACCATCTTCTGCTTCTGCAATGTGGTAGTCAATTAAACGGTAGAAGCCCTTCATGGTTGGGTTTTTCAGCAATTGTTTCGTCAGTAACTCTTGAGCAGCCCCAACGTTCTCGTGATGAGCAACTAATTGAGCCAACATCAACTCGGCTGATACGCCAGCTTTCTTATCAATACAAGCTCGCAGAAACTCGACAAGTTCATCTTCCTGACCCAGATGATGATAGCATTCTGCAATAGTTGGCAAGACATCACTGATAAAGTCTTTATCTTGCTCAAGTACCCCTGTCAGATATTTGATGGTGTGCTTATAGTCTTCAGACTCTAGATAAATTCGTCCCAAAGCAATACTTGCTCGAACACACTTCGGGTCTTCCGCTAACGCTTTTTTAAAATGCTGTATTGCCTTATTAGTATTCCCATCAGCTTGGTCGAGCATGGCTATTTCACACCAAAAATGGGCAATATTTGCACGCATCCTTGAGCGTTTATTACCTAACTTAGCCAATTGGTTCGCGTAATAAATCGCCTTTTCCCATTCTCGTGTTTGCTGATAAATGGTCACTAATTGTTGAAGAGCCGCCTCTTTGTAATCTGGCTCTTCGACTAACTGTTCGAAGATTTTCTCTGCACGATCAAGAAAACCTGAGACCATGTAGTCTTTCGCTAACTGTTGAAGGGCGAGGTTCTTTTGGTCCAGTGTTAAGCCTGAACGAGAAATAAGATTTTGGTGAATTCTGATTGCGCGGTCGACTTCACCACGAGACCGGAACAGGTTACCCAACGCAAGGTGAGTATCGATGGTCTCGTTATCAACTTGGAGCAATTCAATAAAGTGATCGACAGCCTTATCTGATTGGTCAGAGAGCAACAGATTAAGACCCGTCATATACTGACGAGAGATTTGATGAGATTGCTTCTGCTTGTCTTGCTGAGCGCTGCGATGCCCCATATACCAGCCATACGCAGCAGCTATAGGCAACAACAAGAAGAGTAGTTCAAGCATTAAAGTTAAGCCTTATCCTTATGCCTGTTTTTCAATGGCTGGCTTATCAGCAGCGTTGTTTGATTCAGTTGGTTCGTACTTTTTCAGTTTTTTCTTTAAACGACGGACCTGTAGCTGAGTTTTCAGTTGGATGCTACCAAAGGTAACCCACGCTAAAGCAAAGCCAACCACAAATACTACACCTAATAGCGTAGATAAGTGGAACTCTCCTTTTGCTAGAAGATAGTTAAAAGTCACGAGCTCTTGGTTTTGGGAACCTAACGCCAATGCAATTAAAAAGAGAGCTAAAACAGCAACGATTTTTATAATTTTCATGTTACATCACCCTTCTAGGAGTAAGTCGGTAAGATTATGCAGGAAAATGCTTCTTCAGACTACGTATATTAGCAATAATCTATACCCAAGTAACCTCAAGATGCTTAGTTTGTAGACATGCTTAGAAGTTAAAGTTATTTGGGTATAGAAAACAGCTGAATCCACAATTAGATTAGTAAACGATCTTGGATGTATGACTAACTTGGATACATTACAAAAAAGCGGCATACACAAACGTATGCCGCTTTTTTCAAACTAATAAGAGTGCATTAACCAATATTTACACGCTCACGAAGTTCTTTACCAGGTTTGAAATGTGGAACGTATTTACCTTCCAATTCCACTTTATCGCCCGTTTTAGGGTTACGACCTACGCGAGGCTCGCGGTAATGAAGAGAAAAACTACCAAAGCCACGGATCTCGATACGGTCACCGCTCTCTAGTGTAGAGGCCATGTGCTCTAAAATATCTTTTACAGCATCCTCTACCTCTTTCGCTGATAAGTGTGTTTGCTCAGCGCAGAGTCTTTCAATCAGTTCAGACTTAGTCATAGTTGCCCTCTTTGAGTATCTTTATCACTTATTATAGTAAGTAATACTAATTCCAACAAACACTTGCTGACAATTCTAGACAAATTTTATGCAAAATGCGCAATGAAGAAATGCCTTTTATTAAGATAGTTTACTGTCATTAGTATTACTACTTAAATATGACCAAATATAAAAAAGGAGCCTTGCGGCTCCTTTTTTGCTTAAGCGAGTATATTATTCGCCTTTAGCAGCTTTGAAAGCGTCAGCCATTGCGTTACCGAATGCATTGTCATCTTGCTTGTTGATAGATGCCATTGCTTCTTGCTCGTCAGCTTCGTCTTTAGCTTTGATAGATAGGTTGATTACGCGGTTCTTACGGTCTACACCTGTGAACTTCGCTTCAACAACATCACCAGCGCTTAGGATTAGAGAAGCATCTTCTACGCGATCGCGTGATACTTCAGAAGCACGGATGTAACCTTCAACGCCTTCTGCGATTTCAACAGTAGCGCCTTTAGCGTCAACAGCAGTTACAGTAGCGTTAACTAGAACACCTTTCTTGTTGTCAGCAACGTAAGCATTGAATGGGTCATTTTCCATTTGCTTGATGCCTAGAGAGATGCGCTCACGCTCAGCGTCTACTGCTAGAACAACTGCAGAGATCTCGTCGCCTTTCTTGTACTCACGTACAGCTTCTTCGCCAGCAACATTCCAAGAAATGTCAGATAGGTGAACTAGACCGTCGATGCCGCCTTCTAGACCGATGAAGATACCGAAGTCAGTGATAGACTTGATCTTACCAGTAACTTTGTCGCCTTTAGCTTGTGCTTCAGCGAATGACTGCCATGGGTTAGCTTTACACTGTTTCAGACCTAGAGAGATACGACGACGTTCTTCGTCGATTTCAAGAACCATAACCTCAACTTCGTCGCCAACATTAACAACTTTAGAAGGGTGGATGTTCTTGTTAGTCCAATCCATTTCTGAAACGTGAACTAGACCTTCAACGCCTTCTTCGATTTCAACGAAGCAGCCGTAGTCAGTTAGGTTAGTTACGCGACCAGTTAGTTTGTGACCTTCTGGGTAACGCTTAGCGATTGCTACCCATGGATCTTCGCCTAGTTGCTTAAGACCTAGTGATACGCGAGTACGCTCACGGTCGAACTTAAGAACTTTAACTTGGATCTCGTCACCAACGTTAACGATTTCAGATGGGTGCTTAACGCGCTTCCAAGCCATATCAGTGATATGTAGAAGACCGTCAACGCCACCTAGGTCAACGAACGCACCGTAGTCAGTAAGGTTCTTAACGATACCTTTAACTTCAGAACCTTCTTGTAGAGTTTCTAGAAGCTCGTCACGCTCAACGCTGTTCTCTGATTCGATAACTGCACGACGTGAAACAACTACGTTGTTACGTTTTTGGTCAAGTTTGATAACTTTGAACTCTAGCTCTTTGTTTTCTAGGTGAGCAGTGTCGCGGATTGGACGTACGTCTACTAGAGAGCCAGGAAGGAAAGCACGGATACCGTTTAGTTCAACAGTGAAACCGCCTTTAACTTTACCGTTGATGATACCAACAACAGTTTCAGCTTCTTCGTAAGCTTTCTCAAGTACGATCCAAGCTTCGTGACGCTTAGCTTTCTCACGAGAAAGTTGAGTTTCACCGAAACCATCTTCAACAGCGTCTAGAGCTACGTCTACTTCAGCGCCAACTTCAACTTCAAGTTCGCCAGCAGCGTTCTTGAACTGTTCAGCAGGGATAGCAGATTCAGACTTAAGACCAGCGTCAACAAGAACGAAACCGTTCTCGATAGCTACTACAGTACCTTTAACGATGCTGCCTTGTTGGAATTCTGTTTCGTTTAGAAACTCTTCAAAGAGTTGAGCAAAAGATTCAGTCATTTAATTAATCTTCAATAAATTAAACTTCCACGGGTATCCTACCGCATGGGGTTATTAAATTCGCCAGTCATCATCCTTGCGACCAACGCTCTTAGCCTAGTCGAGTATTATTACTCAGCTAGCTTCGATTCGATATATTGTAGTGCCTTTTCTACTACTTCGTCGATAGTCATCGACGTAGAATCTAGCACAAGCGCATCCTCAGCAGGGCGTAATGGCGCCACTGGGCGGTTACGATCTCGGTCGTCACGCTCTTGGATCTCGCTTAAAAGGTCAGCAAATCTAACATCTAACCCTTTCTCTTGCAACTGTTTAAGGCGTCGATTTGCACGCTCTTCAGCACTCGCATCAAGGAAGATTTTTGCTTGCGCACTCGGGAATACAATTGTGCCCATATCACGACCATCAGCAACCAGACCCGGAGCGGTCTCAAATGCACGCTGACGACGTAGTAATGCTTCACGAACACGTGGCAAAGCCGCAACTTTAGATGCTGCCATACCCGTTTCTTCTTTACGAAGCTCCCCTGACACATCTTCGCCTTCTAGAATGACCTTAACTAAGTCACCTTCCGCGATAAATTGAACGTCTAGGTGTGTTGCTAGTGGGACAAGAGCATCTTCTGACTCGGTGTCGACACCGTGGTGAATCGCAGCGAGTGCAAGTACACGATAAATTGCGCCAGAATCTAAGAGTTGGAAACCCAACTTTTTCGCCAGCAACATACATAAAGTGCCTTTACCTGCACCACTAGGTCCATCTACGGTTACAACCGGAGTTTGAGAGGACATGTTCTTCTCCACCAATAGTTTCTTTTCAGCAATTTGCTCGGTTTTCGAGGCGCACATTATACGGGTAATCAGTCTTTGGAGCGAGGAAAAATGTCGTGTAAAGCATTACACCTAATGCGTAATTGGATTCATCAATAAACATAAAGTTCAACAAAAACGGCGAGAGCTTCTGCCCTCGCCGTTTTAAATGCCATGAACTTAAGCTCGATTAAACAATCGGCTTTTGACCACGCTCAGCTAACTTTAAAATCACACTATCAGCGACTTTACCCGCCACACCTGCTAGCTTGTCGGCCAGTTTTTTCTTTTGTACATAATGCACAGAAAGTACAGTTTTATCTTTGCATGCTGCAACAACGATATCATCAGATGTACTAATGTCATCCACCAAACCAAGCTCTTTCGCTTGTGTACCGAACCAGTGCTCACCAGTGGCTACTTTGTCTAGGTCCAAACTAGGGCGACGCTCACGAATGAAGTCTTTAAACAAGGCATGTGTTTCTTCAAGTTCTTGCTTAAACTTATCGCGCGCTTTATCGGTATTCTCACCGAACATCGTTAGCGTGCGCTTATATTCACCCGCTGTTAGTTGTTCGTACTCAATGTCATGTTTCTTCAACAGTTTGTTGAAGTTAGGAATTTGTGCGATAACGCCAATAGACCCCACAATTGCAAATGGTGCAGAAACAATCTTATCTGCTACACATGCCATCATGTAACCACCACTTGCCGCAACTTTGTCAACAGAGATGGTCAGAGGAAGACCCGCAGCTTTGATTCGGTCCAGTTGAGAAGAGGCAAGGCCGTAACCATGAACCATACCACCGCCAGACTCTAAGCGAAGTAACACTTCATCACCTTCACGTGCGACAGCCAAAATAGCGGTGATTTCTTCACGTAGAGACGCGACTTCTTTTGCGTCTATGCTACCGTTGAAATCAAGAACAAATAGGTGTGGTTCACGCTTGCTATCTAATGAACCGTCTTTGCTCGCTTGTTTGATTTCTTTCTCGCGAGATTTGTTCTTCTCTTTTTCTTCTTTCTTGACGGCTTTATCTCGAGCCTTGATGAAAGCATCGTCATGCAAATGATGCTCTAACTGCTCAACAGATTGTTTGTGTTGCTCTGAAAGGTTGGTAATCTCTAACTCCCCTTTCGCCGCACCCGATTTGCCACCAGCCGATTTTGCAATAATGAGCAGAACAATTATCGCAGCAACCACCGTGATAATTTTGGCCAGAAACAGACCATAATCTAATAAAAATTCCAACGAGAGCTCCTTTATCTCATTTCAGATGACGTTAGTATGTTACGCAGAAACATCAGCGAGAAGGCAGCGCGGTTTGTAACCACTTGTTCTGATTGATAGCATACCTAACGAAAGTTCTGGAATTGGTATAACACATGAATTGGTGTATTGTAACCATCTTGTCACGATTACCAAGATTTTCCATTGAGAAACAGGCGTTTTTTAGCGTCAATTAACTATCATGGACCCTCTTACAATAATAAGGATTTATCGCCGTGAACTACTCCGTTTCAGCTGATGCTCTAAAAGGTAAAGTCATTCTTGTTACTGGCGCTGGTAATGGCATCGGCCGTCAAGCCGCGCTTTCTTATGCCGAGCACGGTGCAACTGTTATTCTCTTGGGTAGAAATGTGCAAAACCTTGAATCTATCTATGATGAGATTGAAGCTGCTGGCTATCCACAAGCAGCTATCATTCCATTGGATCTCAAGGGCGCAACTCAGCAGAATTACATTGATATGGCAGAGACAATCGAAGGACAGTTTGGTCGCTTGGATGGTCTATTACACAACGCAGGTGTCTTGAGTTCGCTGTGTCCATTTGATCAAATCAAAGAGGAAGACTTCGACGATATCATGCAGATCAACGTGAAAGCCGAAGTGCTAATGACTCAAGCACTACTGCCTGTGATGCGTAAATCAGAAGCTGGGCGTATTATCTTTACCTCTTCAACCGTCGGCCACTCTGGCCGCGCATTCTGGGGGCCATACGCTATCTCTAAATTTGCCGTAGAAGGCATGATGCAAGTTTTGGCTGACGAGCTGAGTGATACACCGATCCGCGTTAACGCAATTAACCCTGGTGCCACTCGTACTCGCATGCGTGAAAAAGCATATCCGGGTGAAGATGCGAATACTCTCAAAACGCCACTGGATATCATGCCGCTATATTTGCACTTAATGGATCCTGCGGTTACCGATGTGAACGGTCAGTGCATCGACGCTCAACCGAAGCGTAAATAACTCATTCAGGTTACCTCACATAATCGATTGAAAAGGCAGCAAACGCTGCCTTTTTTCATTTCTCTCTTCATAAAAATCTTGCGACTTTCTCCCACAGAAATATACTGTACATATATACAGGCGTTTATTATGCAAGATATTATTCAGAACTTAAAAAGCCAACACCTTGTTTGGCAAGCAAATTTAACGAAAGCAGATCCTCAGCAGTTGCAGACTAGTTCCGGTTTTTCTGAATTAGATGATTTGCTCGGCGGAGGCTTTCCACCTCATGGCGTAGTGGAGATGGAATCTATTGGTAGTATTGGTGAATTGCGTTTGCTCGCTCCCTATTTAAAAGCCACTCAGACCAATGGTATGACCGCATTTATTCAACCACCTGCGCTAGTGAATTCTCTGTTTTTACACTACATCGGGTTGGATATAAACCAAGTGTGGGTCGTTACTCCAACTCACCCCAAAGACGCTCTTTGGGCTGCAGAGCAATGTCTGAAAAGTGGGGTATGCAGTAATGTTTTGTTATGGCAAGAAGAGCTTGAAATACATCAAGTGAAACGCTTACAGGTAGCGAGTGAACAAGGTACTTGCCCTCTCTTTATGCTTAAAACAGATACTATCAACCGCTTGTCTTTGCCTGTGTCACTCAGTTTAAAACTGAAAGGCGACGAGCAAGGGATTCATGTTGAAGTGCTGAAAAGGAAAGGAGGCTGGAATAGAGGTAGCGTTAGTATCGGATTCCAACACCATTACCCGCAACTGGTGAAACCATCATCTGAAACTGTGCACTCGACTGTGGTCAATTTCCCACTGGCGAACCAAGGTTAGTGATATGGCTCTGTGGATTTACTTGCACTTCCCTCGCCTGCAGCTAGACGCACTCTTTGGTGATAACCAAGAACAACCCGTGGTGATTGTCGAAAGCCAACGTTGCCAGATTATTCAATACAACGAGATTGCCGAACAACAAGGCACTAAGCCAGGTATGGGCCTAGGCAGTGCTGCGTCCTTGTGTCGAGATTTACAAGTGCATCCTTATCATCCGCACACCGAATGGAGCAAGTTACAAGAAATTGCTCAATGGCTGTATTTGATCACATCTGACGTTGTGTTGATGCCAAACCAAGGTATTTTGCTGCGTGCTACTCCAATGCTCGCTCTGTATGAAGGGTTTGAAAACTATTGGAACAAAGTCAGAGCTCACTTATCGGAGCTGAAACTGAGTTTTCAATTCGGATGTGGTTTTTCGCCTTTTGCTGCCAAATTGATGGCATTATCAGGAGCGAACGTCATCAGCGAAGACAAATCTGCCATACAAAAAGCCTTATCACCAATACCGTTAACACTGACAGATTTATCAAACGCTACCGTAGAGAAGTTACAACGTGTAGGTGTCACCACATTGCAAAACCTGCTTGAACTGCCATTGCAAGACATCGCACGACGCTTTGATATCGATTTGGTGAACTACGTTGGTCGACTGACTGGGCAGTTTAAACACCCTGTCGACTTTTATCACCCTACCGAATCCTTCCAAGTTTATTTAGAGCTGTTGTTTGAGATCGAAAACGTTCAGTGGATTGAAAAGCCGTTGGCCAAATTACTTCGTCAACTCGAAATCTTTCTTAAATTAAGAGATAAGGTCGCTTTTGAACTGTGTTTAACACTCCACCAGCGTGAGAAACAAGAGCAACACCTTCAACTCACTTCTGCGCAAGGTGATTACCTATGTCAGCGTTGGCAACAGTTAGCGAGTTTGAGCTTAGAGTCACTCTCGCTTAATGGCCCAGTCACAGGGCTAACGTTAAAAGTCATCCGTCAAGGTGAGCCTCTTAGTGCATCACGCGATCTCTTTGCTGGGCAGAAAGGAAACATGAATGCTTTAGAGTTGCTTTCTTTACTGCAAGCTAAATTGGGAAAAAGTGCCGTTTTAAAACCCAATATTGCTTGCGATCCTAGACCAGAAAAGGCCAGTCAGTATCGCCCTGCTGATGCTCCGGATGAAAAGGGGCACGCCATACCATCCATACTACGCCCCGCAATGCAATTACCGACTCCCATTGTATTGCAAGAGCAAGTTTCTTTGGTCCACGGACCTGAGCGAATAGTTTCTGGGTGGTGGGATGGTGATGAGATCATGCGTGATTACTACATTGCACACACCAAGCAAGGCCGCTGGTTATGGATATTTCGCGATCAGCACAAGCACTGGTTTCTTCATGGCTATTTTTGTTAAATCGACAGTTATTTTTGTTGGGTCATTATGAGTTACGCGGAACTATTTTGTCAGTCTAACTTCTCTTTTTTGACTGGGGCTTCTCATGCAGAAGAGCTGGTACTCCAAGCTGCTTTCTATCGCTATCAAGCTCTAGCTATAACGGATGAATGTTCAGTCGCGGGCGTTGTCAAAGCCCATGCGACCATCGAACAACATAAACTCGATATCAAACAAATCGTTGGAAGTATGTTTTGGTTAAATGATGAATGCCAAATCGTACTGCTTTGCCCTTGTCGCAAGGCTTATGCCGAGTTGTGTCGTATCATCACAAACGCAAGGAGACGCAGTGAAAAAGGCAACTATCAACTGTTCGAATGGGATTTGATGTCGGTTCGACATTGTTTGGTATTGTGGCTGCCCACACATCAAGAGAGTGATCACTATTGGGGGCGCTGGCTCAATCAACACCACGCTAATCGTTTGTGGGTAGCGATTCAGCGCCATTTGAGTAACAACGATACTGAATACATTGCGCACTGCGAGCAGTTAGCACATGAATTTCAATTACCTATAACTGCCTGCGGAGGCGTTCTCATGCATGATGTTGAACGCTTGCCATTACAGCATGTACTTACTGCTATAAAGCATGGGTGTAGCGTCGATAAACTCGGTTTTGATCGTATTTCGAATACAGAGCGAGCGCTTCGTCCTTTTAAAAAGTTGATTCGGATTTACAAACCAGAATGGCTGGAAGAAAGCACTTACATCGCCGATTTATGCGAGTTTAAGCTCTCAGATTTAAAATACGAATATCCTACCGAGCTGATCCCAGATGGTTATACACCCGACTCTTACTTACGTATGTTGGTCGAGCGCGGTAAAAAGCTGCGTTTTCCTGAAGGCGTGCCAGCAGAAGTCAATCAAACCATCGAGAATGAACTGGCGCTTATTCAAGAGCTGAAATACCACTACTACTTCCTTACTATTCACGACATCGTAATGTTCGCGAAACAGCAAGGCATTCTTTACCAAGGGCGGGGTTCCGCTGCAAACTCTGTGGTGTGTTATTGCCTGGAAATTACCGCCGTCGATCCTCGGCAAATCGCTGTCTTATTCGAACGATTTATCAATAAAGAACGTAAGGAACCGCCGGATATTGATGTGGACTTTGAACACGAGCGCCGTAAAGAAGTTATCCAGTATATTTACAAAAAATATGGCCGTGAGCGTGCAGCACTTGCTGCAACAGTGATCAGCTATCGCTTTAAAAGTGCCGTGCGTGAAGTCGGTAAAGCACTAGGGATTGAAGAGACCCAATTGGATTTTTTCATTAAGAACGTTAATCGCCGAGATCGCAGCCAAGGCTGGCAAGCTCAAATTATTGAACTGGGCTTACAACCAGAATCTCTCAAAGGGCAGCAGTTCCTCCAATTGGTCAACGAGATCATTGGCTTCCCACGCCATTTATCTCAGCACGTAGGTGGCTTTGTAATTTCATCTGGCCCTTTATATGAGTTGGTTCCTGTTGAAAATGCCTCGATGGAAGATCGCACTATCATTCAATGGGATAAAGACGATTTAGAAAGCTTGAAGCTACTAAAAGTCGATGTGCTCGCACTCGGCATGTTAAACGCCATCAAAAAGTGCTTTCAACTGGTCGAGAAACATCACCAGCGATCCCTCTCGATTTCCGAGATCACTCGCCGACAAGATGATCCACACGTGTACCGCATGATCCAAAAAGCTGACACGATAGGCGTATTCCAAATTGAATCTCGTGCACAAATGAGCATGCTTCCTCGCCTAAAGCCTGCTTGTTATTACGACTTAGTGATTCAAATTGCAATTGTTCGTCCAGGCCCTATTCAGGGTGATATGGTGCATCCTTTTTTAAAACGACGAGATCACAAAGAGCCTGTCAGTTATCCATCGGAAGAAGTAAAAAGCGTTCTTGAGCGGACTATGGGCGTCCCTATTTTCCAAGAGCAAGTCATCAAGCTAGCCATGGTAGCCGCAGGGTTTAGCGGCGGCGAGGCCGATCAACTCCGTCGAGCGATGGCATCATGGAAAAAGAATGGCGATCTCGCTAAATTCAGACCAAAACTGATCAATGGTATGCAAGAGAGAGGTTATGACTTAGCGTTTGCTGAGCGCATTTTCGATCAGATTTGCGGCTTTGGTGAGTACGGCTTCCCTGAAAGTCATTCAGCGTCTTTCGCAGTGCTGGCATATTGTTCTGCATGGTTAAAATATTATTACCCAGCCGAATTTTACACTGCATTGTTGAACAGCCAACCAATGGGATTTTATAGCCCATCGCAATTAGTACAAGATGCTCGCCGACATGGCGTCGAAGTATTGCCGGTGTGCGTCAATCATTCAAAATATCAACATCATCTCGTCTCACGTCCGAATGGCAGGCTCGGCGTGCAACTTGGTTTTCGCTTGGTGAAAGGCTTTAACGCAGAAAGCGCACAAAGGCTTATTGAGCGCAAACCACTTAATGGTTACCGATCGATTCAAGAAGTAAAGCAGGTATTAAGAAGCCGAAGTGACATTGAATTATTGGCTTCAGCCAATGCATTTCAGGCCTTATCGGGAAATCGTTATAACGCTCGCTGGGCAGCAATGGATTCCTTATCTGACCTACCATTGTTTCACAAGGTCGAAGAACCCAATGTTAGCTACCAGACTCGACCCTCTGAATATGAAAATTTAGTTGAGGATTACGCAAGCACGGGACTATCTCTTAGCCGCCATCCAATTAAATTATTAGAAGAAACGGGCAAACTCCCTCACTTTACCCGCATGAGGCAACTGACAGAGAAACCGCATAAGTCACTGGTCACAGTGGTAGGTGTGGTAACAGGAAGACAATCTCCAGGCACCGCCGCTGGCGTGACATTTTTTACGTTAGAAGATGACACGGGCAACATTAATGTGGTCGTTTGGCAAGCGACAGCACGAGCCCAAAAGCAAGCGTATTTAGGCGCTAAAGTATTAATGGTGAAAGGCATTCTTGAAAGAGAGGGAGAAGTCACGCACGTTATTGCTGGTAAGTTGATTGATTGCACGCACTACTTGAACAATCTACAAAGTAAATCTCGGGATTTCCATTAGTACAGAGGAATTAAGGAGAGAGATGTTAAAAATCAGAGAGAGGTGCGCTCCCTCTGATTTCACTAGATCTAATCATGCACTTTTAGAAAGCATCTGGCGTAATCGGTCTTGAGCAACTTCAACCAGCAGATCCGGTTGGAATTTAGATATAAAGCGATCACAGCCTACTTTTTGCACCATGGCTTCATTAAAACTACCGCTCAGAGAAGTGTTCAATGTGATAAACAACTTAGACATACGTGGATCTTGGCGCACTTCATGGGTCAGTTTATAACCGTCCATTTCAGGCATTTCAGCATCCGTAATCATCATCAACAGCTCTTTTTCTACATCTTTACCTTCATCACACCAACGTTTTAAAACCGTTAGCGCCTCTAGCCCGTCACGACACTCGATGATATTCATACCCAATTGAGAAAGCGTATCGCGAACTTGATTACGAGCTGTAGAGGAATCATCTACAATCAGAACATTACGCCCGACCATTGCTTGGGCCAATTCTTGATCGAGAATGTCCTCCGAAATAGTCACGTCGTAATGCACGATCTCTGCTAAAACTTTTTCAACGTCAATAATTTCGACAATTTGAGAGGCATCCCCCTCTTTGATTTGCGTGATAGCCGTGAGGTAATTCGAGCGACCAGACGTAGAAGGAGGCGGCTGAATTTCAGTCCATGCCGTATTAATAATGTTTTTAACCGGACCGACTAAGAAGCCCTGCACCGTGCGGTTGTACTCTGTCACGATCAAATTTTCTTCTTCCGCTTCACCACGTAAAGCAGGAAAACCAATTGCGCCTCGTAAATCAATCACTGGTACCGCTTCACCTCGTAGAGAAGCAACCCCACGAATATTGTAGTGCGATCCAGGGAGCTTGGTTAACGGTGGAAGCTTGATGACCTCTTTCACTTTGAACACATTAATCGCAAATAATTGGCGACTATTTAAAGTGAACAGCAGAAGCTCTAGTCGATTTTCACCAACCAAGTTTGTACGCTGGTCAACCGTATTTAACACTCCGGACATACTACTACCTAAATTATGGATAATTCTTATTTTACTCGAAAGCAGTACAGACACAGCAAGGTTATATAACCAAATAACCTTAATATATTTGGCTTTTCGAGCACAGCTTTAAAGTACAACAGTTTTAGCGTATTACTTCTCTTTGCATCAGACGCAAAGTCACGCAGCACATTGAAAGCCATTTTGTTTATTTACTTGAGCTTTTTAGGAAATTACATGAATGGCGCAGATATAGCAATGCAACATAACTCAAATTCCCTTTCTAGTAATAGGCGATCAAAAAGGGTGAGCCGTTAAGTCTCACCCTAAATCACCTACCAATGCAGTCTCAACAGCCAGGCACATCATCATGTTAAAAAGTACTTAACCTTCCACAACCTTCATCAATAGTTGACCATCGTACAACGCTTGCTTAATCAACGCGGCACCAGGCATTGTGGCTTGCTTATAGAAACGAGACTCCACCAGCTCAAGATCTTGGTGATAAACAGGTAAACTCTGCTCTTCGATACAGCGACGAACCGCAGGATAAAGCACATCTTTTGCTTGGTTAATCACACCACCGATCAAGATTTTCTCAGGGTTAAATAAGTTGATCACAATAGCAATTGCAGAGCCTAAGTAGCGTCCAAGTTTTTCAATCACATCGACGGCCAAAGGATCACCGTTTGCAGCGGCTTCACAAATGCTCTCAATACTCATTTCTTCTTGTTTAGCAAGAATAGAGTCTTCGCCATCAGCGATTCGTCTTACGACTTCTTCACGAATTGCTTGAGAACTGGCAACGGTTTCCAAACAGCCAATATTGCCGCAATGACAACGTTTTCCATTTGGGTCAATTTGAATATGCCCGAGTTCACCAATGTTACCGTGACGGCCTTGCAAAACGCGCCCATCCAGAATGATGCCCGCACCTAAACCGTGGTGGATAGAGATAAGAACGGAGTTGTCATTATCTTGAGAATGACCAAAAAGCTTTTCTGCTAATGCCCAAGCTCGCGTGTCATTGGCAATGAAAACTGGCAAGCCCGTTGCTTTGTATATCTCTGGTCCAAGAGCAAGATTTTCGACATTGTAATGAGGCATCTGCAAAACGACACCTTGCTCTGAGTTCACGAGACCAGGCAGCGTAAGGGCAATACTGGTAACACGATCAAGTTGATCCGCGTAAGTCTGAAAGAATTCATCAATTTCGTAAAGCAGGCGCTCAAGCACATCGTCTTGATCAAGCTCGTGTATCTCGATTTTAGTATCGATCAGTACATCACCGCCTAACTCATGCAAAGCAATGGTTAAATAACCCCGCCCCAAACGCATTGACAAAAATTGCCAGCCTTCATTATTGACCTGCAAACCGACAGCAGGTCGACCACGACTCGTCGCTTCTTGTACTGTCGTTTCATGAATCAAGTGCGCTTCAATTAATTCTCGAGTGATTTTGGTGATACTAGCAGGAGCAAGCTCACTCTGCTTGGACAAATCAATTCGAGAAATAGGACCTTTTAGGTCAATTAGTTTATATACACGACCAGCATTGACCTGTTTGATATGATCAATATGGCCCGGTTGAGCCATGTACATCTTGCACTCCGAAATTCTATAACGGGACAATTTTTTTACTTTGCGAACTAATTGTGAAGTGAATTAATAAATCCCCGTGACAAGCATCACGTATAAACCTGTTTGTTTGTGTATTCAATCAAATAACGAAGAATCTACTCCTGTTAAATTGTTTGAAAAATAACTTATTTTTATTCACTAAATTATGAAGTAATGCCTTTAAAGCAGCGTATTTTTATCAATAAGGCCATTGCCTGTCGAATATCTGTCTGTTTTACCGGGGTTACTCTTAATGTAAACATTCTGTGCATATACTTATATTCAAGTAGCTTTAAGGTGTGGGCTCAGCAACGAGGCTAACCTTGAGAGCGACTGCGTAAAGTAAGGATAGAGTTCAAGTTACCTTTACACACACATTCATCGGAGAATCTATGACTTCCAAATTAAGACGAACAAAAATTGTCACTACGCTGGGTCCTTCAACGGATAAGGACAATATACTTGAGGAGATCATCAAAGCCGGTGCAAACGTTGTCCGTATGAATTTTTCACATGGAACCAGTGAAGACCACATTCAACGTGCGAATAAAGTCCGTACCATTGCAGCAAGACTTGGGCGTCAGGTTGCAATTCTTGGTGACTTACAAGGCCCTAAAATCCGTGTATCAACGTTTAAAGACGGCCAAATCATTTTGAATGTGGGCGATAAATTCACATTAGATAGTGATTTACCAAAAGGTGAAGGCAATCAAGAATCTGTAGGGTTAGATTATAAAGAACTACCGCAAGATGTTTCACCAAATGACATTTTATTACTCGATGATGGACGCGTTCAGCTGCAAGTTACCAAAGTAGAGGGTAATAAAGTTCATACCCGTGTGATTGTCGGTGGTCCACTGTCCAACAATAAAGGGATCAACAAAAAAGGCGGCGGATTGTCAGCCGATGCGCTCACAGAGAAAGATAAAGCCGACATTCTTACCGCCGCAGCAATTCAAGTAGACTACCTTGCTATTTCATTCCCGCGTAACGGCGAAGACATGCATTACGCTCGACGCTTAGCCAGAGATGCAGGCCTTGAAGCCATGTTAGTGGCTAAAGTCGAACGAGCAGAAACCGTCGCGACCAATGAGTCTATTGACGACATTATTCTCGCATCCGATGTAGTGATGGTTGCACGTGGTGACCTTGGTGTAGAAATCGGTGACCCTGAGCTCATAGGTGTCCAGAAAAAACTGATTCGCCGCGCACGCAGTTTAAACCGTATCGTGATTACTGCGACACAAATGATGGAGTCCATGATTACTAGCCCAATGCCAACGCGTGCTGAAGTGATGGATGTGGCCAATGCGGTTCTAGACGGCACTGACGCGGTGATGCTTTCTGGAGAGACCGCTGCAGGTAAATATCCTGTAGAAACGGTCAAATCCATGGCCGAAGTATGTGTGGGGGCAGAAAAAATGTCGGAGGCAAGTCTATCAACCTATCGCTTAGATAGAACCTTCGAAACCGCTGAAGAAACCATCGCAATGGCAACCATGTACTCTGCGAATCACATGGAAGGAATTAAAGCGATGATCTCGTTAACTGAGTCCGGCAGGACTGCGTTGATGATGTCTCGCTTAAGCTCTGGCTTGCCAATATTTGCCTTATCACGGAATGAATCGACACTAAATCGAGCAGCATTATACCGAGGCGTGACACCTGTATATTTCGAGTCAAAAAGTGATGCGGGTTTACCAACGGCTCAAGCAGCGATTACTAGCCTTAAAGAGCAAGGGTTCTTGCACAAAGGTGATTTAGTCATTATTACTCAAGGCGATGTAATGGATGTTGTGGGCTCAACCAACTGCATGCGCATTCTACAAGCGTAGTCGTTATACCTAACCGGAGTTAACCACAAGAACCCGCAAATAAGGCTCCGAAAATGGAGCCTTATTTATATGCTTTGTATATTGCGCACATCGTGAACGTAAGAAGGTTTATGCACTCTCTCTACCATCAATTTCAACATCCAGCTGGTCATAGAGTTGAACTAGGTTAAACCCAGCTTGAAGCCCAAGTTGATAGTCATGCTCTAGTGACTCTTGGTCACTTAACAAAGAAGAAGAACGAAGTCCCTCTTTAGGCGCAACTTGTAAAATAAAAGTGTCGTCAGGTGGAGCAGATATAAAGGCCTGAGTGAGCTCAAATGTTTGATAATGAATCATCAGCATGTCGGCTAAACCTGAATCAAAATTCTCACCAATCAGATGACTTAAACGATACAAGTTATCGGCACCGAACAACCAACGACCTCCATTTAACAGCATTTTCCCTGCAAGCTTCGATTGATGTGCTGCATTAATTTTTTGTTGGAAGAACGACGCCCAATCCAGCTTCCACTGATTCACTTTTTGCTGCCATGATTGCTGTACTGAGTTGATAGACTCCCGATACCATTCGACAGGCACATCCCCCACTTCACTTTGGGCTCTCGCTTCAATCTCTGAAAACGGCTCTGTGCGAATGACAATAATGTTGCGAGCATTCTGACGCCACGCTTCTTGTACAGGGATAGAGGCAGACACGCCGCCATCCACAAACTTATTGCCATTTACGTCGACAGGTCCGTGGTACAACTTGGGAATCGCACATGTCGCTAGCATAGTGTTAAACCACGAGTCATCCAAGATTGGTAGATATTGATCTGATAGCGTCTCTATATTCGTTACCGCAGCAAACGCTCCTCGTTTTCCCAATGCACTGCGACCTAAATCAAGGTCAAGCTTGTATGGGAAATCTTGAATCCGTTCTAATGCCCACTCTAAACCTAAGTACTGCTGCTTTCGGATATAGCGAAACAGATTAAAAAATTCAGGAGACGTTGTCAGCTCGGTAATAAAAGCTTTGCCCATGCCATGTTGACGACACAAGTAAGAGCATAAGTTGAGTGCTCCGGCAGAGGTGCCATAGAATTCATCGAAAGGATCGAAGTTGGAAAGTAAAAAGGCGTCTAAAACGCCAGCGGTAAAAATCCCTCTCTGCCCTCCACCTTGCGTGACTAAAGCAGTTTTACCATGCCTAAAGTGCTCATAAACTTTTACATCAAGCTCTGCATGGCTTTCTGTGATTATACCGCTGTTACGTATCATAGGCTCACGCCATTTTGTTAAAACGTTTGGTAAAAGTGGTTATCTTAAGCTGTTGTAATAGCAATGATGCCAAATGACAAAAGCACTGCAAAAACAGTCACCACAATGATTAATGCGGATTTTAGATCGTGTTCCATAAACACCTCCTTAATATGTAACAAATTAATAACACCGGTGTGAAATATGTTCAAGATTTGCTTAATTTAGTCGCGCAATTTTGACTAACCCATCACAATTAGCTTAGTCATAATAAGGAGATAGGGCATGAACCAAAAACTCAGCTGGCTAGTAGGAATCATGATGATGAGTACTGCTATCAATGCACAAGCGAATATCATCGTTACACCATACATAGGCTATACAGGAGGCGGCCAAGTAGAGGATGAAAGTGGTAATACATACGATCTCGACCCCGCAGTGAATTACGCTCTTTCAGTCGAGACTCCCTTAGAAAAAGGAAGGATCGGATTGTTTTACTCCAATCAATCGACGGAACTTGAAAAGCTGTCCAACTCGGCAGATATCCATTATCTGCACTTCCAAAGCAGCATGTACTATCCTGTCGCAGCAAATTGGCAAACCTATATCGGTGTAGGCTTGGGGGCTTCTTACGCCGATGTGGATTGGGTAGACAAAAAATACGGATTTTCGGCTAGCGCTTTTGCAGGGCTGGAATATGAATTTTCAAAGAACTTTGCGTTAACAGCCCAACTGAGATGGTTAGGAACGGTCGTTGATAACGATACATCTGGCGCCTGTACTCTACCTAATGACGGCTCAAACTGTATCATTAAGTTCGATACTGATTGGATGAACCAATTCCAATCAAATGTTGGTTTTAGTTTCCGCTTCTAATTTTTATGCATGTTCCTCTGTAGGGCTCGTCACAAAGAACGCTGAACGAGTCCTGCATAGAGCCGATAAAGAATATCGTCTAAACACCATTGTTTGGCAAAGTAACGAAGCATCATCTAGATAGGTGCACAAAAGATAGCCGTACGCCCTAATTAATCAAAATAGTCTTAAACACCAAAGCAATTATTAGATCCCAGTCATTTATTCCAGACAAACAACCACCCAACCACACAAAACCACAATCAAACTCAAATTTAACAAGATTAAAACCAGACAACGCATCTGAATTAACATTTAGATTCTATTGCGCTAAGTATTATTAGAAGTTAGTCTGATCAGTGAAAACAGATAAATATTTCAGTTTTATCAAACACACATCAAAATTTTAAGATTAATAATCTACTTTCTCTTACAGTAGCCAGAATATAGCTCTATAAAATTATAATAAGTTAGAATTAAGGATAGAAAAGCTGATGGATAACAGCGGTCCTTTCTTCCAACTGTTTGCGCAATTATTACTGTGTTACGTAGAGAGCTTCATTCCTCAGGGAGTCTTATAGGAGTCAAATATGAAGCGAGAACAATGGGGATCCCGGGCGGGATTCATCTTAGCAGCAGTTGGGTCTGCTATCGGTTTGGGAAACATTTGGCGTTTCCCATACATGGCCTATGAAAACGGTGGCGGCGCATTTTTTATTCCTTACATTTTTGCCATGATCACTGCCGGTATTCCATTTATGATCCTTGAGTTCAGTATGGGACAAAAATACCGAGGCTCGGCACCAAAAACACTAGCGAAAATTCATTCTAAATTTGAATGGCTTGGCTGGTTCCAAGTTGGTGTGGCTGCAGTTATTGCCGTTTACTATGTGGCTGTTATCGGTTGGTCGATTTCTTACTTTGGGTTGTCGTTCACTCAAGGTTGGGGAACCGATACCAACGCATTTTTCTTTAGTGAATACCTAAAGCTAGGTGACAACTCACCAACAGACTTAGGCAGTATTCAATGGAAGATTGCTTTATCCATGGTGATTGCTTGGGCAATTACTTACACCGCTATTGCCAAAGGCGTGAAGTCAGGAATTGAACGAGCATCTAAAATTATGATGCCAATCCTATTCTTGATGGTGATTTTCTTAATCGGACGTATGATTTTCTTGCCAGGAGCTCTAGATGGCGTGAACTACATGTTCGAACCCGATTTCAGCAAAATTTGGGATGTGAAAGTATGGGCAGCGGCATATGGTCAGATCTTCTTTACGCTAAGTATCGGCTTCGCCATCATGCTAGCTTACTCTAGCTACCTACCAGAAAAGTCGGACATAACGAATAACGCGTTTATGACCGTGTTGATCAACTGTGGCTTCTCGATCCTAGCCGGCATCATGATCTTCTCAGTATTGGGTTACATGGCTCAAGAGCAAGGTAAGCCGTTAACAGAGGTGGTATCTGCAGGCGTTGGCTTGGCTTTTGTTACTTTACCTGCGGCAATTAACCTACTACCTGCCCCATATATTCTTGGTCCACTGTTCTTCTTTGCACTGGTGGTTGCTGGTCTAAGTTCGCATATTTCAATTATGGAAGCCGTAACTTCAGCCATTATCGACAAGCTGAAGTGGAGCCGTAAAAAAGCTGCAAATGTTGTGATTGGTATTGGCTTCGTTGTCTCTATGGCGTTTGCTACCAATGGCGGTCTGCTGCTACTCGATCTAGTAGACCACTTTGCAAACAACGTTGGCATCATGGTTGGTGGTCTGGTTGAGATTGTCTTGATGGCGTGGCTATTGAAGCGCGTGCCAGAAGTACGTAATTACGTTAACGAGCGCTCTGATTTCTCTGTTGGTCAATGGTTCGAGATCTGCTTACGCTTCGTTACACCAATCATGCTCGCCATTATCTTAGCGACCAAGCTATACGCCCTAACTACTGAAGGCTACGGTGGCTATGATCTAACTTTAGGCTGGGCACTTATCGCCGCACTCTTTATCTTTGGTCTAGTGATCAACGCAGTGAACCGCAAGGAGACAGCAAAATGACAATCAGCGCAATTATTATGATGGTTATTGGTTTAGGTATCACTTGGGGCGGAGCTGCCGTTTGCATCAAGCGAGCCATGGATAAACAATAGCAATATTGCATTCCAAACAAAAAACGCCGGTATTTACCGGCGTTTTTTATGTTTCTTTTATTCTAGAAACTGTATTTGATGCCAACGGCGCCGCCGAGCTGCAAGTCAGCACCTTTGTAAAGATCTAGCTCTGGGTGTATTTGACCATAAAGGTCCCAGCCGCGTGATAAATCCCAGTTCACACCAAGCGGTACTCTCACACCAAACTCGTCATCCCATTCATACCAGCCACCAACGCCGACATACCAAGTCACAGGCATGTTTTGATCGAATGTTCCACGCTTAGCGATGTAATCAAACGCCATACCATCGTTTCCGATAATGCCACGATATTTGTTATCTAACTCTACAACAACACTTAATTGTTGATCGACAGCCATACCAACTGATAGATCCGTTGGTTCGCTTGCCGCCATTGCCGTACTAGAAACTAGTCCCAAAACTAAAATGAATTTGTTCTTCATACACGTTATCAATTATTCAAAAAAACATTATTCGCTATTCAAACATAATGGCATATCAATATGTCAACGATGGGTAAGCTCGATGTATGAAAAAGCTGACAAAAGTAAAGATGAGTTTAGGATCACACTAAAAAAGGAACTGTCAGTTAATAAAATAGGAACTAAAAAAGGAGGCCGAAGCCTCCTTTTATGCATTACTATGAATGACTGCGATTAACCGTGGTTACGAATCCACTCATCCATTTCAGTTTTTAGGTTATCAGACTTAGTACCGAAGATAGCCTGTACACCACCAGCTACAACTACAACACCAGCAGCGCCTAGTTGTTTTAGCTTGTCTTGGTCAACAGCTGCTGTATCTGCAACTGCTACACGTAGACGTGTGATACATGCATCTAGACCAGTAATGTTAGCTTTACCGCCAAACGCTGCAACCAGTTCACCGCCCATATCAGAGCCAGAAGTTACAGCTGCACTTTCCGTTTCATCTTCACGGCCAGGTGTTTTTAGGTCAAGCGCTGTGATTACACCACGGAACACTACGTAGTAAATTACTGCGTAAACTAGACCAACGGCAATCATTAGCACCATCTTCTGAGCGTTACCAGATAGAACTAGGAAGTCGATCAGACCGTGAGAGAAAGAAGTACCGTGTACAAAGCCTAGAGTGTTCGAAACGATGTATGCAGAACCAGCTAGTAGAGCGTGGATACCGTATAGTAGTGGAGCAACGAATAGGAATGAGAATTCGATTGGCTCAGTAATACCAGTTAGGAATGAAGTCAGTGCAGCTGACGCCATGATACCCATTACTTTTGCACGGTTTTCTGGTTTAGCACAATGAGCAATTGCGATTGCTGCAGCTGGTAGACCGAACATCTTGAACATGTAACCACCCGCTAGCTGACCGAAGCCATTACCAGCAGCACGAGATGCTTCATCAGCAACTAGGTAACAAGTTAGTACACCATTTTGAGCTTCACCGGCAGCGTTAACACAAGAACCTGCTTCGAAGAAGAACGGTACGTTCCATACGTGGTGTAGACCGAATGGGATTAGAGAACGCTCAACAACACCGTAGATACCGAATGCTAGCTGTGGGTTTTGGTGTGCAGCCCAATCAGAGAATGCAGAAATTGCACCGCCAATTGGTGGCCAGATAACAGAAAGGATAACACCTAGGATGATCGCAGCAAAACCAGTGATGATTGGCACTGCGCGCTTACCAGCGAAGAAGCCAAGGTACTCTGGAAGTTGGATTTTGAAGAAACGGTTGAATGCCCAAGCAGCCACACCACCGACAAGGATACCACCTAGTACACCTGTATCGATTTTCTCAACACCCATAACGCCCGCCATTACACCTAGCGTTGCCGTCATGATGCCGTAACCAACGATAGCTGCAAGACCTGCAACACCGTCGTTGTTAGTGAAGCCTAGAGCTACACCTACTGCAAATAGAAGTGCCATTTGGCCGAATACTGAACCACCAGCTTGTTCCATAAGATTAGAAACGATCTCTGGAATAAAGCTTAGATGGGCAGCACCCACACCTAATAAAATACCTGCAACTGGTAAAACTGATACTGGAAGCATCAGAGCCTTACCAACTTTTTGCAGGTTAGCAAAAAGGTTCTTAAACATGTTTATGCTCCTGATAAATTTATAAGTATTATTTGGGCACTAACGGCACACCCCCGTAGCCTAAAGGTTAGCACCCAATGAAAATGTAACCACAACTGCATTATATTTTCCGGCTCTAAATATATATTGATGACCCTCAAACTTTCCACACAGTTACGAAATTTAGTTTCAAAACAAGTCTTGGATCACACCCAAAAACAGCCGATGAAAAGGTTTGCATTGCACTTATATTACTGTTTTATAAAGAATTAATTATTTATATAATTAATTTTAAGGCGTAAATAAAATACGCCCCAATGTTATTTTTAGTAACAAAATTACATTTGTGATTTTTGAATGTTATTAAATCAACATTTTTAGTAAACATTAAACTCGTGAGCGTATCTGTTGTTTTTATCAACAAAAAAGGAGCCTAAGCTCCTTTTTTATGCTCTTATTATTTTTTCATCGCAAAAAAAGATTTCGGAAGTTTTCGGTGGTTTTTTGTGCCACTTCAGAAAGAGAGCACGATTTGAGTTGCGCAATATAAGAAGCGACTTCGACAACGTAAGCGGGTTGATTCTCTTTGCCACGATGGGGAACAGGAGCCAAGTAAGGAGAATCTGTCTCAATAAGAAGCTTCTCTAAAGGTAGAGTCTTCACCACTTCTTTTAACTCTGTAGCTTGACGGAAAGTAACAATCCCCGAGATAGAAATATAAAACCCCAGCTCCAGTGCAGCTTCAGCAAATGGAAGATCTTCTGTAAAACAGTGGATAACACCACCACATTTCTCTGCCCCACCCTTACGCAAAATATCTAGAGTATCCGCACGTGCGTTTCTGGTATGGATAATTAAAGGTTTGTTGAGCTCCACTGCAAGATCAACGTGTTGCTCAAAGCGCTCTTTCTGTAACGCGGCCGTTTCGGGCTTGTAATGATAATCTAAACCCGTTTCGCCAATAGCGACGACTTTTGCATTCGACGCATGGTGGCGCAATACGTCCATCGAAAAGTCGCTTTCAACATCAAGTGGGTGCACACCGCACGAAGCATAAACATTGTCATAAGGCTCGATCATTTCCATCATTTTCGGGAAAGAATCCAGCGTTACTCCAACAGAAAGTAGCTCAGTTACGTTTGCTTGTTTAGCTTTGTTAATAACGTCTTCCACATTGATGTGGAGATCGTCGTAATTCAATTTGTCTAAATGACAATGAGAATCTACGAACATAATGCCTCTCGTGATTCAATTAACCAATTCATTGATAGTAGCTCAAGGTTCAGGCCAGGAAAGGCTTGCACCTGAGCTTTCAGGTTCATCAGCGCCTTCGCTGATGAGTACAAACCGTTATAGTTGTCCGGTTGAAACTTTGTCGCGCCCGGAAGCATTTGAGCTTCTGATACACCAAACTGCGCTTTCTGAGCATCTGTCAGTAAATACCATGCCCAGTCTAGTGATTGCTCTGAGTGTTTAGCGATTAAAGAAGCACACTCAGAAACGTCTGAAACAGGCGAAGACATTGCCTTAATAAAACTGCGTTCAAAAGCCAAGTAAGCTTCGAGATCACCATTATTTAACGCATCCAATGTTTTTATTGGAGAGCCCATATTCAGTTTTAAGGCATAAGCAGGAACTTGCTTCGCCCCTTGTTCGTGCATCCATTGCATTGCTTGTTCCGCTGACGGAGGCGCAACAACCCAGTGTTGGCAACGGCTACGAATCGTTGGGAGCAGACGCTCCTGATTGTGGGTAACGAGCAAAAACAAGCACTTTGCCCCAGGCTCTTCTAGCGTCTTTAACAGCGCATTCGATGCCGACTCGTTCATAGAGTCCGCCGGTTCTATTACAAATAGGCGGTAACCATTAAGCTGAGATGATTCCTGAGCAAGACGGTTACAAGCGCGAATTTGGTCCACCGTTATCGCCTTTCCTTCTTTCTCTGGCTTGACCCAGTGTAAATCAGGGTGGTTTTGAGATTGATTTAGCTGGCAGCTATGACAAAAACCGCATGCTTCACTCGCGTAATTTTGGCAAAGAAGCGCTTGGCTAAAAAACTCGATAAGTTTTTCGATGCCTAAGCCCTGATCGCTTTGTAATAAAAGCGCACCTGGTATTCTGTCCGACTCTAACCCTACTTTGAGGTTATCCCATATTGGCTGTAGCCATGGATAATCATTTAACATGAGTCACCTAAATTTACATTTCACTTATTGACGAGCTAGCCACTCGTTTAGAGCGTCCCGAATATCACGCGACACGCCTTCAATCGTCTGTTCTGCGTTAATGATAACGATGGAAGGATCGGCATGAGCAATCTCCAAATAACGCTCACGTGTACGCTCGAAGAAACTAATATCCATCTTCTCTATACGATCTAACTCACCACGCCCACGCGCACGCTCAAGCCCAACACGAGGGTCAATGTCCATATAGAGAGTAAGAGCAGGTTTAAAATCACCAAGCGTTGTATCCCGGAGATTTTTCATTAACGATGCGTCAATCTGACGGCCACCACCTTGATAAGCTTGCGACGACATATCGTGTCGGTCACCAACCACCCACTGACCGTTTTCCAAAGCTGGTTTGATCACGTTCTCAACCAACTGAACACGTGCAGCGTACAGAAGAAGCAACTCCGTCATGTCCTTAAGTTCTTCACCTTCGTGCTCTTCTTTCACCAGAGCGCGCATTTTTTCTGCTAGCGGTGTGCCTCCTGGCTCACGGGTATTTACGATATCCTCAATACCGGCCGCTTTTAGCGTATCTAAAACGGTTTTAATCGCAGTGCTTTTACCCGCGCCTTCTAGGCCTTCAACGACAATAAAGTTTGCTTTCATCATTTGTTCTTTCTTAGTTCTCTTAAATAGGCACGAACAGCACGGTTGTGCTCAGCAAGGGATTTCGAGAATACATGTCCGCCCTTTCCACTTGCTACAAAATATAAATAGTTGCTGCTTTCTGGATTCAAAGCCGCTTCAATGGAAGCTTCACCAGCCATCGCAATCGGTGTTGGTGGCAATCCATTGATGGTATAGGTGTTATATGGTGTCGGCGTACGCAAATCTTTCTTACGAATGTTGCCATCGTAGGCGTCACCCATACCATAAATAACTGTCGGATCAGTTTGTAACCGCATGCGTTTGTTCAATCGGTTGATAAACACAGAAGCGACGCGCTCACGCTCAGAATCAATAGCCGTCTCTTTCTCGATGATAGACGCGAGAATCAAGGCTTCATATTTGTCCTGTAATGGCAGCTTTTCTTGACGCGCTTCCCAGTTAGCATCCAGTATTTTATTGAGTTTTCGATGCGCTCGTTTTAATAACTGGCTTTCACTCGCACCCGCTGTGTAATGGTAGGTTTCTGCTAAAAACAACCCTTCTAGCTTTTCTCTCTCAATTCCGAGCTTCGCAGCCATTTCTTTTTCTGAAAGATCGGTTAAATCATGCTTTAAATAAGGAGCACTTTTTAGTTGATCTACCCATTCAGAAAAGCGGCTGCCTTCAACAAAAGTGATCGCAAACTGGTATTCTTTTCCAGTATTCAGATGCTCCAATGTTTGCGAAAGTGACATACCAGGCTCAAGTTGGTAAGTACCCGCTCGCACTTGCAACAATTCTGGATATAAGTGAGGAATTAAACGGATGTACTCCGATGTTTCAATCACCTCATCTTCAACTAAGGCGCGCATGACATGATGAAAGCTTGTACCACTTTCTACAGTAAACAGCTGAGGTTGTTCCAATAGAATAGGCTTTTCAACGTATTGTTTAGCCTGTGAAATTATATAAAAAACAGCTGCTGCGCCTATCACTGCGATCAGCACAACAAAAGCCAACAGTTTTTTAATCACGTAGTTAAATTCCCTTGCAGTCGTTGAGTCAATTTTCCTATCGGAAATATAGTCTTAGAGTTCGATGTCACTATGCTGCGAATAGGTGCGACACCTAATATTGAGTTACACATGAAAGCCTCGTCAGCACTCAGCAAATCTGGAAGTATAAAACGCCCCTCGATGACTTCAATATGACTTACTTTAAGTAACTCAAGCACCTTACGACGCATTACGCCCGTAACGCCTGATAAGGTCAGCTCCGGCGTAAATACTTTATTACCTTTAACCCAAAAAAGGTTGGCCATTGTAGTTTCAATGACATGGTTTTGCACATTTAACGTTATTGCATCTGCAAACTCTGTATTGTCGATTTCAGCCTTGGCGAGAATCTGCTCTAAACGGTTGTTGTGCTTATGTCCCGCAAGTAAAGGTTGAATCCCTAGACGAGTATTACAAACGCCCAAGTCCACACCTTGTTCTTGCCAAGATGAATAATGAGAAGGAAATGCAAAATTGGAAATCGTCACGATAGGGCCTTTAATCCCATTAGGGCTATACCCTCGCCCGCCAATACCGCGGCTAACGTGAATCTTCACCCCCGCTCGTGCGTCAGATAAAACCGCTTTGCTTGCCCAACCATGCACAACTTTCCAGTCAGGTGAAGAGATCTTCAAAGCGTCAAGGCAAGCACTCATGCGCTCAGTATGCTCCTGCCAGTAAACCAACTCTCCATTTTGGGTCAGGATGGTGGTAAAGCCTCCATCACCGTATTGGAATGAGCGATCACCTAGCTCTACATGCGTTTGCGGAACTCCATTTACCCAAAACATTCACGTACCTTCAAATTAGCAGACAACAAATAAAACAAAACGGCTCAATGCTAAGCATCGAGCCGTTAGAATACAAGTTTCGCTTATCTAAATAAGGTTAGATAGTGTTACTCAGCGAACTTTTTGAAGATCAAAGAACCGTTTGTACCACCAAAGCCAAACGAGTTACAGATAGCGTATTCCATACCTTCAACTTTGCGCGCAGTGTGCGGCACAAGGTCGATGTCTAGACCTTCTTCTGGATCATCAAGGTTAATCGTTGGTGGAACGATTTGGTCAACCAAAGACATAACCGTGATAATTGCTTCAACAGAGCCTGCTGCACCTAATAGGTGACCAGTCATAGACTTAGTTGATGATACAAGTACTTGCTTCGCACCTTCTTCACCAAGAGCACGTTTCACGCCCTTGATTTCTGCAACGTCGCCAGCAGGAGTAGATGTACCGTGAGCATTCACATAACCTACTTGGGTACCTGTGATGTTCGCGTCACGCATTGCCGCTTCCATCGCAAGTGCACCACCAGAGCCATCTTCGCTTGGAGAAGTCATGTGGTAAGCATCACCAGACATACCAAAACCAACCAGTTCTGCGTAAATCTTCGCGCCACGTGCTTTTGCGTGTTCGTACTCTTCAAGCACCATCATGCCAGCACCATCACCTAGAACAAAACCATCACGGCCTTTATCCCATGGGCGAGACGCTTTTTGAGGCTCTTCATTACGAGTAGATAGTGCTTTAGCTGCACCGAAGCCAGCCATGCCAAGAGGCGTAGAAGCTTTTTCTGCACCACCAGCAACCATCGCATCTGCATCGCCGTAGGCAATCATACGTGCTGCATGGCCGATATTATGCAGGCCAGTAGTACATGCGGTAGAAATCGCGATATTTGGACCACGGAGACCACGCATGATAGATAGGTTACCTGCAACCATGTTTACAATGGTCGAAGGAACAAAAAATGGGCTAACTTTGCGAGGGCCTTTGTCTACTAATGCAGTATGGCCAGTTTCGATAAGGTCAAGACCGCCAATGCCTGAGCCGATAGCAACACCAACTCGAGCCGCATTTTCTTCGGTAATTTGTAAGCCAGAGTTATCAAGAGCTTGAATACCCGCTGCAATGCCGTACTGGATGAAAAGGTCCATCTTACGAGCATCTTTTTTAGACATGTACTCTGTGCAATCGAAATCTTTAACAAGACCTGCAAAACGAGTTGAGAAGTTCGTAGTATCAAAGTGCTCGATATTTACGATACCACTTTGACCTTCTAGCAGGGCTTTCCAAGATGATTCTACTGTGTTGCCTACCGGTGACAACATACCCATGCCAGTGACAACTACACGACGCTTGGACACGATATAATTCTCCGGGAATTGAATATTTCTATGAGAGGATAGAAGAAGTTAGAAAGAACACAGGCGGTCTAGGAGACCGCCTGGGAGAGCTAATTACTGAGCGCTGTTTACGTAGTCGATTGCAGCTTGAACAGTAGTGATCTTCTCAGCTTCTTCGTCAGGAATCTCAGTGTCGAATTCCTCTTCTAGAGCCATAACTAGTTCTACAGTGTCTAGAGAATCAGCACCTAGATCATCAACGAAAGAAGCTTCGTTTTTAACTTCTGCTTCGTCTACACCTAGCTGTTCAACAATGATTTTCTTTACGCGTTCTTCGATGTTGCTCATTTTTCTTTTCCTTTACAGATTTCGCCTAATGCGATGATTCCGTAGTTTATTCGAACTATTGAAAGTTGCAAGGGGGTCCTTGCTGGTCAAACCACAAAATTAGCGAATTTAACCGAATTTCAATACATTTTTGACTTAAATCATGCACAAATCTTGCGCATAAGCATGACAAGTTCATGACAGTTAACTGCAACTATAGGCTATTTTTCACAATGTAAAATAGCTTATTTTGCATAAACTGTCGCATTAAACCATGTACATGCCACCATTTACATGCAAAGTTTCACCAGTAATGTACGCTGCTTCAGGAGAAGCAAGGAAAACTACTGCTGATGCAATTTCACGTGGGTCACCTAAACGACCTGCTGGCACGTTCGACAAAGTTGCCGCACGTTGGTCATCACTTAGCGCCTTAGTCATGTCAGTTTCGATGAAACCAGGAGCAACAGTGTTCACTGTTACACCACGAGACGCAACTTCACGAGCCATTGATTTAGTAAAACCAATCACGCCCGCTTTCGCTGCTGCGTAGTTAGTTTGACCAGCATTACCCATGGTACCAACAACAGAGCCTACGTTGATGATACGACCCGCACGTTTTTTCATCATACCGCGTAAAACCGCTTTAGACATGCGGTAGATAGGCGTTAGGTTGGTATCGATGATGTCGTTCCACTCATCATCTTTCATGCGCATCAATAGGTTGTCACGAGTAATACCAGCGTTATTCACCAGAATATCGATCACACCAAATTCTTCGTTGATCGTTTTTAATGTCGCTTCGATAGACTCGACATCAGTCACGTTAAGCGCTAAGCCTTTACCGTTATCACCAAGATACTCGCTGATAGCAGCCGCACCACTTTCAGAAGTAGCAGTACCGATAACCGTAGCACCTCGCTCGACAAGAAGTTCCGCGATCGCGCGGCCAATACCACGGCTTGCGCCGGTAACTAGCGCGATCTTACCTTCTAGATTCATCATGTTGTGTTTCCTTTTCTTATCGCAAATTTATCGCTTGATGGATTACTTCGCAGCGTCTAGCGATGCGATATCATTCACTGCTGCTGCAGTTAGCGTTTTCACGATACGTTTTGTTAGACCTGTTAAAACTTTACCAGGACCAAGCTCAAGAAGATTTTCTACGCCTTGTTCGTGCATCAGTTCAACTGTTTCAGTCCAACGAACTGGGCTATGTAGCTGACGAACAAGCGCATCTTTGATTTTTGCAGGATCTGTCTCAGCAACCACATCAACGTTGTTGATAACTGGCAGCTGTGGTGAGTTAAATTCGATAGACTCAAGAGCTACAGCAAGTTTTTCCGCTGCTGGCTTCATAAGTGCACAGTGTGAAGGTACTGAAACAGGAAGAGGAAGCGCACGCTTCGCACCAGCTTCTTTACATAGCGCACCAGCTCGCTCTACTGCGTCTTTGCTACCAGCGATAACGACTTGACCAGGCGAGTTAAAGTTTACTGGAGAGACCACTTCGCCTTGCGCTGCGTCTTCACACGCTTTTGCAATCGCATCATCAGCCAAACCGATAATCGCGTACATTGCGCCAGTACCAGCTGGTACTGCTTCTTGCATAAGTTGACCACGTAATTCAACCAGCTTGATGGCTTCTTTAAAGTCAATAACACCCGCGCATACAAGTGCTGAGTACTCACCTAGGCTGTGACCGGCTAGGTTTGCTGGTTGCTCTAAGCCAAGTTCCTGCCATACACGCCAGATTGCAACAGATGAAGCTAGCAAAGCTGGTTGAGTACGGAAAGTCTCGTTTAAATCTTCTGCAGGTCCATTTTGAACAAGCGCCCATAGATCGTAACCTAGTGCGTCAGATGCTTCTGCAAATGTTTGTTTTACTACGTCATATTGTTCGCCTAGTTCTGCAAGCATACCTACAGCTTGAGAACCTTGACCTGGAAATACGATAGCAAACTTGCTCATGTTGTTTTCCTTTAAGCAAAGTAAAAAGAAATAAGATGCACCAAGTGCACCTTAAATTTTGAATTCTTGTGAAACTTAGAACTTCACAAGGGCCGAGCCCCAAGTGAATCCGCCGCCAAACGCTTCAAGAAGCAGAGTTTGACCGCGTTTAATACGACCATCACGTACCGCTTCATCTAGTGCTGTTGGCACCGTCGCAGCTGATGTGTTGCCGTGTTTATCAAGTGTAATCACGACTTGGTCTAGTGACATCGAAAGTTTCTTCGCTGTCGCTGAAATAATGCGATAGTTCGCTTGGTGCGGCACTAGCCAGTCTAGTTCAGACTTATGCATGTTGTTGGCTTCAAGCGTAACTTTTACTAGTTTCGATAGCTGAGTGACAGCGACTTTGAATACTTCGTTCCCAGCCATATGAAGCCATTTATCCGCATCTTGCCCCCGCACAGGTACAGGTAGGCTTAGAAGCTCTCCGAATTGACCATCCGAGTATATGTGGGTAGAGATAATGCCAGGCTCTTGGCTAGCGCCTACGACAACGGCTCCGGCACCATCACCAAATAGGATAATGGTTGAACGGTCTGTCGGATCACACGTTTTAGACAAAGCATCTGAACCAATCACAAGTACGTTTTTGCACATACCAGATTTGATATGTTGGTCTGCAACAGATAATGCGTACACAAAACCAGAACAAGCAGCGGCTAAGTCAAAAGCTGGACAACCTTTAATGCCAAGCTTTGCCTGCACCTGACACGCAGATGAAGGGAAAGTATGGCTACTGCTCGTTGTGGCTACGATAATCAGGTCGATATCGTTTTTATCAATACCCGCCATATCGATAGCGTTTTCAGCTGCGTAGAATGCCATGTCTGCTACAGTTTCGTTTTCTGCAGCAATTCGACGCTCTTTAATACCCGTGCGAGCAACGATCCACTCATCACTTGTATCTACCATTTTCTCTAGATCTGCGTTTGTACGCACCTGAGATGGCAGGTAGCTGCCAGTACCTAAAATTTTGCTATACATGAAGACTAATAATGCCTCTCGAGTAAAACCGCTTCCAAACGATCGCTAATACGGCTTGGTACTTGTCGTTTGACCTCGTGTACTGCCTCGCCAAGTGCATTGACAATCGCAGATACATCCGCACTTCCATGGCTTTTTATGACAATGCCGCGCAATCCTAGCAAACTTGCGCCGTTATACTGGTCGGGGTTCAGTGTTTTTAGTTCATTAAACAGCCTAGAAAACAACTTTCTAGCTATCCAACCCCTTATCGTTGATGCCATTATGCTGGTTTTAATTTTTTCGATAAAAAGTTGAGCTGTTCCCTCACTGGCTTTTAAGCATACGTTGCCGACAAATCCATCACAAACAATGACGTCCGCAACATCATGCAAAATTTGATTACCTTCAATATAACCGACAAAGTTAATCGCATCGGTCTGAGAAAGCATTTCTGCGCAACGTTTGACTAAATCGTTACCTTTAATCTCTTCTGCGCCAATATTGAGTACAGCAACGCGAGGAGGACGACCCAAGTGTTCTTCAGCTAATGCACTGCCCATTACAGCAAATTGGAACAAGCTATCAGCATCGCACGATACATTCGCCCCCAGATCTAGCATCCAAGTGCGCTTTCCGGTAATCGTCGGTAAAGCGGAAACTAAAGCAGGACGTTCAATGCCAGGAAGTAACTTAAGAATGAAACGCGATAGTGCCATTAATGCACCGGTGTTGCCACCACTAACACAAGCATCCGCTTTCTGCTCAGAAACCAAATCGATAGCCATACGCATAGAACTATTTTGGCTATTACGCAACGCCAATGAAGGTTTTTCTGAGTTCGAGATAACTTTCTCGCTGTGAAGAATAGTCAAGCGGGAACTGGTCGAGGTACCGAGTTGAGATAATTGAGACGTGATCAGAGATTGATCACCAATAAGAATCACTTTTAGCTCTGGGAAATGAGACAGTGCCTGCACGGCGGCAGGCACTGTTACGCGTGGACCGAAATCCCCGCCCATTGCATCAAGTGCAACGGTAATACTTTGCAAAGGTTCAACCTTACTTGTTGATAACCTTTTGACCACGGTAGTAACCTTCAGCAGTTACGTTGTGGCGTAGGTGAGTTTCACCAGAAGTCGCGTCTACAGATAGAGCAGCTGTAGTTAGCGCATCGTGTGAACGACGCATACCGCGCTTAGAACGAGTTTTACGGTTTTTCTGTACGGCCATTGACCCTACTCCTATACTATTGGGTTAAAAACCTGAAGAAGAATCGGCTACCACACCTATTACTTTTTCAGACTTTTCAAAACGTCGAATGGATTCGGTTTTTCTTCCTCAATTTCTTCAGGAATCTCACCAAAAACCATGTTATTTGAATCAACGCTACAATCCGCTTCATCGTGCATCGCAATTTGAGGTAATGCTAAGATGAACTCGTCTTCAACAAGTTGTATGAGGTCTAATTCACCATATTCATTTAGATCTACCAAATCATAAATTTCTGGTGCTTCCTGTTCTGTTTTCTCACCGTAGTAAGGAGTAGAAAGGAATTCAACTTCGCACTCATGTGCGAATACCTCATTACAACGCTGACACTCTAAATCGACTTCGATGTTAGCTTTACCAGAGATAACAACGAGTCGCTGTTCATCCATCCCAAATGACAATGAGACTTCTGCGTCGCGTTTTACGCCTTCAGTTGTTTCCACTAAGCGCTTGAAAAGACTAGCTTGGATGATGCCATCGTAATCCAATCGTTTCTGTGCAGCTTTAGCTGGGTCAACCGTTCGCGGTATTTTTACCTTTTGCATAGGGCGCGAATATTATCTTCCAAATCAAAATTAGTCAAAGAAAAAGGCAAAAAAGTTGTACTTTTTTACGCTTAACATACAGAGCATTAGCCAGAATCATTTTTGATCGATTATCCTATTGGAAATGCTCCCACGAATTGTAATTCAAAATGAAAAATTACCAACTGGTTTTAGCCTCAACCTCCCCTTTTCGTAAACAACTGCTTGAAAAGCTCTCACTACCATTCGTTTGTTTATCACCTGATTGCGATGAAACACCTTTTGACCAGGAAACGCCAACTGAACTTGTGCAGAGACTGGCCCAAGAGAAAGCAATATCTTGCCAGACGGATAAAGCAAGTTTAGTTATCGGCAGTGACCAAGTTTGTGTCATTAATGGTGAAATCGTTGGCAAGCCTTTAAATAGAGATAACGCGATAAATCAACTTTTGGCTCAAAGTGGAAAAGTCATCACTTTCTATACTGGTCTTGCGGTACATAACACCTTCACAAGCCATACAGAAGTCGGCTTTGATTCTTTCGAGGTGCACTTTAGAGATTTAACGCTTGAACAAATCGAACGCTACGTCGACAGGGAAGAACCTTTTTACTGCGCAGGCAGCTTTAAAAGCGAAGGCATGGGAATTTGTTTGTTTACGAAATTAGTTGGTAAAGACCCGAACACACTTGTCGGACTACCATTGATTGATTTGATTGATATGTTGCATGCTCAAGGACTCGATGTCCTTTAACCCAAATACGATAAAAGGGAGCCTGTGGCTCCCTTTTGCATCCGCGAGGAAAACATGGTTACGCGTTTCTTAAACCCGCCAACACTTTTTCTAGTTTCGGTTCCATCGGTGCGTTGATTTCCATCCACTCATCATTTGATGGGTGTTGGAACTTGATGTTTGCCGCGTGTAGGAACAAACGATCTAAACCAACTTGACCTGTATAAGCATCAAAGCGACGATCACCGTAGCGATCATCCCAAGCGATTGGGTGACCAGTGTATTGCGTATGAACTCGGATTTGGTGAGTTCGACCAGTAATCGGACTCGCCTGAATCAATGTAGCTTGTTCGAACTTTTCCAAAATCTTAAAACGCGTTTCTGACGGCTTACCATTAGGGTTAACACGAACAATACTGTTCACTTCGTTTTTGAGCAGTGGCGCGTTCACAACCTTACAACTGCTTTTCCATTGCCCCATGACAAGAGCTAAGTAAAACTTCTTTACTGTCTTTTCACGAAACTGGGCTTGCAAGTGACGAAGTGCAGAACGCTTCTTCGCAACCAGCAAAATCCCTGAAGTATCACGGTCAATACGATGCACAAGTTCAAGAAAGCGAGCTTGAGGTCGCAGAGCCCTAAGCGCTTCAATCGCACCAAACTTTAAACCACTGCCACCATGCACAGCGGTGCCAGATGGTTTGTTTAGAATCAACATATGATCATCTTCGAAGATAATCATATTTTCCAACTCAGCGACTTTGTTAAGTTTCGTACTTGGTGCGACATCGTCATCTTTTTTCTCGACGGTAACCGGTGGAATACGAACGAGATCGCCTGCTTTTAACTTGTACTCTGCTTTTATACGCTTTTTATTTACGCGCACTTCGCCCTTACGCACAATTCTGTAAATCATGCTTTTAGGAATGTCTTTTAATTGGTTGCGCAAAAAATTATCAATGCGCTGACCCGCCATATCTTCGTCAATGTCGACGAACTGGACTTTTGTTCTTATTTCGTTCATGAGCCGTATTGTAAACTCAATTTCGTGCGACTTCACATTATTCTTGTCGTAAAAGAAACACTCGGTGGCACATACTGGTCTAAATTTCGCCAAGCTTTTGTTTAAATTATTAAAACTCTCAATCAAGTTCTCAATTTGTTTTCTGTCTTGAACAGTTTGCACATCTCAATTGCTTATGAAACAGCCAGTTATAAAATAGAAATTTTGAGTTTGGCGGCAAATTTTCTATCGTTTGCGTGAAAGCAGATTGCTGATAGCCACGCGCACTGCTATAGTTCACAGCTGCTAAGGAAGGTTTGGTTACATTTTATTCATTACCAATCATTTATCCTCAAGCAATGTGAGTAGATCGTTGAAGGTCGAGTGCAGCATTGGCGTGAGACACATCGAATTCAACACTCTTGCCACCCTACTCCTCGCATATTCACGTTGAGTACCTACCGCCCAAATAGCGGGTCACAAGTCTACGTTTCCAACAGAAACCACAAGAGGCTTGTGATGACTGAAGTGCCCGAGAGCATCCCCTTCCAGCCGGGAGGCTGCAAAATACAAGCCATGGGATCAGGCACCGTGAAAGAGCGAAAAAACAGTGGCAAGTCGACAAGAAAGATATAAAAGAAAAGACAACGAGAATTTTCAATGAAAAGAATGTTAATTAACGCAACTCAAAAAGAAGAGTTGCGTGTCGCTCTGGTTGATGGCCAGCGACTTTTCGATCTTGATATCGAGAGTCCAGGGCATGAATCTAAAAAAGCGAATATCTACAAAGGACGTATCACACGTATCGAACCAAGCTTAGAAGCCGCATTTGTTGATTACGGCGCCGAGCGTCACGGTTTCCTCCCTCTCAAAGAAATTGCCCGCGAATATTTCCCTGAAGGTTACACCTACCAAGGTCGTCCAAGCATCAAAGAAGTGCTAACGGAAGGCCAAGAAGTAATTGTTCAAGTGGAAAAAGAAGAACGTGGAAGCAAGGGCGCTGCTCTTACTACTTTCATTTCTCTTGCTGGTAGTTACCTTGTTCTGATGCCTAACAACCCTCGTGCTGGCGGTATTTCTCGTCGAATCGAAGGTGACGAGCGAACTCAACTAAAAGCCGCATTAAGTACTTTGGAACTGCCTCAGGGCATGGGCCTAATCGTACGTACTGCTGGCGTTGGCAAGAGTGCTGAAGAGCTTGAGTGGGATTTGAATGTACTACTTAACCACTGGGGTGCAATCAAAGGTGCAGCGGACTCTAACCCTGCTCCATTCTTAATCCACCAAGAAAGTAACGTTATCGTTCGTGCAATCCGTGACTATTTGCGTCGTGATATTGGCGAAATTTTAATTGATAGCAACACCATCTACGAACGTGCAAAAGAGCACATTCAATTGGTCCGCCCTGATTTCCTTAACCGCGTTAAGAAATATGAAGGCGAAGTTCCACTATTCAGCCACTACCAAATCGAAAGCCAAATTGAATCGGCTTTCCAACGTGAAGTGCGTCTGCCATCTGGTGGTTCTATTGTTATTGACCCAACTGAAGCACTAACCTCTATCGATATCAACTCTGCTCGTGCAACCAAGGGCGGCGATATTGAAGAAACAGCTCTAAACACGAACCTAGAAGCAGCCGACGAAATTGCTCGCCAATTACGTCTACGTGACTTGGGTGGCTTAGTGGTTATCGACTTTATCGATATGACCCCGGTTCGTCACCAGCGAGAAGTAGAAAACCGTCTACGTGAAGCCGTTCGCCTTGACCGCGCTCGTGTACAAATCGGTCGTATTTCTCGCTTTGGTTTGTTGGAGATGTCACGCCAGCGCTTGAGCCCTTCTCTAGCAGAAGCAAGCCACCACATCTGTCCTCGCTGTAGCGGAACTGGTGTCGTTCGCGACAACGAATCTCTAGCACTTTCTGTACTTCGTTTAATTGAAGAGGAAGCGCTAAAAGACAACACAGCACAAGTACTTGCAGTCGTACCTGTGCCAATCGCCTCTTACTTATTGAACGAAAAACGTCGTTCAGTAAACCATATCGAACGCATTCAAGAAGTGAAAATTACGGTAGTTCCAAACTCTGATATGGAAACACCGCACTTTGAAGTTATCCGTGTTCGTGAAGGCGAAGAGTTCGATCTGATTTCTTACTTACTTCCTAAGAAACTGGAAGCGATGAAAGAAGCAGAAGGTAAAGAGCCAGCGGAAGTTGACGTAAAACCAAAACGAATTGAAGAGCCAGTTCTTAAAGGCTTTGCTGCTCCGTCTCAAACCGCACCTGCACCAGCAGCTAAACCAGCTCCTGAGGCGAAGAAGAAAGAACAAAAAGTTGAACAAGAAGAGAAACCTGGATTGTTCAGCCGTCTGTTTAAAGCTCTTGGTAGCTTCCTATTAGGTGGTTCTGAAGAAACAAAAGAAGAACAGAAACCTCAGGAAGAGAAAAAACCAAATCGCGATAATCGACGTAACAAGCGTGATCGCAACGATCGTCGTCGCAATAACAACCAGCGCGATAATCGTGATAACCGCGACAATCGCGATAACCGACGTCGTCGTAAGCCTCGTGATGAACAGGCTAATGAGCAAAACGAAGCTCAACAACAAACAAATAAACCGCAAAACCGTAACCAAAAGCGTAAACCTAAAGCTCAACAGGCAGATAAAGCCCAAGAGCAAAAAGCAAACGCAAAAGTAGCGGAAAAAGGTCTGCAGCTAGCAGCGGAAGCTCGTACTGAAACAAAACCAGAAGAGAGCAAACCAAAGCAACAAAACGCGAAAGCAGAAAAAGTGAAGGAGCGTCGCCAACGTCGCAAACTGAACAAGTCTGTACGCGTTAAAGACCAAGAAGCGGTTGAGAAGAAAGCAGAAGAAACGGCGGTTAAGACTCAAGAAACGGTTGAAACCAAAGTTGAGAAGCCAACAGAAGCAGCGGTAGAAGCACAACAAGACAACAAGCAAGCAGAGTCTAAGCAACGTCGTAACCGTCGTTCGCCACGTCACCTGCGTGCAAGCGGCCAACGCCGTCGCCGTGGCCGCGATCGCCGTCCTAACCCGTTCCGCCTGCGTAAAGGTGGTGTAGCTTCTCCTGAGATGGCTATGGGTAAAGTAATGCCACGCTACATTCCGAAACCAGCACCTAAGAAAGAAGAGCAAGTTAAGGAAGAAACAGTAGCAGCAGTACCTACAATGCAAGGTGGTTTTGCTTGTCCAGAGATGGCTATGGGTAAAGTGATTATTCGCCGCGAGCAACCTGTTGTAACGGAAGCGCCAGTTGTTGAATCAAAGATTCAAGAAACAGTTGAAGCGAAAGTGGAAGCTCCAGTAGTAGAAGCACCTGTTGTGGAAGCAGTAATCGCAGAAAAAACTGAATCGGCAGTAGTAGAAACAGCTTCGGTAGAGCCTATCGTTGAAACTCCTGCGACTGAACCGGTTGATGCCATTGTAGAAACGGCACCTGCTGAAGAGCCTGTGGTTGAAGCAGCAAAAGAGATTGCAGCCGAAGCGCCAGTAGCTAAATCAGAGCCTAAAGTCGAAGCCATTAAAGTTGCGGCTAAGCTAAACGCTAGCGCACCGATGACGAAAGCACCTGGCCCTCAAGAGCTACGCGAAATCACGGTTGCAGCAGCACCGTTCAAAACCGAACGTTACCAAGCTAAAGGTGCGGGTAGCCAAGTGGCTAAAAACCGCGCATCAGCAGAGATGACAAAGCCTAACTTTAACTAGGCTAAATCATTACGTTCAACGGCTTAACGGCATAAATAAATTAAAGGCTACCATCTGGTAGCCTTTTTTATCTTCATATTTGCCCAATAAATTGTTCATATAAATACCAATTCGTGATCACATTTGTACGCCATTATTCGTATCATTCTTGAACTTAATCACACTTTTCGGTAGCATGCGCCGACTCAAGTTTTCGACACCATTCTGATGCTGCTCTTTTAATACTACGGTTTACACTGCAATGTTTGATTAGAAATCAACCACTCAGTGGCTTGTGCAAATACGAATATGTGTCGGGTTTAACTCATTGCAAAGAGAACTTAAAAACAAACATGTTCGAATTTCCCCAATTTTCTAAGCACTCCGTAAAAAATGATGTGCTATCAGGCTTAACCGTTGCGCTAGCATTGGTTCCTGAAGCTGTCGCATTTGCGTTCGTCGCAGGCGTAGATCCGATGGTCGGTCTTTACGCTGCATTCATCGTTGGTCTTATTACTTCCATTTTCGGTGGTCGTCCTGGCATGATTTCTGGTGCAACAGGTGCCATGGCAGTCGTAATGGTTTCGCTTGTCGCGACTCACGGTGTCCAGTACCTATTCGCAGCCATCATGCTCGCTGGTATTCTTCAAATTGCCGCTGGTATGTTTAAATTGGGTAAGTTCATCCGTATCGTACCTCACCCTGTGATGATCGGTTTTGTGAACGGTCTGGCTATTGTTATCTTCCTAGCTCAGTTGGGTCAGTTTAAAGCGCCAGATATCAACGGCATGCTTACTTGGCTACCACAAGACCAGATGCTGCTAATGCTTGGTTTGGTTGCGCTGACTATGGCAATCATTCACTTTCTACCAAAAATCACAACAGCTGTACCCTCTTCACTTGTTGCGATCGTAACGGTGACGGCTTTAGTGGTTGGCTTGGATCTGGAAACTCGCACTGTTGTTGACTTCCTGCGTACAATGTCTGGTGATGAAGCTGCAACACTCGCAGGTTCACTACCAACCTTCTCTATTCCTGCGGTACCATTTACACTAGAGACACTACAAATCATTCTTCCATACGCGATCATTCTCGCGGCCATTGGTCTAATTGAATCTCTACTAACACTGACAGTTTTAGATGAGATGACGAATACTCGTGGTCAATCTAACCGCGAATGTATCGGTCAAGGTATGGCAAACATGACGTGTTCTGTGTTTGGCGCGATGGGTGGTTGTGCGATGATTGGTCAGTCGATGATCAACGTAAACTCAGGTGGTCGTGGTCGTCTATCTGGTATCGTTGCGGCTATCGCTCTATTGATGTTTATCTTATTCGCTTCTTCGCTAATTGAAATGATCCCACTCGCTGCTCTGGTTGGTGTGATGTTCATGGTTGTCATTGGTACATTCGAATGGGCAACATTTAAGCTAGCACGCCGCGTACCGAAGCAAGACTTCTTCGTTATTGTTCTTGTGACCGTTGTTACTGTTCTTACTGACCTTGCTGTTGCCGTAGCGGTTGGTGTTATCGTTTCTGCATTAATGTTTGCATGGCAACACGCTAAGCACATCTATGCCGACACGTGCTTAAACGAGGAAGGTTCAAAAGAGTACAAGATTCACGGCCCTATTTTCTTTGGCTCTGCGGCTAACTTCCTGGAGTTGTTTAACGCGCCTGAAGATCCAAAAGATGTGATTGTCGATTTTGCAGACTCTCGCGTGACTGATCACTCTGCAATTGAAGCCATTGAAACACTGGCTGAGCGTTACAATGCTCAAGGTAAAACGCTACACCTTCGTCACCTAAGCCCAGATTGTCGTAAACTTTTGGACAAAGCTGGCAGCTTGGTTGAAATTAACGTGAAGGAAGACCCAAGCTACAAAGTAGCAACCGACATACTAGCGGGTTAACACGAATAAAAAGGGATGAGCTGAGCTCATCCCTTTTTCTATTGTCTTCAAGCACGGCGATTATAGCTTCTTCAAAATTGCGTCTGATGCCTCTTCGATTAAATCAAGCACCAGTTCAAAGCCATCTTCCCCACCATAATATGGGTCAGGGACTTCGTCGTAACCTGACCCAGAATGACTTAAAAATAACGATACTTTGTGTCGATACTTCAACGGACAGATATCCAATAAATCGGCCAAATTTGCTTTATCTGCGGCTAATATAAGGTCAAACTTTTCAAAGTCATCAATGGTGACTTGGCGCGCTTGCATTCCTTTAAAAGAATAACCTCGCTGCTTTCCTGCTGCCATCGCTCTTGAATCCGGTCGGTTTCCTGCGTGGTAGCCAATTGTACCTGCCGAATCAACCTCTACTTCAACGCCTAGCTTTTGAGCTTTCGCTCTTAACACTGCCTCTCCAGTTGGTGACCGACAAATGTTTCCCATACAAACAACAAGTATTTTCTTCATTTTATTCCCTGAATTATCGGTGGTTTTTCTTCACGATATGTTGGTCTATCATAGCGAGATAAATCAATGAACCCAAATTAGCTTGGACACAGCACGAAAAGGAATTGAGGAAGTATTATGTCTATCGAAGAAAATAAAGAAGCACGCCATAAAGCTCGCCAACAAAAAGTCAAAGAACAGGTAGACGCAAAAATCGCTGCTGCTCAAGAGGAAAAAGGTCTGCTACTGATCATTACCGGAAATGGTAAAGGTAAATCGACATCAGGATTCGGTACGATCGCACGCGCAGTGGGTCATGGTTTGAATTGTGCTGTCGCGCAGTTTATTAAAGGTACTTGGGACAACGGTGAGCGCAACCTACTTGAGAAACTCGGCGTTGAATTCCAAGTAATGGCAACCGGCTTTACGTGGGAAACTCAAAACAAAGCCGCTGATACCGAAGCTGCGCAAGGCGTATGGCAAGAATGTAAGCGCATGCTGCAAGACGACTCTATCGATGTCATCTTGTTTGACGAGCTAACTTATATGGTGAGCTACGGCTACATCGACTTAGACGAAGTGGTCGAAGCACTGAGCAACAGACCTAAAATGCAGTCGGTTATTATTACTGGGCGTGGCGCACATCGAACCCTGATTGAAATGGCCGATACCGTTTCTGAAGTGAAAAATGTAAAGCACGCATTTGAATCTGGCGTAAAAGCCCTCAAAGGCGTCGATTGGTAACACTCGCAGAGTAATTTAAAAAGGGTTGGCAAAATGCCAACCCTTTTGATTTTCACGCACGGTTAGTTGAAAAGATTCTTCAATAAACCATCGACCGCATCTTTGGTTTTCTCGTCTTTGATTTTGTCCGTTAGCTTCTCTACGCCACGATCGATTTCTTTCTGAGCTTTCTGCTTCAGAACATCATCGAATACGAGCTTGAATTTAGGTTCTGCCCACTTACCAGACACATTGATTGGAATCGTGATGTCTTTCAGCTCATCTATATCTTTACCGCCCTGGCCTTCTAGGCTACCTACAACTGACGTGCTGATAGTAAAGTCGACTGTTTCATTGATGTAGTTTGCGGTACCTTTACCACGAACACGTAACAATGGAGACTGAGCTTGCATATTATCCGTTGATACAACACCTTTGTTGAGTTTCAATGTCGCCGTCATCGCACTGAAGTCTGTTTTCTTAGCTTCATTGATGCCTTCAACTTTTTGCCCTTTAAATTTCGCATAGTTTTCACGAATCAACTGAGCAACGTTGATGCCATTCACCGCACCGTCAGCAAAATTGATAACAACCGTACCAGATAGATTCTTCTTGATACCGGTAGGCGTGAGACTCTTACCTGTAACATTCACATCAATGTTACCTGTCCCTTCAAGTTTGTCGTTTTCAGCAACGTCTATAAGTAGCGGTTGAACTTTCACGCCTTTGATTGACTTTTTAACACTGTAAGTCGCTGGTGATTGGCGTGCATCTAACTTCGCTGTCGCTGAGATTGAGCCTTGGTACAACTTCGAACTAAAAGATGTAAGCTCAAACACGCCACGATTTACAGTGAAGCTCGTTTTTACCGCTTCCATCTTCGCATTTGCCGCTTTGAATTTGTCGATGGTAATGTCACCCTTTACATCTAACGTTTTCAACGCAGACAAATCAGGCTCAACCTCAGGTCCGGCAGGAGCACTCTCGCCACCAGAAGCAGGCTTATTACCTTCGGCAGCTTGCTTATCTAACCCTAAAAACTCATCAAGATCGATATTGGGGCTATGGAGAGCAAAGCGTACTTTAGGAATATCACCGAGTGTCACATCTGCCTTACCATCTAGGGCGATAGCATTCGCTGTTAACTTCTCTAGAACAAAACTCAGATGGTTTTTCGTTAGGTCGAAAGACAGATCAGACACCATGTCGACTTTCATCGGGGACTGAGGTAAAGCATCACCCTCAAAAGTCGATTTAAGAGTTAACTTATCCAACTGTACTTTGCTGATAGCCTTGTCCACGCTAAGTTGACCAGCACCCTGCATATCTAACTTCATACCACCAGCGACACCCTTAATGGCATAAGTCAGGTTATTTACTTTATCGAATTCAAACGTGTCTAAACCGATCGTTGCCGATTCAATTTTATTGGCAGGGTCAGAGTATGTCGCATCAAAGTTGATGTTCTTTAGCGCGTAGTTTGCCAAACCTTTTTCTAGCTTAAAGTCTGCCTGACCTTTCGCGGTGAACTTTTGGTCGTTCATTTCGCCCTTCACGCCAAAATCAGCCGTTGTCCAGTTGTCAAAAGCGAATTCGGAAAGGTTTAATGAAATATCATAAAGTTTGGTGTAACTACCGGCTTGCTTATCCTGCATTTCTAATGAACCGTTAGAAACCGTAACGCCAGCAAGATTAATACTCCAATCAGAACCAGAAGTTTGCGTTTCACCATTTTGCGTAGGCGCAGCATTGCTCTCTTGTTCTGCTTGTTGTGTTTGGGCTTTCGTCAATGCATCAATATTCTTGCTGCCATCTTTCTTGGTTTCAATGTAGAACTCAGCACCATCAAGCGTGACGTTTCCAATTTCAAGCTGTTGACTAAAAAGTGGCATAACAGAGATGTCTACACCAACGGTATCAACTTTGAATAAATTGGGTTTACTAAAGCCTTGTGGGTTTCGCAATTCTGTATGTCCCAACTCAAAGCCAATTGATGGGAAAAATTGCCAACTGATATCCCCTTCAATCACCAACTCTAATCCCGTTTGCTTTTGCGCTTGCTCAACAATAAGGGGTTTAAACTGATTCGGATTGACGAAGATGGTTAACGCTAAAATTGCGACCAAAATGACCACAATCGGTATTGCTAGAATTAAGAGCAGTTTCTTCATTTGTTTTTCCTTGCTCGAGTGTTTTTACAATTATAAGCGCAGACTCCATTTGCCGCTGACAGTTCCACAAAAGCGTGAAAAGTGTCTGGTTTTAACCTGCAACTGACTAATTTAAAAACAAAAAAAAGAAGTGGCACTTAAGGTGCCACTTCTTCTCCTAAAAATAAAGCGATATAGCCGTCTATAGGCTTAAGCTTTCAAAAGTCTTGCAATGTGAGCTTTTAATACATCAATTGCGATACGGTTTTTACCACCGCGAGGAACAATAATGTCCGCATATTGCTTAGAAGGTTCGATAAACTGCATGAACATCGGACGTACTGTTTGTTGGTATTGCTTAAGAACAGACTCCATAGTTCGGCCTCGTTCTTCCACATCACGCTTAACACGGCGAAGCAAGCAAATATCTAACGGTGTGTCCATAAATACTGTCGCATGCATCAAATCACGAAGACGAGGGTCTGTAAGAAGAAGGATACCTTCTAGAATGATCACCTTTTTAGGTGTCATTGTGGTGGTGTTAATTGTTCTTGTGTGCTCAGTGTAGCTGTACTCAGGCACTTCTACTGCTTCACCACGTACCAATTTTTCTAGGTGCTCACACAGTAGGTCGTGGTCCAACGCACTCGGGTGATCGTAGTTCGTCTTTACTCGCTCTTCCATGCTTAGGTGGCTTTGGTCGTTGTAGTAGCAATCTTCCGTGATGACACCGATTTGATGATCGCCTACTTTCGCGCGAAGCTCATTATAAATAGTGCTCGCGATCAGACTTTTTCCAGAAGCAGAAGCGCCAGCAATACCTACGATGACGCATTGATTATTATCAGACATTAGTTTGCACCCGATGATGATTTCTAGTCACATAAAAAGATAAACTGCCTGATTATAGGGAGTTCACCCCATAGTTACTAGTTGGAATTAGGGTTTAGTCATAAGTTTCTGCCTGCTCAGAGGATTAACCTCCGAGCAAACGTTAAAATGTGCAATTATCAACCAACAGGCATAGTAAACTTAGTTCACCATTGTAAAGCTAATCGCATCTGGTTTTGCTTTGCCTTGCCAAAACATCGTGCTACATACGCGATCGGCAAGTTGCTTATAATACCCTGCATGCTCACTTTCTGGGCGTCTTGCTACCGTTGGCACGCCAGCGTCAATATCTTCTCTCATAGAGATATGAAGCGGAATTTGTCCTAACAATGCTAAGCCAAATTCTTGCGACATTTTTTCAGCTCCGCCCATACCAAAAATATGCTCTTTCGCGCCACATTGACTACAAATGTGATAACTCATGTTTTCCACAACACCAATAACCGGGACATGGACTTTGTTAAACATTGCCGCTCCCTTCCTTGCATCGGCAAGGGCTAAATCTTGCGGCGTTGTGACTAGCACGCTACCTGTTACCGGAATTTGTTGTGACAGAGTCAATTGAATATCCCCCGTACCTGGCGGCATATCAATCACCAAATAATCCAAATCTGGCCAATCTGTTTCAGTTAATAACTGCGACAATGCTTTTGAAGCCATTGGACCGCGCCATATCGCCGCTTCTGATTTATCCACCAAATAACCGATAGAATGAGTATAGATGCCGTGAGCAAAAATGGGTTCCATCCACTTGCCATCACGAACTTCTGGTTTAGCATCTTCTTGCCCCAACATCATAGGTACAGACGGACCATAGATATCTGCATCCAACAATCCCACTTTCGCCCCAGATTGAGCAATCGCCAACGCTAAGTTAACTGCGGTAGTAGATTTACCAACGCCACCTTTCGCAGAACTGACGGCAATGATGTTCTTAACACCCTTAACCGAGTTAGCCACTTGAGTTTCTAAAGCTTTAACTCCAAGGCGAATATTAAATGGGAATTCAGCCACTTTACCCGAGGCTTGCTGCTGTTTGATCCAGTCATGCAGTACGGTTTGAAGCTCATTACTTGCGAATGGCAACGTTATATCAATAGAACCCTGTGTCGTAATCGAAATTGCGCCATGAATATCTGCCCAGTTTTCCACCAACTGTGGATGTTGGAATTGGTTAAACCAGTGACAAAAATCTTGTTTTGAAGTGAACTGATGCATAAGCCCTCCTTTTAGATGTCATGCTACCACCGTCCAGGCTCAACCAGAACCCCAAAAAAACTAAGGCATTCCGCAGTTTGACACCTTGGAGTTAGTCAGTTCATGGGGTAGTATTATCCATCAAAATTTATTTATACCTATCAAGAAAAGCGAATATTAAGTATGGCAAACGATCCAAAAAACTTTCCGTCAAGGAAAATGCTGGTAACTTGTGCCCTTCCGTACGCTAACGGTTCGATCCACCTTGGTCATATGCTTGAGCATATCCAAGCGGACATTTGGGTTCGTTACCAACGCCTACGCGGCAACACTGTAAACTTCATCTGTGCTGACGATGCTCACGGCACGCCAATCATGCTTAAAGCGCAACAGATGGGTATTACTCCTGAAGAAATGATTGCCGCAGTTAGCGAAGAGCACCAAAAAGACTTCGCTGGATTTGATATCAGCTTTGATAACTACCACAGCACACACTCAGATGAGAACCGTGAGCTAGCGTCACACATTTATCTTGAGTTGAAGAAAAATGGCTTTATCTCTAGCCGCACTATCTCTCAGCTGTTCGATCCAGAAAAAGAGATGTTCTTACCGGACCGTTTCGTAAAAGGTACCTGTCCAAAATGTAAGTCTGAAGACCAGTACGGTGACAACTGTGACAACTGTGGTGAGACTTACAGCCCAACAGAACTGATCAATCCTAAATCTGCGGTTTCTGGTGCGACGCCAGTAATGAAAGATTCAGAGCACTTCTTCTTCGACCTGCCTCAGTTTGAAAGCATGCTAAAAGAGTGGACTCGCTCTGGCTCGCTACAAGCTGAAACAGCGAACAAAATGCAAGAATGGTTCGAGTCTGGTTTGCAGCAATGGGATATCTCACGTGATGCACCATACTTTGGCTTCGAGATCCCTGGTGAGAAGAACAAATTCTTCTACGTATGGCTAGACGCGCCTATCGGCTACATGGGCTCTTTCAAAAATCTATGTGACAAGCGCGACGACCTAGATTTCGACGAGTATTGGAAAAAAGACAGCTCAGCAGAGCTGTACCACTTCATCGGTAAAGACATCGTTTACTTCCACAGCCTATTTTGGCCAGCAATGCTAGAAGGTTCTGGCTTCCGCAAGCCTAACAACGTATTCGTACACGGTTACGTAACCGTAAACGGCGCGAAAATGTCGAAGTCTAAAGGTACGTTCGTAAAAGCAAGCACTTACCTAGAGCACCTAGACCCTGAGTGTCTACGTTACTACTACGCTGCGAAGCTAAACAGCCGTATCGACGATCTAGATCTTAACCTTGAAGACTTCACTCAGCGCGTAAACGCTGACGTTGTTAACAAGATCGTTAACCTGGCATCTCGTAACGCAGGTTTCATCGCGAAACGTTTTGAAGGCAAACTGTCTGACAACTTTGCAGAGCCTGAACTTTACAACGAATTTGTTGCTGCTGCTGACCGTATCGCTGAGCTTTACGAAACGCGTGAGTTTGGTCGTGCAATCCGTGAAATCACGGCATTGGCAGACAAAGCTAACCAATACGTTGATGAAAAAGCACCGTGGGTTGTAGCAAAAGAAGAAGGCAAAGATCAGGAACTACAAGACATCTGTTCTGTCGGTATCAACCTGTTCCGCGTACTGATGACTTACCTGAAACCAGTAATGCCATCGCTAGCTGCGCGTACTGAAGCGTTTCTAAACCAAGAGCTAACTTGGGAAAACATCGCTGCTCCACTAACAGGCCACGAGATCACTAAGTTCAAAGCACTGTTCAACCGTATCGATCCGAAGAATGTTGAAGCGATGATCGAAGCATCTAAAGAAGATGCGGCGGCAGAAATGGCGGCGAAAGAGAAAGCAGAAGCGGAAAAGAACAAGGCTAGCGAAACTGAGCTAGACAAAGAGCCAATCGCTGAAGAGATTGAGTTCGACGCTTTTGCAGCAGTAGATATGCGTATCGCTCGTATCATCTCTTGTGAAGAAGTGCCAAAAGCAAACAAACTGCTTAAGTTCCAACTGGACATCGGTGGTGAAACTCGTCAAGTGTTCTCTGGCATCAAGTCAGCGTACAAACCTGAAGAGCTAGAAGGCAAACTAACTGTAATGGTTGCAAACCTAAAACCTCGTAAGATGAAGTTTGGTATGTCTGAAGGTATGATCCTAGCGGCAGGCCCTGGTGGTAGTGACCTGTGGATCCTTGAGCCACATGAAGGCGCTCAACCTGGTATGCGCGTAATGTAAGTTGTAGCTTTACAATCAAATTTAAAAAGTCCTCGCCAGTTCAGCGGGGACTTTTTTTGACTGAATTCACACTTTTGGGGAATTTGTGCACCAAACTTGTACAGCACCTCTCCCATCACAATCCTAAATTACTGTTTTAATAGAATTTAATTAGTGGCATCAAAACTGCAATCTTCCTTGTTAGGTCCAAACACTAACAAGGAGTTGGTTATGTTTGTTTTGATTTCCACACTATTGTCCATCGCTATTTTAGCTGGAATATATCACTTATCTTCTAAACGAGAGCAGCAACATGCGCGCAAATATCAGCTGTTAACATTGTTGCGAGATGTTGTTCACCTTCTGAGACACCACCGAGCTGCTACTCACTACTCGCTTCAATTCCAACAAAACGATCAACAAAAATTGGACGCTCTTCATGATGCTCTGACTAACAAGCTGCATCTTTTAGTCGAAACATCACGGTTTGAAAACAAACCCATGTATCGCGTATTACAGATTAAAGTAGGGAAACTACTTGAACAATGGAATGACCATAGTGTTGCAAGAAACCAGATGGAGCATGGTAAGTTAATTCGTCATTGCTTGTTTTTGATGGATGAAGTAACCATCGCATGGCTAGCGGTTGAGCAAAGAGATGACTTGCATAATGAGTATCACATGAACTGGCAAAACATTATGGATAGCTTGGAGACCCTGACTCAGTTACGAATCAGCATTCAAGATTTAGGAGAGCAAGGCGGAAATGAGCGTTTCAAAAATTATGCATCGGTCATGATGCGTAAGCTAAACCAACTAGCGGTTATCGCTCCACTTAGCATTACCTCTCCTGCTTCCACGCGCTCAATACAGACGCTAAATGAATACGTGACAGGGAGTCATGTCGACTTAACAGAAGCAGAGCTTTATGGCGTCACATCGGACTTGTCATTGACCATCTTCAATACTTACGACCATGTCCTTTCAGATGTCGTAGAGTCATTATATCTACCGTTACCCAGACTCTCACTAGCAGGATAAACGTTCCATACCTTATTATTGGTGCTTGGTTCGTCGCCGACTTATAAATAAAAACAAAAAAACCGCAGGCCTAAGGCACTGCGGTTTTCGTTTATTCAACTTGTCAGCGCTTAGCTGTCGTCTTCCGTGAAGTTCGTTGGTAATTGCTTTTTCATTTCGTTCCAGATCAACGCACTTTCCATACCATAATGACGAATCACTACTGGTAGTTGCTCACGCTGGCCACTTTCACAAGTTTCGAGCAATTGATGGTAAAACTTCAGAGCTAGCTCACGAGAAGCTGGATTTGAGAAGTAGTAGCTACCGACACGATCGTAGAGCTTCTTCAAACCATTAAAGATCAAACCGTAAATTTGATTTCCTGAATGGAATGCTAGGCGCTGGAAAAGCATATAATCGTAAAAGTTGAACGTTTTAGCAATCAAGATTTCTTGACGCTTCGCTTCATCTTTCTCGTTATCTTCTTTCACATTCTGCAGAACTTTTTCAGCATACGGCGAAGAAGCGATGAATTCGTCCCAGGAAGCCGCATTCATTAAAGCTTCACAAGATTCGATTACGTTCTTAATTGTACGCTCAGAGCCCTCTTTGTTCGCTTTAAATGCATAGCGCATAAAGATAGGACTGATGTTGGTACGTGCCGCAAGCAGATCTTCTACAATGTTTGTCGCATTATCAACGTCTAGCGTCATTAAAGTATCCAAAATATGCAGGCCAGAGGTCTCCATAAATTGGTTAACTTTCGTAGGTTTGCCGTGCTGGATAGTCAGCCATCCATCACGGGCTAGTCGTTGAAGAACCTCTCTTAAAGTCGTTCGAGTAACACCAATCAGTTCGGACAGCTCGCGCTCAGCAGGTAAAATTGAGCCTGGAGGAAAACGGCCGTTCCAAATGCTCTCGATAATATATTTTTCTGCGAATCCCGCAGGGCTTTTCGCCTTTATGACCATTCTACTTTTTATCCAATATTGATTTCTGAGGGTCGATACTACTCATCATACCACTACTTAGCGGTTTGAGAAAATTTACGATCAATAGTGGAAATGACTCCATAACATAGAGTTAATACTCTATATGTTGTGTCAATTTAAGAGGCTCTAACATGCGAGCGAAAGCAGTAAAATATGAATTTTCATTTAATTAAACAGCTCACAAATCTCGGAGAAATAAAGACAACCGTGTCACATTTTTATATTCAAAATATGAAAAATTACTTTGTATATCACAGTTAATATTCTTTCTTAATTTGCCTTTTCTCGTCACTGACCGTCATTTAAAATCCAAGAGGATTTTTTTAAGACTTTCATGGTATAGTAACGCCGTTTTGATCGCGTTATTACATTTAAAAAGTCATTTTAGTCGGTAGCATCACGTTTTGTTATTGACTAATAAATGCCTGAGTGTAGAGTTTGCGGTCGAAAGTGAGCGGTGCTTGAGTTCAGGGGAAGTAACTTGGCAAGACTACAATAAACAAAGGATTGTTGTTTTACTAAGTTATTGTTTTTAAAGACTAGTTAATAAGTCTAACAAACAGATACTTAAGCACTATTGTAGTGTCTATTCATAATTTTGTTATAAAGAGAATTATCATGCCGATATCGCTCGGAAACGCTTTTATCAAGAACTTCCTTGGTAAAGCGCCTGATTGGTACAAAGTTGCCATTATAGCCTTCTTAATAATTAACCCGATTGTATTCTTCCTAATAAACCCATTTGTAGCTGGATGGTTGTTGGTCGCTGAATTTATTTTCACGCTAGCAATGGCATTAAAATGCTACCCATTACAACCTGGCGGTTTACTTGCTATTGAAGCCATTGCTATCGGCATGACTAGCCCTGCGCAAGTTAAGCACGAATTAGTAGCAAATATCGAAGTACTGCTACTTCTGGTATTTATGGTTGCGGGCATCTACTTCATGAAGCAGCTATTGCTGTTCATTTTTACCAAAATTTTACTTGGCATTCGCTCTAAAACCCTACTATCACTCGCGTTCTGCTTTGCTGCGGCATTTTTGTCTGCATTTTTGGATGCCTTGACGGTTATCGCCGTTGTTATCAGCGTGGCGATCGGCTTTTACTCTATATATCACAAAGTAGCGTCTGGTAACCCTATCGGTGACCATGACCATACACAAGATGACACGATCACTGAACTAACGCGTGATGACCTAGAAAACTATCGTGCGTTTTTGCGCTCTTTGTTGATGCATGCTGGTGTAGGTACTGCCTTAGGTGGCGTAACCACGATGGTTGGTGAACCTCAAAACTTAATTATTGCAGACCAAGCGGGTTGGTTATTTGGTGAATTCCTAATCCGTATGTCTCCAGTGACACTACCTGTATTTTTCTGTGGTCTCATCACTTGTGCTTTAGTTGAAAAGCTTAAAGTGTTTGGCTACGGCGCGAAGCTTCCTAATAACGTTCGTCAGATCCTCGTCGATTTTGACCGTGAAGAGCGTAAAACGCGAACAAATCAAGATGTCGCAAAACTCTGGGTTCAAGGTCTTATTGCGGTTTGGTTGATCGTTGCACTCGCTTTGCACTTAGCGGCTGTCGGCTTAATTGGCCTTTCTGTGATCATTTTAGCGACCGCATTTACTGGTGTCATTGAAGAGCACTCCATGGGGAAAGCGTTTGAAGAGGCCCTGCCCTTCACTGCACTGCTTGCTGTATTTTTCTCGATCGTTGCTGTAATCATTGATCAAGAGCTGTTTAAACCAGTCATCGATGCGGTGCTTGCCGTTGAAGATAAAGGTACTCAGCTAGCTCTGTTCTATGTGGCGAATGGCTTATTATCTATGGTGTCGGATAACGTGTTCGTTGGTACGGTTTACATCAATGAAGTAAAAACTGCACTCATTGAGGGCCTCATTACTCGTGATCAGTTCGACTTACTGGCGGTGGCAATCAATACTGGTACTAACCTGCCTTCTGTTGCAACGCCAAACGGTCAAGCGGCATTCCTATTCTTACTCACATCGGCTCTCGCTCCATTAATTCGTCTGTCTTACGGTCGAATGGTTATCATGGCGCTGCCTTACACCGTCGTTCTTGCGATTGTCGGTCTGATGGGAATCATGTTCTTCCTAGAGCCTGCAACCGCTTCTTTCTACGAAGCTGGTTGGATTTTACCTCATAGTGGTGATCTGACTCCCGTAGTATCCGGTGGTCACTAAAATTTGAGTTGATTAGGAAACTTATCCACGATAAAAAGCTCTGAGTATTCAGAGCTTTTTCTATTTCAGACAGGAACAAAAACGTGACTATTTTAAATTCACTTAACCAGTTTTCAAAGGGACGTTTATCGTGGCTACTGCTTCTGCTATTCGTCGTTTTCTTTGAAGCATGTGCCCTCTATTTTCAGCACGTCATGATGCTTGCACCATGTGTCATGTGTATTTATGAAAGAGTCGCGATGATGGGAGTGGGCGTCGCTGCAATGGTTGGTATATTGGCACCCAAGAACCCAATTTTCCGCTGGCTAGGTTTGATAGGCTGGGGATTAAGTGCTTACAAGGGTTTGTTACTTGCGATGCAGCACGTTGACTACCAGTTTAATCCATCACCATTCGCGACTTGCGATTTATTCGTCACATTCCCTAGCTGGGCTCCGCTCAATCAGTGGGTTCCTTGGATGTTTGAAGCATATGGTGATTGCTCTAAGGTTGTGTGGCAGTTCCTTGATTTATCAATGCCACAATGGTTAGTCGTAATTTTTGCAGGCAATTTAATCGCTTTGGCATTAATTGTAATTGCACAATTCTTCCCTGCAAAACGCGTTAATCCAATTCGTTAATCCTACTGACGCGTAAAAATTAACAAAAAGCCGACCATCTGGTCGGCTTTTTGTTAAGTGGATAGCGCGGCGATTCGCTTTAGCCGCGTGATTGACCACAGCACTGCTTGAATTTTTTTCCGCTCTCACAAGGACAGGGATCATTGCGCCCGATACCTTTGAATGGGTTTAGGCTTTGAGCTTTATTGCCTACCATCAACTCATCCGCGCCCAGCGCGACTTCACCGACCATTAAATCAAGCTGGTCGACTAAATCTGTCAGGGCCGGTGGCGTTTCAATACCTGCGTCGCGCATCTGTTGCTGCGTTGCTGGCTCATCGATAGCCAGCATCAAAGTGGTCAGTAATGCTTGCAGCATACGCTGTAATCCATCATTGAGCTCAACGTCCTGCCACTGTTCTTCAATCATTGGCCAAACAGACATAAAGCCTTCGGCAAAATCAGCAAGTTGTTCGGGATCTTTGCCTGTTAGCTCTAGCACGGAATATTCGTTTCGTTGAATTCGGTTATGCTGCTTGTGAATTTGCTCTTCCACAGCTGGTTGAATCGCTTTGAATCCCTCACCTAATAGCGGCTCTAACCACTTTTCAGGAGCGAGTGGTTTTGTCGTCAGATTCGCAGCTAACACTGCGCCTTCGATAAATAGGCAAGATTCATCGACGTGAACTTCACCTTTTTCAATCAATGTGTATTGCATGACATCTGGTTTCCCATAAATTTGGCGGCATTATACCTCAGAGCTCAAAAGCACGTAACCTAACGTTGTGTGTTTTACTGCATTGGGCGCTTCGACTCTTTTAATGACAAACTTAACTTACATCGCTACAATCGCCCTCCTTTTTACCACCAAACTGTATTAGGCAAGCTATGCGAGTTGTACTAGGCCCAATGGAAGGCGTTTTAGATCATTTGATGCGCCAAATCCTGACCGAGATAAACGACTATGACCTGTGTGTTACGGAGTTTGTTCGCGTAATCGACCAGCTATTACCCGATCATGTATTTCACCGTTTATGCCCGGAGCTGTTGCAAGGTTCTCAGACTGCATCTGGTGTGCCAGTACATGTGCAATTGTTGGGACAAGAACCAAACTGGATGGCTGAGAACGCAATTAAAGCGGCAAATCTTGGCGCCAGAGGTATTGATATAAACTTTGGTTGCCCAGCCAAAATGGTCAACAAAAGTAAAGGTGGAGCAGCGCTACTCCAACATCCAGAGCTCATTCACCGTGTGGTTAAAGCTTGTCGAGAAGCCGTTCCAGAAGCCATTCCCGTAACTGCAAAAATTCGTCTTGGCTGGGAGAACCCTGAAGATTGCTTTGAAATTGTCGATGCCATTCAGTCTGCTGGCGCAAATGAACTGACCGTACACGCACGTACTAAACAAGGTGGTTATAAAGCTTCTGAGATAAAATGGGATTACATCAACCAAATTCGCGAACGTTTTGATATCCCACTGATTGCGAATGGCGAAATTTGGAATTATGAAGACGGTCAACGTTGCATTGAAACGACTGGCGTTAACTCTTTGATGGTGTGCCGAGGCGCTTTCAATATCCCTAACTTAGGCAATATGGTAAAACATAACCACCAGCCAATGTCATGGCCCGAGGTGGTTGAGTTGCTCATCTATTACTCCAAGTTTGAGATGAAAGGCGATAAAGGCTTGTATTACCCAAACCGCGTAAAACAATGGTTCTCTTACTTACGTCAGGCTTATCCTGAAGCAAAAGACCTATTTAGAGAAATCAGAACGTTCAACAAAGCCGCACCAATTGTTGAGCATATTCAACGCTACCGCGATGACTTAAACTCTCAGGTTGCATAACTCCCGAACACAAAAAAGGACGAATATCTCGTCCTTTTTTGTACCTAAATCCTAGTAACAGATCTTATTTTTGCCGGTACTTTTGGCTTGATATAACTTTTCATCCGCCGCTTTAAACAATTCATCAAAGTTTTCTACTCGGCTCTCTTTACTAAACACCACACCGCCAGAGATCGTAAAGCCTTCTTTCGTTACGCGTATCGAGCGCTCATCTATGGCTTTTTTTACTCTGTCTAAAATGAGTTTAATGCCTTCTGAATCTTCGTCATAAATCGCTAAAACGAATTCTTCGCCACCAAACCTTGAGGCAACATCGGTATGGCGAATATTTTCACGTATACATTTTGCAACAAGCTGAATTGCAGAATCACCGACATCATGACCATAGGTGTCGTTGATCTTCTTGAAGTTATCAATATCGAACACTGCCAAAGCAACCTGTTTTTTTGTCATCTTATTACGCCACACGGTTTGCATACCTCGACGATTCAATAAGCTGGTCATTGGGTCTCTTGCTGCCAGTTCTTTAAAGTAACGTCGCTCGCTATGCATATTCACATAGAACAAGACGACGGTACTCAACACGTAAATAAATAGTGCGACAATAAGGCTGTATTTTTCAAAAACCGCTAGGTTCTTAGCTTCATCCCAAAGGTTGTACTCGTAGTACATGCTGTGATTCGCACTCAATCGCTCTAATTCGACTGGTTTGATTCGTGTACTGTTTGAAGGAATGGATTGTAAATTGGAAACCAAATGAAACTGACCTACAAGACCTAGCGACGAAGCCATAAGCGTATTGATGTCAAAATCAATAGATAAAACACCTTGATGTTCTCCTTTCTCATAGACGGGTACCGTCATACTAATGACTTGACCTTCCATCGAGTCCAACACAGGCCCTGGTCCAGCCAAGGTAATGTTCACTTTATCTTGCGCGGTTTTTTGCCAAAAAGGTCGGGCTTTTAGCGTTGACAAAAGCTCTCTCGTGAAATTTTTTGCGTAGGTATCGGGTGAGGAGATAACGTAACCGCGCTTGTCAATGTAATGGATTCCAACAATGTGCGATTCAATATCGTGCAGAAATGACAATGACGGCGCAAAACCCGCCTTTTGTTCAGCTAACTGGTTAATCGTTGAACCTTGCTGACATAAGCTTTCATCCCCTACGATCATATAATCAAGGTCAACCGCAGGTAACCCTTCACTATAAACACTTTCGAGTAATAACACATCTATAGGCCAAAGATAACAAAGCCCTTCTTTGACTAAAGAATTATGTTCTTCAAACAGTGGGTTAGCGTAATTGGTATAGTTGGTGAAGCTGTAATCTAAAGCCGTGAGTACTTTAATACCGCGAGACATTGCACGCTCGATACGCGAATACTCAGAATCGATATAGCGGTTAACCGCATCATAGTAATTTTTCGTTGTCACGAGTAAAACCACTACAAATAACGCCAGAGGAAAAAAGATGACAAATGAGAGGCTAAATCGCCTTTGGTTTACCATTGAGTACCATGCATATGAAAGGTCAATAGTCTCTTATGACTGCTATTAAATTGATACTCGTTATCTGGTGACGCATGCAATGCAGCACCAGATAACAAGAGACCAAACAAATGTGTGCGCGCTGTTTGAGACCGTTTATATATTAAAGGAGTTTAATCAATATAGAGTGTGGTGTCACTTTAGTCGCCATAATTTGCAGCTTTGTGCCGACATATTGACAGAGATATGACCTTTATAATCAACCTGTTCTGTGTCATCTAACAACGATATAACTTGGCTAACCTCCAAGCCCAGTTGCCACATAGGTAAATCGATTGAACATTCATTACCACTGAGATTAATCATAACAACGACTGCTTCACGACCCAGTACACGTGCGTACGCCAACTGGTTGTTAGTGCAATGCAGCCATTGAATACAGCCCGACTGTAAAGGCTTACATTGTTTACGTATCTTGATCCATTGTTGGTAAAGCGATAGCCATTGTGAACTTTCAATTTCATTCCAAGGAAAACAACGACGATTATCCGGGTCCAGCCCTCCCTCTAGTCCGACTTCACTCCCATAGTAAATACAAGGTGTACCGACGTATGTCATAAGCATTGCTAGCGCGATGTTCATTTTACGCTTATCACCATCAACCAGTGTGATAAAACGAGCAGTATCATGACTATCGAGTTGATTTAGCTGCGATAGCTGATTCGAAAATGGGATTTTTACTCTGGCTTCGTCCAACCATGCTTTAAACTCCAAACCATCAATGTTGATTGGATCGTACATAATGTCTTGTCGTGCGATAAAAGCTCGAACTGGATGAGCAAAACCGTAGTAGTTCATCGCCCCATCCTCTTGATCACCTTGCAACCACTGCGTTGCTTCAAAAAAGTGCTCACCTAACACATAAGCATTCGGGTTTACTGACTTAGTCGCATTACGAAACGCTGCCACATAATGAGCATTGTTTTTCGCGCCGTCTCCTTCGCCAAGCATATGGATTACATCAAACCGCCAGCCATCAACCAAGTACGGTGGCTTCAGCCAATACTTGATGACAGACTCTTCACTTTGGTAGATGTAGTCGCGCACCTGTTCATTTTCAAAGTTCAGAACCGGTAAGTTACCAATGCCTTTCCAACCAATGTAGTGATTGGTTTCGCCTTCGAAAAAGTAGTAATCACGGAACTTTGACTGCGGATTGCCATACGCTCCTTCTCCTTTTTGTTCTATATCAAACCAAGGATGATGCACTGATGTGTGGTTAAACACCGCGTCTAAGACAATCTTCATATTCTTACCACGGATTTTCTCACACAGTTCAGCAAACTGATCATTGGTGCCGAACATAGGGTCAACAGTGAAGTAATCGGTGGTGTCGTATTTATGATTACTTGGTGAAGAAAAGATCGGATTAAAATAAAGCGCAGTAACGCCGAGCTGTTCAAGATAGTCCAACTTTTGTTCTACACCTTTGAGGTCGCCGCCAAAGAATTCACGTGCCCCGGTATTTTGGTGAGAACCTACCGCGTCTCCCCACGCCTTGACGAACGAGGCAGAATCATACTGAGCATAAGCGTGGCGAATATCAGACTCACTTTTACTAGCAGAAAAACGGTCAGGAAAGATTTGATAGAAAACTTGCTCTTGGACCCAGCTTGGTGGTTGATGCTCTACATTCAACTTAAAGTGGAACTCTTTGGGTGGAATACGCTTTTGTACGCCTCGTGCATCGAGCCAGTATTGTTGTCCGTCTTTGAGGAGCTTAAACACATAATGTGTGACATCTCGATCTTGATTTGGTCGAAACAATGCCTCCCATAGTAATAATTCACCAGCCGTTCCTACTTGAGCCATGTCGACCAGATATTCTTCATTGTCCGGCTCAATACGCACATAGACGGAATCAAAATCCAATGTCTCGGTTTTCAGTCTGACTGTAACTTGCTCGTCATTAAAAGCTAAACCATCAATAGTTTGACTATGAAAAATAAATGGCAGGTTCATTATGGGCACTCCTCGTCATCGGATATGCCACTATGTTATTGAAGAATTAGAGACAAGAAATCCTCCTTGCGAGTTGACATATCAGCCAATTTTCTCAAGGAGGATCACACTTAGTAGGCGTAGTGACTTGTCGGATACCGCTTAGTTCAACAAGAGACTGTCATCTGCCAGCTCTTCACCACGCACTTTGGAGAACATATCCAACAAGTCTGGTACCTGCATGTTAGCGCGCTGCTCTCCAGCCACATCAAGCACAATTTCACCTTGGTGAAGCATTACGGTCCTATCGCCACATGCTAATGCGTCTTTCATCGAATGCGTCACCATCATCACGGTTAAATCGAACTCATCGACAATACGTTTAGTTAAGTCGATAACAAACGCCGCCATACGAGGATCAAGCGCAGCCGTGTGTTCATCAAGCAACAACAACTTACTCTCCGATAACGTCGCCATCACAAGGCTAACGGCTTGTCGTTGTCCACCAGACAGCAACCCAATGCTATCGCCCAAGCGGTCTTCTAAACCAAGACCGAGGATGCTAATTCGCTCTTGGAACAGCTTGCGACGTTTGGTAGAGAGCGCCAACCCCCAGCTGCGTTTTTTACCACGCATGTGCGCTAGAGCCATGTTCTCTTCTATCGTCAGTTCACCACAAGTCCCGGCCAATGGATCTTGAAACACTCGGGCGCATTGCGTCGCACGTTGGGCAACCGTCTGCTTGGTGACGTCTTTGCCATCAATGATCACCTGACCACCTATCATCGGCGTCTCACCTGTCACCGCACCAAGCAACGTCGATTTTCCTGCGCCATTAGAACCAATCACGGTAAGAAATTGATGCTCTGGAACCTCTAAAGAGACGCCTTTCAATGCACGATTTTCCAAAATCGTCCCAGGGTTGAACGTGACCTGAATATTATTTAGTTCGATCATAATGCCTCCCCAGAACCATTTTTTGATGCCGCTTGTTTAGCATCAGTAACGCGTTGTTTCGCTCTCATGCTCTGTTTTAGCTTTGGAGCAATAAGCGCCACAGCCACCAATACTGCGGTAACAAGGTTGAGGTCTGAAGCTTGTAAACCAAACATGCCAGAGCTCAAAGCGAAAGCCACTGCAAGGCGATAAAGTACCGAACCGATGATGACCGCAAATACCGCAACCCAAATCTTGCGCCCGGGAATAAGGGTCTGCCCCAAAATCACAGCTGCCAAACCAACGACAATGGTGCCCACGCCAGAGGTCACATCCGCAAAGCTGTTCGTTTGTGCAAACAACGCGCCTGCGAATCCCACAAACCCGTTGGATAAAGCCAAGCCAAAGTAGGTATAAAAGCCAGTGCTCGCCCCTTGCGCAGAAACCATACGCGCATTCACACCCGTGGCTCGTAAACCAAGACCAAAGTCGCTGTTCAGCAGGCGAATGACAAAGAAAGCGGAAAGAAGAACTAAGACCCCAACAACCAGAGGGCGAATAAACATCGCATCGCCCAATGCTTCAAACGGAGTGAGAATAGTATCCTCTCCAAGCAACGCCATATTAGGTTTGCCCATAATACGAATATTAATTGAAAATGCAGCGATCATGGTAAGAATGGAAGCTAACAGGTGTAAAATACCACACCGAACAGCCAGAAAAGCGGTTACCCACCCCGTCATACTACCAGCTATCATCGCCATTATTGTCGCAAGCCAAGGATTAATACCTGCGACAATCGCCGTTGCAGCCACCGCAGCTCCCATTGGAAAGCTGCCATCCACACTCAAATCGGGGAAATCGAGAACACGGAACGTAAGATACACACCCAGAGCGACTAGGCCATAAATCAAGCCAATTTCGAGTGCGCCAAAAAAAGCAAATGCAGACATAACTGCTCCTTTCTGCATGCTCAGGCTGGCTAATACCAACCTGAACGTAAGACTTCTAACGTATACTCCCCTTCTTCTCTAGCAGAATGCTCTACACGAGAAATCCGGCGAGTATCAATTTTGGGGCAAGCGTCTACCAACCAACGTGACGGTCTTTACCCCAAAAAGCGTTACTTATTGCATGCTTGTCGCACGTTCAACCACAGAACTTGGCAGCTTGATACCGAGCTTAGATGCTGCGCTTTCATTAATTACAAGGTCAGAGCCCGTCGCGACTTTTACATCCAGCTTGCCTGGTTCTTGACCATCAAGAATCGCCGCCACGTAATCCGCGGTTTGTACACCAACCTGGTAGTAGTCAAAACCTAAGCCTGCAATAGCACCCTTTTCGACATACGACGTCGCGCCACCAAATACAGGTTTCTTCGCTTGATTCGCTGCCACAATCATCCCTTCAATCGCACTTGCAACTGTATTGTCTGTTGGGGCGTAAAGAATGTCTGATTTCGCTGCAATCGCTTGAGTCGCAGACTGAACATCAGCACTTTTTAGTGCGGTCGCTTCAACCACTTGTATGCCTTTTGCTTTTGCGCTTTCTTTTAGTAATTCAACTAAAGTCACGGCATTAGCTTCACCGGGATTAAATACAACCCCGATGCTTTTCACCTGAGGAAGAATTTCTTGGATGAGATCGACATGCTGAGCAACGGGTGAAAGATCAGACAGGCCAGTTACGTTTTTGCCTGGTTGTTCCATCGACTTAACCAATTTCGCACCAACCGGATCTGTTACCGCAGTAAAGACAACAGGAATAGAGCGAGTAGCCGACACCAAAGCTTGTGCCGAAGGTGTCGCGATGCCAACTAACACATCAGGATTTTCGCCGACGTACTGACGGGCAATTTGCACCGCAATCGCTGGATTACCCTGTGCGGTCTTATAATCAAATTCTAGATTTTTGCCTTCTTCGTAGCCTTTCGCTTTCAAACCATCAAGTAACCCTTGGCGCGTCGCGTCTAACGCCGGGTGTTCGACAATCTGTGAAACTGCGACAGTTGCAGTGGCGGCCAGTACATTGGTAGAAGAGAAAATAGCAGTAGCTGATAGAACGGCAGTGGCTAATAAACGTTTCGTTTTCATCATAACTCCTTGATGTGACTTCGTCCTTGTTTCACGAGCTTTCAATATGTGTATCGACTCGTGAATTCAAATGTTTGAAGGCGGTATTGTTGTGTTCATATAACTGTGTACTTCTTGCGCATCTTGTTTTTATTATTACTACTAAGTCTTAGTAAAGAAAAGAAAGATTTAACACTAAAGCAACATTTGTGATCGGGGGGACTTCTTCATCCGGAAAGAATCTTTGGTAAACAAAGCTTCGCTCGCTTCATCAACGACCGTCAAAGTAGGTAATAGAGGCAGGATCAAAAATGGAGCGGCCAGTGCACACTCCATTTCAAACAATTTAAATTAGAACCAACGCTCTAATGACGATTTATCGAGCTGGCGAAACGCTCGGTTCAATATTATCGCAAGCTCTTTGTAACGAGGGCGAGCTTTGACAGGCTCTAATGCAAAACCTGTTTCCACAATTTTTTGATGCAACTCCCGATACCAAGAGGCCAAAGAAGGCGGCAATTTCGTGTTGGATCGAGCACCAAGCCACCAAATGCCTTGAAGTGGCAAGCTAATCGCAAACAAGGCGACAACAATGGATTGAGGTAACGCGTGGTAATTGTTGAATGCCATTTGAGTGAGTACGCTGATCGCAGCAACAGCTGGCATGACTTTAATGCCAAAGCGAGTCGCCTTAATGATACGCTGTTCCGGAAATATGGCGCTTAGCTCTTTACGAACCGGCCAGATCTCCATGTAATTCTGGCCATCTTTCAGGCTATGGATCAATCCGACTTTATTACTCATACCGCTCTCTCACTAAAAAATAGTTGAACATTTCAACTGAAGGTACAAAAAATTGATGAAAGTTAATATTCTTTCAAATTTTTTTTGTTATCATTGCTTATTATCGCTATCCTTTGCAGACCCTCAATCTCATTGTTGCTGTTATTTACAATTTAAGCAACTCCGAGATATCTATCTGCACGGATCGCATCATAGTGATGGAAGGGTTCATCACTATTTCTTTATATGGAATTAGAACAATTTTTGACCAGGATTAGTACGCAGCCTTCTGGGTATCGGCTATTCTTGTGATTAATTTTTCATTCTTTAACTGATTTTTTATCAGACGAATAACAGGTAGTCATACATGTCTAAGCTAGTTTTAGTTTTAAACTGCGGTAGTTCTTCTCTTAAATTTGCCGTTGTTGATGCCGAGAACGGCGACGAGCACTTGTCAGGTCTTGCTGAGTGTCTTCACCTTCCTGAAGCTCGCATCAAGTGGAAACTTGATGGCAAGCACGAAGCTCAACTAGGCAATGGTGCAGCTCACGAAGAAGCACTAGCGTTTATGGTAGAAACTATTCTTGCTTCTAAGCCAGAGCTTAAAGCTAACCTAGGCGCAATCGGTCACCGTATCGTTCACGGCGGCGAGCAGTTCACTCAATCTGCACTAATTACTGATGAAGTTCTAAAAGGTATTCAAGACGCTGCAACATTTGCACCTCTTCATAACCCTGCTCACATCATCGGTATCGAAGCGGCTAAGAAAAACTTCCCAGAGCTGAAAAACGTTGCTGTATTTGACACTGCGTTCCACCAAACTATGCCTGAAGAGTCTTACCTATACGCTCTTCCATACAACCTATACAAAGAACACGGTATCCGTCGTTACGGCATGCACGGTACTTCTCACTTGTTCATCACTCGTGAAGTTGCAGGCCTACTAAACAAACCAGTTGAAGAAGTAAACATCATCAACTGTCACCTAGGTAACGGCGCATCTGTATGTGCGATCAAGAACGGTCAATCTGTAGACACTTCTATGGGTCTTACTCCACTTGAAGGTCTGGTAATGGGTACTCGCTGTGGCGACATCGACCCTGCTATCGTCTTCCACCTACACGACGCTCTAGGTTACTCTGTTGATCAAATCAACACGATGCTAACTAAAGAATCTGGTCTTCAAGGTCTAACTGAAGTGACTTCTGACTGTCGTTTCGTTGAAGACAACTACGGTCAAAAAGAAGAAGCAACGCGCGCAATGGACGTGTTCTGTCACCGTCTAGCTAAATACGTTGCTGGCTACACTGCTTCAATGGAAGGCCGTCTAGACGCAATCACTTTCACTGGCGGTATCGGCGAGAACTCTGGCCCTATCCGTGAAATGGTTCTAAACCGTCTTGGCATCTTCGGTATCGAAGTAGATAGCGAAGCTAACCTTAAAGCTCGCTTCGGCGGCGAAGGCGTTATCACGACTGAAAACAGCCGTATCCCTGCAATGGTTATCTCTACTAACGAAGAGCTAGTCATCGCTGAAGACACTGCTCGCCTGACAGGTCTTTAATTGAATTCCTGGCTAGCCACTCGGCTAGCCAGATTTTCAATCAAACGAATTTCTTAGGGGCTCAACTCCTATTCTTCGAGCTTCATGGAATAAGAGTTGAGCTTTTATCCCCCAAATAGCTAAAGGTACTCTACGAATGTCTCGTACTATTATGCTTATCCCTACTAGCGCAGGCGTTGGCCTAACAAGCGTTAGCATGGGTGTTCTTCGCGCTATGGAGCGTAAAGGCGTTAAAGTTTCTTTCTACAAGCCAATCTGTCAGCCACGTTCAGGTGGTGATCAGCCAGATCTGACTTCAACTATCGTTGGTCGTAACAGCGATATGAAGATCGGTGAACCAATGGCGATGTCTGTTGCTGAAAGCCTAATCGGTAACGACAACATGGACGAGCTGCTAGAAACCGTTGTTGAACGTTACAACCAAATCAACAAAGACGCAGACGTTACGCTAATCGAAGGTCTTGTACCTACTCGTAAGCACCCATTTGCAAACCAAGTAAACGCGGAAATCGCGGCAACACTTGGTGCAGAAATCGTGCTAGTTGCGACTCCAGGTACTGATAACCCTGCGCAACTGAAAGAGCGTATCGAAGTAGCATGTTCTAACTTCGGCGGCACTAAAAACAAAAACATCTCTGGTGTTATCATCAACAAACTAAACGCTCCTGTTGACGAAGCTGGCCGTACTCGCCCTGACCTATCTGAAATCTTTGACGATGCAGACAGCGCGAAACAAAACGAATTGAAAGTGATGGAAATTTTCAACACTTCTCCAATTCGTGTACTAGGTTGTGTGCCATGGAGCATTGATCTGATTGCGACTCGTGCAATCGACATGGCTAAACACCTGAAAGCAGATATCATCAACGAAGGTGACATCAACACTCGTCGCATCAAGAGCATCACTTTCTGTGCACGTTCTCTGCCAAACATGATTGAGCACTTCAAACCGGGTTCTCTACTTGTTACTTCTGCAGACCGTCCTGATGTTATCGTTGCTGCTTCTCTTGCTGCAATGAACGGTGTGGATATTGGTGCAGTACTGCTAACTGGCGGTTACGATATCCCTAGCGAAATCGAAGGCCTATGTAAACCAGCATTCGACACTGGTCTACCTATCTTCAAAGCACAAGGTAACACTTGGCAAACGTCTCTAAACCTACAGAGCTTCAGCATAGAAGTACCTGCAGACGATAAAGAGCGTATCGAGTTCATCAACGAACACGTTGCTGGCCACATCGACGGTAACTGGATCGAGTCTATGACTGAAGGCACTCAGAAGTCTCGTCGTCTAAGCCCACCAGCGTTCCGTTACCAGCTAACCGAACTTGCTCGTAAAGCAGGTAAGCGTATCGTTCTTCCAGAAGGTGACGAACCACGCACAGTTAAAGCAGCAGCAATCTGTGCTGAACGCGGCATTGCAGACTGTGTACTTCTAGGTAACCCAGATGAAATCCGTCGCGTAGCGGCTCAACAAGGCGTTGAGCTAGGTACTGGTGTAACCATCATTGATGCAGATGCTGTTCGTGAAAACTACGTTGCTCGCCTAGTTGAGTTGCGCGGTGCGAAAGGCATGACTGAAGTTGTGGCTCGTGAGAAGCTACAAGATTCAGTATTCCTAGGCACAATGATGCTTGAGAACGACGAAGTTGACGGCCTAGTTTCTGGTGCTGTTCACACTACGGCGAACACTATCGTTCCTCCGTTCCAAATCATCAAGACGGCACCAAATGCGTCTATCGTATCTTCAGTATTCTTCATGCTTCTGCCTGATCAAGTACTGGTTTACGGTGACTGTGCAATCAACCCAGATCCAACTGCTGAACAGCTTGCTGAAATCGCTATCCAATCTGCTGACTCTGCAGCAGCATTCGGTATCGAACCACGCGTTGCAATGATCTCTTACTCTACTGGTGAATCTGGTAAGGGTGCAGATGTTGATAAAGTACGTGAAGCAACAAAACTGGCTCAAGAGAAACGTCCTGATCTTATCATTGACGGTCCTCTACAGTACGACGCTGCTATTATGGAAAACGTTGCTGCTTCTAAAGCACCAAACTCTCCAGTTGCAGGTAAAGCGACAGTGTTTGTATTCCCAGACCTAAACACGGGTAACACGACTTACAAAGCGGTACAACGTTCAGCTGACCTAGTATCTATCGGTCCAATGCTGCAAGGTATGCGTAAACCTGTAAACGACTTGTCTCGTGGCGCGCTAGTAGACGACATCGTGTACACCATCGCTCTAACAGCTATCCAAGCAGACCAAGAAGCTAAATAATCGCTTCTGACATCTAGTTGGATATAGATACAAAGCCCTCGATTCGTCGAGGGCTTTTTCTATTGCTGGCCAGAACACTTATTTGTTTTTTATACCAATCACTGCACAACCTATAATTACTGGTGCACAAAGCTTTTCTTCCTATCGCCCCCCATACCTAATCGACATTGCTCGTGCTTGTTCTTACACCGATTGACCCACTCCCCAAAATGCATTGGCTCCAAACCAGCACGGTCCCTGTTCAATTTATCGGCATTATTTACGTTTTAGCTAAACTTTTTTGCTAGGAAATACGTAAAAGCTACTGCAATACACAAACTCATTGACTGCTAAGGAATATATATGAAGGATTTCATCAATACATCACTGATAAAGTTTGGTTTAGCTGCGTTTCTGATTAGTTTTTCTTCATTCAGCTTTTCCGCCCCGAGTATTAAAGGCGTCGATCAAGATATGTCCGGAGGAACGGTGACCGCTGAAATGGCTCATGCTGATGACAATGGGTGGATGGTTGTCCACCGAACAGACGAATCAATGAAGCCTGGTCCTGTTATCGGCTACGCTCCGTTAAAAATGGGAAAGAATGAAAACGTAAATGCAATTTTGATGGAACCAGTAGAATCAGGCGATATGCTGATGTTAATGGTCCACGGAGAGAAAGGTGGCATGAAGACTGGTGTGTTTGAGTATACGCTCGGCGCTAAAGAGGACGGTCCTGTAAAAGTGGACGGAAAGCTAGTGATGGACATCGTACGCGCTAAGTAAGGTGGAGATGAATGAAAAAGTAAACTTCCTACTCCCGGTATTTAGATGACACAAAAGTACTTAACGGCATTGCTAACCGTTAAGTACTTTTTCATTTGCGATGGAAGCAGCAAACTAGCCAATCCTTTCTCTTCCATGAGGAGTATTTAGGTCTAAATCAGGCCCTTTTGGTACAACTTGCGTCGGATTAATCCCAGTGTGGCTGAAGTAGTAGTGGCGTTTAATGTGATAGAAATCCGTCGTATCTTCGACGCCTTTTACTTGATACAACTCTTTTAAGTAGCCTTGTATATTTTCGTAGTCTGCGATGCGCTGCTTGTTACACTTGAAATGCCCCACATACACCGCATCAAAACGAATAAGAGTCGTAAACAAACGCCAATCCGCCTCAGTAATTGTGTTCCCTGCTAAGTAACGATGCGTCGCTAGGTGAGCATCGATTTTATCTAACGCATTAAACAAAGAATCAAACGCTTCTTCATACGCCTCTTGTGTAGTCGCGAAGCCACAACGATACACTCCGTTGTTGACATTCGGATAAACAAAATCGTTCCACTCATCAATAACGTGTTTTAGATGTTCTGGATAGTAGTCGTCGTGATTCCCTGTTAACGCATTGAATTCCGAATTGAACATGCGAATGATCTCTGACGACTCGTTTGACACAATAGTATTGGTCTTTTTATCCCAAAGTACAGGCACGGTTACGCGGCCCGTGTAATCGGGTTTGGCCTGCGTGTAAATTTGATACATACGCGTGTGACCAAACAATGGCTCAGGAAGCCCCATTTGCCAACCTTGGCTGAGCATATCAGGGCAAACGACCGTGACATCAATATGTGGTTCTAAACCTTTCAGCTTGCGGAAAATGAGGGTTCGATGTGCCCAAGGACAAGCAAGAGAGACATACAAATGGTATCGACCGGACTCTGGTGTAAACTCCGCATCAGGATCGTTTTTAACCCAGTTACGGAATCCGGCATCTTCGCGCACAAATTTGCCACCATTTGATTTTGTGTCATACCAGACATCTTGCCAAACACCTTCAACCAACTTACCCATGATTGCTCTCCTCTCGTTCTGTTTGTGTCTATATTAGCGTTTCCTATCAAACAGAGAATCATCGAACTTAGGACATCATGTTCAAGAAATTCGAATGTATAAATCAGACACATAAAAAAAGCGCGACCCGATGAAGGTGTCGCGCTTAAGCCCGTCACAGGCTGAATTTATACACTAACGTGTAAACAAGATACCGCGTGAACGTCATTACCTAAAATGGTTGGCTTTGTCTTCGCACACTCTTCGGTTGCTTGTGGGCAACGAGTGCGGAATACACAACCCGACGGTGGGTTGATAGGTGAAGGAAGATCACCCTCTAGCATTTGGATTTTCTTATTGCGCTCAATATCCGGGTCCGGGATCGGAACCGCAGACATTAGCGCACGCGTATATGGGTGCTTAGGATCAGCAAACAGAGCCTCGGCCTCGCCAAGTTCCACGGCATTACCTAAATACATAACTAAAACGCGATCTGAAATGTGTTTAACGACAGACAAGTCATGCGCAATGAATACCAGAGAAAGCCCTAACTCTTTTTGAATCTCTTTAAGTAGGTTAACCACCTGAGCTTGAATAGATACATCAAGCGCCGATACTGGCTCGTCACAAATGATCATCTTAGGCTTAAGGATAAGCGCACGCGCTATCCCGATACGCTGACACTGACCACCCGAGAACTCGTGTGGGTAACGGTTAATCACGTTAGGTAATAGGCCAACTTTCGCCATCATCTCTTTAACGCGATCTTTCACTTCCTGCTTAGACAGTTCTGGATAGAATGTCTCAAGAGGTTCAGCAATGATATCACCAACAGTCATACGCGGATTCAGCGATGCCAATGGGTCTTGGAAAATCATCTGAATTTCTTTACGCGTCTCACGGCGCTGAACGCTTTTCATTTTAGTAAGGTCTTGACCCAACCAAACTACTTGGCCGTCAGTAGCTTCAACCAGACCAATGATGGCACGAGCAAACGTCGATTTGCCACAACCTGATTCACCTACTACACCAAGCGTTTCCCCTTCGTATAGTCGAACGTTCACGCCATCTACCGCTTTCAGGCTCGAAGGCTTTGACCACGGCCATGCCGACTTTGAGGCAATGCTGAAGTGAACTTTCAGCTCAGAAATGTCCAGAATTAGTTTTTTGTCTACTGCGTTCATTTGTTCCAAGCCTCCCATTCAGAAAAACATGCACGCTGACGACCATCACCAAATGGTGTCAGAATTGGCGCCTCGCGCTTACAACGATCCATCACACGGTGACAGCGCTCTTGATAAGGGCAGCCCGGCGGTAGACGAAGCAAGTTTGGTGGATTACCAGGAATGGTCGGCAGAATTTCACCCTCAGTATCGAGGCGAGGAATCGCCTTCAGCAGCCCCTCCGCATAAGGATGGCTTGGATTGTAGAAAATTTCGTTTACGTTGCCGTACTCCATGGTACGGCCTGCATACATCACCAGCACCTTGTCACACGAACCTGCAACCACACCAAGGTCGTGAGTGATCATGATGATCGCTGTGTTGAACTCAGATTTCAGCTCATTCAACAAGTCCATGATCTGTGCTTGTACCGTCACATCAAGTGCTGTTGTTGGCTCATCGGCTATAAGCAGTTTAGGACGACATAACAACGCCATCGCGATCATTACACGCTGACGCATACCGCCTGAAAACTCATGCGGGTACATCGTGATACGCTTACGCGCTTCAGGGATTTTTACCGCTTCCAGCATGCGTACTGATTCTTCAAATGCTTCCGCTTTGCCCATGCCTTTGTGCAGCATAAGCACTTCCATCAACTGATCACTGACTTTCATGTAAGGGTTCAGTGATGTCATTGGGTCTTGGAAGATCATTGCGATCTGTTCCGCACGCACTTTGTTCAGTTCTTTTTCTGGTAAGTTTAGGATTTCTTTGCCTTCAAACTTTGCGCTACCAGAAATAATACCATTCTTAGCCAAAAGGCCCATGATTGCGAATACGGTTTGAGATTTACCTGATCCCGACTCTCCAACGATACCTAAGGTTTCGCCTTGGTTGAGAGAGAAGTTCAAATCGTTTACTGCGGTTACGATACCATCTTGCGTGGTGAATTCGACGCGCAGATCTTTGACATCTAATAAGCTCATCATTGCTTCCTTAATCTTATCTTTTAATTATCTGTCTTTTGGATCCAGCGCATCGCGCAGGCCGTCACCAACGTAGTTGAAGCAGAATAGCGTCACAACCATGAACACTGCTGGGAATGCCAGCTGCCAGATTGCTACTTCCATTGTCTGTGCACCTTCTTGTAGAAGAGCGCCCCAACTTGTCATTGGTTCCTGAACACCAAGACCAAGGAATGATAGGAATGATTCCGTTAGAATCATACTTGGGATAAGCAGCGTAGAGTATACCGCTACAATACCCAGTACGTTCGGTACGATATGACGAGTAATGATTTTCCAGTTGCTTACACCACACACATGTGCCGCTTCGATAAACTCCTTGCTACGTAGACTAAGAGTCTGACCACGTACGATACGCGCCATATCTAGCCATGCGATAGCACCAATCGCAACGAAGATCAGCATGATGTTACGACCGAAGAATGTTACCAGTACAATCACCAGGAACATAAACGGTACCGCGTATAAAATTTCTAGAATACGCATCATTACGCGGTCAACTTTACCGCCGATGAAACCAGATGCTGCGCCGTAGAGCGTACCAATCAGTACCGCTACAAATGCACCCATAACACCTACCATCAACGAAATACGACCTCCAATTAGCGTACGCACGTATAAATCACGGCCTAAGCTGTCAGTACCAAACCAATGGTCAGCATTCGGTGCAACGTGCATCGCGTACCAGTCAGTATCATCAAATGTGTACGGTGCGATCATTGGCAGGATAATAACCGCCAACGTCATTAGAACAAGAAGGAATAAGCTCACCATCGCCGCTTTGTTGCGCATGAAACGGATACGAGCATCTTGCCAAAGACTGCGACCTTCAATCTCCAAGTTTTCGGAGAATTTCTCAATCGCTTCTAGGTTTTCTTTTTTCGTTAACATAACCAAACGTCCCTGTTAGTAGCGAATTTTCGGGTCAATCATTGCAAGTAAAATATCTACAATCGCGTTGAATAGAATAAATAGGAAACCAATCAGAATGGTTACCCCCATTACTAGCGAGTAGTCACGGTTAAACGCAGCGTTAACGAATAGTTTACCAATACCAGGCAGACCAAAAATGGTTTCGATAACAACGGAACCGGTGATGATACCTACGAAAGCTGGACCCATGTAAGAAACAACAGGGAGAAGTGCCGGCTTCAGAGCATGTTTGATAATGATGTAACGGTAACTTAGACCTTTAGCACGTGCCGTACGAATAAAGTTACTGTTTAAGGTTTCGATCATCGAACCACGCGTAATACGAGCAAAAGTAGCAACATACAGTAGCGACATACCAATAACAGGAAGCACTAAATACTGCCAGCTACCATCTTGCCAACCGCCCGCAGGGAAGATATTCCAGTGAAGCGAGAATATGTAGATAAGCGCAGGCGCTAATACAAAGGATGGCATTACCACACCAAGCATCGCAGTCGACATAATGGTGTAATCAATCCAAGTATTTTGCTTGAGCGCAGCAATGGTACCGACGGTAACCCCCATTATCAAAGTAAAGATAAAGGCGATGAAGCCCACTTTAGCCGAAACAGGTAAGGCAACCGCGATCAGCTCGTTTACTGAGTAATCAAGGTATTTAAATGACGGTCCGAAATCACCTTGGATAACATTGGTCAAATACGTGGTGTATTGTTCAAATACAGGTTTATCCAAGCCATATTTAGCTTCGATATTTGCCATTACTTCGGGTGGCAATGGACGCTCTGTCGAGAAAGGGTTTCCCGGTGCAAAGCGCATAAGAAAGAAAGATACGGTGATCAAAACCAACATTGTTGGGATCGCCTCAAATATCCTTTTTGCGATGAATTTAAGCATAAACTCACTCTTTCAGTCTGTGACAGTTAAATTAAAGAAGTCGTCCAATTCTTTTGGACTAAAGATAGGCGCTACATGCAATTTCTCACATGTAGGGCCTCATTTTTATAGTTCTATCGAGTTACGAATTACTCTGTGATGTAGAGATCTTTAGAGTAAATCTTGTCTTCCGCGTTATTTACTGGGAAGCCACCAACTTTCGGTGATAGTAGACGTGATTTCACGTACTGGTAGATAGGTGCGATTGGCATATCTTTTGCCATCAACTTCTCTGCTTCTAGGTAAAGCGCTTGGCGCTCTTCGTCAGAAGTTGAAGCAAATGCTTTGTTCATGATCGCATCGTACTCTTTGCTGTCGTAGTGAATACCACCAGTAGTGTTATTACTCATCATCAGCGTTAGGAAAGATGAAGCTTCGTTGTAGTCGCCACACCAACCTGCACGAGCAACCTCAAAGTTGCCAGAATCTTTGGTAGATAGGTAAGTTTTCCACTCTTGGTTTTCTAGCGTAACGTCAAGACCAAGTGTCTTCTTCCACATTGAACCCAGTGCAACCGCAAGTTTCTTGTGGTTCTCTGATGTATTGTATAGAAGGTTAAATTCAAGAGGGTTGTCTGCGCCGTAACCCGCTTCTTCCAATAGACGCGCAGCTTCTGCGTTACGCTCTTCTTGCGTCATTTTGCCGTATGCAGGGATTTCTGGGTTGAAACCTGCCGTAATTTCAGGTGTTAGGAAGTAAGCTGGCTTTTGACCTTGACCTAAAATCGCATCAGTCACAATGTTACGGTCAATCGCATAAGAAATCGCTTTACGCACACGAACATCATCAAACGGCTTTTTCTTCGTATTGAAGATGTAGTAGTAAGTACATAAGTTACCGGTTACAGACACTTCTTGTGGGTGCTCTTTCTTCAGACGCTTGAAGTGCTCTGTAGGCAGCTCGTTCGTGAAGTCGATTTCACCCGCTAGGAAGCGGTTCATTTCCGCTACTTGGTTCTCGATTGGTAAGAAAGTCACTTGATCAAGCGTCGTGTTTTCGTTGTCCCAGTACTGTTCGTTACGTTTTAGAACCAAACGCTCATTTACAACCCAGTTGTCAACAACATAAGCACCGTTACCTACAAAGTTCTCTGGCTTCGTCCATTGATCGCCGAACTTTTCAACAGTTGCTTGATGAACAGGTTTCACTGTCGTGTGGCCCATCATCATTACAAAATATGGTACTGCAGTATCTAACTCAACCACTAACGTGTGGTCGTCAACCGCTTTAACACCTAACTCGCTCTTATCTTTTTTACCCGCAACAATGTCTTTTGCGTTCTTCATCTTGGTGTATTCCATGTACCAAGCATATGGAGAGGCGGTTGCTGGATCGACTGCACGTTGGAAGCTGTAAACGAAATCACCTGCAGTGACAGGATCACCGTTTGACCATTTTGCGTCTTCACGTAAGTGGAAAGTGTATGTTTTGTTGTCTTCAGTTTCCCAAGATTCTGCAACACCAGGGATAGTGTTACCGTCCGCATCTTGGTTTACAAGGCCTTCAAGAAGATCGCGAATCACGTGGGATTCTGGAACACCTTGAGATTTATGAGGGTCTATTGTCGCAACTTCTGTACCGTTACCACGCACCAATTCTTGAACAGCAGCAAGTTTTGGCTCTTTAGAATCAGATTTAGCTTCAGGGGCTGGAGCCGGAGCAGGCTCAGCAGCTTGTTTCTCCGCAGGCTTTTCACCACAACCAGCTAGAGCGAGAGAAAGACCAGCACCAATAAATAAAGCGCGCGTGATTTTATTCTTATACATGCGTAAAACTCCAAATTTTTTCGTTAGCATCCATGACTTCTTTGTAAGGGCCTGGAACGGTCAGAGTTTTAGATTTTTTTAGTGCACTTTCTGAGCACAAAAGTCTAAAACCTTACAAAGACTGCGGCACACATTAGCAATCATTGAAGTAATTTGCCATAAAAATGTAGCAAAAAAACCAATAATGCTGACTAAACCACACATATCTAGCAGTAAACTCTAACCCCAAAGCATTCACCAGCCAAATAAAGACCAGAAGCGACATTTAACAGGCGAAACTTTCGATTAATCTGAGTTTAAACCATTTACTAGCATCTTATGCTAGATATTTACACATCATTTAACATTTATGACAAATCAAGTCTAACAAATAATTGTTTATATATTGGGCAAAAAACTTTTATTGTGAAGAATATCACCAGACAAAAGATAGGAAATATTGAAACAAAGTGAGCAATACAATGAAGATAAATACAAAAAAAGCTAAGTGCCATTAGCACTTAGCTTTTTTCACTAGAATGCGGGTTAGTTCTATTTTTCCCAACGCTGTGCTGCTTGATGATCGGTGTCGCGCGACTCAATCCAACGATCTTCATTCGTCGTACGCTCTTTTTTCCAAAATGGTGCTTGGGTTTTCAGATAATCCATGATGAACTCGCACGCATCAAATGCCGCGCCGCGGTGCGCACTGGAGACGCCCACAAATACAATTTGGTCACCGCTATCCATGTCTCCGACACGATGAATCACGCGTACACCTAATAGTGGCCAGCGAGACTCAGCTTGATCGCAAATGTCGCTCAAGCTCGTCTCTGTCATCCCCGGATAGTGCTCTAGATGTAAACCAATGACATTATCCCCAAGGTTCATATCTCGAACTTTACCAACGAATGTAACGACAGCGCCGGCAGCCGTCCCTTCAGATAGACGTTGATATTCTTGCTCAACCGAAAAGTCTTCAATTTGTACAGAAACACGAGAATCCATCTTAACCCCCAGTTACCGGCGGGAAAAACGCAACTTCGTCACCTGCTTTTACTTGTGTATCCAGAGGGACGATAGATTGGTTCACTGCAGCAAGTAGCTTTCCTGGCTCGAGTGCTAAATCCCACTTGCCATCTTTCTCAGTGCCTTCTTCCACTAGATGTGCACGAATTGATTCAACCGTTTCAAACGGCCCGTCTAACTCAACACTGTCGATGCCAATCAGCTCGCGAGTTTGAGCAAAGAAAAGTACTTTAATCATGATTCCACCTTAAAGTGACCAGATTTACCACCCGTTTTCTCTAATAGACGAACTTGACCAATGACCATGTCTTTTTGTACTGCTTTACACATATCGTAAATCGTTAGAGCAGCAACGGAAGCTGCCGTGAGCGCTTCCATTTCCACACCAGTTTTACCCGCAAGTTTACATACTGATTCGATGCGAACTTTGTTTTCTGCTTCGATAGCTTCCAGTTGAACTTCAACTTTAGAGAGTAGTAGCGGATGACAAAGTGGAATCAAATCCCAGGTTTTCTTAGCGGCTTGAATACCAGCAATACGAGCCGTCGCAAATACATCACCTTTATGGTGCTGGCCAGAGACAATCAGTTGAAGTGTTTCTGGGGCCATGTGAACAAATGCTTCAGCACGAGCTTCACGAACCGTCTCCGTTTTTGCTGACACGTCAACCATGTTTGCTTCGCCAGAAGCATTGATATGTGTAAATTGGGTCATTGTTTTTCCTTCGCTTTTAGGAAAGGTTATACAGATAGGTGTGGCATGAAGTTACAAGGGCGATGACTTGCATCCAACTGCTGTTTAATAATTTTTGTCCAGCCTGTGCGGCACGCACCAGTTGAACCTGGCATTGCGAAGATCACGGTGTGGTTAGCAAAACCAGCAATCGCACGAGACTGAATCGTAGACGTACCGATCTCTTCGTACGACACCATACGGAACAACTCACCAAAACCTTCAACTTCTTTATCAAATAGAGGCTTAAGTGCTTCTGGCGTGCTATCACGTGAGGTGAAACCTGTACCGCCAGTAATCATGATCGCTTGTACGCTTTCATCAGCAATCCATTGAGAAACAATCGCGCGGATCTTGTACATGTCATCAATAACAATTTGCTTGTCTACTACGTTGTGACCCGCTTCTTGAGCATGCTCAGCTAGGTAACGACCAGAGGTATCGTTTTCTTCAGTACGAGTGTCAGATACCGTTAGAACGGCAATATTTGCAGGTTGGAATTTGCTTTCAGCGTGACCCATTTGTTCACCTATTCTCTTAATTAGCTTTGATACGCTTGGTATCGATTCGGAAAAAGTTAGAGCCAGCTTATCACTAAGCTCGCTCTAAAAGTTGAATGAAGTTAGCCGCCGATAGACGCGAGGTGTGGCGTCATACCAGTATTGCCATCATGCAAGAAATGGCTTACCGACTTGGTTTGTAACTGCGCCTGGATACGTTCAATAAGCTCACTCTCTTGCGCATCACGTTCCAAAAGATCACGCAATTCTACACCGTAGTCTCCAAACAGACATAGGTGCAGCTTACCCATCGCAGAAACGCGCAGTCGGTTGCAGCTTTCACAAAAGTCTTTTTCATAAGGCATGATAAGACCTATTTCACCCTTGTAATCAGGATGAACAAATACTTGCGCAGGACCATCATTATGCGAGCGTACTTTCAGCAACCAACCATTTGCAATTAGCTGGTTACGAATTGCCACTCCGGATACATGGTGCTTATTAAATAGCTCATCCATCTCACCCGTTTGCATCAACTCAATGAAACGCAGTTGGATTGGACGATCTTTTATCCAGTTAAGAAACGCTGGCAGCTCGTGATGGTTCAGATCTTTCATCAACACCACATTAACTTTTACTTGCTCATAACCGACCTCGAACGCACGTTCGATACCATTCATGACTTCAGTAAACTTATTTTCACCTGTGATTTGATGAAACATACGCGGGTCAAGGCTATCCACACTGACATTAATGTGGGTTAAACCCGCTTCACGCCAATCTGCGACTTGTTTTGCCATGCGATAGCCATTGGTTGTCGTTGCAACTTTTTGAATGCCAGGCGTCGCCGCTACTGAATGGATAATGTCGGTAAAATCTTTGCGTAAGCTAGGCTCACCACCAGTGATGCGCACTTTTGACGTGCCACAATCAGCGAATGCTTTTACGACCCGTTTGATTTCAGGGAGAGATAAAAAAGACGAGTTTTTATTGCCCGAAGGCTTATAGCCATCAGGAAGGCAATAGGTACATTTGAAATTACATACGTCGGTCACAGACAGACGCAAGTAATAAAACTTACGATGAAATTTGTCTTCGAATTGTTGCGCCACGGAACACCTTTCCAAACACGGGAGGCATGGCCATTTCCAATCATGCCCTTGTGACAGTATGCCACTGGCTCAAAACGCCTATCCAAGGACTTAGCAATAGTGAGCTCGGAGTTATGGCAACCAGAGATATGAAATCTCTGATAGCTTTGCGGTGTAAAATACTTAATATTTGTAATGGAATCCAGACTTGAGTGATAAAAAACTCTCTAGAGACACAATTTACCGCTAAGTGAGTACCTTTAAGACACTCCTTAAGATAAATTGTAGCCGTTTTTTATTAGATTATTAGAAGAACATAATGAATATCTACACAGATAAAAAAGTGGTCGCTGTTGGCGGTGGTCATGGCTTAGGTCGAATGCTGGCCGCATTACGAGATTTTGGCAGCAATGCAACTGGGATTGTTGCCACGACTGACAATGGTGGTTCAACAGGAAGAATTCGTCACTGCCAAGGAGGAATCGCTTGGGGAGACACACGTAACTGTATTAATCAGCTCATTACAGAGCCTTCGATCAGTTCTATGATGTTTGAATATCGCTTCAAAGGCACTGGCGAACTTGATGGTCATAATCTTGGTAATTTGATGCTTACTGCACTCGATAACTTATCGGTCAGACCTTTAGATGCCATTAATCTGATTCGCAATATGTTAAAAGTCGACGTTAACATCCTTCCTATGTCCGAACACCCTTCGGATCTTTCCGCGTTATCCGTAGATGGGAAGTGGGTTACGGGAGAAACAAATGTCGACGAAATGAAAGCAGACTTGCGACGTTTGGATCTTTCACCAGAAGTGCCTGCTACCAAAGAAGCCATCACAGCTTTGGCGGAAGCGGACGCGATTATTCTTGGCCCTGGCAGTTTTTTAACTAGTATCATGCCTCCTTTATTGCTGCCTGAACTCGGCAAAGCGATTGCAGCAAACACAAAAGCAAAAGTCATTTTTGTTGCTAACCTGAGTCCAGAATACGGCCCAGCGGGACGAATGACGATGGCTCAAAAATTAGAATGGTGTGAACGTGCCTGTCAAGGAAGAAAAATAGACGTGGTTCTAGCAGAGAAAACCGAGCAAGACGTCTTAAGTCAATGGAATGTAGTGACGGAGTCACTCGCCTCCTCTAACCGAGACTGGCGTCACGATAGAAACAAGCTCAAACTAGCGATTGAAAATCAGCTACAACTTTCTATTTAAGAGCACGTTACCTGGCTAGCGCCCTCTTTTAAGTTGTTTATTGATAATGAAAACCCTTCTGTCATCGAAGGGTTTTAGTTCAGGCATCCAGTAAAAACAGATGTTTACTAAGAAAAAATGGTTAATAGAAATAAATAGCTACTGTCGCCAAGAGCGATAAGCATCTCGAGTTTCGTGCAAAAGATCGAGCATAACCTCTAACACCTCAGACTCAGCAGTTAACTCACCGGCTTTCGCTTTTTTGTCTATGGACATCGCCAGTTCACAAAGGCGATCTGCCCCAAAGCTCGCAGCACTACTTTTCAACGCGTGGCTGATTTCTTTTGAGTAAGCTAATCGCTCTGCCCCCTGCAATTGGGATAAGTTCTCGATATAGGTATCCATTTCTCCTAGGAAGATATCGAACAGTACAGGTACGTTGTCGCTGCCAATTTCCATCGACAGTTCATCTATTTTTTGCTGATTTAATACATTTACACTCATACTTTTTGCCGCTCTTCCTTGCCGTTCCATGCCTGTAACTTGCGGTAAATCGTCGACGGACTGACATCAAGGTATCCCGCCGCTCGAGGAATATTGCCATCACATGCTTCAATCGCTTGCTCGATTGCCATTTTTTCCGTCATCCATAATGGCATAATCTCAGATGCGGTCATCGCTTTCGGCTCAATTAATTTAGCCACAGACGACGGACGGTCAAGCGGTTGATTCAACGGTGGCGGTAACATGTCCAACGTAATCTCTTTACCGTTGTTTAGAACAACGATATTGCGTAGCACGTTTTGTAACTGACGAACGTTACCCGGCCACTCATAGCTGTTGAATCGCTCGATGACATCAGGCGCAAAACGTATGAAGCTTTTTCCTTCTTCGTGTGACATGTAACCTAGCAGTGAGTATGCAATTTCAATAACATCTTCGCCTCGTTCGCGTAAAGGCGGTAAATGCAAAGGAATGACATACAAACGATAGTACAAATCTTCACGGAATCGACCTTCTTGTACCTCTTTCCATGGGTCACGGTTAGTGGCACAAACAAAGCGCACATCCACGCTCTTCATTTTTGAGGAACCCACTTTTTGGAATGTGCCCGTTTGAATAAATCGTAGCAACTTGGTTTGTAAATCCAAGTCCATCTCACAAAGCTCATCTAGAAAAAGTGTGCCGCCATCCGCTAACTCAGCTGCCCCTTGACGATCATTCGCAGCGCCAGTAAAGGCCCCTTTTACGTGACCAAACAGTTCACTCTCAATCAAATCTTTTGGAATTGCAGCACAGTTAATTGCAATAAAAGGTTTGTCACCACGTTTACTTGCTGCGTGAATAGCCTCGGCACATACCTCTTTACCAGTTCCACTTTCACCTGTGATAAAAATACTCGCTTTACTGCTCGCCGCTGAATCTATCGTACGGTAAACCTGCTGCATGGTTTGGCTACTGCCGATAAACCCCTGATAGCTCTGATTACCTGGATTATCGGCTTCATTTTTTAGCTTGGTCGCTTTACGAATGGCATTGTTAACCGTGACACGTAAACGGTCTGCTTCACACGGTTTGATTAAAAAGTCTTGTGAGCCATGACGCATGGCCTCGACAGCGGTATCGATAGAACCGTGAGCGGTCATAAAGATTATAGGTACGTCGGGATGACTCTTTTTAACGGCATGTAAAACGTCCATCCCCGTCATATCTGGCAGACGGAGATCGAGTAAAATAAGATCTGGAATTCGATGATTTAGGCTCTCAATGGCATCCCTACCTGTGCCGACAATATTGATATCTATGCCAAGCGGTGTCAGGTATGAGCGGTACAGAGCCGCAACAGATGCGGTGTCCTCGACCATTAAAAGGTAACGAGACTTTGGGCCTTCGGGTTTTTGTTGCATAACCTAGCTATTATTTTGTTGTGTTTTAAACAATAATCGCATTACGCTTTGCATTTTGCAAATAACATTAACTAAATTATGGGCAAAGGAAAAAATTCAAAAATAATATCAATTATTTAAAAAATGGCACAAACCATGCTGTAACGATAATGACCCCTCGGGTCACCTAGCCAACTGACGTTGTTAGTGAACGATATGTTCACAAAACAAGCCAATAGACCCGACTGCCTATTGGCTTCTTTTTTTTACAAGCGACCTAAAATGCTTGGATAGCTAAATCGGTAAGTTTGTTCAACTATTTGCGATGAACTGCGCTCGTAGTTTTTCAATCTCGTCACGCTTTTGTGCCGCTAACTCAAATTCTAAATCTTGCGCATGCTGATACATAGCAGCCTCCAGTCGACTGATTTCTTTTTCTAGCTGCTGAGGGGACAGTGCCTCGTAAGTTTGCGAAGGCTCCGCCACTTTCGATAATGGTACCTGTTTAGTGTTACGCTGGCGTTTAGACTTAGTGATATCGCCAAGTTCCATGATGTCTTTGATATTTCGTTTGAGCGCTTGTGGCGAAATACCCATTTCTTCGTTGTACGCTTCCTGCTTCTCGCGACGACGGTTAGTTTCATCCATCGCCTTTTTCATTGAGTTGGTGATTCGGTCAGCGTATAAAATCGCCTTACCTTCGATGTTTCGTGCAGCACGACCAATGGTCTGAATGAGTGAGCGTTCAGACCGCAAGAAGCCCTCTTTATCCGCATCCAAAATTGCAACTAACGAGACCTCTGGCATATCCAGGCCCTCTCTCAATAAGTTGATTCCCACCAGCACGTCAAATTCTCCAAGGCGAAGGTCACGGATAATTTCCACACGCTCAACAGTATCAATGTCTGAGTGTAAATAACGTACCTTAACATCATGTTCGTGAAGGTATTCGGTGAGATCTTCAGCCATTCGTTTGGTCAGTGTTGTAACCAGAACTCGCTCATCTTTAGCAGCGCGAATACGGATCTCAGACAATAGGTCGTCGACTTGGGTCGCTACTGGGCGAACTTCCAACTCAGGGTCAAGCAAGCCTGTAGGACGAACGACTTGATCCGCTACATCACCCGCCGATTTTTCTAGTTCGTAATTTCCAGGCGTAGCAGAGACGAAAATCGTTTGTGGCGCTAGTGCTTCAAACTCCTCAAACTTCAGTGGACGATTATCCAAAGCTGAAGGTAACCGGAAACCAAACTCCACCAGCGTTTCTTTACGCGAACGGTCGCCTTTATACATGGCACCTATCTGCGGTACTGTCACGTGAGATTCATCGATGATCAACAAGCCATCATGAGGTAAGTAGTCAAACAGGGTTGGTGGCGGCTCACCTTCCGAGCGTCCACTGAGATAACGAGAATAGTTTTCGATACCGGAGCAAAAGCCCAACTCATTCATCATTTCGATATCGAATTGAGTGCGCTGGCTAATTCGCTGCTCTTCCAGTAGCTTGTTGTTATCTAGAAGCTGCTTTTTGCGCACTTCTAGTTCGACTTTAATATTTTCAATCGCTTCAAGAATGCGATCTCTTGGCGTCACATAGTGCGTCTTGGGATAGATGGTATAGCGCGGCAAGTCTCGTTGTTTGACCACGCCTGTCAATGGGTCGAACACACTGATGCAATCCACCTCATCGTCAAACATCTCAACGCGTACAGCGTCTTGGTCTGATTCAGCAGGGAATATATCAATCACCTCGCCACGGACACGGAACTGCCCTCGCTCAAAAGCAACATCATTGCGCGAGTATTGGAGCTCCGCTAGGCGACGAAGCATATCACGCTGATCAATCACATCTCCACGTCGCAAATGAAGCATCATTTGTAAGTAGGATTCCGGATCACCCAAACCATAGATAGCTGAAACCGAAGCAACGATAATAGCGTCTTTCCGTTCCAATAAAGCTTTAGTGGCAGACAGTCGCATTTGCTCAATGTGGGCGTTAACCGAAGCGTCCTTTTCAATGAAAGTATCTGTTGTGGGAACGTATGCTTCAGGTTGGTAGTAATCATAGTAAGAAACAAAATACTCAACCGCATTATTAGGAAAGAATGACTTCATCTCACCATATAACTGAGCAGCAAGCGTTTTGTTTGGCGCAAGTAATATTGCAGGTCGTTGGGCTTGAGCAATCACATTCGCTAGTGTGAAGGTTTTACCTGAGCCTGTGACCCCCAACAATGTTTGATGTGCTAGCCCAGCATCGAGCCCCTCAAGCAACTGATTGATCGCTCCTGGTTGATCGCCCGACGGCTGATAATCGGAGACCAATTCATAGACTTTACTCATACCCTTCCTCAATTTTACTGCGCTAAGGCTGTATATATATACACCTTAGCTAATGAAATCTACGTCTATCGAGAATTTAACCATCATTGTTAATAAATTTTCTTGTTTGTCTAGAATGCTATAGCCATACAAAAGTGACTCTGATATAGTACTTCGCCCTAGTTGAAGAGCCACACACATTCTTCACATTATAGTTTCCACAACTTTTCCCCAAAAATTAGCTTAAAACTTTCTTATCCCCAAAAGATTGATTTTTATCCACTTTGAATACCTTTTGATTAACATCGATAAATCTCTGTTTTATTTGCTTATTTTACGCATAACTCCGACTAAAAATTCATTAAATAAAAACTTAGTTGCATATCAATTTTCTTTACCCAGATCTCATCAACATACTTATCCACAAATTTAGTGGATAACTAACCTCGAGCCTTTACTAGCAAGCCATACAGAAAAGTAAAGCCCTTAAATCAATATTTTTTGCTAAAAATGTATTTTTTTACTGTTGACAGTAGTTTGAGTGCTCGGTAAGATTCTTCCCGCTTTCAAGCAAAGCAATTCCTCCTTAGCTCAGTTGGTAGAGCGACGGACTGTTAATCCGCAGGTCGCTGGTTCGAGCCCAGCAGGAGGAGCCAGATTATAGAAAAGCCGTGTCGCAAGACACGGCTTTTTTGTATCTTAATCACCATGAAATCTAAGCCAATCTAGGCGCCATAAAATCACACCGAAATAAGTTCAAATTACAGAACTCATAACATTGTCATAGATAGTGTTCTCACAGCACCACACATTTAATTCTGTCTCTTTTCTAGCAAAACACAATCGTAAATATTTGAATCTATTATTAATGCAATTTAATCATTAAAAAAATGAAAAGCATTCATTTTACTCATAATAAATAAATCCATACGATTAAAAGGGTTAAGAATGGTTCCGTCCTACTCGTCGCCTCCATTCTAATTATCAATAACTTAGGGATTTACTTATGACTATTCCGACAACTGACATGCTAGATGCATGGGCTGGATTTACTGCTGGTGAATGGCAAAACTCTGTCAACACTCGTGACTTCATCCAAAAAAACTATACACCCTATGAGGGAGACGAGACTTTCTTAGCTGAAGTTAGCGAATCCACTTCAGCATTATGGAACCAAGTGCTTGAAGGCATAAAACAAGAAAGCCGCACACACGCCCCTATTGATTTTGACACAGACTTGCCCTCAACAATCACTTCCCACGATGCAGGCTACATCAACAAAGATCTGGAAAAGATCGTTGGCTTACAAACTGATCAACCGCTAAAACGTGCAATCATCGCCAATGGCGGGATTCGCATGGTCAAAAACTCTTGCGAAATTTATGGCCGCGAGCTGGATCCAACGGTTGAAAAAATCTTCACTGAATACCGTAAAACTCACAACAAAGCGTGTTTCGACCTTTACACCAAAGAAATCCTAGCGTGTCGTAAATCCGGCATCATTACGGGTCTTCCTGATGCCTATGGCCGTGGTCGTATTATTGGTGACTATCGCCGTCTCGCCCTATACGGTATCGACTTCTTAAAAGCAGACAAAAAAGAACAATACAATTCAACACAAACGTTCTTAGAACAAGGCAACGATCTTGAGAAAACACTTCGTCTTCGCGAAGAAATAGCCGATCAAGTTCAAGCACTTGAAGACATTCGTCAAATGGGTCTGAAATACGGTATTGATATGTCGCTACCTGCAAAAACAGCACAAGAAGCGATCCAATTTACCTACTTTGGCTACCTAGCGGCGGTTAAATCGCAAAACGGCGCAGCAATGTCACTGGGCCGTACTTCGACTTTCCTAGACGTCTATCTAGAACGCGATATCGCAAACGGTTTGATTGATGAATCACAAGCGCAAGAAATGATTGACCACTTCATCATGAAGCTACGCATGGTTCGCTTCCTACGCACACCAGAATACGATTCATTGTTCTCTGGCGACCCAATCTGGGCAACCGAAGCCATGGCTGGTATGGGCGTTGATGGCCGTACGCTAGTATCTAAAACGACATTCCGGTACTTACATACACTACATACTATGGGCCCTGCTCCTGAGCCAAACATGACGATTCTTTGGTCAGAGCAATTACCTGAAGCGTTCAAACAATATGCTGCAAAAGTGTCGATTGATACCTCTTCGGTTCAATACGAAAACGACGATCTAATGCGTCCTGATTTCGACAATGACGACTACGCGATTGCCTGTTGTGTGAGCCCGCAGGTTGTTGGTCAGCACATGCAATTCTTTGGTGCACGTGCCAACCTTGCAAAAGCACTGCTTTACACCATCAATGGTGGTATCGATGAAAAATCGAAAGCGCAAGTGGGTCCGGTAGTGGACAAAGTTCAAGATGAAATTCTCGACTTTGACGCTTTGATGCCTCGTTTCGACAATATGTTGGAGTGGCTAGCAACGCAATACGTCACAGCGTTGAACATCATCCATTACTCACATGACCGTTACAGCTACGAAGCATCACTGATGGCATTGATGGATCGCGACGTGCACCGCACCATGGCGTGTGGTATTGCAGGTCTGTCTGTTGTCGCTGACTCTTTGGCGGCAATTAAATACGCGACCGTGAAGCCTGTTCGTGATGAAGATGGCATCGCCGTTGATTTTGAAATCGAAGGTGATTATCCAAAATTTGGTAACAACGATGCCCGTGTTGATGACATCGCTTGTGATCTAGTTGAGCGCTTCATGAAGAAAATTCAGAAGATGCACACCTACCGCGAAGCAGTGCCAACTCAATCGATTTTAACAATCACATCTAACGTGGTTTACGGTAAAAAAACGGGTAATACACCTGATGGCCGTCGCGCAGGTATGCCTTTTGGACCGGGTGCAAACCCAATGCACGGTCGTGATGAAAAAGGGGCGGTTGCGTCTCTGGCATCGGTTTCTAAATTACCGTTTGCTTACGCTAAAGATGGTATTTCTTACACTTTCTCAATTGTGCCGAGCGCATTGGGTAAAGATGACTTGAGTCAGAAGAAGAACCTAGCTGCGCTAATGGATGGTTACTTCCATCACGAAGCAAGCAACGAGGGCATTGCGATTGAAGGTGGTCAACACCTTAACGTCAACGTTCTGGACCGAGAGATGTTATTGGATGCGGTTGAACATCCAGAGAAATACCCTCAGTTGACGATTCGAGTGTCTGGTTATGCGGTACGTTTTAACTCTCTAACGACAGAGCAACAGCAAGACGTCATCACTCGTACCTTCACAAGTAAGATATAAACACAGTCCATCAAGCACTCAGAAAGTTTAAATAATTAGCTTGTAAATATGCGTTGCCCGCCTCTCTTTTCTACCTGGGAGAGGCGGGCTTTTTTTAAAATCACACATTAGATGAAAATTAATAGGTAGTATCCTCTCGCTAACAATACATTCAGCAAACGATTCAATTTCTTATTGATTCATCAAAATACATCAATTAGACGACTATTTTTCTATCGTGTATGTAAAACCACATCGTTCACTGGTTGTTATTGGTGTCACAAAACACGATAATATCAAGATCGGATTTTAAGAACGTAATAACTATGACCGAATATGTTTTGTTGTTGGTCGGCACTGTGCTGGTGAACAACTTTGTACTGGTGAAGTTTTTGGGCCTATGTCCTTTCATGGGCGTGTCCAAAAAACTGGAAACAGCAATAGGTATGGGCTTAGCGACAACTTTTGTGCTAACGCTCGCGTCAGTGTGTGCGTATTTAGTGGAAAGCTACATCCTTCGTCCACTGGGTATTGAGTACCTTCGAACCATGAGTTTTATTTTGGTGATAGCCGTTGTGGTGCAGTTCACCGAAATGGTTGTGCACAAAACCAGCCCGACGCTTTATCGCTTGCTTGGCATTTTCTTACCGCTGATCACAACAAACTGCGCAGTATTGGGCGTGGCACTTCTTAACATTAATGAAAACCATAACTTTATTGAATCGATCATCTACGGCTTCGGCGCCGCTGTTGGTTTCTCATTGGTGTTGATACTTTTTGCATCCATGCGAGAGCGCATAGCCGCCGCCGACGTTCCTGTACCTTTTAAAGGTGCATCAATAGCAATGATTACAGCAGGTTTAATGTCACTCGCCTTTATGGGCTTTACAGGTTTGGTGAAGTAAGCGATGAGTACGATTTTAATTGCGATTATCGCGTTAGCGGTTCTGGCTGCGATTTTCGGCGCGATACTTGGTTTTGCTTCTATTCGCTTTAAAGTTGAAGCGGACCCTATTGTGGATCAAATCGACGCCATTTTACCGCAAACTCAATGCGGTCAATGTGGCTACCCTGGTTGCCGCCCTTATGCTGAAGCAATTGCAAATGGCGACCACATCAACAAATGTCCACCTGGTGGTCAGGCAACAATCGAAAAGCTCGCCGACTTAATGGGTGTTGAGCCAGAAGAATCTGCGCACGATCTCGACAGCAAAATTCCAACCGTTGCGTTTATTCATGAAGACATGTGTATTGGCTGCACTAAGTGTATTCAGGCGTGTCCGGTGGATGCAATTGTAGGCGGAACAAAGGCGGTCCATACCGTAATCAAAGACGAATGTACGGGCTGTGACTTGTGTGTTGCCCCATGTCCGACTGATTGTATTGAAATGATTCCTGTGGCAACGACCACAGAAAGCTGGAAGTGGCAACTTCACTCCATTCCGGTACTTAACATTACGGATGCTGCCGACAATGCAGCGAACGTGAAAGATTCAATTAAGTAAGGTTTCACATGTTGTCTTTGATTGAACAAATTCGTACAGGCGCGCTTTGGGATTTCCCAGGTGGTGTGCATCCGGCAGAAAATAAAAAGCAGTCCAACAAAACTGAACTCGCTCATGCGGCTATCCCGTCAGAAATTGTATTGCCGCTAAAACAGCACATTGGTAAAGCGGGTAACCTACTGGTTGCCGAAGGTGACTACGTATTAAAAGGTCAGCCATTAACGCAATCGGAGACCGGCTTTACGGTTCCAGTGCATGCTCCAACATCAGGTACGCTCACCGCGATTGAGCCACGAACTGTCGCGCACCCTTCTGGGTTAAGTGAGTTGTGCGCAGTCATCACGCCTGATGGGAAAGATGCATGGTGTGAAAGAAACCCCGTCGCAGATTACCAACAAGAAACCCCTGACGCACTGATTGATATTATTCGTCTCGCTGGTATTTCTGGTATGGGTGGCGCAGGCTTCCCTACTGCAAAAAAAATCCAATCAGGTTTTGCTCGTACCGAGATTCTTATCGTTAATGCAGCAGAGTGCGAGCCATACATCACGTCTGATGACAAGCTCATGCAAGAACATGCCGAAGAGCTTATTCAAGGTATCGAAATTGTCGAACATATCCTGACACCAAAGCTCACGATTATTGGCATTGAAGACAACAAACCAGAAGCAATCAAAGCGCTAGAAGCTGCGGCTATAAACAAAGATATCGTTATTCGCGTTATCCCAACTAAATACCCTTCTGGCGGTGAAAAACAGCTGATCAAAATTTTAACCAATAAAGAGGTGCCAAGTGGCGCGATTCCAGCCGATATTGGTATTTTGGTTCAGAATGTTGGTTCTCTTTACGCTATAAAACGCGCAGTCATCGACGGTGAACCGATGATAAAGCGCATCGTGACTCTCACTGGTAAAACCTTCAAACAACCACGCAACGTTTGGGCATTGTTAGGGACACCAGTACAAGCACTGTTGGATGAGTTTGGCTATAAAGCAGATAAGAAGTTACAGCGTTTAATTATGGGTGGGCCAATGATGGGCTTTACCCTTCCTCACTCCCAAGTGCCGATTACCAAGACAGCAAACTGTATCCTTGCTCCGACTCGTCGTGAGATCTCTCCGCACCAGTATGAGATGGAATGTATTCGCTGTAGCCAATGTGCAGAAGCGTGCCCTGCTTCGCTGCTGCCTCAACAACTGCAATGGCATGCAAAAGCTGAAGAGTATGACAAACTCGAAGAATTAAACTTAAAGGATTGTATCGAGTGCGGCGCTTGTGCGTTTGTATGTCCAAGTGAAATTCCGCTCGTACAGTATTACCGCCAAGCAAAAGCGGAAATTCGCACCAGAACACAAGAAGCGGAAGCTGCTGAGCGAGCGAAGCTGCGTTTTGAAGAGAAGAAAGCGCGTATGGAACGCGAAAAAGCAGAACGTGAAAATCGCTTTAAGAAAGCAGCCGATCAGCGCCGTAAAGACATGAAATCTTCTGGTGGTGATGATGCGATTGCAGCAGCGATCGCACGAGTGAAAGCTCAGAAGACAGAAACAACAGAAAAAGCAGAGCCAGCCGTTAAACCTGCCGTAGCGGCAGCCATTGCCAAAGCGAAGGCAAAACAGGCCGCAGCCGCTAAAGCAGGCTCTAGTGAACCTGATAACTCAGAAATGGCAAAACTGCGCGAAGAACGCAAACGTCTAGCCCGCGAACGTAAAGCACAAAAAGAGCAAGGCGAAACGCCAGACAATAACGCTGATGATAAAAAATCGGCAGTTTCGGCCGCCATCGCCCGAGCTAAAGCGAAAAAAGCACAACAAGAAGATTCAACTGAATCCGTAGAATCGGAAACGTCTGCACAGCAAGACGGCGATCCGAAGAAAGCCGCGGTTGCTGCTGCCATTGCACGTGCCAAAGCACGCAAAGCGAAGCAAGCAGACTCAACTGAAGCGGAAGAAGCTGAAGCACCTGCTGAGCAAACCGACGATCCGAAAAAAGCCGCCGTGGCTGCTGCGATTGCACGTGCCAAAGCACGTAAAGCGAAGCAAGCAGACTCAATTGAAGCGGAAGAAGCTGAAGCACCTGCCGAGCAAACCGACGATCCGAAAAAAGCCGCAGTTGCCGCTGCAATTGCTCGAGCCAAAGCGCGCAAAGCTAAGCAAGCAGACTCAACCGAAGCGGAAGAAGCTAAAGCACCTGCCGAGCAAACCGAAGATCCGAAAAAAGCCGCAGTTGCCGCTGCAATTGCTCGAGCCAAAGCGCGCAAAGCGAAGCAAGCAGACTCAACCGAAGCGGAAGAAGCTAAAGCACCTGCCGAGCAAACCGAAGATCCGAAAAAAGCCGCCGTGGCTGCCGCGATTGCACGTGCCAAAGCACGTAAAGCGAAACAAGCAGACTCAACTGAAGCGGAAGAAGCTAAAGCACCTGCTGAGCAAACCGATGATCCGAAAAAAGCCGCCGTGGCTGCTGCGATTGTACGTGCTAAAGCGCGAAAAGCGAAGCAAGCAGACTCAACTGAAGCGGAAGAAGCTGACGCACCTGCCGAGCAAACCGACGATCCGAAAAAAGCCGCCGTGGCTGCTGCCATCGCTCGAGCCAAAGCGCGCAAAGCGAAGCAAGAAACGCAAACAGAGCCTGTTGAAGAAGCAACCTCCGAAGAACCAGAAGTGGATCCGAAGAAAGCCGCGGTTGCCGCAGCAATTGCGCGCGCGAAGGCACGCAAAGCGCAACAAGAAGCTAATAAAAATAATACTGAGGAGAACGAGTAGTGTCGTTTTTTATTGCCAGTTCACCGCATACCCACAGTCGTCGTAGTACGCCAGATTTAATGAAATGGGTGGCACTTTGCGCACTTCCAGGTTTAGTAGCTCAAACCTACTTCTTTGGCTGGGGTACGCTTATTCAGCTGATTTTTGCCATTGCAGTCGCTGTATCCCTTGAAGCCTTAGTCATGATCTGTCGTAAACGCTCACCAATGAGAGCGCTACGTGATAACAGTGCAATAGTTACCGCTTGGTTGTTAGCCGTTGCTATACCACCATGGTCTCCGTGGTGGATTATGGTGATCGGGCTTATTTTTGCGATAGTAATCGCTAAACACCTCTATGGTGGCCTTGGACAAAACTTATTCAACCCTGCAATGGTCGCTTATGTGGTCTTGTTGATCTCTTTCCCAGTACAAATGACGAGTTGGAGTGCACCGACATCACTCATACCTGATCATGTAAATTTTGCAGATACACTCTCTTTAATTTTTACGGGCTATGATTACGACGGCTTATCACTTCAGCAAGTTCGCTCAGGTGTTGACGGCGTGACAATGGCGACACCACTTGATGCATTTAAGACTGGCATTCTTACAGGTGCCACTCCAAGCGAAGTAATGTCGCAGCCAATATTTGATGGCTTAGGTGGTATTGGTTGGCAATGGGTAAACCTTGCTTACCTTCTTGGCGGCATAGTCATGATCAAAAAGCGTATCATCCAATGGTATATTCCAGCAGGTTTCCTTGCGAGTCTGACTCTGTTTAGCCTAGTGTTCACGTTGCTGACGCCAGGGGAAACTGCGTCGCCAGTTTTACACTTGTTATCTGGTGCAACCATGCTTGGCGCATTCTTTATTGCAACCGATCCCGTTTCGGCGTCTACCACCGTCAAAGGACGTTTAATCTTCGGTGCGCTTATTGGTGCTTTGGTTTTTATCATTCGCAGTTGGGGCGGTTTCCCAGATGGTGTTGCATTTGCAGTGTTGCTTGCAAATATGTGTGTGCCACTGATCGATTACTACACCAAACCTAGAACTTACGGTCACTGAGGTAAACATGTTAACCGCTATTAGAAAAAATGGTCTGACACTCGCGATATTTGCATGTGCAACAACCGGATTAGTCGCCCTTACTCAGTACCTAACAAAAGACCAAATCAAGGTACAAGAGCAAAAACAATTACTTTCTGTTTTGAATCAAGTCATTCCAGAAAACATGCATGACAACGCACTCGCGCAAGCTTGTACAATGGTCACGTCTCCAGATCTGGGGACATTACGTGCGATGCCAGCCTACCTCGCCACGAAGAATGGTGAACCAACAGCAATCGCAATAGAATCTATCGCGCCAGATGGCTACAATGGTGAGATAAAAGTAATTACTGGGATTGATAATCAGGGCAATATTTTGGGGACACGCGTCCTAAACCACCAAGAAACCCCTGGTCTGGGCGATAAAATCGATCTTCGTGTCACAGACTGGATCCTGAGCTTTACAGGAAAACAAGTCACGGAAAACAATTGGAATTCGTGGAAAGTTCGTAAAGATGGCGGAGATTTCGATCAATTTACTGGTGCAACGATCACGCCAAGAGCCGTCGTAAAAGTCGTGCGAAATACCGTTAACTACGTAAACCAATCTCGTGAAGACATTCTTAGCCAGCCGTTAGGCTGTGAAGGAGAGCAGTAATGAATGAGAATAAATTACTGATGAAAAACGGTATGTGGAGTAATAACCCCGCTCTCGTACAACTGCTGGGCTTATGTCCACTGCTAGCGGTTTCTTCCACGATAACCAATGCATTAGGTCTTGGTATTGCAACCTTACTCGTGCTAGTTGGATCCAACGTCACGGTTTCTCTTATTCGTAACTATGTGCCAAAAGAGATCCGTATACCTGTATTCGTGATGATCATTGCCTCACTCGTTACCTGCGTTCAGTTGTTAATGAATGCCTATGCGTACGGTTTGTACCTGTCTCTAGGTATCTTTATTCCTCTGATTGTAACGAACTGTATTATTATTGGCCGAGCAGAAGCTTACGCGTCAAAAAATGATGTTGCACCCGCTGCGCTAGATGGTTTGTGGATGGGCCTTGGTATGACGAGCGTCTTGGTTGTTTTAGGTGCCATGCGCGAATTAATTGGTAATGGCACACTATTCGACGGAGCAGACCTTCTCCTAGGAGACTGGGTTTCAGCTCTACGGATTCAAGTTTTCCAATTTGACAATAGCTTCCTGTTAGCGCTTCTCCCACCTGGTGCATTTATCGGTGTTGGGCTGTTGATAGCGCTCAAAAATGTCATAGATAATTCAATTCAGGCACGTCAACCAAAAGAAGAAAAACCAACCATAGAACGTGCTCGCGTCACTAACGCATAACAAGATAAGGCTCTGTCATAGGAGCCTTTTTCATAAACCGCAGAGACGGTATTGGAAGTCAGCAATGAACAAAATAAAAAGAATCGAAATTCTTGAGCGATTACGAGAAAACAATCCGAATCCTCAAACTGAGCTTAACTGGAGCTCCCCTTTTGAGCTGCTAATCGCTGTATTACTATCAGCTCAAGCAACCGATGTAAGCGTCAATAAAGCCACCGACAAGCTTTTCCCTGTAGCGAATACACCTCAAAGCATTCTTGATTTGGGAGTCGATGGCTTAAAAGAATACATAAAGACCATCGGTTTGTTTAACTCAAAGGCAGAAAACACAATCAAGACTTGTAAGATCTTGTTGGAAAAACACAATGGTGAAGTTCCTGAAGATCGTGCAGCGTTAGAAGCGCTGCCAGGCGTAGGTCGCAAGACCGCAAACGTCGTGCTCAACACCGCTTTTGGTTGGCCAACTATTGCCGTCGATACGCACATTTATCGCGTGTCGAATCGCACTAAATTTGCGATGGGAAAAACGGTTGATGATGTCGAGCAGAAGCTATTAAAAGTTGTGCCAAAAGAGTTCAAACTCGATGTGCACCACTGGCTCATTCTTCATGGTCGTTATACGTGCGTAGCAAGAAAGCCTCGCTGCGGTAGCTGCATTATCGAAGATTTGTGCGAATATAAAGAGAAAGTATACCCAGATAGCTAACGCTATTTGTAAATCAAAGCTAGGAGCAAAAAATGTCAAACGGTCGAATTCTCCACACTATGCTTCGCGTAGGTGATCTAGACAAATCCATCAAGTTTTACACTGAAGTTATGGGCATGCAGCTGCTTCGTACTAACGAAAATAAAGAGTACGAATACACGCTAGCGTTTCTTGGTTATGGTGACGAATCCCAAGGTGCAGTGATCGAACTGACTTACAACTGGGGTAAAACTGAGTATGACTTAGGTACCGCTTTTGGTCATATCGCCATTGGTGTTGATGATATCTACACAACTTGCGACGCTATCAAAGCGGCGGGCGGTAATGTGACGCGTGAGCCAGGTCCAGTAAAAGGCGGAAGCACGCACATTGCATTCGTAAAAGACCCAGATGGTTATATGATTGAGCTTATTCAAAACAAGCAAGCTTCAGCAGGTCTTGAAGGCTAAGCGGCACTTCTAATAATCACTTGTACTGCAAGTTGAACTCCGATTACAGGCAGGTCTGCGATCTGCCTGTCCTTTTATAAACAAAACTCTTTACTTGATAATAGTTATCGTTTAGATTTATCCGCAACTTCGATATGCGGGATTACGATAATGATCAGTGAATGGGAAAAACACACACTTCTAGCCGATACGGCACTTCAACTAGATGACCCTGTTCGCAGCATTCTTCATTACCAGCAAGCCCTAAGCCTGAGTGAAGATATCAGCGAATGTGTGGAAATTGAGGCGGACGAGCGATTATTAATTTCTGTGATTTCTTGTCATAACTTAGCTCAGTTCTGGCGTTGGGCCGGAGATACTGACTATGAACTCAAATACCTTCAACTGGCCTCTGAGAAAGTCTTAACACTTATCCCACAATGCCCAAATAAAGAGTGTGCAAGCTTTATCGACTCGATAGGATGCTGTACTAAGGCGTTGATAGACTTTATGAAGCGTCACCCTAATCCAGCTATTGCCAAACAGGTTGAAAAAATAGATACCGCAACCAATTGCGAAGTCATTGCCAAATTCCGCTTAAACTAACATTCAAATTATACAGCAGGAATCACCGAAAGGTGCTTGGCAAAATACCACTAAAATATTATTAACAACGTCAGTAAATCAAAAACGCCGAAGCTTTCAGCATCGGCGTTTTTATAAGCATCACACTTGGGTTCGCCCTAGAGATATCACGACTCGGCGGTTTTTGTCTTTTCCTATTGGCGAACCGTTATCTGCAATAGGACGACGCTTGCCGTACCCTTGCACTTGAATTCGATCTTCCGGTAGCCCTAGAGACTGAAAATAGTCACGAAGTGACTCTGCACGTCGCTCTGATAAACTTTGACTCGCACTTTTACCATCGGTTGAATCTGTGTACGTCGCCACCAGCACGAGATCGATATCTTGATTATGTCGGATATAATCTGCAATTTGTGATAAACGCTTTTTAGAAGCCTTGGTTAACTGATCACCTTGTCTTTCGTAGTGCAAAATCGTAAAAGCAATGTCCTCAAAACTATATTTCAATAAGTTGGAAATACAGTCGCTAAACGCGTTGTACTTGTTTTGAAATAGTACTGATGACAATGCGACTTCAATTCTCTGATCTCGGCTCTGCCAATCTTGGTAACTAAAAGTCGGATAACGGCCTTTTTCCAGCTCAGACAAAATGCCCCATGCTGTTTGCCCTCCGACATAACCATCAAACTGTTTAAAAAACTTTAGGTTTGTAATTCGATCGGCGTGTTCACCTGGTCGCCAAGGTGGCGGCATAGAAATGAGACTGACGTTACGTGTTTCTCCCATCGGACGACGCATTTTTAACTCAAAGTCTAAATTGATTTTTTTATTCGCACGAGATGAAAATACCGCATCTCCAAAGCTTGGAATGGGGTGTACAAGCTGACATTCTAATGGTGTATTGACCACCATTTCCCATTGAGATTGCTGTGGAGTTGCAGCATAACGTTTGCCCATCAAAGCGAAGCTGCTTGTGCTAAACAACGAAAATACAACACCACTGGTAATCAGCCATTTCTTCATCTAATACTGTCTCTTAAACGGCAGTCTGTTGCCGTCAAATTGCATCAATAAAACCACTTCAACGGGCATGCAAAAATCTCGCCAATATCGGAATATCTGTCACTCTGCCATTAATGTGAGCCATAGTGTTCCAATCACCTTAACCGCCACTTAGCGTTTTACTTCCTCATGTTTTATCGATTTACATGATGCAAAGTATGGCGAATAAACGTCTACATAATATGCAATACAAACTTATTGATTGGATGCAAAATAGAATTCCGGTTTTCTCTTAAATTGCGGTTTTTCTCATCGGTATAATCTGCAATAATGCAGCCTTCGTCACACAAAAATAAGCCAACATGACACTAGAAAATGAAGCTCTAACCTTGAAAAAACGCTTTCGTGGTTATTTCCCTGTGGTAGTAGACGTTGAGACCGCTGGTTTCAATGCTCAAACTGATGCACTTTTAGAAATCTGTGCCGTTACGTTGAAAATGGACGAACATGGCGTGTTGCATCCGGCCTCCACCATTCATTTTCATGTGGAACCATTTGAAGGCGCTAACTTAGAAAAAGAAGCGCTTGAATTCAATGGTATTCGTGACCCTTTCAGCCCTCTTCGAGGTGCTGTTTCTGAGCAAGAGGCGCTAAAGGAAATTTATAAGCTTATTCGCAAAGAACAAAAAGCCGCAGATTGCTCACGTGCAATTATGGTTGCTCATAACGCAGCATTCGACTTGGGTTTTGTAAATGCAGCAAATGAACGCTGTAAACTAAAAAGAGTCCCTTTTCATCCCTTTGCTACTTTTGATACGGCTACATTAAGTGGCCTTGCTTATGGCCAAACAGTTCTCGCTAAAGCATGCAAAACAGCCGGGATGGAATTTGATAACCGTGAAGCACACTCTGCGCTTTACGATACACAAAAAACAGCAGAATTATTCTGCGGTATTGTCAACAAATGGAAGGCCCTCGGCGGTTGGCCGCTTGTCGACGAAGAATAATAAGTAAACACAACATATTAGGAAAAGTATGAATCCTGTCGTTATATCAGTGTGCGTCATGCTCGTGTTAGCATTGATGCGCGTAAACGTGGTGGTTGCCCTCACGTTTAGTGCCATCGTAGGCGGCCTAGTCGCAGGCATGAGCCTTGGGGATACGGTTGCCGCATTTGAAAGTGGTCTAGGTGGCGGTGCAACTATCGCGCTAAGCTACGCCATGTTAGGTACTTTCGCTGTTGCCATCTCGAAATCAGGCATCACGGATCTACTGGCCAAAAGTGTTATCAAGCGCTTAAATGGCAAAGAAAACTCCGCTTCCACTACTGGCTTAAAGTACGCCGTGTTGGTGGCATTAGTGCTTGTTACGATGTCATCTCAGAACGTAATTCCGGTCCATATCGCCTTTATTCCAATTTTGATTCCACCTCTTTTGGGCGTATTTGCGAAACTTAAACTCGACCGACGTTTGGTCGCGTGTGTTCTTACCTTCGGTTTGATCACACCTTACATGATCTTACCTGTTGGTTTCGGCGGTATTTTCTTAAACAACATTCTATTAAAGAACCTACATGACAACGGTTTGGAAAACGTGGTTGCAAGCCAAGTCCCAACCGCCATGTTACTGCCAGGTGCAGGGATGCTGTTTGGTCTATTACTGGCTATCTTTGTTAGCTATCGTAAACCGCGTGTCTACAAAGAAACTGAGTTGACTGTCGTTGACGAAACCGATCATGTCATCAATAAAAAGCACATCTTAGTTGCGGCACTTGGTATTGTCGCTGCATTGGGTGTTCAGCTTTACACGGGTTCAATGATTATCGGTGCTCTAGCTGGCTTTATGGTGTTTACTTTCGGCGGCGTTATTGCATGGAAAGAGACGCACGACGTGTTCACTAAAGGTGTACACATGATGGCAATGATTGGCTTCATCATGATTGCAGCGGCAGGTTTTGCAGCAGTAATGAAGCAAACTGGCGGTGTTGAAACACTAGTACAATCGCTATCAACCAGCATCGGTGACAATAAGCCTCTAGCTGCACTACTGATGCTGATCGTTGGTCTATTAGTAACAATGGGCATTGGTTCATCGTTCTCTACGATTCCAATCCTTGCAACTATCTATGTGCCTCTTGCGCTAGCATTCGGCTTCTCGCCGATGGCAACGATTGCACTGGTAGGTACTGCAGCGGCGTTAGGTGATGCAGGCTCTCCAGCTTCTGACTCTACATTAGGCCCTACATCTGGTCTAAATGCCGACGGTCAACATGAGCACATTTGGGAAACAGTCGTTCCAACCTTTATCCATTATAATATCCCTCTAATCATCTTTGGTTGGATTGCAGCAATGGTGCTTTAATACTATTGTTTGGATGGATATACATTAGTTACGAAAAAGCCGCTCAATGAGCGGCTTTTTGTTATTCATAACTGTGGTTATTGCGCTGGCATATTGTCAATAATACGCTCACGAATCAGCTTCAAGGTTGGTTCTGTCGACAGGTAATCGATGGCAATCGGAAAATAAGCGTCGTTAATTTTAAGAACCAAGCTAGGGTAAGAGCTCACACCTAGGCTCTTTGCAAGGCTCAATTGATCTTCGAACACACCTTCTAAGAAAGAGCCATCCATGTCATTCTTGAATTGCTGAACATTCAAGCCAATTTCTCTCGCTAGTTGCAAGTGAGTGGCTTCTTCATGAGGAGGCAGCGCACGTAAGTAGTACGCATGCTGAATCGCTTCTAGCATCTGCTCATAAGAGTCTTGAAAGCCCGCTGCAATAACCGCACGACAAGATTGGTAAGTGCTTCTAACTGGCGTACAAAGCTTCCAGAAATCGTAGTTAAACTTAGTGCCTAACTGGCGCTCAATCTGCTTCCAAATACCTTCGAGTTTTTGTTGCATCTCGGGCGGCATCGGTAAATTAGTATCTGGCGCAAGACCACCAACCACATACTCAAACTGAATCACACCTGGCAGTTGCTGTTTTAGTTTATCCAGCGTTGGTTTGTAACCCCAACACCAACTGCACATTGGGTCATGCACGTAGTAAAGCTTTATGTTCATTCCACTAACCTAAAAAGAAAAAGGAGCCAGTACGGCTCCTTCGTATTCTATCGCTAAATGTGAGTATTTACGAATTACTCAGCTTGATCTTCAGCGCGCGCTGCTGCTTCTTTGATTAGAGGCTGCAGTTCACCTTTTTGGAACATTTCTAGAATAATGTCACAACCGCCGATAAGCTCACCTTCAACCCATAGTTGAGGGAAAGTTGGCCATTGCGCGTACTTTGGTAACTCAGCACGGATATCTGGGTTTTGCAGAATGTCTACGTAAGCGAACTTCTCACCACATGCCATTAGTGCCTGTGACGCTTGAGAAGAGAAACCACAGCTAGGTAGTTTCGGTGATCCTTTCATGTACAGCAGGATTGAGTTTTCAGAGATCTGCTGTTTGATTTTGTCGATAGTTTCCATCGCTTCCTCATTCATGGGTTTGAACTTTATTTATTTGCCACATTCTACTCAATAACGACAGAATAAAAACCATATAATTAATAAGGCTTAATTTTAGGTTGCTCATTGGCGAGCAATGCAGCACTTCACCACTGCTAACCTCTTAAAATATTTTCATATCGGGGTTTTAATAAAGTAAAAACTTGCTAAAATACTTAGCAAGTCAGCCTTAAAGGCGACATAGCTATAAAAAAATACTGGAAGCAATCGAAAGGTCATCCTTTCAAATCAATGGAGAATCGAGTAATGGCATTTGAACTACCAGCTCTTCCTTACGCGAAAGACGCACTAGAACCACACATCTCAGCAGAGACTCTAGACTACCACCACGGTAAGCACCACAACACTTACGTTGTTAAGCTTAACGGTCTTATCCCTGGTACTGAGTTCGAAGGCAAAACTCTAGAAGAGATCATCAAGACTTCTACTGGTGGCGTATTCAACAACGCAGCGCAAATCTGGAACCACACGTTCTACTGGCACTGTCTTGCTCCAAATGCGGGCGGCGAGCCAACTGGCGCAGTTGCAGACGCAATCAACGCAGCATTCGGTTCTTTTGAAGAATTCAAAGCGAAGTTTACTGATTCAGCAATCAACAACTTCGGTTCTTCATGGACTTGGCTTGTTAAGAAAGCTGATGGCTCTCTAGAGATCGTTAACACTTCTAACGCTGCTACTCCTCTAACAGAAGAAGGTACAACACCACTTCTAACTGTTGACCTATGGGAACACGCGTACTACATCGATTACCGTAACGTACGTCCTGATTACATGAACGGCTTCTGGGCTCTAGTAAACTGGGACTTCGTAGCTGAGAACCTAGCGAAGTAATATACTTCCCCCTAAGTTCAATTTAGTCTTATTCAAAAGCTCGCTATTTAGCGGGCTTTTTTGTTTCGCCTTCCCTAGCACCTTTAAATAATTCCCTCTTTTACTAAAGTTCTTCTTATCCACGCCGTTAAAAGAGCATCGAGCGAGGAACATCATGCAAATTCATACTTTAGACAAAGCTGCAATTATCAACGAACTTCAGTTCGGTAATGGTATTAACCATGCCGTACACGACGGTCGTCGTGCGGATTTCTCGCTGATTCTGTCTATGTTCTCTAATGATGTTCGCGATGTAGTCCCGGTTGAAGAGGTCCAGGAAGTCATCACCAGTGACAGTATTCTTCGCCAACAATTGGGTTTATCGCAACCTCAAGCTCTTCGTTCTGATAGCAGCAGCTATGAACTCGCAGCTGAACAAGCGAAACAGTTTCACGATGCAGGATTGCCTTCCGCAAAGCTGAGCCATTACCTAAAACCAGATGCGCTGACTTACCTGCCTGAAGACACATTCAACCTACCAGAGGAGGTTTATCACAACCTATCTGGTCATGAGCGACGCAGATTGGGCGAACGCAACAAACAACTGATCCCAGATGCTGGGCTATATAATCAGCTAGTGACGGCTCAACGTCAGCATCAAATTCAAGCTAAAGCATAGAGATCCGCTTTTTATCCAATAGCTTGCAATACCTACACGTCAGAAATGTGACATCTTACAAATTACCGCACAATAGTCCTCACTCGAAAGCGTTAGTTTGAAGCCTTTCACACTGAACCCAACGAATTTCAACCATGCTATTAGCACAAACCACTGGTGTATTGTTTTTCACATATGGATACAGTGAAGGTGCTATGGATATCAAAGAATCAATTATTCTCGTCACGTCTGCAGGTTCGGTTATAGGAAGAACCTGTGCAAATCACTTTGCTCACCTTGGAGCAACGTTGATTCTTTGTGACCAAAATTCTAGCGCTTTGAGAGCGAGCTATGAGCAAATCAGCGCTTTCACTGACAAAGTGTATGCGATGAATGTGTGTAGTGATAACACAACGTCCATTAACTTATTGTTTGACCAGATAGAATCACAGCTACGTGCGACACCAGATGTGATTGTTAATTGCTGGACCTGCTCCCCTATGCCTGGCTTAATGGCGCCAGAACCAATGAGTACTTACATTGATCACTTGTCGTCTGCGGCACGCTTCCTTTATACCTACGGCCAAGTAGGAGCAGAGCGCTTTCGAGCCAGAAACAAGAAAGGCGTCATTGTTAACGTCATTTCTCATGACAACCATGAAGACTTTACGGGAGTTGAAAGCATGGCGGCGTTGGTGTCAGGTTTTACTCACAGCTGGGCAAAAGAACTCACACCATTCAACATTCGAGTGGGCGGCGTTATTCCCTCGGTAAATCATACAAAAGAAGAGCTCAACGAGAGGCACTGGGCTGAGATCCAAGACGAACTAGTCCGCAACACAGCATACATCGTCGCGAATGAATACTTCAGTGGCCGAGTAGTTGCGACCGAAGTGTAAGCATACACAGCAACTCTGTTTTCCCAAGCCAGATGTAACTCCTGCACCAAAATAAAAAAAGCCCCAGTCATTTGACTGGGGCTTTAACCTTTTCCCGATTAAGGTTTCGTGCTAGCGAAAACCTTGCTCACTCGATTTTTTAATTACGCGTCAGCTTTTTCTTTCTTTGCTTTAGGTGCTGCTTTTGCTGCTTCTTGGTCTGCTTTCTTCTTGATAACAGTTGTACCTTCGAAAGTTTCGCCTTCAACAAATGCTTTACCGTAGTAAGAAGCCATCAACACATCTTTAAGTTCGCTGATTAGAGGGTAACGTGGGTTCGCACCAGTACATTGGTCATCGAACGCTTCTACCGCTAGCTCATCCAGTTTCGCTACGAAATCTGATTCAGCAACACCTGCCGCTTGGATAGACATTGGGATGTCTAGGTTAACTTTTAGTTCATCCAACCATGCTAGTAGACGTTCAATCTTCTGAGCAGTACGGTCACCTTCTTGGCTTAGGCCAAGGTGGTCAGCAACTTCAGCGTAACGACGACGTGCTTGTGGACGGTCGTATTGAGAGAACGCAGTTTGTTTAGTTGGATTGTCGTTCGCGTTGTAACGTACCACGTTAGAGATAAGTAGTGCGTTAGCTAGGCCATGTGGCAAGTGGAACTCAGCACCCAGTTTGTGAGCCATTGAGTGACAAACACCTAGGAATGCGTTCGCAAATGCAACACCAGCGATAGTAGCTGCGTTGTGTACCTTCTCACGAGCGATTGGGTCATTTGCACCGTTCGCATAGCTTGATGGTAGGTACTCTTTTAGCATCTTAAGTGCTTGAAGAGCTTGGCCATCTGAGTATTCGTTAGCAAGAACAGAAACGTAAGCTTCTAGAGCGTGAGTTACGGCATCGTAACCACCAAATGCTGTTAGAGACTTAGGCATGTTCATTACTAGGTTCGCATCAACGATTGCCATGTTTGGCGTGATTTCGTAGTCAGCTAGTGGGTATTTCGCACCAGTCTTGTCGTCAGTAACAACCGCGAATGGAGTAACTTCTGAACCAGTACCTGAAGTTGTAGTGATACATACAAGCTCAGCTTTTTTACCCATTTTAGGGAACTTGTAGATACGTTTACGGATGTCCATAAAGCGCATTGCTAGTTCTTCAAAGTGAGTTTCTGGGTGCTCGTACATTACCCACATGATTTTCGCTGCATCCATTGGTGAACCACCGCCTAGCGCTAGGATAACGTCAGGTTGGTAGCTAGCCATTTGAGCCGCACCTTTTTCTACTACAGACAGTGTTGGGTCAGCTTCAACATCGAAGAATGTTTGAACTTCCATGCCTTGAGCTTTTAGTAGGCTTACTACGTCATCTGCGTAACCGTTGTTGAATAGGAAACGGTCAGTTACTAGGAATGCACGTTTCTTACCTTCTAGGTCGCCCAGTGCGATTGGAAGGCTACCACGACGGAAGTAGATTGACTTAGGTAGTTTATGCCACAACATGTTTTCAGCTCGCTTCGCTACAGTTTTCTTGTTGATTAGGTGTTTAGGACCTACGTTCTCAGAGATAGAGTTACCACCCCAAGAACCACAACCTAGCGTTAGAGATGGCGCAACGTTGAAGTTGTACAAGTCACCGATACCGCCGTGAGTAGTCGGGATGTTGATTAGGATACGAGCTGTCTTCATCTTGTCACCGAAGTAACGGATACGGTCAGCGTTAGTATCTTGGTTAGTGTAAAGACCAGATGTGTGGCCGATACCACCAATCTCAACCATAGTTACCGCTTGAGCAACCGCGTCTTCGAAGTTGTCAGCACGGAATAGACCTAGAGTTGGAGATAGTTTCTCGTGAGCGAATGCGTCATCGTGAGATACTTTGCCCAGACCTTCACCAACAAGAACTTTAGTGTCTGCTGGAACTTTAACGCCTGCCATTTCAGCGATTGCTGCTGCTGGCTGACCTACGATTTTCGCGTTTAGCGCGCCATCGATAAGAAGCACTTTACGAACTTTATCAGCTTCTGCTTTGCTTAGGACATAAGCTTTGTGAGAAGCAAAACGCTCTTTCACTTCGTCGTATACTTCGTCAACTACGATTGCAGCCTGCTCAGAAGCACATACTACACCGTTGTCGAAAGTCTTAGACATAAGGATAGAAGCAACAGCACGTTTGATGTCTGCTGTTTCATCGATAACAACCGGAACGTTACCTGCACCTACACCGATTGCTGGCTTACCAGAAGAGTAAGCGGCTTTAACCATGCCTGGACCACCAGTTGCAAGGATAAGAGCGATGTCATCGTGTTTCATTAGAGCGTTTGAAAGCTCAACAGAAGGCTGGTCGATCCAACCGATGATGTCTTTTGGTGCGCCTGCTGCTACTGCTGCATCTAGAACGAGTTTAGCTGCATCGTTAGTTGAGTTTTTCGCACGTGGATGTGGTGAGAAGATGATACCGTTACGAGTCTTCAAAGAGATTAGAGATTTGAAGATCGCTGTAGAAGTTGGGTTAGTCGTTGGTACGATACCGCAGATGATGCCTACAGGCTCAGCGATAGTCATAGTACCTAGGTTGTCATCTTCTTCTAAGATGCCACACGTTTGTTCGTCTTTGTATTTGTTGTAGATAAACTCAGAAGCGAAGTGGTTCTTGATTACTTTATCTTCAACAATACCCATACCAGATTCTTCTACCGCTTGTTGAGCTAGCGGGATACGGGCCTGGTTAGCTGCAAGCGATGCTGCACGAAAGATTTTATCTACTTGCTCTTGAGAGTAAGTAGCGAACTCTTCTTGCGCTTTCTTAACGCGAGCAACCATTGCATCTAGTTCAGCCATATTAGTTACAGGCATAGGGAATCTCCTAAAATTAACAAATATTAAAAACTTTTTACTAAGGCTATTACTTATCGTTTTTACTGTTTATCAGTCACTTAGAAAACAAACGTCTTAGTAAATTGCTTTCAGGACTGAGTATAATATTTCAGAGTGTGAAAAAAATTGACTTGGATCAGTTCTCACCACCTAAATACTACCAAAGTGGTGCCTCATAACACCAAAATTACATAAATCATTGATAAACAAATAAATTAACTTTCATTTTTTATTGAGTAAAAAAGAAGCAAATGGACAAATAAATAAAAGAAACTACAACAACCTGTAAAAAAGTTTCATTTTTGACCAACAAAATTACATGTAGGACCAATTCTTTGTGCTACTGAGAGTATATCGAACCGAATACATCTCTCTACAAACCACCTTGGTTTTTATCAAAAATGTGCGAATGTTAACGTTTATGTAAAACAGTGCAATTTATCAGCAACTTTATACGTAACATTTCCTTTCCAGATTAGATACAGTTTATTAAAGAATTAGTTTTTCTCACTTAAATGGCAGGGAATGCGTTAGTTTTTTTCATTTCTTACAACCTAACTTTTGCCTTACATTACGCCCAAATTACCCCTTCTCCTTTTCACTAATGTGAACTTTGATGAGTAAGCAACATGCAAACTTTTGAACTTGCTATCTTCTTGCAGTTTTTTCTCGGTTTGGTCGCCGCAGTAAACCCTGTTGGTATCATGCCTGTGTTTGTGTCACTAACCGGGCATATGACACCAGACGAAAAGCGCAATACGGCAACAACAGCAAATGTGGCTGTTGCGATCATCCTGATCATTTCGCTTTTTGCTGGTCAGTTACTGTTAGACATGTTCAGTATTTCTCTGGATTCGTTTCGTGTCGCTGGCGGGTTGCTATTACTTAGCATCGCATTCTCGATGATGAGCGGTAAACTGGGGGAAGATAAGCAGAACAAACAAGAGAAAACGGAATACGTCAGTCGTGAACAGATTGGTGTGGTCCCTCTTGCAATGCCTTTAATGGCAGGGCCTGGTGCAATCAGTTCGACTATTGTTTATGGTGCACGCTACCCAAGCATGTTCGATACCGTGGGCATTAGTATTACGATTGGTTTGTTCTGCCTTTGTTCATGGCTATTGTTCCGCTCTGCCCCATTGATCGTACGATTTTTAGGTCAAACTGGAATCAACGTCATTACTCGTATCATGGGTTTGATATTGGGCGCGCTTGGCATAGAGTTCATTGCGAATGGCTTACGCAACTTATTTCCAGGATTAGCCTGAGTTTCTATAAAATTGTATGATAGAGCGATTCAACAATGGATCGCTTTGTCATGACGACTGACTCTCTTAAACATACTCTATATGTCACCATTTTTGGTACTCATACCAAAGCTGGTAAAACGTTCGATATTGCTCTCATTATCGCGATCATCAGCTCGTTAATCGTACTGGTGTTAGATTCGATACCCTCCGTTCGTGCCGAGTGGGAAAAAGAGCTGAAGTTTATTGAATACACATTTACTGGCCTATTCACGATTGAATACCTTCTAAGGCTTTATTGCTCCCCCAAACCTGCCGCCTACGCAAAGAGTTTTTATGGTGTCGTCGATTTACTTGCGATTTTGCCCACTTATTTAGCACTCTTCTTCCCATCCGCTTCGTTTATGGGTGTGATCAGGGCGCTGCGAGTGATGCGAATATTCCGCATACTCAAGTTAGTCCGATACCTCCAAGAGTCCAATATCCTCTTACGTTCACTGCTTATGGCGCGCAGAAAGATTTTTATCTTCTTTAGTTCCGTCGCCATTATGGTAACGATTTTCGGCTCGTTGATTTTTATCATTGAAGGACCTGAAAACGGATTTACTAGCATTCCTAAAAGTATTTATTGGGCGATCGTGACCATCACAACGGTTGGGTATGGTGACTTGGTCCCCCAAACAGACCTAGGTAAAGGGCTTGCATCACTCACCATGTTACTGGGTTATTCCATTTTGGCGGTACCTACAGGTATTTTCACTGCCGAACTGCACCAAGAGATGCAATCGCACAAAGTATTGGTGAAATGCCCAAACTGCTCCCACGCAGGGCACGACTCTGACGCAATTTACTGTAAACATTGTGGTAGTGAACTGGCCGATCCAGACAAAAGAGTCGTTCGAACGGAAGACGACGCATGAAAAAAGAGCTCCCTAAGGAGCTCTTTTATTTTGTCATCAAATAAAGGATTGATGTGATTATGCTTTCTCAGACAGAATAATTCGCAGAGTACGACGCAATGGCTCCGCAGCACCCCAAAGCAGTTGGTCACCAACAGTGAAAGCATTTAGGAAATCATCACCCATTGCCATCTTACGTAGACGACCCACTGGTACAGACATTGTGCCCGTAACTTTTGCCGGCGTTAGCTCTTGAGCAGTGATGTCACGGTCGTTAGGAATCACTTTCACCCAATCGTTATGAGTGGCGATGATTTCTTCGATTTCGTCCATTGGTACATTTTGTTTAAGCTTGATAGTAAGTGCTTGAGAGTGACAACGCATCGCGCCAATACGCACACAGGTACCGTCAATTGGGACAGGTGAACTTTGAGAGCCCAAAATTTTATTCGCCTCGGCGCCCGCTTTCCACTCTTCTTTACTCTGACCATTATCGCGCTTCACATCGATCCATGGGATCAACGAACCAGCTAGTGGCACACCGAATTTATCGGTAGGGAAAGAGCCGCTGCGCATTGTATCCGCGACTTTCTTATCGATATCTAGGATAGAGCTTGATGGGTTTGCAAGTTCAGAGCTAACAGAGTCATTGATAACGCCCATTTGCGAGATCAATTCACGCATATTTTGCGCACCAGCACCAGATGCGGCTTGGTAAGTCATTGCGCTTGTCCACTCAACAAGGCCTTTCTCAAATAGACCACCTAGCCCCATTAGCATTAAACTAACCGTACAGTTACCACCGACAAATGTGTTCGTGCCACCGTGGATGCCTTGTTGGATTTGCTTTAAGTTCACTGGATCAAGTGTGATGATCGAATCTTCAGCCATACGTAGCGTAGAGGCCGCGTCAATCCAGTAGCCTTTCCAACCAGCCTGACGAAGTGCAGGGAAAACTTTTTCTGTGTAGCTACCACCTTGACAGGTGATTACCGCATCAAGCTGTTTTAAGCTTTCAATATCATATGCGTCTTGCAGTAAGCCTGCGTCTTTTCCTAAGTTAGGAGCAGGAATACCAACTTGAGAAGTACTGTAGAATACTGGTTCGATTAGGTCGAAGTCTTTCTCTTCAACCATACGCTGCATAAGGACTGAACCAACCATACCGCGCCAACCAACTAAACCAACTCTCATCGTATTAACTCTCCATGTATTAAAAAACCTACCCCATAGTTAATTTTTCACAGCAAAATCTCAACCCCTATTTTGTAAATAAGCGCGTTTTTTAACCTTTTCCTCTGAAAAACCGGGTTACACGAGATTTTTTAGTGTTTGGTTTGCGGTTTTAACCATTTTTCAAGTAGGGAAAGCACTTTAGCCCCCTAATTGGTCTTACCACTCAATGAGAAAATAACACATGAAGCACAATAATTTCACATTACACAACATTTAAAACCAAAAAAGTTAAAACAAACCAACAGTTAATTTCACAAGCAAACGTTTTTACCGACGAACATCAAGATAAAACACCAAATGTTCGAAATATAATTTTTGTTAATGTATGTTATGCGCGATTACAACAAGGAGCGCCTTCCTCTATTGCTCCAAGATTGACAGAGGCACATATGAAGCAAGTTACACCACGCCTACCAAGCTTGATACAGGTATTTATCTCGCTCGGTTTATTTCTCCTGCTGGCATTTTCGTTCACAGCCAAGCTAGACCTACCGATTCAGCTAGCGCTATACATCGGTTGGTTCATTGTCATGATATTGGGCATAAAGCTTGGCCATCAGTATAAAGATCTGGAAAAAGCAGCACTAAATGGCATTTCCAATGGACTTGGAGCCGTTTTAATCCTTTTGGCCGTTGGCGCGCTTGTAGGTACTTGGATCTCTGGTGGTATTGTTCCAACCATTATTTACTACGGCCTTAAAGCAATCCACCCTTCCATCTTTTTGCTCGCGACCATGATCATCTGTTCATTGACTGCGCTAGCGACTGGCACATCTTGGGGTGCGGCTGGCACGGCAGGTATTGCAATGATGGGCATCGGTCAAGGTCTTGGTGTTCCTGCGCCAATCACTGCAGGTGCCGTACTTTCAGGCTGTTACTTTGGTGACAAAATGTCGCCTCTATCGGATTCAGTAATCCTTGCTTCATCTATGTCTAACGTTGAAGTGATGGAACATATTAAAGGCATGTTGCCGATAGCACTCATTAGCTACATTATTACAGGCATTATGTTTACTGCATTTGGCTTCCACTACGCAGGTCAAGTTGACATGAGCCAGGTAGACTCTGTCATTAAGGCGATGGAACAGCAGTTCTACATCACCCCTTACTCATTTGTTCCTGTGGTCATCGTATTGTCACTTCTAGCGATGCGTATGCCTTCATTCCCAGTGATCAGTTTTGGTTCTCTGCTAGGTATTATTTGGGCAGTGATGATCCAAGATGTCGATTTCCTAACCGCGTTCAACACGGCTTGGGCTCCGTTTGCAATCTCATCTGGCGTAGATTTCATTGACTCAATCCTTAACCGTGGCGGCATGTCTTCAATGCTTGGGTCGGTAGCGGTTATCGTATTCGGCCTTGGTTTTGGCGGTCTACTAGATAAAGTAGGCGTGCTAGAGACTATCGCGAAGCTGTTTGAAAAACGCGTTCAAAGTGCAGGTTCATTGGCAACAAGCACAATTGGTACGGCCTTTATGGGCAACGTATTTGGTTCAGCGATGTACGTTTCACTTATCCTGACCCCAAAAATCTGTGCGAAGAACTATGACCGTCTAGGCTACAAACGTAAGAATTTGTCTCGTAACGCAGAATTTGGCGGCACGCTAACCTCAGGTATGGTCCCTTGGAGTGACAACGGTATCTACATGGCCAGTATTTTGGGTGTTGCTACACTGTCTTATGCCCCGTTCATGTGGCTGAGTTTTGTATGTATCATCGTAACGATCTTCACTTCTTACATGGGTTGGTTTGTTGATAAGTGCGAACCAACAGCAGAAGCAGTTGAAGAAGCTGAAGGCGAATTAAAGCAGCAAACCGCTTAACTTCGCAGAGATAGGAAGAACCTCCCTTCCGAATTCAATACTAAAAAAGAGCGCTTTAAAGCGCTCTTTTTTTATTTCCAAAACAAATCGTTAGCTTTGTTTGACTGGCGTTTTCACGGCTGAACGCTTCCCAAACCAATAGCCCAAGCCAAGCGGTGCAAAGAATATAACGGCAATGAACAGAATAAAGTAGATGATGGTACTTTTGACAAGTTCAATCAGCTTAGTCATTGCGAGATTCACAACCTCTTGCGACACTCGATCCATATCTTGAGCAAACTTCTCGCGCTCATGGGTAATGATCTGTGCGATTTCTTGGCGCTCTCTGGCAACCATCAGCTCTATAGCTTGGCGTTCTTCACCCAACTGAGATAAACGCGCCTCCGTCCTTTGATCGATATCGTCAACCAAAGGTTGTAACTCCAGCGCCATTTGCTCTGCCAAATAACGCATGTACTCTGGGTTGTTATCGATAAAATCCCTCACCGAATCAGCGGTAACTTGCAAACTATTGAGCGCCGCATTGACTTTTTCGATACTGGCAGAGCTATTCAAGGCCAACAACTGCGCTTTCCACGTCATAATTTTTGGTGTCTGTTCTGATACCAGACTTAGACGATCAGAGACATCCCCGAGTGCTTCTGGCATCGTGCCTAGCGTTGTAACGGCTTCCTCTTCGCTAATTTGGTTTGCATCTAACCACCTACGGTAAGCTGGAGTCCTAATCATGCTTAAATCAGCGAAGGGATGCTGCTTGGCGAACTCTGCAACAAACGTTTGTGTCTTGATGTATGCTTCTTTCTTCAATAAAGATTGAGCCAGTTTATCTACCTCTTTCGCTAAATAAACGGAAACTAACTTGGCCTCATCGGACGCAAAGAGCTCATTACCAGAAGCGGTAGTAAAAAACTGTTCCATTTGTAGCGTGAAAGTCCATGTATCAATCAGTGCAGCCATTGGGGACACTTGGTATGCAGAAGCTTGGATGCCTTCTTCAGCATTTATCTTCCAAAGTAAAATATAAGATTGATGAACTTCATCATGAGGCTCATATTGTTCGTGTAGTGCGTCTGCTGCTTGCTCAACCTGAGCAAAAAACTGCTGCGCATACTCACGAGTCAAAAGACGCATATTGAGCTCTTGTTTGGTAAGAGGGACGGTTTGACTCTCGATCTTGACTTCGAGCAGGGAGCACCCTGAAAGCATCATAACCAGCCCTATCAACATCATTGAAGACATTCGGCGAACGGACATGAAAACACCTTTAACAAATTGTATAGAACAGGAATAAAGCGAACTAAGTCATATAGTTCGAGCCTTTATTACCTCAACTCTTATGACATTAAGTCAGAGCAATATCAATCTGTTAGCGCTTCTGTTATCTTTTCACTATTGAGAACATTATTAGCAAAAAGTATGGTTTGTTTTAGGACATCATCTAAACATGCCAACTTCTCTTCCGGCACTTTTTGCCCTTGTTTAATCAACAGTTCAATATCACCCGAAATACAGTGCAATGGCATTGCACCTAAACTCCCTGAGACCCCTTTAAGACTGTGTGCGGCTCTTTGCGCTTGCTCTTTATCCTCTTCTAACAGCTGATACATTTTAGTGCCATCGCCAGAGTGGTCCTGAATAAAGACCTCCAGTAACATCCGCACAGCGCCCTCGTCACCAGACAGAGAATCTAACATTTTATTGATATCTATGTACGGCTCACGTTCCACTACTTCCACTTGTGATGAATTCACCTCATTACAACTTTTTTCGTTCATTTGGACGTTTTGAAAATTTTCTGACTGAGCTGAGGGAACAGTGTTAGCTCCATTTTCATCATCGCCAACTTGCTCTGACTTTTTATCATCGGTTCTGGGTAGTGGTATCGGTTGAATCGTTTTTGGGGAGAAGGCTCCCCATGAAATGAGGAAAAGGAGCAAACCACTGATTACAGACAGCCAAACAATAAAAGTCATTAGCTTCTGTTCCAACTGCTCATTTATCGAAGTTAACTGGTTCGGGAAATCTGGATTAAGCAGTTGATTAGATAAATAACTGCCCTGTGCCTGAGCAGATAGTGCGCTTGAGGTTTGAGCAAGCTGGCGCTGAAGAGCGCTTCGCTCTTCGGGAGAGAGCGTCTCTGATTCAATAAAAAGTCGGTCTAAGTCACGGTAAGTATCGCTATTCGTTGCAGAGTCACTAAAGACAGACTCAAAAACAAGCGCACCTAAGCGATAGTACATTGCCTGAATTTGCTCAGAGTTTTCTGTTCGAGCACGGCTGCTTCGTAACTGTTCTGCTAACGAAACCAATTCACTGTCACTTCTTACAAAAGCTCGAGCACTTTCTAAAAATCGGTCGGTCGTATAAAGTAATTGAGTGATGTCTGGTGTGATTTTCCCTTCAGAAAACTCACTTTCAAGCTGTAAGCGAACTGCATAAGCCAACTGAAGTTTCAGTGAAATTTGGTCGACGTGTTTAACACGGTAAGGCAGATCGAAGTTAAAAAAGTGCCTGACTTCTTCAACTTTACTTCCTAACTCATTTACAGTCGAAATCGTTTGAATCGTTTGTTTGGCTTGCAGCCAAATGCCAAGTGCTAAAACACACCACAAAACGAACCAGAACCAAACAAACCGCCGTATTCCTTCTTTTAGCTTCAGCAACACTTGCCCCTCGCATATCTCCATTAATTACAAGCATATACTATGGATGTTTCTTATTCACATAAAAAAAGAGAGCCGTTTGCTCTCTTTATTTAACGATATGATTTTAATTGCGACTTAACTGATCTTTTAGATTTGGAGGCGTCCCTTTAATCGTTAAGGTATCCGTCTCTGGATCATAAAAAATACGCTCGCCAAGTAAGAGACTATCGAAGCTAATATTCAAACCACCACCAGCTCCAACAAATTTAGTCAGTTTGCGAACCGTCGCACGATCACCTGGGAAAGACTCTTCAAGCTCGTACCCTTGCTCTTTGGTGAAATCCATAAAGCTCGTGCCATCTTGGCTTTGAGGAAGCTCTCCGGAAAGCTCTGAGATTTGAACCTCATCACCGGATTTAATTTGCTCATTGCAGTAGTCGTAAACTTGTTTCTTGTACTCGTTCACTTCTTGCTTTTCTAGCTTCGAGTCAGCACAAAAATCATCCACCGCCTGCATCAACACTAAGTTTTGTTGTTTAGTATCTAAGCCAATATCCGCTTGCAGAAAATCTAGGAAGAAGTCCGCCACTTTACGGCCAACGCGTCCTTTAATGTATTGCAGATAACGATTGGATTCCTTGTCGGTCTCGTAGCTCGACAGATCGATGCGTGCGGCAATATCCATTTTGGTGATATCAAGGTAATCTGTCGCACTGATGTCCAAACCTTCGGTCACTTTTAAACTCTGATTCATTGGTAAGATACCGATGAACAAGTAGTCCGTTGCTAAACTCTGATACTCAGCGAAAACCAAGATACCTTCATCCGCAAATGGGTACTTAATCAACTCTTCTTTCAAGCGATTTGCACTAATTTGTGAGAAGTCGTAAAAATCTCGCTCTCCTTTGCGCATTTCTTGAAGCCAAAATTGAAATTCGCTGTCTGACTGGAAAGCGCCAAAACCTTTACCAGCTTTAGAATGGAATACTCGGTGAAGCTCAGCGACTAAGTTTTCTGTAGATGCATCGTTCTCTAATGATGCTGGACGAAAGTTTACAACCAGCTCGTCCTGATCGTTTTTGCACAGTTGATGCAGAATAACGTTTGAAAGATGAAGACTCATAGTGATTTTATCTTGCTACAAGGTTTTAGTTGATGGGCATTGTAGGTTATCATAAGCCGCTTTTACTATCATTATTAGAGTCTTTATGCCGATTACATCTAAATATACTGACGAGCAAGTAGAAAAAATTCTTGCTGAAGTAGCAACAGTTCTTGAAAAACACGCTGCTTCTCCTGAGTTGACGCTAATGATTGCCGGAAATATCGCAACCAATGTCTTAAATCAACGTGTTGCTGCTTCACAACGCAAAGCGATTGCTGAAAAATTTGCTCAGGCGCTGATGTCTTCTTTAGAAACACCAAAAACACACTAATCACGGACAATAGAACACATACATGGTAGACAGCGGAAACTCATACGGCGAACGTGTATCTCGACTAGTTGGTTGGGGTCACTGGTTTGCATTCTTCAATATCGTTGCGTCGATGTTGATAGGCACACGCTACATTGTTCAGTCTCCTTGGCCCGAGACGTTACTTGGTCAGTTTTATCTGGCGGTTTCTTGGGTTGGTCACTTTGGCTTTCTAGTTTTCGCACTTTACTTGCTTGTTCTATTCCCGTTGACGTTTATCCTGCCATCGCGGAAATTGTTCCGTTTGGTGGCAGTGATTTTCGCAACCGTTGGGCAAACCATATTATTAATTGATACCCAAGCGTATCAGTCGATCAATTTGCACTTAACTCCCGTTGTCTGGGAGTTACTATTCAGCGAAGACAAAAGTGCACTCAGCACTGACCTACAACATTTATTTGTTGTGATGCCGCTGATCTTCCTTATTCAACTCGCACTATCCGAATGGGTATGGCGAAAACAGCGCAAACTATCTCATAAGCACGTAGGACGCCCTCTCGCGGCCGTCTTTTTCCTCAGCTTTATGACCAGCCATTTGGTTTACATTTGGGCAGATGCGTATTTTTACAACCCAATTACTAGCCAGCGTTCAAACTTCCCGTTGTCTTACCCGATGACAGCGAAGAGTTTTATGGAAAAACATGGTCTACTTGACCGTGAGGAATACCTAAAACGTTTAGCAGAAAACGAAGGCAACGTAGAGTTAGTCAACTACCCTCTTGAAAAGCTTGAGTTTAACCGCCGAGTTAATAAGCTCAATGTGTTGATGATCAGCATAAACAATTTACGAGCGGATGCGCTGAACCAAGAAGAGATGCCTAACCTCTATGAGTTTGCTGAAAACAATCAGAACTTCCGTAATCATTACAGCTCAAGTAATGATACATACGGGGCCTTTGGTTTGTTCTATGGCTTACCGACCAGTTATGCATCAAGCATCAAGGCGCAAGGTGCTTCCCCAGTATTGCTCGATGTACTGAAAGATCAGGGCTACAACTTTGGTTTATTCAGTGGCAGTGGGTTTGAAGATGATCTCTACTCAGAAATTATTTTCCGCGACTTGAACTTAGCGGAAGACCTAGATGGCACGCAAGCTCATACCGATAAACAATCTATCGCAAACTGGAATACATGGTTAGCAGAGAAAGCAAGTCAGCCATGGTTTAGTTACATCGAAGTCACCACCGTTGATAATTTTGAATCGATTCCTTCAAATAATGACGAAGAAATGCCCGCAAGTGAGCGATTCAAAAAAGCTTATGAATATGCAGTGAAGTCGGCGGATAGAACTATCGCCGGTATTATTGATGAACTAGAAACGACGGGACAACTGACAAACACCATCGTAATCATCACTTCTAATCACGGTAGTGAATTTAACGAAACCAATACGAACAGCTGGGGAGCAAACAGCAACTACAGCCGTTATCAATTACAAGTTCCGATGGTGATCCATTGGCCTGGAATGCTGGCTGGCGAATTTAATCACAGCACAAGTCACTTGGACCTTTCGGTCACGTTGTTGCAAGATATGCTCGGCGTATCTTCCAACCCATATGATTACAGTAGTGGTCGCAACCTATTCGATGAAAGTCGTCGTCGCTGGATCTTGGCGGGCGATACTCGCGAGCTTGCCTTAATTACTAGCTCACAAACCACAGTGATCGATAAGTTTGGCAACTACAAGCTGTATGACAAAAACTACAAACGACTTCGAGATGATGCACCGAAGTTGCCAGTTTTGATGCAAGGTTTAACTGAGTTACAGCGTTTTTATTCTAAAAACGATTAATACCTAGCAATCCATATACTATTCAAACTCCCCTTTTTGGGGGAGTTTTTGTTTATTTAAACAACACAAACCACAAATTTGCGCAGTAAACATCCAATCAGTTCAACTAGGGGTTTACAACATTTTCAAAGCCTTATATTATGCGCCTCAACAACGGAGAGATGGCTGAGTGGTTGAAAGCACCGGTCTTGAAAACCGGCATACGTTAATAGCGTATCTAGGGTTCAAATCCCTATCTCTCCGCCACTTTTAGAAAAAGCCCGCTAAGAAATTAGCGGGCTTTTTCGCATCTCCAGACTTAAAAGATTTGTACAAATCACTTATCACTTCTTGAACGCAACTAAGCACTCCGCCACACTCCGAAAGAACCCACAAAAAATTAATGCCCTTTTCGTTCGTTCCAGTGTTGAATCAATTTGATATTTACATCTAGTTGTATCTACTCATCAATAAAGACTTCTTTAGCGGCATTGATAAGCTGCAAATGGATTGGGACGAGGTCAGCATGATTCGTTCGATATCCACCTCCAACGACAGCTGCGACAGGGATACCTCGAGATTTCACTGTTTGCATTAAAAATCTATCACGTTCTAAAATCCCTTGAGTCGACACATCAAAATATCCAAGCTCATCGTCTTGATGTATATCGACACCAGCATCGTAGATAACTAAATCAGGGCGATGAAGATTAAGTGCCATATCGACCACTTCTTTAAACGCCATTAAAAAATCCTCATCACCTGTCCCTCGCACCAAAGGTACATCGAGGTCAGACTGAGGCTTCCTCGCTGGGAAGTTTTTATCACAGTGGAAAGAAAGCGTGATGATATATGGCTCATCGTCACATAAAGTTGCTGTTCCATCCCCATGATGAACATCACTGTCAATGATCAATACTTTATCGACATGCTCAACTTCGAGTGCTTGCCTAGCCGCGATCACTAAGTCATTAAATAAACAAAAACCACTACCAAACTCTTTGTGTGCGTGATGATACCCACCACTCAAATGAATGGCCACTCCGTACTCAAGTGCCTTTTTTGCGGTCAGAGCCGTGCCCGCAGCTGAAGTTAGCGTTCTGGTAATGAGAGACTCACTCCAAGGAAAACCTATTCGGCGCATCTTCGCAGCTGGCATGTTTCCACTAACAAGTAACTCGACGTATTCCTCGTCATGAACACGTTTTACTTCCCCAACAGTTAATGCTTCGGGCTGGAAAAACTGCGTGTGCTCTTTCCAGTTATCTTTCTCCATATGCACCAATACCGATTCATAGAGGTACTGGTATTTCATAATTGGGTAACGATGCCCCTCTGGCAACTCAAGTTGAGAATAAATCGGGTGGTAGATAAGTGGCAGCATGAGAAATTCTTAATAACAATGGTAACGAAATAGTATCAACTTCAAGGGTTGAATAAAACGCAATTTAATTGATAATGATTTTCAATATCAATTAAATTTAATATACATATGAATTCTACTTTCTTTGCTATTCTCGGCGCACTGTTTGGCTCTCTTTGTGCTCTGTCCCTATTTTCATCTCTTGTTGTTGGTGCGTGGTGGTTGGTTGATTTTATTGTGCTTAGCTAACACAATGACTTTCAACTGAAATCAAAAAAACATAGGTGTTTGTATGAGTCAAACCGTCTTTATTACCGGAGCAAATCGCGGCATTGGCCTTAGCTTAACTGAGCTGTACCTGAAGCAAGGCCACCAAGTACATGCTACTAGCCGTTCCTTAGAGAACAGTTCAGAACTACAAACTCTAGCCTCACAATTCAGCAATCTAGTTTTGCACGAACTGGATGTCACGCACTACGAACAAGTCGCTAAGCTTGCCGATAAACTCCCTGCCATCGACTTACTCATCAATAATGCAGGATATTACGGGCCCAAGGGATATGGCTTTGGAAATACTGACGTAGAAGCATGGCGTAAAGTCTTCGAAGTAAACACCATTGCTCCATTAAAACTGGTTGAGTACTGTTACCCTCGCTTACAACAAGGCAAGATGAAAAAGATTGCTTGTATCTCATCAAAAGTCGGCAGTATGACCGAAAATACGTCCGGCGGCGGCTATATTTATCGCTCATCGAAAGCGGCGCTTAACTCGGTTGTGAAAAGCTTAAGTAATGATTTAACACCTGAAGGATTTACCGTTTTAGCGCTTCACCCTGGTTGGGTAAAAACGGCGATGGGCGGGCCAAATGCTTTGATAGATACGCAAACCTCCGCGCTAGGCCTAGCGAACGTGATAGAACTGAGCACACCGCAGCTTTCAGGTCGATTTATTAACTACGATGGTACTGAGTTACCTTGGTAGCAGCATTAAGACACAACCATCACTAAACCAAATACCATCAAAGCCAGGCTTCATAATCGTGACTTGGTTGGCAAACATAATGTTCATAAGTGATCCACCAGCATAATTCGCGCAATCTAACTTGAATTTATCTACATCCAATCCAGACTTAGGAAAAAGTAGAACAAATAAGGAGAAAGCACGATGGCAGCAGATAGGGATTTGGTTAATTTTAGCGAAGAGCACGAACTAAATTACTGCTTGAGAAGTGCTGGTAAACGCCAAACTCAAGCGAATCGAGATACATTAGTTGACTTGGGCAACCAGGTGAAAGAGGTACTGGACAAACGCGTGTTAACTCAAGGTGAAGTAAGAGGCGCGATCCAAAACCACGGTGATCTGTTCGAGTAATCTATTTTCAAGCATGCGCGGAGTTTAATTACGCCGCGCTTGTCCTATGCCTGCTTACCTTTGGTTGCACGAGATTTAGTCGCGCCACCATTCTTTGAATAACTGCGCTTTTTACGTTTAAACGCAGGACGTTCCACCTTGGGTAGATGACGTAATGAATCAGGGATAGGCCCTGCTTTTACTTGTGCCATCAAGCTATCAATGCGTTGTTCCAGTGCTTGCATGAACGGCTGATATGCTTGATTTCTCTCTGCCATACCTTGTAACTGGTGCTCCCAATGAGCCGTCATATCAGGGTATGTTGAATCTTCTGGCAAGGCATGAATGAGACCTCTTCCAGCAGGAGAACTGAGAATTGACTTACCTTGACGCGTAAGCAGTTGGCGTTTGAACAGCGTGTCCAAAATACCAGCGCGAGTCGCTTCCGTGCCTAGCCCATCAGTGTCACGAAGGATTTTTTTCAGTTCTTTATCCGCAACGTAACGGGCGATCCCGGTCATCGCTTGCAACAACGATGCCTCGTTAAAATGCTTTGGTGGCTCGGTTTTTCGGTCTTTTATTTCCCCTTCACGACAAGTTAACACGGTGCCTTCGGGTAGCGGTGGCACGGCATCAATACCTTCATCTTCCTTGTCAGTTTTGCCCATTAGCGCTTTCCAACCCGGCGAAACTAACTGACGACCTTTCGCGACAAACGTACCACCAGCGATATCGAAAACCAATTTCGCTTCTGCGTAAACCGCCGCCGGATAGAACTGCATGAGGTACTGGCGTGCAATCAATTGATACACTTTCATCTCATTGCCGGAAAGCGCATTCACATTAGCTTGCTTCGGTGTAGGGATAATCGCATGGTGCGCATCCACTTTTTTATCGTTCCAGGCTTTGGACTTTAATGTTAAGTCTGCTCCCTGAACGGCAACTTGCAACTCTTTTGCGTTATTCGCAATAGCAGTTGTCACCGTCCCTGCTTGTGAGTAGTGTTCCATCGGTAAATAGCGACAATCTGAACGCGGGTAAGTGATCAGCTTGTGCTTTTCATACAATGCCTGACAAGTATCTAGTACTTGTTGCGCACTCATACCATAGCGCTTCGCGGCATCGATCTGTAAGGCAGATAACGAATAAGGTAATGGTGCTGATTGCTTGGTTTGCTTTTGTTCCGACTCCGTCACTTTTGCAGGTTGATTTGCGATGCGGTTTGCAACATTTTCCACCAACTTACGGTTTAACACTCGACCTTCTTCGTCCTGCCAAGGCTTGCATGCCTCACTTGGCTTCCAACGAGCACGAATATCAAAAGTACCATTGGCATCTTGATATGGGATCAGAGCATGTAGGGTAAAATAGTCCTTCGGGACAAAGTTTTCGATTTCTTCATCACGACGCACCACTAAGCCAAGAACTGGCGTTTGCACTCGCCCTACCGAGAGAACACCTTGATACCCTGCTTTTTGACCAAGCAAGGTATAAGCACGAGACATGTTCATACCATACAGCCAATCAGCCCGAGAGCGGGCCAATGCAGAAACTGAAAGTGGGATAAACTCGCGATTACTGCGCATAGAACTGAGTGCGCGTTTAACCGCAGGTAAGTTCAAGTCGGAAATCAGCAAACGCTGTGTGGATTCCTTCTTGGTTTTAGATAACTTGCAATAGTCCAGAACTTCATCAACTAACAGCTGACCCTCTCGATCTGGGTCTCCTGCATGAATGACTTCGTTAGCTTCTTTGAGCAATTTACGAATCACTGTTAATTGCTTACTTGCGCTTTTCCTCGGTCTGAGCTGCCATTGCTGCGGAACAATTGGTAAATCTGCCATATTCCACTTTTTATAACGCTCATCGTAAGCGTCAGGTTCGACTTGTTCGAGCAAATGGCCGATACACCAAGTAACGATATCCCCGTTCCCACAGCGGATGAATCCTTGATCTTTCTTTTGAGGGTTTGGCAGTGCAGCGGCAATCGCACGGCCTAAGCTTGGTTTTTCAGCAATAAACAGACGAGACATAACGTTTTGGAAATAAATATAATTAGGGCCACATTAACGAATGTAGCCCTAATAAATCAAGAAAAACTGTATAAATAAACAGTCAGTTTATTTAAGTTTTCAGTTATAGAAATTCAACAAACTGAGAAAGGTCACGCTCAGGAACTTTCATCGGTGTACAACCAGGCGTGCCTAAGTACAAGAAACCAACAATCTCATCGTCACCTTCTAAACCAAATGCTTGATGAACTTCTGGATGGAACATCCACTTACCTGAGCGCCAAAACCCTTGAAAGCCTTGCGCTACGGCTGCCATTTGCATCGCTTGTACAGCGCATCCCGCAGATAAGTGTTGCTCTAGTGCTGGTACTTTCTCATGTTCTGTTACTTTAGCAATCACCGTGATCACCATTGGTGCGCGAAATGGGGCATTCTTTACCTTTTCGACCACCGCTTCATCACTATTTTCAGCTTCTGCCGCTTTTACCAAGATATCTGACAGTTTTTTCAAACCATCGCCCTGTGCGATAACGAAACGCCAAGGGGTTAATCCCGCATGGTCAGGCGCACGAAGGCCAGCACGAATGATGTTCTCAAGAGCTTTACCTTCTGGTGCAGGCGCGGATAACTTCGCGATAGATCGGCGATTGAGCAAAAGATCGAGAGCGTCCATGAAAGAATCCTTATTGAATATCGTTGTTATTTTGTTTACGCCACTTTAGCACAATCTGCTCCTGCGAATAACAACCGGTTTTCTGTGGGCTTGATAACGTGCTTCACTTAACATCAATCTGGGTTTAATGTTAATTTATTCGCGAAATGAATAAGTTGAACATAGGCAGGTTGATGAACAAGGACAAACAAAACAGCATTTACGAAAAGATCGTTAATGACGAAGATGCCCGTGCCTGTAAGGCGATTCCTGAATCAGCTTGTCATCAAGTTCCCGGCAACTTTCTTAAAATCATTCTCGCTCAGTTTTTAACGAAAGTCGGCGATGCGTTAATCAATCCTAAAGTCACGTTGCCGTGGATACTACAAAGTCTCGGGGCTCCGGTTTACTTAATTGGTTGGCTGGTTCCTATTCGTGAGTCAGGATCCCTTATCCCACAACTTAGCATCGCGCACTACATCCGACGCATTCCAGTAAGAAAATGGGTCTGGGTAATTGGCAGTATCTTGCAGGCTCTTTCCATATTTGCAATCGGATTGGTCGCATTAACTCTAACAGGAGCAGCTGCGGGTTATGGTGTGATTGCATGCCTTGTGATCTTCAGCCTCTCACGCGGTTTAAATTCCGTCGCATCAAAAGATGTATTGGGCAAAACCATCCCTAAAAACCAACGAGGTCAAGTCAACGGCTGGTCTTCAAGCGCTGCTGGCCTGGTTACGCTGCTTTTCGCGAGCCTTCTGGCACTAGCCTGGTTATGGGACGTAGAGCCGACAGAGCGCTTTTACGGTCTGAGTTTAGGCTTAGCGGGCGTCATATGGCTCATCGCGGCATTCGTCTATGCGCGAATTAATGAGTATGCCGGTGAGGTAGACGGTGGTCGAAATGGCGTCCTCGAAGCATTTAAACAACTCGCGTTACTTAAGACAGACGTGACCTTTCGTCGATTCGTTATCACGCGGACACTATTTTTATGTTCTGCGCTGAGTGCACCGTACTACGTTGTGCTGGCACAGCAATCTCTGGGTGGACAGCTCTGGGTGCTAGCTCTCTTTATGTTTGCGAGTGGCTTAGCCTCCTTTGTGTCAGGTCCTTTCTGGGGAAGAATGTCCGATCGCTCCAGCCGCAGTGTGATGGTCATAGGCGCAATGATGAGCGCGCTACTTGGTGTTGTGTTATTTATTTACGATACATGGGTCACCGCTAGCCAAAGCTTCCTATTCGTGATTCCTCTGCTTTACTTTTGTGTTTGTATTGCCCACGACGGAATACGAGTCGGACGAAAAACCTATTTAGTTGATATCGCAGAAGGTGACAAACGGACGAGCTATGTAGCCGTGAGTAACACAGTGGTTGGGATAATGCTGCTTCTAATGAGCTCTCTTGGTGTTATGTCGAACTTCTTGAGCCTTTCAGCTGTGGTGTTAGTGTTCTCTTTTATTACTTTTGCTGGCGTGGTAATGGCCAAACAACTGCCAGATATCAGTGACTAGTTCTATACAAAAAAGCTGCGCTCAAAGCGCAGCTTTTATGGTAAACACACATTAAAAGGCTAGAGTTTTGCCGCCAATTTAACACCTTGACGAATCGCACGCACAGCATCAAGTTCACCCGCATGGTCAGCTCCGCCAATGATATGAATCTTCTCTCCGAGTTCAGACCATTTATCTTCAAATGGACGAACAGACTCTTGCCCCGCACAAATGACGACTTTGTCCGCGTTCAATAATTGTTCTTTTCCATCTACATGAATGTGCAAACCTTGATCATCAATTTTATCGTAAGACACACCACCGACTAAATGTACGCCCCGTTTTTCAAGGGTACGTTTATGGATCCAACCTGTCGTTTTACCCGGACCTTTACCTACACGACCTTTACGACGCTGAAGTACCCAGACTTCTTTATCGCTAACCGCATCAGGGTAAGGGTATAAACCACCCGGCTGAGACATCTCCTTGTCGATTCCCCATTCATGCAACCAGTCATCCAACGTTTGTCCAACTGGCTCTGTGAGCATGGTCGCGACATCTACGCCAATGCCACCAGCACCAACGATAGCCACTTTCTCACCGACTGGCGTTTTGTCTCGAATGAGAGTTTGATAGTCGACGACTTTCTCTGGGTTATCAATTCCATCAATATTGACTTTACGTGGCTCAACACCCGATGCCATCACTATCTCATCGTACTCTGTGAGTAAGTCATAGTTCGCTTCCGTCGATAAGTGCAGATTCACGCCTGTTTCATCAATACGGTTAGCGAAATATCGTATCGTCTCTCGAAACTCTTCCTTACCAGGGATCTGCATCGCAAGACGGAACTGACCACCGATGCGGTCGTTCTTTTCGAACAAATCAACCTTATGGCCACGTTCAGCCAGTGTGGTCGCACAAGCCAAGCCCGCAGGTCCAGCACCAACAACTGCAATGTTTTTCTTTTTAAAGGCTGGTTCAACAACAATTTCGGTTTCATAGCACGCTAGAGGGTTCACTAAGCAACTGGCGCGCTTACCTTTAAACACGTTATCTAGACACGCCTGATTACAACCAATACACGTATTAATAAGCTGCGCTTTTTCCTGTTCGGCTTTAGCAACAAAGTAAGGATCGGCCAAGAATGGGCGCGCCATCGAAACCATGTCGGCATGACCTGAAGATAAAATACGTTCTGCTTCATCTGGCGTATTTATACGGTTGCAAGTGATAATAGGAACCGAAACGTGAGGTTTAACTTTTTCCGTAACCCATGTAAACGCACCGCGTGGTACTTGAGTCGCAATTGTCGGAATTCGAGCCTCATGCCAACCGATACCCGTATTAATAATCGTGACGCCAGCCTCTTCAAGTGCTTTCGCCAATTCGATAACGTCTTCAAAAGTGCTGCCCTGCTCGACAAGATCCAGCATAGAAAGACGGAAGATGATGATGAACTTGTCACCTACCGTCTTGCGTACCGCTTTAACAATTTCTAGCGGAAAACGCATACGTTTTTTATAGCTGCCACCCCATTCGTCGTAACGCATATTAGTACGTTTACATAAGAATTGGTTTATCAAGTAACCTTCCGAGCCCATTAACTCGACGCCATCATAACCAGCAAGCTGTGCTAACTCCGCACTATTAGCAAACGCGTCGATGGTTTTCTTTATCTGGCGGTCGCTCATTTCACTCGGAGCAAACTTTGCAATTGGCGCTTTAATGCCAGATGCACTTTGCGAGAATGGATGCATTGCATAACGCCCAGCATGGAGAATTTGCAACGCAATTTTACCACCGTGCTTGTGCACCGCTTCTGTCACAACTTTATGGGCTTTAGCATGTTTTGGCTTGCTGAATTCAGCACTCAACGGGTGTAAACGACCGCGTAAGTTAGGAGAAAAACCTCCGGTTACAATCAGTCCGACACCGCCTTTCGCGCGTTCTTCATAAAAAGCCGCGAGCTTCTGTAATCCTTCTTTGTGCTCTTCTAAGCCAGTGTGCATTGATCCCATCAGAACTCGGTTTCGTAATTGTGTGAAACCGAGGTCCAGTGGCTTTAATAGGTTTGGGTACATGGCAGACATCACTTAACATCCATTGTTATTATCATGGTCTGACCAGATTAAGCCTGCTCAACCAAAAAATCAAACAAGCGTTTACATTTTTGTAACACCGATCAATCTCGTGTGAAAATATGCCAATTGTTGAGTGGTCGTGATAAGCTAAAAAAATGTTATCTTTTGAGATCTTAGAGATAAGAACCCATACTTTGTTAGACTCGGCGTAACTATCTCGTTATGGAGACAAGATGAAAAAACTCTTCAAATTTATTGGTTTGATATTTAAAGGGATATGGAAAAGTATCACTTTCATCAGACTCGCACTGGCAAACCTAATTTTCTTGCTGATGATTGCCGTTTTCTACTTTGCCTTTACTTATACCGGAGACGGTCAACCTGTCGTCGAAAAAGAATCGGCATTGGTGATGAACCTTTCAGGCCCAATTGTCGAACAAAGACGTTATGTAAACCCAATGGACTCTTTTGCTGGTTCCCTTTTGGGTAATGAGCTACCGAAAGAAAACGTCCTTTTCGATATCGTTGATACTATTCGCTACGCGAAAGACGATCCTAAAGTGTCTGGATTAGTGCTAGCACTGCGAGACATGCCAGAAACAAATCTCACGAAACTACGTTACATCGCGAAAGCGTTGAACGAATTTAAAGCATCAGGCAAACCCGTTTACGCCGTAGGTGATTTCTACAACCAAAGCCAATATTACTTGGCAAGTTACGCCGATAAAGTTTATCTGGCACCTGATGGTGGTGTATTGATTAAAGGTTACAGCGCTTACTCAATGTACTACAAAACGTTACTTGAAAAGCTTGACGTTTCTACTCATGTTTTTCGCGTAGGTACTTATAAATCCGCTATCGAACCTTTTATTCGTGATGACATGTCCGATGCGGCGAAAGAGTCAGCAACACGTTGGGTTACTCAATTATGGAGTGCTTTTGTTGATGACGTAACAACAAACCGAAACATTGATGCGAAAGTGCTTAATCCAACCATGGATGAGCTGATTAACGAGATGAAGTCTGTAAATGGCGATATTGCTCAGCTCGCAGTCAAATTGGGGCTAGTGGATGAACTCGCGACACGCCAAGACATTCGCACTCTATTTGCAAAACAGTTTGGTAGCGACGGCAAAGACAGCTACAACGCGATTGGTTACTACGACTACCTTGCAACGATTCGTCCTGATTACACACTACCTCAACACGACATCGCCGTTGTTCTAGCCAGTGGCGCGATTATGGACGGTCAACAACCTCGCGGAACTGTTGGTGGTGACACGGTCGCAAGCTTGCTGCGTCAAGCACGCAATGATGAAAAAGTGAAAGCGGTCGTGTTACGAGTAGATAGTCCAGGAGGCAGTGCCTTTGCTTCTGAAGTGATTCGTAACGAAGTAGAAGCTCTGAAGCAAGCAGGTAAGCCGGTTGTTGTATCCATGTCGAGTTTGGCCGCTTCTGGTGGTTATTGGATTTCAATGAGCGCAGACAAAATCGTTGCTCAGCCAACAACCCTGACGGGCTCCATTGGTATATTTAGTGTCATCACCACGTTTGAAAAAGGCTTTAGCAAGTTAGGTATTAATACTGATGGCGTTGGCACATCGCCGTTCTCAGGTGACGGTATTACCACTGGCCTTTCTGAGGGCGCGTCTCAAGTGTTCCAGTTAGGTATCGAGCACGGTTACAAGCGCTTTATTTCTCTAGTTGGCGAGAATCGCGATATGTCTCTAGAGGAAGTTGACAAAGTTGCTCAAGGTCGAGTTTGGACTGGCCAAGATGCACTATCCTTTGGTCTTGTCGATCAAATGGGTGACTTTGATGATGCTGTAGAGCTAGCGGCGAAACTAGCGAACGTGACCGATTATGGCATTTACTGGGTAGAAGAGCCTCTTTCACCTACTGAACTATTTCTACAAGAGTTTATGAAACAGGTGAAAGTCTCTCTAGGTATTGATGCAACAAGCTTGCTACCAAAAAGTCTTCAACCCGTAGCTCAACAATTCGAACAAGACGCAAGCTTGCTCCAAAGCTTCAACGATCCTAAAGGTCAATACGCATTTTGTTTGAACTGCCAAGTGCAGTAGTTTTTCCATCAATATTACAAAGGGCACTTCTACTTGAAGTGCCCTTTTTATTAGGCTTTGCATCTCCTCAGATGACTTTCTGATGCTGTGCGTATAGCCTCGCATCTCAAGGTTATTTAGGTATATAATCCCCGCCTCTGTTCCCCTACACGAAAGAAAAAACGATGACTAGAAAACACATCTACATCGCTTACACCGGTGGTACCATCGGAATGCAAAAATCCGACCACGGCTATGTGCCTGTTGCTGGCTTTATGGAAAAGCAATTAGCAAGCATGCCCGAATTCCATCGTCCTGAAATGCCGGATTACACCATCCACGAATACGACCCTCTGATTGACTCATCAGATATGACACCTGCTGACTGGCAGCAGATTGCGAATGATATTCGTGACAACTATGACAAATACGATGGTTTCGTTATCCTACATGGTACTGACACCATGGCGTACACAGCGTCCGCATTGTCTTTCATGCTTGAAAACCTTGGTAAGCCAGTGATTGTAACGGGTTCACAAATCCCTCTCGCAGAGCTGCGTTCTGACGGCCAAGCAAACCTATTAAACGCGCTACATATTGCGGCAAACTACCCGATCAACGAAGTAACTTTGTTCTTCAATAATCAATTGATGCGTGGTAACCGCAGTACAAAATCTCATGCAGACGGTTTTAATGCCTTTACTTCACCAAACCTTCCTCCACTATTGGAAGCTGGGATCAATATTCAAGTTAGCAACAGCGTAACCGTTGGTGCACAACCAGAAGGTGAGTTTAAGGTTCACAACATCACGCCACAACCAATCGGTGTGATCACCATGTACCCTGGTATTTCACACGAAGTTATCCGCAACACGCTTCGTCAGCCCGTGAATGCGATGATTCTTCTGACTTTTGGTGTCGGTAATGCTCCTCAGAACCCTGAGCTGCTTGGTCACCTGAAAGAAGCCTCTGAGCGCGGCGTTATTGTCGTAAACCTAACTCAGTGTTTGGCAGGTAAAGTGAATATGGGCGGATATGCCACAGGTTGTGCTCTCGCAGACTCTGGTGTTATCAGTGGCTTTGACATGACGCCCGAAGCGGCGCTGGCAAAACTACACTACCTTCTAAGCCAAAACCTTTCTTACGAAGAAGTAAAAGAGAGAATGCAACAAGTACTGCGTGGTGAAATGAGCCTGTAAGTTCAAGCTTTCTACGATCTAAAAAGCCCAATACAATTTGGGCTTTTTTCTTTCAAAATCAAAATAATAAAATTTTGAGAAATAAGGCGTAAGGATTAATCAATGTTCGGATTGACACGAACAATATCGCTCTCTTCTCCGCTGAATTGTTTTTTAAGCTCTTGTTTTGATTTAAAACTGATTTCACCACCGGCTGCAACCGTCATATGCTGCGCATCAGTATTATGTTTTGATTGATACAACATCACAGCTTGCATACACGAATCTCGCTGCTCTTTAGAAAGTGTTGTACCCTCAGGCCATCTTCCCGTTTCTACTGCATAGACTAAGCGATCATAAACTTCTGGAGTCATCGCTTGTAATAGTTGTTCTGCGTCCATAGTGTACCTTCTTATTACATTCTATTTACAGAACATAACGGGTTAAGAAACTGAGTCAAGAATACGAAAATGAATTGGTGTAACGGATCACAAGCAAAGCCATGAAAAGAACAAACTGGTTACTTCTCAGCCTCGCATGTTTTGCGCTATCGGGCTGTTTTGAAGGTAACGTGACAACCGAAGAGTTGTGCCAAAAAACACCAGAGCTGCGTTGCGAGCAGCTCAATATGGATGACGGCCAATGTCGAATTCCAAGAACAAATTTGGTTTGGCATCGGTTTGAGCAATTGAAAAACCCATCAGAGGCCAACCAAATCATCGAATACGGTCTGGTCGCTGAATATAGGAAATGCTTAGAACTCGCCTCCCAGATCACCCCTATTGATCAAAGTGCTCTCAAAAGACAACGCTTTAATGCATTGGTACACAGTATTGATGAGCTAGAGCGCATCGTAAACGAGTTAAAAGGCTCAGAAGACCCGGCTACTTTGTATTTCTTATGGTCTCAAACGGGAGATACTCAAGCTCGGCGCGCATTTTTACAAATGGAAGGGTCTCCCCAATTAAATAATGCTGAGATGCAATATGCATTAGCCACTTTTTATACCAACCGAGATACCAAGAAAACCCTGGAGCTTCTTAACAACGCGTTGTCTTTATCTGATGAAGACAACATCAATCCGGTCATTCTCAAGTCAATGGCAAGTATTCATCAGGGGCTTGGAGACAAAGAGCAAGCGTATCTATGGGCAATGGTCGCGAAGAGATTCGACGTACCGCTTGCTGATGAAAAGCAGCTCCAACGTATGTTCAATTTCAGTCATCCAGAGCGATATAAGCAGTTGGATGAATTAGCCGAATCGGTGGCGAAAGCCATAGAGAAAGGTATCTATTCCCCAGCAATGATACCCAGTGAGATATAAACGAAAAACTCCCGCAATGAGCGGGAGTTTTTATTTAAGTCGAGCGACACTCAGATCACTGTTGAGCATGAATCATCCTGAAAGGATAAAACAATCTCGAGCACAATTTTGTCGTTATTATTCTGATTTGTTGAAAATTAACGACACAGAATTAACACAAAAACGCTCTCCTGTGGTCTGTGGACCATCTTCAAAAACGTGCCCTAGATGGCTATCACACGTTGCACAACGAATCTCTGTACGTACCATTCCGTGACTTAGATCTTCTAAATAGCGCACCGCTTGATCGTTGATAGGCGCATCAAAACTTGGCCATCCGCAGCCAGAGTCATACTTGTTATCAGAGACAAAGAGAGGGGCATTACAACAAGTACAAGCATAAACACCAGTTTCCTTATTATGCAGTAGCTTACCGCTGAAAGGAGGCTCTGTACCTTGCTCTCGGCAAACACGGAACTCTTCATCAGACAGTTGCTCACGCCACTGTTCATCTGACTTCGTCACTTTTTTCCCGCTTTGTTCCACGACTTTCGGCTCCTTATTTACTGTTCTTGGTATTGACTTTTTTAGCAAAAAACTTGCTTCTCTTAACAGTTGTAGCACATACTTTCTCACCAGGACACCATGCGTAATTAATTTGATAAGAGCACTTATCTCACCAGTTATATTACGCCAACTGGGCTACAGAAGAATCAGTTAAAAGTTTAAAAAACGTACATTTGCAAAGAATTGTTAAAAAAAGCGTCGCTTTTTTTTGACTTTAAACAAGTTAAGTCCGATTATCACTTGCAGATGTTTACTGGATTCTGTAATTTTACTACCAGTTATCTTTAATCAGAAATTAAGTTGTGGAGCAACTATAATGACTATCAAAGTAGGTATTAACGGTTTTGGCCGTATCGGTCGTTTCGTATTCCGTGCAGCGCAAGAGCGCAACGACATCGAAGTAGTAGGTATTAACGACCTTATCGATGTAGATTACATGGCATACATGCTTAAGTATGACTCAACTCACGGCCGTTTCAACGGTACTGTTGAAGTTGAAGGCGGTAACCTAATCGTTAACGGTAAAACTGTACGTGTTACTGCAGAGCGCAACCCTGAAGACCTAAAATGGGACGAAATCGGTGTTGACGTTGTAGCTGAAGCAACTGGTCTTTTCCTAACTGACGAGACTGCACGTAAGCACATCACTGCTGGCGCGAAAAAAGTTGTACTAACTGGTCCTTCTAAAGACGCTACTCCAATGTTCGTTAACGGCGTAAACTTCGACACTTACGCTGGTCAAGACATCGTTTCTAACGCTTCTTGTACTACTAACTGTCTAGCGCCTATCGCTAAAGTTCTTAACGACAAGTTCGGTATCGAATCTGGTCTTATGACTACAGTTCACGCAACTACAGCAACTCAAAAAACTGTAGATGGTCCTTCTGCTAAAGACTGGCGCGGTGGTCGTGGTGCTTCTCAAAACATCATCCCATCTTCAACTGGTGCTGCTAAAGCTGTAGGCGTTGTACTTCCAGAAGTAAACGGCAAACTAACTGGTATGGCTTTCCGCGTACCAACTGCTAACGTTTCTGTAGTTGACCTAACTGTTAACCTAGTTAACGGTGCTTCTTACGAAGACATCTGTAAAGCGATGAAAGAAGCTTCTGAAGGCGAACTAAAAGGCGTTCTAGGCTACACTGAAGATGCAGTTGTATCTCAAGACTTCATCGGCGAAGTTTGCACTTCAGTATTCGATGCTAAAGCTGGTATCGCGCTAACTGACAAATTCGTTAAGGTTGTATCTTGGTACGACAACGAAATCGGTTACTCAAACAAAGTTCTAGACCTAATCGCTCACATCTCTAAGTAATTAGAAAGTTAGCAATTAGCGAATAACTTCGTTAAAGAAAAGGCGGCTCTAGAGTCGCCTTTTTTGTATCTGGAATTTGAGAGAATGCAGGCTCGATGTTGCATTTAATGTGCGAAGCGCGTCTAAAAGCTCTCCCCCAGCGATAGGAAACTACACATGGATTTAAAAACTCTCCCAGCCCTAACGGTGCTATCTGATAACGTCACTATCGTTGAAGTTGATCAGATAAAAATCGTCCGCGTGATTCATGACAAAGCGACGGCAGGCATCTCGCTACACGGTGGTCATGTCGTGTCGTTCACGCCTGAAGGTCAAGAAGATCTGATCTGGATGAGCGAAAAAGCTGTCTTCGATGGTAAAGCTGCTCTTCGCGGTGGTATTCCGGTTTGTTGGCCTTGGTTTGGGCGTATCGCTGCTCCAGCTCACGGCTTTGCCCGCACCGCAGAATGGGAGTTGGTTGAACATCGTGAGAACCATAACGGTGTGATTGTTGAACTTGCTCTGTTCCCAACAGAAGAAATCCACGATATTTGGCCCCATATGTTTGACGCTCGTTTGGTGATTGAAGTGGGCGATGAGCTAAAAGTGACGCTCAAAATCATGAACATCGATGACGAGGCTTGGACCTTCTCTGGCGCATTACATACTTACCTAAACGTTGGAGACATTAAGCAAGCACAAACGACAGGCATGGGAGCCGAGTACATTGATAGCTTGAAAGCTGATGCGGTATGCCAAGGTGGTAATGTTCTACAACTAACTGACACCATTGATCGCGTTTACACGCAACCAGAAGCGAAAATTTTGGTAAAAGACCCGGTATTGGATCGTACGCTAAGCGTACACAACCAAGGCCACAACTCAGCAGTATTATGGAACCCTTGGGCAGAAGGTGCGCAAAGCATGGGTGACATGGCTGACGATGGTTATCAAACCATGTTGTGTGTGGAGTCTGCTGTTCATGCACCAAGTATTGAGCAAGGTCAAACGCTCCAACCAGGTGAGACACATGAACTTGTCACTGTCATTTCAGCGCAGTAAGAATCACCATATAAAGGCCGGGGATACCCGGCTTTTTTTGTAATAAAAGCTCTGCTTAGATGGTCCTATCTTTACTAACTTATTGGTTACTGGTCACTTTTGACGGTTTCATTAATAAATATCAAAAAAATTGATCATATAAACCGATAGCATACCGATACAAAACTCATAAATAATAAAAATATCAGGAATTAGTCTATGTTAGAGAGATACCGAAATCAAAGTGTCGGATTCCAGTTGAAACTGGTGATCACTTTGTGTCTATTCATTGCTTTCAGCAGTATTGCAGCGCTTGTTTACCGCAACGCTTCCGATGTTCTATTGGAAAGCACACTGAAAGAACACCAATCTAAAGTAGAATCAATGGCAAAAACCATTGCTGGCCAATTCGATGCTTACCTGCACACCGCTAAAGTCCTCGAATCTACTTTTCGCAATGGCTACCTTGCCGGTGTCTATGTCGAAAATTACACGGTTGACTTCATGGGACATGAAGTACCAAACATCACTCAATACAGTGAAAGCTTAATTAATGACACCAAGTTGGTCGACAGTTTCACACGTGATACCGGCGCTATAGCAACGCTATTCGCACCATTGGGTGACGACTTTATTCGGGTGTCCACCTCCCTAAAAGATCCACAAGGTCAGCGAGCGGTCGGAACCACGCTAGGCATCAACCATCCTGGTTATCAGCAACTTAAAGCAGGACAACCGTATTACGCTCAAATTAAATTGTATGGCGAGCGCTACATTACCTACTATGCCCCAATCAAAGATGCGACAGGAAAGGTAGCAGGCCTATCGTTTATTGGCTTACCAGTAGACCAAGCGACACAAACCTTATTCGATGCACTCGAAGAGATAAAATGGGGCGACACTGGTTACACCATTATCGTTGATAACGACGACAACAATCTTGGTAAATACCTACTTCATCCAGCAAAAAGCGGCTCAGATTCGTCAATACTAGAAGTCGCCGACTACAATGGTCACAAGCCTTTTGGTCAGATTTTCGAACAATCTAGTGGATTAATTCGCTACCCTTTCGAGTACCAAGGTAACGTAGGCGAAAAGTATCTTGTCTACACAGAGGTTCCAGGTTGGAATTGGAAACTGCTAGGCGGTACGTTTATCAAAGAAGTTACAAAAGGTAGCGACACGCTTCTCACACTCATTGCCATCATTTCTTCGGTAGCGGCAATCATTACTTTTGTTGTACTGACGCTTTTCTTGAATCGCAGCTTACAACCTCTCACGACTCTAAACTCATACATGACTCGCTTAGCGGGCGGCGAAGTCAGCTTGAACATTCCAGCGTCTCGTAAAGCATCAAAGAATGAAATTACGAACCTGAGTTCGGGTGTCGCCAGTATGGCAAGTCAGCTCAATGAACTCGTTGGTAAGATCCGTTCAACAAGCGACTTAGTGGAGAGCAACTCCACCAGCGTTGCCAACGATGCACATAGCAATTTGACCCAAGCCGACCGACAACAACAAGAAGTCGAGCAAGTTGTGACAGCGATTGAAGAAATGGCCTCTTCCGCTCAATCTGTCGCACAACAAGTCGAAAGCATTGCGGAAAACGTACGCTCAGCAAATACTGATAGTCAATCTGGTCTCGCGATTGTTGAAGGCGTATGTATCGACGTTGCTCAACTTAACGATCAATTGGATCAATCAGCAACGGCTATCGAGCAAGTAAATCGCGATAGCGAGAGTATTCAAACCGTCACTAAAATGATTGATGAAATTGCTGAGCAAACCAATTTACTTGCCTTGAATGCCGCCATTGAAGCAGCACGAGCAGGTGAGCAAGGCCGTGGCTTCGCAGTTGTAGCAGATGAAGTGCGCACACTTGCGCACCGAACCCAAAGCTCAGTTCAGGATGTCGTGGAAATTATCGAGAAACTAAAAGGGTCGACTCATAATGCAGTTAATATGATGACAGACAGCCAACGCAGTGCAAACCAGGTCTTGGACAAAGCACAAGACGCGGGCACAGCATTAGAAGCCATCGCAGTACAAGTGCAGTCGATAGCCTCTCAAGCCGACGCCATTGCAGCGACTTCAGAAGAACAAGCTCAAGTTTCACAAGAAATTGCAGCAAATGCCCATTCTATCAGTGAACTTAACCGAGAAAGCCGCAACACGGGCGCAAAAACCTCGCAAAGTGCCATTGAACTTCAACAACAAGCACGAAACTTGAAAGAGCAAGTCGACTTCTTCCACTAATACTTTATAAGAGCCGACCCAGTCGGCTCTTTTTGTTTCACTTGATACCACGCTTTTTGATAGAATTTGCCGCCCTACTTTCTGTTCGAGATCGTCATGAACTATCAATGCCCTCTATGCCACCAAGCTCTAGCGTTAAATGAAAAAACGTTTAAGTGCGAAAACAATCATCAGTTTGACTTAGCAAAAGAAGGCTACGTTAACTTGATGCCAGCGCACCACAAACGTTCTAAAGATCCTGGTGACAACAAAGAGATGATGCAAGCTCGTCGTCGATTCCTTGAAGGAGATTACTACAACCCAATGCGCCAAGAAGTGGCGCAGCTGTGTGCAACATACACAGAGGGGAGCACCCATCAATTATTAGATATTGGTTGTGGTGAAGGTTACTACACAGATCAAGTACAAAAGACGATAGAAACACAAGCGAACCATGCCACGATTTATGGCTTAGACATTTCCAAAGTTGCCATTCGTTACGCGGCGAAGCGTTACACGCACTGCAACTTTAGTGTGGCTTCTAGTCACCGACTTCCCTTCGCAAATGAATCCTTAGATGCCATTTTGCGCATTTATGCCCCGTGTAAAGCTGAGGAGCTGCAGCGCGTTGTAAAAAACGACGGCGTTGTTGTCACGGTTACTCCTGCTAGCCGCCACTTATACCAACTGCGTGAGCGCATTTATCAAGAAGTTCGTCTTCACAATGAAGAACCAGAACATATTGAAGGGTTTGAATTAGAGCACCAGCAGCATCTTAACTATGTTATGGACTTGAAAAACGGAGCCGCAATCGATTTATTGCAAATGACGCCATTCGCATGGAAAGCAACCGATGCTCTTCGTGAAGAGTTGAAATCCGCTACACTTTTCCAATGTGAGGCTGATTTTATGTTGCGTGTATATCGCAAAAAAACACTCAATTAATAAGTCAAAAAAACAACAAACGCAAATAGTTATCATTTATATTGATTCATTGCTCAGCCTCCATTAATATCATCCGGACATTTTTGGAGGCTTTTCAATGCGCTTTTCTACTTTGAGCTTGCTCTTTGCAGGCTTACTTACTGGTTGCTCTTCATATACGCACACCAACTCTCACGCAACCTCAGCGGAAGTCACTAGTTTTTACGACTATCAACTATACACCCCTTCTGGCGAGCACATCGCTCTAAGCAAACTGCCAATTGAGCTGCAACAAGCAGATGTCATTCTTATTGGTGAATGGCACACACACGCCGGCGTTCATCGCTTTCAAACCGATATGCTCAAACAACTTACGTCCTACGACCGCTCACTCGCGTTATCTATGGAACAATTTACCCGCGACAAACAACCTGTTGTTGACGCTTACCTACGTGGGGAGATCGGCGAACAGTACTTAATGAAACAAGCCAACGCTTGGCCCAATTATGAAAGCGACTATCGCCCTCTCGTGGAGTTTGCTAAGCAGAAAAATCTCCCGGTCATTGCAGCAAATGCACCAAAGAGCATTGTTCGATGCATTGGTCGACAAGGGCTAGATTACATTAACAAGCTCGATGATGATCAGCGGATGTTCATTGCACAAGCCATCAACACTGGTAGTAGTCCGTACAAAGAAAAGTTCATGGCATCCATGCATCACGGTAAGCCAGAGCAGACGGAAAAACAGTTTGCAGCTCAAGTTACTTGGGATGAAACTATGGCGGAATCTATCGTTAGCTATCTAGACGACAACCCAGGCGCTCAGATTGTCCATGTTGCGGGCAAGTTTCACACCGAGCAAGGGTTGGGTACGGCAGCATCAATCTTAAGCCGCAACCCGAGCTTAAAAGTGGTTGTAATTAGCCCAACAGATAACGTGCTTTCTGATAATACAGACTATCAGTTAGAGGTTCTCGCACCACCAGTACGGTATGTACAAGATGCTCACCGCATGGCGGCATATCAACATCTAACTAAACGCAATAACGATCTTCAATGTAAGTAGCTGGTCTTCAATTTAAGTTACTACCTTGCGTTGCGTTGCATCATCACACCGCTCCGAGTTCATAGAGTGACAACGGTCTGCTTCCTGCTGGTCTATTTTTTGCTAATGATCACCAATAGAAACTAGAAGCGGCAAAAGCAGACCTGTTTTTATCCAAATAGCTTCAGGAATAAACTTTGCCGCCGATAAAAATATAACTGCTTTTTGCCCGCACTCAGTGACCGAGTGTCGATGTTCCAAGGAGTATTCGATGAATCCAGTAGGAAACACTTCTGTTAATAGCTATGCCAAACAATCTGTCGCCTCTAAACAAGCAAGTATTGCACAAGAAGAAACTAGTGCTTCGCCGCTGAAAGTCGAACACAACAAGGTGACGCTTTCGACCGAGGGCAAAGCGCTACTTGCCGCTCTGCAACAAATCGAGCACGACAGCAAGAAAATAGAAGCAGAAGATAAATCTGTTGGTGAAAAGGTCGAATCTTTCACGCATGGTGCACTTGGCATGGATCACCCTGATAAAATCGAGAAAGAAGAGGATGGCTCATATTCTGCGGGTCAATACCTGTCTGCGGCACTTACCGTTGGTGGCATCATATTGGCATTAGTCTGATAACCAGTCTGATAATCGTCACGACAACAAATCCTATTTGAACCAAACACTTACTGCAGCCCATAGTTTAATAAGCCAAAGAACGATATGATGCAAACGTAAGTGAATTCGACCGCTCTTGTGGCCCGATAATACATGCTCGTTTATTGCTCCCTAAACTAGGTTTCTTGTGAAGGCACTGAATGGATAACTTTAGTCCATGCTTTCAACTCCTAAGCGTAATCCAAGCCCACGTTTGTGGGCTTTCTTCTTTCCAAACTAACGAACGTTAGAGAGCGACTCATTTTTTCTGCAAAACCAAACAAAAACGACAATTTGGTTAAACTTTTATTACCGACACAAAACTTTCATAAATCATTGCTTTAATGCCTGCGCTTTCAATAAACAAGGAAAATATAATGAAGCGCTTAGTATCTCCAATCGTTACGGCAGTGGCTGCATCTACCCTCTCTTTCAACGCACTCTCAGCTGAAATCAAAAACGTCATTTTGATGATCGGCGACGGCATGGGTCCTCAACAAGTTGGTTTACTCGAGACCTACGCAAAACACGCACCTAACTCGGTTTACAAAGGCGAAAGCACAGCGTTATACAAACTCGCTCAAGAAGGTGTGATTGGATCATCACTAACCAATCCAGAAGACGCAATTGTCGTCGACTCTGCGTGCTCAGCTACGATGCTAGCGACAGGAATCCCTACCGCTTCTGAAGTCATTGGCATTGATAGCCAAGGCAACCATGTCGAAACTATTTTGGAAAAAGCCAAAAGTAAAGGTAAAGCAACAGGGCTCGTCTCTGATACGCGTATGACCCACGCAACGCCAGCAGCATTTGCCGCTCATCAACCACATCGCTCCCTAGAAAACAGTATTGCGGCGGATATGCTCGAAACCGGCGTAGACGTGATGATGTCTGGTGGACTTCGTCATTGGATTCCAAAGTCGACAAACGACAAGGGAGAGACATACGAGCAGCTTGAAGCGCTCACTCAAGGTAATGTCTACCTAAAATCGAAACGCAAAGACGAACGCAACTTGCTTGCAGAAGCGCAAGACCAAGGTTACAACCTGGCTTTCAGCCGCGATATGCTCACACAAGCTAAAGGTGACAAATTACTTGGACTTTTTGCTTACTCGGGCATGAACGATGGTATTGCCTACAGTCAAAGCAAAAACGATCCAAAACGCACGCAGCCATCGCTGAAAGAAATGACCACCAAAGCAATCGACATTCTTTCAAAAGACAAAGACGGTTTTTTCTTGATGGTTGAAGGCGGCCAAATTGACTGGGCTGGCCACAGTAACGATGCAGGTACGATGCTGCATGAAATGCTTAAATTCGATGAAGCGGTAAACTCAGTTTATGAGTGGGCAAAAGGCCGTGATGACACACTGATCATTGTTACCGCTGACCACGAGACCGGTTCTTTTGGCTTTAGCTACTCATCAGCAAACTTGCCTAAACCACAAAAACGCGACGGCGAAGCATTCAAAAATCAGGATTACGCGCCAAACTTCAACTTTGGTCAGTTCGAGATCCTCGATGGTTTATACAACCAAAAGAAAAGTTACTACGGCATGATCAGTGAATTCCAAGCGCTTGATAAGAAAGAGCAAACTCCAGAGAAGTTTGCGGAAGTCGTGAACGCAAATAGCGATTTTTCGATTACGCCTGAGCAAGCAGAACGCGTATTAGCAAGTAAACCAAATCCATACCGACTCGCTGGACACAAATACTTAAGCGAAGAGAACGTACCGACAATCAATGACTTTGATGCTTTCTTTCCTTACAACGACCGTGGCAACTTGCTAGCGCGTGAGCATGCAACAAAGCAAAACACAGTATGGGGGACGGGTACTCATACGCATACTCCTGTCAACGTATTTGCTTGGGGAGCTGCAGAAACTATCCTTCCGGTATCAAAAATCATGCACCACTCGCAACTAGGCGAGTACTTGAAGCAACAAATTAAATAATCAACTTGCACTTACTTCACAACTCGTGATGTTTCAACGCTCTCGCAAGGGAGCGTTTTTTTATGCATGAAAACAGTTGACGTTTTAAATCGTACACCACAATAATTATGGGTCTTTAATTATATGAATAAAGAAAATGTGCGAAATCTTTGCTAAGCAACCCCAAGACAACTATAAGTTCATCACCCGCTCTATCCGTATTGATGGTCACGCGACCAGTGTAAAACTTGAAGCGAGCTTTTGGACAATTCTTGAGGAAATCGCTAGTGCTCAAAACATGACGGTTCCTAAATTCATAAGCACTGTTTATCAAGAAGCACTCGAATACAATGGTGAAGTGAACAACTTTGCCTCCTTACTTCGATGCGCTTGCCTCACTTACGCCCGCCAACCTCAAGAGACCACTCGTCAAGCACTTGCGCAACTTAACAGTTAATAGCAACCAACCGAGCAATAACCATCCTAGGCTATGCATCCGTATTATAAACCCTTGAGCATCTTCTAATTTGTCGTACTAGAGTACTACCCAGACTCCTTTTGAAATCGCTAACCTGTGCGGACTATCAAGGAGTACCTATGACAAAAATGATTCACACCATGATCCGAGTAAGTGATCTGGACCGCTCTCTACAATTTTACTGTGACGTACTTGAACTAGAAGTCGCTGATCAATACATCTTTGATGGCTTTTCTCTAACCTATCTAGCCAACCAAGAAACTGGCTTTGAATTGGAACTGACGCACAATCACGACCAAAGTGAGCCCTACACTCACGGCTCAGGTTACGGCCACCTTGCCGTCAGCGTGGAGGACATTGAACAAGCCCACAAACGCATTAAATCTCTCGGCATTGAAACTGGTGACATCAAAGCCTTTGACCATCAACAAAAGCATTTAGCAACGTTCTTTTTTGTAACCGACCCTGATGGTTACAAAATTGAGTTCCTGCAACGCCAAGGGCGTTACCTATAACAAAAAGAGTAAACATTATGATTCACTTGACGGCTACCTTTCATGCACAACCGGGAAAAGAACAAGAGTTGAAAGAGGTACTTACCCGAGCGCTTGAACCTACTCGCAATGAAGAAGGTTGCGTTCGTTATCAATTGTTCCAAGATAAAGACAATACATGCCACTTCGTTTTTCAGGAGCAATTTAAAAACCAACAAGCATTTGAGCTTCATGGTAAAACAGAACACTTTGCTCTTTTGATTAGCCAGATCGACAACTTGTTAGAATGCGAGCCTAAACTGGTGTTCTTTAACGAACTGTAACTATAGCGCTAACCGAAGATCAAAAAAGGCACTCTATCTAGAGTGCCTTTCACTAGTTGGGACCTGTGATTAAGCGTCTTGCTTCTCCACCATATGCAAATGCACATCTTGTTGTGGGAAAGGAATCGAAATACCTTCTCGGTCGAAGCGTAGTTTCACCTCTTTTGTCACATCCCAGTATACATCCCAGTAATCATCCGTTTTTACCCAAGGACGCACAATAAAATCTACAGAAGACGTATTTAATGTATGAACTTTGATCATTGGCTCTGGAGTGCGAAGTACCGAAGGGTGAGAGGTAATGATATCAGACAATACTGACTCCGCTTTTAAGAGGTCATCCGCATAGCCAATGCCAAACACCATATCCACGCGGCGAATGCGTTCATGCGTGACGTTCTTAATAACATCTCCCCAGATTTTGCTGTTAGGCACAATAATAATTTGGTTATCAAACGTACGGATTGTGGTGTTCACCAAACTCATATGGCTTACCTTGCCATCCACACCGCCAGCATACACAAAATCACCAACATCAAATGGACGATAAATAAGCAGCATCATACCCGCCGCGAAGTTGGATAACGTGTCTTGCAACGCGAAACCAATAATCACACCAGCAATACCGAAACCGGTTAGGATTGGCGCTAGGTTCAAGCCAAGCTGAGATAAGCCCACCATGATACCGATCACCCACACGAATTTGCCGGACATCGAGATAAAGAAGTCCTGCATCAAGTGGGAAAGTTTTAAGTTTTTCGATGCAACTGCCTTACGGACCACTTTGCGCGTTAACTTAGCCAGTCCGCGAGCGATCAATAAAATCAGCGCAAAAACAAACAACTGGAAGATATGCTGCGGTGCATTCTCGGCAAACCAATCCAGTGCCGAGTTGGACCAGTGGCTCAGTATTGACCACACAACTTTGGTATTCAGTAAATCATGGGTGATATTACCCGTCACTTCAAAAATTTGGCGTTTGTATTCAGACGTTTCTAAACCGACTTTATCACCAATTGAAATCAGGTTGCGTAAGCTTTCTGTCGCAATATTTAGCCTTTGTTTAGTAATGAGCTGACTAAGTTGCAACGACGCTTTTTCCGACTCTGGGCTAGACGAAAGTTGGGAGCCAATGATCTCACTTTGCTGACTCAAGTACTCAATTGAAGCAGACAGTAAGCGCATACGTTTATCAATTTTATCTTTTAGTTCCGCTTCTGCGCGCTCGTTTTGGGCCCCTAGCTCCTTCAACCAAGCGAGATTTTGCCAGCTCGAATCGAAGCTAACATCAAGATAACGCTGTAGCTCTCGATAATCATTAACAAGAGCAAGCTTCTCTTCATCCTTAGCCTTATTTAAATCCTCGACGACTTTCTTTATTTTTTCCGATAGATAGTTCGTTGCGTCCTCAGAGTATTGTTCTTGTTTTTTAACTAGCAAGATCAGCTTGTCGCGAGAGATAGTTTCACGTTCAATCGCTGACGCTAACTGGCTTCTTAATTCTTCATTCTTTTGGAATAGTTGCAGTTGAAGGGCATCACGCTCGTCGCCACTCGCTTGCGAAAGGCTTTGGGATAAATCCACAATCTCTCGGTTCAAGTTGTCAATCGAGATTTCGGCTGCAGAAGGCTCTTGGATATCGTCAGTAGCAGTCGCATGAACAGCCATTGGGGAGAACATAATGACGGCAAGTGCGAATAATGTCACCCAAGATGTCAGGCGCAGTTTCTGGGGGAAATGAAACGTCATGTTTACCTCATAGGGAACAATCCTGATCAAAACAATCAGGAATAGAAGTGTAAAGCGTTGAAATCATACTCCTAAGTTTACAACACTAAATAATAAACTGAGCAGCATTTCGTTAGCGAGACGTCAAAGTTGGGAGCCCCAATAGCAAACAAGCCTTTCATTTAATCAATGAAAGGCTTGTTTGTATTCGACTAAGGACGGTTGGGATGATTTAAAATATGGTCTTCCCAATCCACCACATCAATCTCGTAAACGACTTTGTTACGGACACTTTCCCCTGCCGCATGCATTGCGGACTTAGAGCCTGTAATCAGCGGATGCCATTCTGGTAAAGGCTGCTTTTCAGCCAACAGACGGTAAGCGCACGTGTGTGGCAGCCAAGTAAAATCGTCGATGTCTTCTCGGGTCAGCTTGGTGCACTCTTCACCCGAAGTGAAACGGTTTGGGTAATCCTTACATGAACACGTTTTACTGTTCAGCCAGCTACAAGCCACATTGGTATAGTAGATTTCATCGGTATCTTCATCCATCAGCTTATGCAAACAACATTTGCCACAACCATCACAGAGAGATTCCCATTCCTCTTCTGTCATCTGCTCTAACGATTTACTTTGCCAAAATGGAGTGCTCATACTTCAGGTCTCACCAAGGGAATTTAGGGGGCGATTTATACTCTTCTCAACGCAAAAGTTCAAGTTTTGAGAAGATCTTGCATCCTTCCCACATAACGGTGGAGATATTCAACTACTTTCGTTTTACTGTTCTATCCTTAAACAAGTTTCCATTACTCAATTGATCAAGAAGGCATTAAGGAGTTTTCATGGGTATTATTTCTTGGATTATTTTGGGCTTAATCGCCGGCGCACTTGCTAAATGGCTCATGCCAGGAAAAGATGGGGGCGGTTGGATTGCAACAATGTTACTTGGTATTGCAGGGGCATTTGTAGGTGGCTTCCTTGGCGGCATTCTCGGTTTCGGCGGAGCCACTGGCGTCAACATTGGTAGTATCATTACCGCAACACTAGGCGCATTTATTCTGTTGTTTGTTTATAACCGTTTCTTAAAATAATCACGATGATTTAAAAGCAAAAAACCAAAAAGGGAGCGTAATGTTAAGCGCGCCCTTTTATTTTTTTCTTTCTTCACTCTTCCAATCCACGTCAAAATGACCATAATTGCCCCCTTAATTTTTAAGAGGTTTACATTATGGATTGTCGATTAGGATGTGGAGCGTGCTGTATTGCGCCAAGTATCTCTTCACCAATACCTGGAATGCCCAAGGGCAAACCTGCAGGTGTTCGTTGTGTGCAACTCAACGACGACAATTTGTGCAAGCTATTTGGTAAGCCTGAACGCCCTAAAGTCTGTCACGATTTTAAACCGTGTCCGATTGTATGCGGCAACACCAATCAAGAAGCACTCGACAACATCACTGAATTAGAACAATTGACGTAATGCGACTCTAGACCACACGTTTAAAGTTAGTACCTCGGTTGTTTCTCTCCGAGGCAGTAATCAAAGCAAACTCAAGATTTAGCACTTTCCCCCTCTGCTTTTTATCTCACCCTTGAGAACTCTTGCCACATAGCGTTCCATTTGCGGTTTTCGCGCGATCTCCCTCACAATTTATTGACAATTCTCGACTATGTTCAGCGGGTCATTTAATTAAAGATCAGGAAAGAACATGAATAAGTATTTGGCTGAGGCTTTTGGCACGTTCTGGCTAGTGTTAGGCGGCTGTGGTAGCGCGGTGTTGGCTGCGGGTTTCCCTGAAGTGGGTATTGGTCTGTTGGGCGTTTCTTTGGCATTCGGTTTAACCGTTCTGACGATGGCATTTGCTATCGGTCATATTTCAGGTTGTCACTTGAACCCTGCAGTGACAGTTGGCCTTTGGGCTGGCGGTCGTTTTGAGACAAAAGACGTTGCTCCCTACATCATCTCACAGGTTATCGGCGGGCTTATCGCAGGTGGTGTGCTTTACGTTATTGCATCTGGACAAGCAGGATTCGATGTTGTGGGTTCTGGCTTTGCCGCCAATGGTTATGGTGAACACTCTCCAGGCCAATACTCGATGATCGCTGCACTTGTGACTGAAGTTGTCATGACGATGATGTTCCTGATTGTCATTATGGGTGCAACAGACAAACGTGCGCCACAAGGCTTTGCACCTATCGCAATTGGCCTGTGTTTGACTCTCATTCACCTGATCAGCATTCCTGTCACCAATACGTCAGTAAACCCTGCTCGTAGCACGGCAGTCGCAGTATATGTGGGTGACTGGGCGGTTTCTCAGCTATGGCTGTTCTGGCTTGCTCCTATTGTGGGTGGCGTGCTTGGTGCGGTTATCTACAAAAACCTTCTTGGTAAAGAATCGAACGATTAATCGTTCCTAACTCCCAAAATCAAAAAAGCCGCTGAATTCAGCGGCTTTTTATTAAATTCTGTGTCGACCTAATAGCGAATGTGACAACGTCGTGCCATCAACAAGCTCTAGCTCCCCACCGACAGGCACACCATGCGCGATGCGGCTGGCATCAACTTGGTGCTCTTTACATAGCTCTGCGATGTAGTGGGCAGTGGCTTCACCTTCAACTGTTGGGTTTGTCGCCAAAATCACTTCGGTAATATCACCGCGACGTAAGCGGTAATCAAGGACATCTAATCCAATATCACTTGGACCAATACCATCTAATGGCGACAAATGCCCCATAAGAACAAAATACCGACCAGAATATTGGCCTGTTGCTTCAACGGCTGCGATGTCTGCCGGGCTTTCTACCACACAAATTTGACCATTTTCTTGGCGTTTTGGGTTGGTACAAATATGACAGACTTCTTCTTCGGTGAAGGTTCGACACTCAGTACAATGACCTATTTCTGTCATTGCCTGACTCAGCGCATCTGCAAGCTGCAAACCGCCTTTTCTATCGCGCTGTAACAAATGAAAGGCCATACGCTGCGCTGACTTAGGGCCAACCCCAGGTAGACAACGTAAGGCCTCCATCAATTGCTCCAGCATATGACTGGTACGCATTAAAAGTCCGCTTAATTAAATATCAGCAGATTAGAATGGCATTTTCATGCCTGGTGGTAGTTGCATACCGCCAGTTACAGAAGCCATTTTCTCTTTTTGAGTTTCTTCAACACGACGGGCTGCATCGTTGAACGCCGCAGCGATCAGATCTTCAAGCATTTCTTTGTCGTCTTCCATCAAACTTTCATCGATGTCAACACGACGTACGCTGTGACTACCAGTGATAGTAACTTTAACTAGGCCAGCACCAGACTCGCCAGTTACTTCCATATTCGCGATTTCTTCTTGAAGCTTTTGCATGCGATCTTGCATTTGCTGGGCTTGCTTCATTAGGTTGCCCATACCGCCTTTACCAAACATGTTTATCTCTCTGGTTTAATGAGGTGTTGCATCAATTAATGGGGTTATACCTTTGGGTTTTCAACCCCATTCCATTCGATTATTAGATAGGGCGCACACTATCTTTATCAAGCTCTGCAGCAAAACGACGTTCAATAAATTGAACATTTGGATCGTTTTCTAAACTGTTCAGCGCTTGCTGTAATTTCTCTTGGTAGAGCCTATCTCTCAGTTCAAGTGGTGTTTCTCCACTCTCCCCTATTTCGATGCTCATGTGGCACTCTTCACCTAACACGGTATTAAGTGCTTTGAGCAATTCGGCTTGAGCTCTATCAGTATTCAAATGAGCTTGGCTGCTTCTCAATAGTAACGAAACGGTTGTTCCTTCCTTACTATAATGAGAGTTTAGCGCAAGTTGCTCTACCAGCTTAGGGATCTCCATTAAGCTGATGAGCTTCGCCCATTCATTATGTTCTAATGACTCATCGATGAGCTTTTGTGCCATTTCAGGCGTTTTCTCATGCTCAAGTGCCTGCTTGAGCTGCGTAGGTGTCAGTTTTGTATTTACTTTTGTCTCAACAGGCTTGCTTGGACGCCAGCGATACGCTTCCTCAACTTGTGGCTCCGTCGACTTCGGAGCTGAGTTTGGCGACACCTGCGCGGAATTGCCATGCAATTGCGCTACTCGGTCGATAACCGATTCTGGTTGTGCAGATGCCGCTTTAGGCTTTTTTGAGCCACCATTTTGAGGAGTGTTCTGTTGTAGGCCTTGACGCTGAGAACGTAATTGGTGACGTAAACCGCTTAGACCACCGCGCGCCGGTGTTGAAACGCTCTCTTGCACTTGTTGAGGTGGCGTTTCATGCTGCGGCGCAGGGTTTTCGCTCATCGGCGGCGCCATATCATACTGTGGCGGAACCCTCTCATATCCACTCGCGTGATATTCAGGTTGTGAATTGGATGAAGGTTGAGGCGCCACTTGTGGTGAGCTTTGTGCTGGACTCGGCTGCTGAGCTCGAGGAGCTGCTACTGTCTGAGCTGGTGCAGTCTTTGATTGACTGGCACTTTGAACTGGGGCTGAAGCTGATTCGCAGTTACTGGAAACAACATTTGCCCCACTGTTACTTGATGGGCGGAACGCCATCATACGCAGCACAATCATTTCCAGACCGACTCGCCCATTTGGCGAGAGGGTCAAATCTTCACGACCTTTCAATGCAATTTGATAGTAAAGCTGAACGTCTTGCGGGCTTAGAGCTTTACTCAACAGCTCAATTTTCTCTGCATCTGGTTGTGCTCGGTCTAACGACGCGGGCAACGCTTGATACATCGCAATTCTGTGTAACTGTGTTGCGACTTGCTGCAACAAACCATCCCACTCAACACCATTTGCCGCTAATTGTTGGATTTTATCCATGGCTTGTTGAGGTTTCTTGCTGCTGATTGACTCTAGTAAGTGAATCGCTTGGTCGGTATCAATCGTCCCCAACATGTGGCTGACAATATCGGCTTGCACCGCACCGTTACCTAATGCAATTGCTTGATCAGTCAAGCTAAGAGCATCACGCATACTGCCATCTGCAGCATGTGAGATCATACCCAACGCTTTTGGCTCTGCTGAAACTTGCTCTTGACCTAGGATGTAATCAAGTTGCTGGTGAATCTCATCAACGCTGATTGGTTTCAGATGAAACTGAAGACAACGCGACAATATAGTGACAGGCAGCTTTTGTGGATCAGTTGTTGCGAGTAAGAACTTCACATACTCTGGCGGCTCTTCCAGGGTTTTCAACAACGCATTGAAAGAGTGACGCGATAGCATGTGCACCTCATCAATGAGGTACACTTTAAAACGTCCACGAGCAGGTTTGTATTGAACGTTGTCTAACAGTTCGCGAGTGTCTTCAACTTTAGTACGTGATGCTGCGTCGATTTCAAGAAGATCGACAAAGCGACCTTCATCAATTTCACGACAAGTATCACACTTACCACAAGGTGTCGCGGTAATGCCGGTTTCGCAGTTCAAGCCTTTGGCAAACAGCCTACCGATACTCGTTTTACCCACACCACGAGTCCCGCTGAACAGATAAGCATGGTGTAAACGGTTTTGCGCCAGTGCGTTTTCCAACGCCGTCAGGACATGTTTTTGTCCGACAACTTGGTCAAACTGATTAGGACGCCATTTTCGCGCTAAAGCTAAATAACTCATTGAATGTATTAATGTCCTTCAAAATCGCAGATGCTGTACACGTTTAGACCTAGTGCTTCTAAACGTTTAGCGCCACCGATTTCTGGTAGGTTGATAACGAACGCAGCGTGCTCAACTTCACCACCCAGTTGGCGAATCAGCTTAGTCGTCGCTTCAATAGTACCGCCCGTTGCCAATAAATCGTCGACAACCAGTACTTTGTCGCCTTCAACGATGGCATCTGTATGGATTTCTAGTGTATCAACGCCGTATTCAAGCTCATAAGATTGAGCAACAGTAGGGCGTGGTAGCTTGCCTGGTTTACGCACTGGTACAAAACCAACACCTAGCTCAAGCGCTAAAGGCGCGCCAAATAGAAAGCCACGAGCTTCCGTACCCACAACCTTGGTAAAGCCCATATCTTTGTAACGTTCAACAAGTAAGTTGATCGTCGCTTGGTATGCTTTCGCGTCTTCAAGAAGGCTCGTCACATCACGAAATAGAATGCCTGGCTTTGGGTAGTCTTGGATGCTTTTGATGCTAGATTTGATCAGTGAAATTGTTTCTGTAGTCATAATACCGATTTACTTAGATTGGCTCATCGCCCTCTCTAATCGCAGTATCACGAGGGCAACGAACAATAGGTTTTCACCACTATGTGCTTATTTTCGTAAAAGTCACAGGCGCTGAAAATACAAACGCCCACTCGAAGAGCGGGCACACTATTCTCTACAATCTTAGTGATTTTCTTCTCGGTCAGCAACCAACTCAATCACAGGCAGACGCATAAACCAGCTGAGTAAAACGATTAGCATCACTAAAAGACCAATTTTTACCCAAACGAGGGGGACAACAACGATTGAAACCATGAAACTAAGCGCAATAAAAATCGCACCACGCTTTTTTACTTTTGAAGTAACAGCCCGATGCTTATGCCAATTGTCGAGAATGGGTCCAAACGTTTTGTGGTTATGTAACCATTGATGAAATGCGGGGCTACCACGCATAAAACATGCGCTAGCAAGCAAAATAAAAGGTGTGGTGGGTAAAAGTGGAAGGGCTATGCCGGCTATGCCGAGCACAATACAGAGTCCACCAACAGTATTGAAAAAGTAACGCTTAATACGAATGGTGAACTCCGGTACAAAATAGCTAGATTAAAAGCCTGCGTAACCATTCATTACACGAAGCCAGGTTAGCGTTGCAGGAAGTGTTGGGATCAAAAGAACTGCAATAAAACCTAAAAAGTAAAAAATATTATAAGGCTCTTTAAAATCTTTGTCTGCCATGATGTGTCTTCTCACTAGTTGACTTTGCTTCTCCCAAGGCACAGCGTTAAATTATCGTTGCACAAATGGGTCATTATTGTTTTAAGCGCTGACTATACATTAAACAGCCAAATCTAAACACCAATAAAAAGTAAGGTTATTGAACTAAACGTATGTTGTTTTGGTGGTTCTAAAAAGATAATAAGCAGCGTCAGGACGCTGCTTATTGGTTTGCAAGTCATAATTATACTAGTCGGGATTTCCGGGTAATACTTAAACTAAAACTTGAAGAACCTAAACACCCGATAGACAACTGTCCTGCAACACTAAGCGGTAAATCGCGGGTGATGAAGTTTTTCATACTTCCTCCCCCTAAACGGTTACCTGCTGCGATGTGTTGATTCGTATTTCCGTCAGACCAATGGCTATCTAAACCCGCAGGCAATATAGAGACCGAGGATGAAGCGAGGTCGGCGACACCAAACACAGCATTGACTGCACCCGCACACTCCGAACACTCAATTCCTTTTTCAATGATCCCTACCATGTCCTTGAGATCAGCACTGAAACTTTTCAAGTTACGGAGATAATCGTCAAACAATGCCCTAACGAGCAATGTCGTCGCAACTCCATCATTAGCTTGGGAAGCAGAATCAACGAGATAAAACGCAAATTGACCATTCATTAACCAACGATAATCGAAAACCAAGGGCATCACATCCGTCGATTGCAATAAACGGTACGAGCAGCGCCAATCTCCCTGAGCAGCATCCTTCTCTGGCAATAGAGCTTGCAGTAAATCTCTTGCCGCACTCGGATTCTGTTGTAAATATTCCAGATGCCAATACAGCTCTTGTTCATCTGGGATTTCACCACCATCATCAACCCTGAACCACTGACTTGAAAAGTCACGTTGTTCTGAGAAGTGGCTATCGGTATCTTCTAGCGTATTCTCTATCGCCTGAGATAGGTGCTCATAATTACCTATCGGTTTAGGAAGAAAATCTTTAATACCAAATCGCAACGCTTTCGCGACATCGGACATTTCATCCGTGCCTGATACCACGATAAGCGGCATATATGGGTATTCGAGACTAACTTCTTCGACGAACTCGATACCATCTAAGACCGGCATCGATAAATCACATAAGATAAGATCGGGTTGGCATTCCCTGAGTTGTTGAAGCGCTTCTAGGCCGTTTTCTGCTTCTACTACTTTAAAACCCTGACTTTCTAAATAGGCATTGGTTACTTTACGAAATATTGGATCATCGTCCACCAACATTATTAGTTTTTGATTAATCACTTCCTGTGCCGAGACCATTGCCGTTTGACTGTGAGTCTTAAACATACCTTTATCCCTCACAAAGCTCAGTCAAAAAAACAGATTTATTATTAAGTCATTATTTTTGTTGTGTTTACTTCCAGCAAAACGTGTCACAGCAAGACCTGAGGCCGCTTCGCCTTGTTATAAAACTTAGCTCGGAAACTGCATTAATACAAATATTACGGCGTATAACAGTATTTACTCAAACAGGGTTGCTGTGTTCAAATGATGCAACATGTTGACTTAAAGCAAGCTTTGATCACAAAGTTAATTATAAATTAACCGTAATCGGTAATTTAATGTGTCTGGAAATATGAAATTAGATGACTTAAACCTGTTTCGACTGGTTGTCGAAAATGGGAGCTACACCGCAACTTCGCGAAAAACCATGATCCCGGTTGCGACCATCACCCGACGCATTCAAGCGCTAGAAGACTCTGTCAATCTTCGACTATTGAACCGTCATGCTCGCAAACTCTCGCTCACTGAAGCAGGGGAACGTTTTTACCATGAGTGCTCTCCTTTACTACAAAGGCTAACAACCGCAGCAGAGGAAATCACTGACGACTGCCGAGGAGCATCCGGCAAGATTAAGATATCCGCGCCTTACAACTTAACTAAACGAATGATGATGCCGATGTTCAACAGCTTTATGAAGCAGTACCCGGACATCAACATTGAGCTAACGACAGAGAATAATGCGGACAAGCTTGACCCTACTGAATGGGATGTAATTTTTCGAGTGGGACCTCAACGCGACTCTAGCCTCATCGCGCGTAAGATTGGCGAAGTGAAGGATATTCTCGTTGCAAGCCCTGACTATCTAACCTCGAATCCTGCGCCACATCATGCAGAAGAGCTCTCTAACCATTCATTGCTAAAAGGGTACCCGCTTATTAAGTGGACCTTGATTAATAGCAAAGGCGAGTCTGTGGTGAATGTTGACCGTGGTCGTTTTCAAGCAAACGCGCTCAATGTGGTGCGCAGCGCTTGTTCCGAAGGTTTAGGCATCACACTAATGCCAGATGTCATGATCAAAGAGTACATCGAGAGCGGTGATTTGGTACGCGTACTGCCAGATTGGAGTGCAAACCCGCGCGACATTTATATGCTTTACAACCACAAAGACCACCTGCCAGAGAAAGTTCGCCTCTTTATTGACTTTGTGATCGCTTATAACATTCACTAATTAGATAGCGAAAACAAAAAACCAGAGCCGAAGCTCTGGTTTTTTTACGACTTAAGAAAACGCACCCTATGCGCCTTCGTTATGAAGCTCTAGGTTTGCTAAATCCTGTTGGATTTCAAGTTGTGTTTTCGCATCATCGTTACGAAGACCATCTAAAAAATCTAGGTATTGTTGGTCAATATCACCCGTTACGTATTCGCCGTTAAACACGGATGTATCGAACTGAGTAATATCTTGGTTTCCAAGACCGACCGCCTCTACCAAATCTTCTAGGCGTTGATAAATAAGCGCATCGGCACCAATCTGCTTACAAATTGTATCGTTGTCACGGCCATGGGCAATAAGCTCTGTAGCACTTGGCATATCAATGCCGTATACGTTCGGGAAACGAACTTCAGGAGCCGCTGAGACCATGTACACTTTCTTGGCACCAGAATCACGAGCCATCTCAATAATCTGCTCTGACGTTGTACCTCGAACAATAGAGTCATCCACCAGCAACACATTCTTACCTTTGAATTCCGAACGAATAGCATTCAACTTGCGACGTACTGATTTCTTACGTTGTTGCTGGCCAGGCATGATAAACGTACGTCCAACATAACGGTTTTTCACGAAACCCTGGCGATAAGGGATATCGATCGCTTGAGCGATTTGCAGTGCAATGTCGCAAGACGTTTCAGGGATAGGAATGACAACATCGATATCAAGGTTTGCGTAATCTTCACGAATACGTTCGCCCAGCTTTTTACCCATTTCAACGCGAGCGCTGTATACCGAAATTTTATCGATGAACGAATCCGGACGAGCAAAGTACACGAACTCGAAAATACAAGGGTTCAGCTTAGGATTGTCTGCACACTGCTTCGTGTAAAGCTCACCGTCAAACGTTGCGTAAATCGCTTCACCAGGTGCAACATCACGGACGAAATCAAAACCGACCGCATCCAATGCCACCGATTCAGACGCAACCATGTACTCTGCTCTGCCGTTAACTTCACGCTTACCTAAACACAGCGGGCGAATACCGTGTGGGTCACGAAATGCAATCATACCATGACCAATGATCATAGCTGTCACAGCATAAGCACCGCGAATTGTGCGATGAACATTGGTGACTGCGCGGAATACGTCTTCGGTCGTGACATTTCCTTTTACTGAGTCAATTTCGTGCGCCAGTACATTTAGTAATACTTCAGAGTCTGAAGTGGTATTGATATGACGGCGATCTTTTTCAAACAGCTTCTGACGAACTTCGTTGGCGTTAGTCAAGTTACCGTTGTGGGCAAGTGTAATACCGAAAGGAGAGTTTACGTAGAAAGGTTGAGCTTCTGAAGCGCTTGAACTGCCTGCTGTAGGGTAACGAACATGACCAATTCCGACCTCGCCTTGCAGGCGTTGCATGTGTCTTGCTTCAAATACATCCTTGACTAAACCGTTCGCCTTACGCAGACGAAAACGATTGCTTTCTATGGTACAAATACCAGCGGCATCTTGGCCACGATGCTGTAACACCGTTAACGCGTCATAAATAGACTGGTTTACAGGCGTTGTGCCCACGATTCCAACAATACCACACATGTCCTAATCCTCGATTTGCGACAGTAGCTGGCACTACTAGATAGTGCCAGACAGAAAACTTGATGTTGCTTGTAAATGCTCGAAGAATGGGGCGATGATACGGCTGAACTCAGGGATCAACTGTGAATCTTTCCACCAATCCGAGCTTGGGAATGCAGTAAACGCATCCATAAAAAACAGCACCGCAGAAACAATTAAGACTCCGCGTAGACCACCAAATACAATCCCGAGAATTCGGTCCGTACCTGATAGCCCTGTTTTTTGTACCAGTTGACCAATGACGTAATTCACCACTGCACCAACTACCAAGGTTGCGACAAATAACGCCGCAATCGCCGCTCCGTTACGAAACATATCATCTTCGATGTTGGTGAAGTACACCGCCAATTTGGCATAGTAATTACTGGAGATAAAAAACGCTCCGAACCAAATCACCAAAGACAAAGCTTCTTTAGCAAAACCGCGAACTAAACTGATCAGAGCTGAAAATCCGATCACACCTAAAATGATAAAATCTATCCAATTCATCTTTTCTTCATCTTAAGTTGGCGCGCATTTTAACAGAAAAAATGCTGACGCAAACGTTTTCTTATGGATTTAATGGCTTAAATTTAAGCAATTGGCCTTTTGAACCTGTAATTTTTTGTAATTCTTGAACTTGTCGTTCAAGTTTACTTTTTGACACATCAGGGCCAACAATCACTCTCGTAAACTCGTTTTCTTTCTTTGTGTGAGCTTGATAACCACGCTTTTGCAAATCCGCGACAAGCGCGACAGCATTTTCGTGATTCTTAAGTGCCATCAACTGAATGATCCAAGCTGAATCTTCATATTGATTTTTCTCTTGAACAGGACGAGTGACGACCTCAACTTGCTCTGGTTGTTTGATGACCTCAGGTTTAGATGTTGGCACTGGCTCGGGCTCAGAAACGGCTACTTGAGCATCCTCACGTTCTTGCACTACAGCTTCAACCGGAGAATCCGGTAACGTAATGTCGTCTTCCACTGGCTCTAATATTTCGAAGTTTTCCACATCACTATCAAGTTCTGGTTTGATAGGAATACTGGCAAATTCTTCTTTGTAGTGCAGTTTCTTACCATCTAGCACATCGGGAAGAACAATGACTCCGACTGCGACTAGAATGATGGTGCCGACTAAACGACTTTGGAATTTACTTGCCATCAAAATACCTTTACTTATTTATTATTTGATTGCCAATGTTCCAATACCTCTCCGACGGTATGGAATGATCCAACCACCAGAATAACGTCTCCTGTCTTTGCGTGGCTTCTCGCACTCTCGAAGGCGTCAACAGGGTTTTCAAAATGAACTTGCCCATCAGGTAAGTATTGGCACAATTCATCAGCGGTCGCCGCTCTCGGTCCAGTAAGCGACGCTGGATACCATTGTGTTGCAACTGGAGTTAGCGCTTCAATGGTTGCTTTAATGTCCTTGTCATGCAGCATTGCAACCACAATATGGATATTCTTACCCAGATATTGTTGCTTCACTCTCTCTACCAAATACTCAGCAGAGTGCGGGTTATGAGCGACATCAAGGACTATTTCAGGTTCGTGATGCAGTACTTGCATACGCCCCGCCAAACGCGCATTATTCAAGCCATTGACAATATTTATGTCAGTGATTTGCAATTCCGAAGCCCCTAGTGCCATCAGTGCAGTGGCTGCATTTTGTAATGGTAGCGATGGGATTGGTAAATCCTCTAACTCAAATGCCCCACTGCTCCATTTCCAACCATTATCAGTTAGTTGGTAATCGTACTGAATACCTACTTGGAAGAACTCAGAACCAATATCGTCAGCATGAGCCGCCACGGTCGCTGGTGGCGTCGGTTGACCACAAATTGCTGGCTTCCCTGAACGGTAAATGCCCGCTTTTTCAAAACCAATAACATTGATGTCATCACCAAGCCAATCCACATGATCGATCGCTAAGCTCGTAATAACAGAAACATCATGGTCAACAACGTTAGTGGCGTCTAGACGGCCGCCAAGTCCTACTTCAAGTAAGACAACGTCAACTTTCTCTACTTGGAAAATACGTAGCGCAGCAAGCGTACCGAATTCAAAGAGGCTAAGGCTAACATCACCACGCTGCTTTTCTACATAATCGAATGCTTCACAGTGCTTGGCACCTACAACGTCAACGCCATTAATGCGTACACGCTCGTTGTAACGAATCAGGTGCGGAGAACTATAAACACCGACTGAATAGCCAGCATCAAGTAAAATGGCTTCCATTAACGCACACGTTGAGCCTTTGCCATTGGTTCCGGCAACGGTGATTACGGTTGGAGCTGGTTTGGTAAGATTGGCTTTGTTTGCTACCGCTTGGACACGGTCTAAGCCTAGATCAATTGCTGAGGAATGAATATTTGCTAAATAATCAAGCCACATCTCTAATGAAGATGTGGCTTGAGGAATTGGGTTTTGGGTCATCTAACTTTAACCATTAAATTCTTTGGTTTTTATGTTAGTTGATACTTTACCCTTTTTCGTCCGCTTCTGGTACAGAATATGGCTCTTCATTTGGAGATTCGTTAACCGAAACCACCAAAGGAGACTTGTGGTTAGTCATCTTAGCGATAAGACCACCCACACGCTGACGCATTTCACGACGGTCAACGATCATATCAATAGCACCGTGATCAAGCAGGAACTCACTACGCTGGAAACCTTCAGGAAGATCTTCACGTACAGTTTGCTCGATTACACGACGACCAGCAAAGCCAATGAGGGCCTTAGGTTCACCGATGTTGATATCACCCAACATAGCCAAACTTGCTGATACACCACCCATTGTAGGGTCAGTTAGAACAGAAATAAACGGCAGACCTTTTTCTGATAAACGCTCAAGCGCAGCACTGGTTTTTGCCATTTGCATAAGAGACATTAAAGCCTCTTGCATACGAGCACCACCACTTGCTGAGAAACAAACAAGCGCACAGTTATTTTCAATGGCTGCATCCACTGCTTTCACAAAGCGAGCACCAACGACTGAACCCATTGAACCACCCATAAAGGAGAATTCAAACGCACACGCCACAAGCGGCAGACCAAGCAATTCACCCTGCATCACAACTAGCGCATCTTTCTCACCGCTATTTTTTTGTGCAGCAGAGATACGCTCTTTGTATCGCTTAGAATCTTTAAATTTCAGTTTATCCTGTGGCTCAAGTTCAGAACCTAATTCAACTCGATTACCTTCATCTAAAAATGTTTCCAAACGACGACGCGCTTTCATACGCATGTGATGGTTACACTTTGGACAAACTTCTAAGTTACGCTCTAGTTCAGCATGGTATAAAACCTGTTCACAAGAGGTACATTTAGTCCACACACCTTCTGGGATAGAAGCTTTGCGTGAACTTACTAGATTGCTTTTCTCTAAAATCTTTTCAAGCCAACTCATGGAAGACCTTTTCTCTCAACTCTTCCGCTTCATTGCGAAAGATATAAATTCGACATAATACCGACGGATTAAACCATATCTTGCAGCTACTGTAGATAAAAAACTGGTTGTACCTATTTTTGATATCGTAAATAGCGTATGTTTTCCGTTCACATTCAATGTAAACACTACCGATATTTTGAAATAAGTTTGTAAAATTAGTTCAAATTATCTGGTAAAAACAGTGGACCGATCGGCACTTCAGGTAACCCAAACTCTTCTGGGTAGTCTACATCTACCAGGTACAGACCTTCCGCTTTCGCTGTCGCACCCGCTAGTTTGCGATCTTTGGCTTCTAATAACCACTTGATCCATTCAGGACTCTCTTCGCCACGTCCAACTTTTATCAAGCTACCCGTGATATTACGAACCATATGATGCACGAACGCATTAGCTTTAATATCAATAACCACATAGTTCCCATGGCGCGTAACGTTCAGATGCATCAAGTTTCGAAATGGGCTGCGAGACTGACAATGCGCCGCGCGAAACGACGTAAAATCATTTTCGCCAAGTAGGAACTGCCCTGCTTCATGCATTTTTTTCTCGTCGAGCTCACCATGATAGTGACTAACCCCCGAGTTTAGGATGCCTGGACGTAAAGCATGATTGAAAATAATGTAACGATAACGGCGAGCTGTCGCTGAGAATCTTGCATGGAAATCATCTGAAACTTCCTTAGCCCAACGAACCGCTATATCGCTTGGCATGTTCGCGTTTGCGCCCATGGTCCAAGCTACCATTTTTCGAGTAACGTTGGTATCAAAGTGCACAACTTGTCCCGTGCCATGCACGCCTGCGTCTGTCCGACCAGCACACTGAACTTCAACTGGGTGATTAGCGACGACGGACAATGCTTTCTCTAGCTCTTCTTGGACACTTTTCACTTCTCTTTGGCGCTGCCAACCAAAGTAGTTTGTACCGTTGTACTCGATACCTAATGCGATTCTCATCTTAACCTTCGAACTCTAAAATGGGGCGGGAAGTATATACTCAAGTCACCTCAAGTTGCCAGTTTCACCAAGGGTGACATAAAGGTAGCATCCTACTAACGGGACACAAAAAGGGTAGCAAACGCTACCCTTTTGTTTCGGTTTATCGGCCATTAATGGCGTCAATCAGGCTTTTTGCTTCGCGGCGAATATCATCCTCACCGTAAACAATCGCCTCTTCTAGTAGTTTAATCGCCCCTTGAGAATCGTTCATCTCGAGATAGATTTTAGCCAAATCCAGTTTCCCAGCCGCTTCAGCATTGTTATCTACGTCAATATCGCCGATCTCGCCGATAACATCTGGAAACTCGTTCAATCCGACATCGAGCTTAAGGTCTTCTTCTTCGAACTCACCACCTTCTCTGTCGACCTGAGCCATCAATTCATCAATCGTCATAAATTGATTTTTCTTCGGGTCGAAGTCATCCAAGTCGCTTTGCTCTGCCCAGTTTTCTTGCGCGATCTCTGGCTGACTTAGTGCATCACTCGAATTCCAAACATCACGCTGGTCCTCAGGCACTTCTTCAGTAGAACTTACGTTATCAGCAGCGGGTTTAAAGCCATCCCAATCATCTCCAACATCAAGCATGGTTTCAAAATCCATACCTGCACTTGCGATGGTGTCACTGTCTAGTTTACCTTCAAATACTTCTGAGTTTGCGTCTTCCGCAAGAAGGTTAGCCATTGATGATTCATCATCCAAATTACTGAGCGGCTCACCCTCTGTCGCTGTTGGCTGCACTTCTGGGTCAGTATCAAAGCCGTTTTGCTGCGCAAATACTTCAAACAAAGCATCATGATCGTTATCGGCTTGAATAGCTGGTCTCGATGTCTCTGCTTCAACCTTAGGGCTCTCTGGCGCACCCTCGTTCATTGACGCGAGAACATCTTCCTCATTGAACTCTGGAAGATCTTGGTCGTCAAAACTTAACTCTTCATCCTCACCGGAGATTGGTTCTATATCTGCAGTCTCAGAGCTCGGTAATTCTGGCTCTTCTTCCATCGACGCCAAGGCATCTTCTTCGCTGAACTCTGGCAAATCGAGCTCATCAAAATTGAACTCTTCTTCGGACTCAGTTGGCAAGTCGGCTTCAACTTGTTCTAGTTCAATGGACTCGGACGTTTCTAACTCCGGCTCATCCACCATAGACGCCAATGCGTCTTCTTCACTAAACTCAGGAAGATCCAGCTCATCAAAATTGAATTCATCTTCTGATTCAGCTGGCAAGTCGGCTTCAACCTGTTCTGGCTCAACGGACTCGGACGTTTCTAACTCCGGCTCATCCGCCATAGACGCCAATGCGTCTTCTTCACTAAACTCAGGAAGATCTAGCTCATCAAAATTGAATTCATCTTCTGATTCAGTTGGCAAGTCGGCTTCAACTTGTTCTGGCTTAACGGACTCGGACGTTTCTAACTCCGGCTCATCCGCCATAGACGCCAATGCGTCTTCTTCACTAAACTCAGGAAGAT
>NZ_JAWOSZ010000006.1:231791-232032 GCF_033338615.1 Vibrio sp. Vb1980
CCAGCTCGTCAAAATTGAACTCATCTTCTGATTCAGTTGGTAAGCCTGCTTCAACTTGTTCTGACTCAACGGACTCGGACGTTTCTAACGCAGGTTCGCCAGCCATAGATGCTAGAGCATCTTCTTCACTAAACTCAGGAAGATCCAGCTCGTCAAAATTGAATTCATCTTCTGATTCAGTTGGTAAGCCTGCTTCAACTTGTTCTGACTCAACGGACTCGGACGTTTCTAACGCAGGTTC
>NZ_JAWOSZ010000006.1:232132-267690 GCF_033338615.1 Vibrio sp. Vb1980
GCCAGCCATAGATGCTAGAGCATCTTCTTCACTGAATTCTGGCAAATCTAGCTCATCAAAATTGAATTCTTCTTCTGAATCGTTGGTCGACTCAGTTTCCGGCTCCAATTCAGGCTCATCCAGTAGCCAATCTTCTTCTTGTGGAACACCGAATTCATTTTCTATTGTATTTGGTGTCGGCGTGAAGGCTGGAATGTCTTCCTCTTGCTCAACGTGAGGCTGTACCTCAGCATCGGACTCCACGGATGGTTCTTGTGTTGAATCAGTATCGGTAGCCTCTTGCTGTAGTGATGAAGCTTCCTCTATCTCCGCTTGTGTTTTTTCAACTTGCTGCGGTAAATCGTCTTCACTATCAAATAGAGCGTCAAGTTCAGCAGAAAAATCCGCTTTTTCTTGTTCTGTTGGCAGAAGCTCTTCACTGTCTGACTCAAATAGGTCGTCTAGCTCGCTCATTAAAGGATCATTCTCTGGTGAGAGGTCCTCTAAATCACCAAGAAATTCATCGCTGCTAAATGGCTCTGAAGTAGCTTCTGGCTCGGTTAATGGTTGATCTTCTACAGCTTGTTGCGTGTCTGGCTGGCTTTCACTTAATAAAGCGTCGATGTCCAACCCAGACTCAATGTCCTGATCTTCATGAGTTTGTTCTGACTCAACTACGGGAGATGGCTTTTCGTCGGCGTCTGATTCACCAAAACCAAGTGATTTCAGTAACTCTTCCTCTTCCGATTTATTCTGCTCTGGGCTCTCGTCCTCTCGAATCAGATCATCAAACGGATCTAAATCAGCTTCAGTCTCTTCATCAAGTTCAGAGGTAACATCATCAATGAGTTCATCCAGTAAGTCTGTGCTATCTGCGTCTAACTCTTCGATCGAGTCATCACCTTCAAAACCAGAGATTGCTTCTAGCTCGTTTAGTGGATCAAACTCGTCTGTGTCATCTTCATCAAAATCAATGAGTTCATCGAGTAGCTCTGTACTGTTTTCATCTAGAACAGGACCTTCATTGGCGTCAGCTTCTCGAACTTCCGATTCGCTAGCCGGTTGTTCATACTGGGCCAATAGCTTATCGATATCGTCGTCAGATGCCTCTCCTACACTAAAGTCATCATCCGACACAGGCTGTTTTAACTCAGGCTCATCAGTATCTAAATCGAAGTCATCGTTGCCAAGTTCAGCAAACAAGTCATCAAGCATATCCTGGTCGACAGTGTCACTTGGTAACTCTTCTGACGGCTCATCGGCTGCAAGTAACTCGGCAAATGCGTCGTCTGAAAGCGAGTCTGATTTCTCATTCGTATCATCCGAAAGATCGAAGCCAGACTCATCGTCATCGAGCACTTCTAGTTCTGGAGCAACCTCATCTAAGGCTCGCTCCATTTCTTCTAAACCAAGCGCTTTTTCTTCGCCGTTGACTTGGATACCATTGTTCGATGATTCAAACTCATCCAGACCAACATCTAGGTCGCCGTCATCGCCAATATCTGCAAATGGGTCATCGTCCCCTTCCAGATTGAAATCAAGTTCTTCATCGTCGAGGTTAGCAAAGACGTCTTCTTCTAAATCTGACTTCTCTTCTTGTAAAGACTGTGTGTTGATATCTTCATCTGCAAACAATTCATCATCAAGCGTGAGCTCTTCATCAAGCTCATCCGCCGCCGCTAAACCGATTGGCGCCGCAAGAGGATCAACGTTTTGCTGTTCCTGTGCAGCCGCATCTTCCTCTTTCGCTTTAGAGCGTCGACCAAGAAGCATAACAACTAGCAACGCAATCAAAGCACCAGGAATTAATGCCGCAAGACCAACAAGCCAACCATTCGACAAAATTTTGTCCATGGTGCTTGGTTGCATGCGTTGTTGTTCAGCAAGGCGCTGGCGTTCTTCAGCAAGCAGCTTCTCGACTTCTGAGCGAATGCGTTCTTCGTCATTCAGCTCGCTTTTCAAAGTTTCGACTTCGCTTTGCACTTCTGACAGCATCAATCGAAGACGATGGTTCTTCTCTTCTAATGAGTCTAATTCACTTTGTGAGCCTTGAAGTTTGTCCTTTAGCGCACTGACCTGCTTTTCACCCTGCGGAGAGGTAGTTACTGGTGGCGCAGGGATGACGGGTATTGTTTTCGGAGTTGGTTTTGGCTCCGTTGCAGCCACTGTCTCTGGCTTAGCCGCAGGCTTGGGTTCTACTTTAATTTGTGGCTTTGGTTGCTCGGTGACTCGTTGTGCTGGCGTCGCTCTATTTGTCGGCTTCGGCTGTTTTAACTTAGCTTCATGCGCCTTCATAATCGCAACAGCTTGCGCTGTGGTCGCGCTTTGCACTTGCTCTAGAGAAGGTACTCGTAGCCGACTCCCTGGGATCAATTCATGAATGTTTTGGTTCTCAAACGCTTGAGGGTTAATTCGGTAAATGGCAAGAAGCGTTTGTTGAACGGTAACACCGCGTGAAGGTCGTAATTCTGAAGCGATCGACCATAGTGTTTGATTTTCACCAGTCGGACCAAAGAAACGTGACGGTTGAGTATTCGCAGGAGGAGCAGGTAATGCTCGCTCAATATCTTCAGCATAGCTCGGAGATGATTGCACTTCACCAGACGGTCCAACAAGACGAATTCCTTCGGCTTGAACCACTGATGATGTCTGAGTCGCGCTCATCAACACAAGGGCTGCTAACAAACGCTTATAATTTTGACGCATAGAAGGCTCAGTTTTGTGCTAAATACAATTTGAAATGGTGATCGGTTAAATATATCGGATATCGCATGCAAAACTATAGCGTTGAGAATAAAAAATGTGTGGCTCTCGCCATATTCGTACTAATCTCACACTATTTTGTTTCGTTCGTACAAAAAAGCCTCGCACTGTGCGAGGCTTTGAAATGAACTGTAAGCGACTTAGTAGTAATCGCGGATCAGAACTTCTGCGATTTGCACCGCGTTAGTTGCCGCGCCTTTACGCACGTTATCAGCAACAACCCACAGGTTTACGCCGCTATGATGGCTGATATCGTTACGGATACGGCCAACCATTACATGGTCTTTACCGCCCGCATCGCGAACTTGTGTAGGGAAGTCTTCACCGTGGAACACTTCGATACCGTCAGTTTGTTCAAGCAAGTTAACGACTTCTTGTGCATCGATAGGTGAACGAGTCTCAATGTGAAGTGCTTCTGCGTGACCGTAGAATACAGGAACACGTACACACGTTGGATTGACTGTGATTGATGGATCGTTAAAGATCTTCTGTGTTTCCCACACCATTTTCATTTCTTCTTTGGTATAGCCGTTTTCCATCATTTGATCGATTTGTGGAATACAGTTAAACGCGATCTGTTGAGAGAATTGCTTCTTGTCTGCAGGCAGACCGTTTAGCAGCTTCGCCGTTTGACCTGCTAGCTCATCGATACCCGCTTTGCCTGCACCAGACACCGATTGGTAAGTTGATACGTTAATACGCTCAATACCCACCGCATCGTGAATTGGTTTTAGTGCCACCAGCATTTGGATGGTTGAACAGTTCGGGTTCGCAATGATGTTACGGTTACGAAACTCTGCAATCGCTTCTGGGTTTACTTCAGGCACAACAAGAGGAATGTCGTACTCGTAACGGAAGTGTGATGTATTGTCGATAACAATCACGCCTTCATCAGCGGCAATTGGAGCCCACTTGGCTGATAGCTCACCACCAGCAGAAAACAGTGCGATATGCGCTTGAGACCAATCGAACTCTTCTACGTTTTGAACGCGTACCGTTTTACCATTGAAGCGATAAGTCTTGCCTTCGCTGCGCTCACTCGCGAGTAGGAAGATTTCGCCTACTGGGAATTTGCGCTCTTGAAGCACATCCAAAATTGTTTCACCGGTCGCACCTAAAATGGCAACATTATATTGCTGGCTCATTGACTTACCTCAATCTGAAAACCTAGTTCTGCTAATGGAGCAAGGTTACATGTTTTGTTACCCACTAGCGTGACAGCGCTGTATTCACGGCGATCCCAGTAGTTTTTACGCATCAGGTCAAAAGCGCCTGGCTTACTGATTTCACGGCGGAAAAGAGCGTCATCTCTACGCACATCATAGATTAACTGCGTGATGTTATGCAGTGTTGCTTCGTCCCAAGCTCTGTCCAATACCATAGCAGGAACAGGCGCGGTTGGCAGTAAATCGCTGGCATGCGCACGTAATTCGTTATTTAAGAACTCACAGTAGCTGTTGAAAATCATCGTTGTACCGCGAGCTTTCCCTTCCAAGCCGTAGCCTGCAACGTGAGGGGTTGCGAATGCTAGCAGAGGCAGAAGCTCCATATCAACCTCTGGTTCAAATTCAAATACGTCGAGTGCCGCTGTAAAGCCATCGTTTTTCAAAAGACGTTGCTTCAAAGCAGCGTTGTCAACGATGGGACCTCGAGCCGCGTTAATCAAAATTTGATCGCTGCGGAGACCATTTAATACCTTCTCATCAATCAAATGATGCGTTGGGTATGGGCCATCTTTGGTGATTGGCGTATGTAGTGTAATGATGTCTGAGCTTTCAATCAGTTCTGTCAGCGGAGTAAAGCTACGAGGATCACCAGCCTCTTGTTTGAATGGGTCATTGATCAGAACTTTAATACCCATGCCTTTCAAACATTTCTCTAGGTAGCTACCTACTTGGCCTGCACCAATAATACCTACCGTCTTGTCAAATACCGAGAAACCTTGTTGCTGAGCGAGCACCATCATCACGCTGAACGCGTATTCCGCCACACCCACTTTGTTACACCCTGGCGCCGCAGTGAAGAAAATGCCTTTCTCTTTTAAGAGTGCTTGGTCAACATGATCCATGCCTGCCGTGGCCGTACCAACAAACTTCAGCTTGTTTGCTTTGCTGATCAGGTCAGCATTCACTTTGGTGACTGAGCGAATCATTAGGGCATCAACATCCACTAAATCATCGGCGGTCAGTGTACGACCTGGTTTTAGAATTACGTTACCGAGTTGGCTGAATAGTTCTTCAGCATACGGCATATTTTCATCAACAATAATTTTCATAGCGCCAGCGTTCTAACATCCATTTGTAAGAGTTCGTTTATTCGCAAGATGCGAAACTAAAGCGATTGTGCCCTTTTCCCGAAAAATCTCAAGATATAACACCAATAAACCTCAAGGAGGTAACTCCTATAGAATCGATTGACGGGAAGCCTAGAGAAAAGCAGAAACAGAGAAAAGAAAAAGCCCGGCTAAATAGCCGGGCAAAGTTCCAGAACAAAAGGATCCTATCCCGCTCTCCATGGGATAGAGTCTGCGTCTGTTCGATCAGTGTGACTGATCAAGCTCTGGAAACTGGATTGTTGGCGTTTACAGTACTCTCGCAAGGCGCCAACAAATTCAGTTAACCTTGGTACTTTTTAATAACCAAAGTTGCGTTTGTGCCGCCAAAGCCAAAGCTGTTTGACATTACGGTCGTTAGCTCTGCATCACGTGCTTCTGTCACGATGTCCAGACCTTGTGCTGCTTCGTCCAAGTTTGAAATATTGATGCTTGGAGCAATGAAGTTTTTGTCTAGCATAAGTGTTGAGTAAATTGCTTCGTGCACGCCCGCTGCGCCGAGTGCGTGGCCAGTCATTGCTTTTGTTGCAGAGATTGCAGGGCTGTTCTCACCAAACAATTGTTGGATAGCACCAAGCTCTTTCACGTCACCAACGGGTGTCGATGTGCCGTGCGTGTTGATGTAATCCACACCATCAACGTCTTGCATCGCCATCTTCATACAACGAATTGCGCCTTCACCTGATGGCGCTACCATGTCGTAGCCATCTGATGTCGCACCGTAACCTACGATTTCACCGTAGATTTTCGCACCACGTGCCAGTGCGTGCTCTAGTTCTTCAATAACCAGCATGCCGCCGCCGCCCGAGATAACAAAACCGTCACGGTCTGCATCGTATGTACGAGATGCTTTGTCTGGCGTGTCATTGTATTTGGTTGACAGTGCGCCCATCGCATCAAACATCATAGTTTGAGACCAATCTAGCTCTTCGCCGCCACCAGCAAAAACAATATCTTGTTTGCCTAGTTGAATAAGCTCCATAGCATGGCCGATACAGTGTGCAGATGTTGCACATGCAGAGCTCATTGAGTAGTTCACGCCACGAATCTTAAATGGCGTAGCAAGACAAGCAGAAACAGTAGAAGACATAGTACGAGGAACCATGTAAGGACCAACTCGCTTTACGCCTTTGGCGCGCATCGTGTCTGTCGCTACCGTTTGATTGTATGCAGAAGCACCGCCAGAACCTGCAACGATACCGGTACGATCGTTTGAAACCTGCTCTTCTGTAAGACCAGCGTCTGCGATTGCCTGCTCCATTGATAGGTATGCATAAGCAGCCGCATCACCCATAAAGCGCATCTGCTTACGGTCGATGTGTTCCGCCGGGTTGATTTTTAGGTCACCCCATACTTGCGAACGAAGACCGTGTTCTTTGAACTGCTCAGATGCAGTGATGCCAGATTTGCCCGCTTTAAGAGACGCTAGAACTTCTTCGACGTTGTTACCGATACTTGAAACAATACCCATACCGGTGATTACGACTCGTTTCATTATGACATTCCTATAATTCAAAAATCCGCTAGATGATAACTAAGATAGTCAACAAAAGTGGTCAGCTTTCCCATAAATTCGTACAATCGCCCCATTCTTACCGCGCCAAATCACAAATTTGCACCATTATGACTTCAATAAAAAACGCAGAACTTGGTTGGAACGAAGCTGGTACTCCGGTTTCAGACCAATTTGATGATGTTTACTTCTCTAACGTAAACGGTCTTGAAGAGACACGCTACGTTTTCTTAAAACAAAATAATCTCCCAGAAAGATGGCAGGAATTTGACCAAAGACGTTTTGTCATTGGTGAAACAGGATTTGGCACGGGATTAAACTTCTTAGCAGTATGCCAGTGGTTTAGTGAGTTTCGTCGTCAGCATCCGGACGCAACATTGAAAGAGCTGCATTTTATTAGCTTTGAAAAATACCCATTAAGCAAAGCCGATTTAAAGAAGGCGCATGAAGCTTGGCCTGAGCTAGCTGAGTACGCGGAAAAGTTACAAAAGCACTATCCTGCCGCTGTGCCGGAGTGTCATCGCATTGTTTTAGAAGACGGTGCAATCACACTCGACCTTTGGTTTGGTGACATTAAAGACTGCATGCCGCAAGTCCCATACAACGAACAAGGTTTGATTGATGCTTGGTTCTTAGATGGATTCGCGCCAAGCAAAAACCCAGAGATGTGGAACCAAGGCCTGTTCAACAACATGGCAAAGCTAGCCAAGCAAGATTGTACAGTTGCCACGTTTACCGCAGCAGGCTTTGTACGTCGTGGTTTGAACGAAGCTGGCTTTACAATGAAAAAGGTGAAAGGTTTCGGCACTAAACGAGAAATGATCGCCGGCTCTATGGAGCAACGTGAAAAGCAGTCGAACCATCTCCCTTGGTTCAATCGCACAGCATCTAGCAATCTTGATTCGATTGCCATCATTGGTGGTGGTATAGCCAGCGTGGCGTTAGCGAAAACGTTAGTTCGTCGTGGCCAAAACGTCACCCTTTACTGTAAAGACAAACAACCAGCCAAAGGAGCTTCAGGCAATCGACAAGGAGCCGTTTATCCGCTGCTTAATGGCCCGCACACGGGTGTTTCACGAGTGTTTGCTCCTGCATTTTTGTTCGCACGTCAGTTTGTTGAACAAGCAGCACAAGAGATCGATTTTGATCATGACTGGTGTGGCGTAACTCAGTTGATGTGGGATGACAAATCCACAGACAAACTGGAGAAAATGCTTGCGGGTAACTTCACTCCAGAGCTCATTCAAAAGCTGTCCGCCGAGGAAACTGCGAACACTATCGGGTTACCTATTGATATGGCGTCTGTGCACTACCCAATGGGAGGGTGGCTGTGCCCTGCCGAGTTAACTCGTGGGTTAATCAAACAATTGGAGCAGACGTCGTTACTCTCAACGAAGTTTGAACACCATATTGAGGCATTAGATTGGGATGAAAAACGTCAGCTCTGGCTACTAACGGCGAGTGGTCAAACATTTGAGCACTCAACGGTTGTGATTGCGAACGGCCATGAGTTTCAGGCATTGAGTCAAACCGCTTCCCTCCCAATGGGGCAGGTGAAAGGACAAGTCAGTCATGCGCCAGCAACCGAAACGCTGAGTCAGCTGAAAACGGTGTTGTGTTACGACGGTTACATGACACCTGTTAACCCAAGTAATCAACACTTGTGTATCGGTGCAAGCTACGACCGCAGTCACCTTGACTACGAATTTGATGAAAACGCCCAAAAAGATAATGCGGAAAAGCTAGTGAAATGTGTACCGAATCAAACATGGGCAAAAGAGGTAGATATCACTGGTAATCAATCTCGCCAAGGTATTCGTTGTGTTAGCCGGGATCATTTACCATTTGTCGGGAATGTGGGTGACTTTGAGACGATCAAAACGCAATACGCCAACTTACAAAATCAAAAAGCAGAAGAGGTAGAAACCATTCATCAGTACCCTAACCTATTCTGCTTCTTAGGTTTAGGATCTCGTGGACTGAGCTCTGCACCATTATTAGCTGAAGTGTTGGCCTCCCAGATCTGTGGGGACCCGCTGCCATTACCTGTTGATATATTGACCGAACTTCACCCAAGTCGAATGTGGGTTCGTAAACTAAGAAAAGGCAAAGCCATTACCGAGCTGTAAGAGTATTCTCTCGTTTTAATTCCCGACACAGATACGTGTCGGGAATCGCTAACTCATTAAGTCGCTCGTACTGAGATTACTTCAGCTGTGCAACTGCCTGTTTCACTTGCTCTGCCACTTCTGGGTTTACAACCTTACCCGATTCCACGTCAAAATTTTCGTAGAAGCTCGGCACAGATAACGATGCCTTTACATCCGCGCCAAAAAATTGAGCAGAACCTGTCGCCGCCGCAAGAACACTTTGTGCACCACCGGGACCTGGGGAAGTTGCTAAATAAACGACAGGTTTGTTTTGAAATACATTACGCTCAATGCGCGTCGCCCAATCGAACAAGTTTTTATAGGCCGCTGGGTACGAACCGTTATGCTCTGCGAAGGAAACAACGATAGCGTCAGCCTCCGCCAAGTCACGTAAAAACGCGACAGCCCCTTCAGCTTGACCTATTTCTTTCTCTTTGTCCTCGCTAAACATTGGCGCTTGATAATCGTTTAAGTCTAGAACATTCACTTGAGCGCCTTCGACTTGATTTGCTGCGTATGTAGCCAGTAGTTTGTTGATTGAGGTAGAGCTGGTAGATGCACCAAATGCGACAATTTTCATGGTTGTAATCCTTTGTTCACGTTTTATGCTGATCAGAATAAAAGTTGAACAGTTTCGCTACAACCACAAAAATTTTATGGAGAGGTTCGAATTTTTCGAAGTAGTAAATTGCTAGGATTAAATAAAGGGAGAACGCTGCTTAGGGATTAAGCCTGAGCCTGGAGCTCTTGCCACAAATCACTGACAATCACGCGATCGGCCGGGCTTAACTCGGTACGCGCACCTTCTAAGCTGCTCTCAATGCGTGACTTCAGCTCAGTAATATCGCTAATCCCTTCTTCTTCACAAGACGCCGCGGATAAAGAGATGTGACCACGTAAATAACCACCAGCAAACAATTCATCGTCAGATGCTGTTTCAATTCGAGCATCAATCAGTTCCAGTAGTTTTTCTTCAAATTCAATAATCATGGTGTATCTCTGAGGTTATTAGTGGTTATTTAACGCAAAAGTCCGACGCTTCCAATGGCTTAGTTTGATAAAATGCGCGCAGGGCATCAGAAAGCATTTTCACTCGCAAAGGCAAGCCAACGTCCAAAATACCTAGCACTTCTTTATGCACTTTTTTCATAAAGCCGAGCCTATCTGGTTCAAAATCGCCGTGTAGATTGTCACAACTCACCGTAAAAGGGAAGCCAGCGCTTTGTGCCAGAATCCATTCATAAGCTTGAGGTCGCACTTCAACTTTCTCAAACTCCGCTTGAACTTCTGCTGTTCGCCCATCGGGTTCATACCAATAGCCAAAATCTTCCAGCAAACGACGCTCTGGACCAGCCACACACCAATGCGAAATCTCGTGTAAAGCAGAGGCGTAAAAACCCCGAGCAAAAATAATCCGATGATGAGGGTGTTCATCATCAGCAGGAAGATAAATAGGCTCATCACCACCTAACTCTAATTTCGTATTAAATTGTTCTAAAAAGGTGTCATTAAAAATGGTGATTAAGTCTTGGTATTCGTGGGTCATCGTCGAGTTTGTACTTCAGTTTGACATGCGCTGCATATTGTCGCTGTTTTTAGTTATGAGGTAAAGGCACCCCCACATTTTTGGTTATTAGTTGAATTTATCTGAAGGTCGCTTTCTCCATACAATTTCTCATTCGTCAGCGTACTTATTTACCACTACACTCTCGCCTTATTTTGATGCCGTTCAAACCGCTATTTTGAAGCCGTTTGATTACAAGCATGTTTCTGGTTTTAATCACTTTTTAAGAGAGATAGAACCGTTTGTAAGTGTTGTTACTTCGCCTACGCTGATTCTCGTAGAACGTAGTGACTTTTTACGTTGAGTGTTCCCTATGTTGCTAAGTGTGTTGTATATCATTGGTATCACGGCTGAAGCCATGACAGGTGCGTTAAGTGCTGGTAGAAGAAAGATGGACTGGTTTGGTGTTATGTTGGTGGCCAGCGCAACGGCCATTGGTGGTGGCACCGTACGTGACATTCTATTAGGCCACTACCCTCTTGGTTGGGTAAAAAACCCAGAGTTCCTTGCAATTACGTGTGTTGCAGGTGTGCTAACAACAGGTTTAGCGAAATGGGTGATTAAGCTGAAAGGTCTGTTCATTCGCCTCGATGCATTAGGTTTAATCGTGTTTAGTATCATCGGAACAAAAATTGCGATGGGCATGGGCTTGCACCCTGGTATTTGTATGGTTTCAGCGTTAGTAACTGGTGTATTCGGTGGGCTACTTCGCGACTTAATCTGTCGCCAAACACCATTGGTACTGCATGAAGAGCTTTACGCTTCTGTCGCTCTTATCGCATCAGGAATGTACTTAGCGCTATTAGAATTCAATGTTCCCGATGTCACTGCCACGATCATTACACTGGTTACTGGTTACATGCTGCGTATGGCTGCAGTGCGCTTTAAGTGGCGTCTGCCTTCTTTCCATTTGGAAACCGAAGGCTCGATTCGTTAAGCAAAAACTACTTAAACAAAAAAGGTTGCCTGATAAAATTGTGCCACCCGCGATTCAGTGAGTGGCATAATTTTATATTCTGTCATCCTGAACAGCGACGAAGGAGCATGATTCAGGATCTATTATCCGAGCACTCTGCTGTCAGAGATGTTTCTTTCTCTTTTCATCGTGCTGAAATTAGATTCCTAGTCTCGCTATAGCTCGCTGGAATGACACAAAGCTCTTAAATCTTCGGTGTTTCAGTTGTTACGCCATGGTTTTGACCACGGTGGCGTAGTAAATGATCCATCACCACAATTGCCAGCATCGCTTCTGCGATAGGCACAGCACGAATACCCACACATGGGTCATGACGACCTTTGGTGATCAACTGAGTTGGTTCACCTTCTTTTGTGATGGTCTCACCCGGCACAGTGATACTTGATGTTGGCTTAAGCGCAATGTTTGCGACAATGTCTTGACCAGTCGAGATACCACCAAGAATGCCACCCGCATGATTACTACCAAAACCTTCAGGAGCAAGCGTATCACGGTGCTGACTGCCTTTTTGGTTTACCACCTCGAAACCGTCTCCGATTTCCACGCCTTTCACCGCGTTGATGCTCATTAGTGCGTGCGCGATGTCTGCATCCAAACGGTCAAATACGGGTTCCCCAAGACCAACAGGCACGTTAGTTGCCACAACCTGGATTTTTGCGCCAATAGAGTCGCCTTCTTTTTTCAGGTCACGGATAAGTTGGTCAAATGCTTCTACTTTGTCAGCATCAGGGCAGAAGAATGCATTGTTCTCGATTTCGTTCCAATCTACCTTGTCGATAGATACATCACCCATTTGTGACAAGTAAGCACGAATCTCAACACCAAACTCATCTTTTAAGTATTTCTTCGCGATTGCACCAGCAGCCACACGCATTGCGGTTTCACGAGCTGAAGAACGGCCGCCACCGCGATAGTCGCGGATGCCATATTTTTGGTGGTAAGTGTAATCAGCATGACCCGGTCTGAACTTATCTTTGATGTCAGAGTAATCTTTTGAGCGCTGATCGGTGTTTTCAATTAGCAAACCGATCGATGTGCCCGTGGTTTTGCCTTCAAAAACGCCAGAAAGAATTTTAACTTCATCCGGTTCACGACGTTGTGTGGTGTAACGTGATGTGCCTGGACGACGGCGGTCGAGATCGATTTGTAGATCTGCTTCTGTAATTTCCAACCCCGGAGGACATCCGTCTACGATACATCCCAGTGCGATACCGTGACTTTCCCCGAATGTCGTCACTCGGAAATGTTGTCCGATACTGTTTCCTGCCATTACTTCCTCAAGTTTTTATCGCCACGCTCTCTCAAAACAGAGCATAGCTGCTTTCCAATTCTTCGTGGATTCATAGTGGCTTTATTACGTTTTGATGTAAAGAGTTAATATCGGCGAGGTATGCATAAAAAAAACACCGAGCATAAAGCTCGGTGTTTTGATGTTTAGTGCAAGACTCTATTAGTCTTTGTACAGTTTAAACTCTTCTGCACACTCAACCAGCTGGTCACGCGTTAGCATAAATACGCCATGACCGCCGTTCTCGAACTCAATCCAAGTAAATGGAATCTCTGGGTACTGTTCCATCATATGAATCATTGAGTTTCCGACTTCACAAATAAGAATGCCGTTATCTGTTAGATAATCTGGCGCGTTAGCTAGAATACGACGCACAAGTTTTAGACCATCCGTACCCGCAGCTAAACCAAGCTCAGGCTCATGCGTGAACTCATCTGGCAGGCTGTTCATGTCTTCTTCATCCACATATGGTGGGTTGGACACGATTAGATTGTATTTCTCTTTTGGAAGATCACGGAACAAATCAGAGCGAATTGGGAACACTTGCTGCTCCATGCCGTGATCTTGTACGTTTTGCTCAGCCACTTGTAGAGCATCTGTAGAGATGTCGATAGCATCCACTTCTGCTTCAGGGAAAGCGTGCGCACAAGCAATCGCGATACAACCAGAACCCGTACATAGGTCCATGATGCGCGTAGGCTCTTCCACCAACCAAGGTTGGAATTCCGCTTGAATCAATTCGCCGATAGGAGAGCGTGGCACAAGTACACGCTCATCAACGAAGAACTCAAGACCGCAGAACCATGCTTTGTTTGTTAGGTATGCTGTTGGCGTACGCTCGTTGATGCGTTTTACTACGCGCTCAACAATACGCAGACGCTCGCTTGTCGTTAGGCGAGAGTTCAATACGTGCGGAGGCACATCAATCGGCAAGTATAAGGTTGGCAGGATAAGCTGAACTGCTTCATCCCACGCATTATCAGTACCATGACCGTAAAACAGGTTCGCTGCATTAAAGCGGCTTACCGTCCAACGAATCATATCTTGAAGGGTATGCAGCTCCGATACCGCTTCTTCTACAAAAATCTTATCCAAAATTGCCTCCGAAAAGCGCTACAATACTGCCAATAAAGTTTATTAATGAAATTGTTTACCTAATGAGCAAAAAAGACACCGAGAACGATGACGATTTCGCCTTGTTTCAGGAAGCAGTACAGGGCGTAAAAAAGTTGCGACAGGATACCATAATCCAGCAACCAAAAAAAAATACTAAGCAAAAAGAAATCAAGCGCTCCAACCGTGAAGCGAGTGACTCTGAATTTTACTTTTCAGACGAGTTTGTCCCTCTATTAAACGATGAAGGTCCAACTCGTTATGCACGTGACGACGTCTCCACTTATGAAGTCAAACGTCTACGTCGTGGCGTGTATGTACCGGACGTGTTCCTCGATATGCACGGCATGACACAGCAAGAAGCAAAACGCGAGCTTGGTGCGATGATAGCCTATTGCATCAAAAACGAGATTCATTGTGCGTGTGTGCAACATGGTATTGGGAAACACATCCTGAAACAGAAAGCCCCACTTTGGTTAGCACAGCATCCTGACGTTATGGCTTTTCACCAAGCGCCACTAGAATTTGGTGGTGATGGTGCGTTGTTAGTGTTGCTTTCTATTCCTGAAAAGTAACAGGCTTGCTGTAGACACTAAACGAAAAGGCAGGGATCTCCTGCCTTTCTTATTCTGTCTCTAATTTGCAAACGCTTATTTTGGTTTAGACACTTATGGCGTAATATGCCAAAGCACTTCACCATTTTGTGTTTGTAAATCATATTCAATGCACACTAGCCCTGATGTAGGAAACATCGGTGGTGTCATGTCTTTTACAAACTCTGAAGTCAGATAACCGACCAAAGGCAAATGCGATACGAACAAAAGCGAGTCCAATTGTTCGACTTCGATTAATGCACTTGCGAAATCGAAGACATGCTCGGACTGGCCATAAGGTGTAATATCTTCACAAGTTTCAATGCTTTTTGCAGAGAAATACGCACTGATCTCTTGCCAAGTTTGTTGAGCTCTAATGTACGGACTCACCAACACTTTATCGAATTGCGCAAAACCCTGTTCTTTACAGGCTCTCGCAACCGCTTCTGATTCGACTCTGCCTCTTGGGGTCAATTGTCGTGCTGCGTCTGAATCTGCAAAATGCTCGGCTTCACCGTGACGCATGATGAATATTTTCATGTTATTTCCTAGGGATAGCTAACGCTACCAAAAGGTTGACTGCTATCTTTATTAGATAGACGGGGCTAACTTTAACAATGACGAAACAAAAATACTGATATAATTATCTGTTCATTATACCAATTCGCTTGTTAAAGATAGCGACTTTCTTAACAATCTATTAAAAGAATGTACTCAGTTCATCACACTATTTAACTGTGCAATGAGTTCAGAGCATTCACTCAAACAGTTCTTCCCCATACGCAAACGCGATGGGCCTGTGCAGAAGTCTACGAATAACAAAAATACGGCAAGCAGTATTTGTCGAAACGCAAACTTTGCGCCCCCCGCGAGGGGAGCCTAAATTACTGTAATGCGAAATCTGGAGACGCATCGTGCATCTAAGTCCTAACGATTCAAATCAATACCGCTACATTACCTTGAGCAATGAACTGCGTGTACTGCTGATTCATTCCGATACAGCTCAACAGTCGGCAGCTGCTCTGGCAGTGAACGTTGGACACTTCGACGACCCAAACGATCGCCAAGGTCTGGCACACTATTTAGAACACATGCTTTTTTTGGGTACGGAAAAATACCCTAAAGTGGGCGAGTTTCAAAGCTATATTAGCCAACACGGTGGAACAAACAACGCTTGGACGGGCACAGAGCACACTTGTTTCTTTTTCAATATTGCTCCAAATGCCTTTGAAAGTGCCTTAGATCGATTTAGCCAATTCTTTACCGCACCTTTGTTTAACGAAGAAGCATTAGACAAAGAGCGACAGGCTGTCGACTCCGAATACAAGCTCAAACTTAATGATGATTCTCGTCGCCTGTATCAAGTTAACAAAGAAGTCATCAATCCAGAGCACCCGTTTTCAAAATTCTCTGTCGGAAACTTAGATACTCTTGGCGACCGAGATGGTAAATCCATCCGCGACGAAATTGTAGAGTTTCACCACTCTCAGTATTCCGCCGATTTGATGACACTGACTCTATTTGGGCCACAGCCGCTCGATGAACAGCAAGCTTGGGTAGAAACCATGTTTGCCGACATCCCAAATCACCATCTTCGTGGAAAATCGATTGATGTACCGATCGGCACTGAGGAAAGCACGGGCATTTTGGTTCAAGTCGAGCCGCTCAAAGAGTTCCGTAAACTGATTCTCACATTCCCCATGCCGGGAATGGATGCGCATTATAGCGTGAAGCCACTCTCCTACTTTGCTCACCTGTTGGGTTATGAAGGAGAAGGCAGTTTGATGCTTCAACTCAAAGAAAAAGGCTGGATTACCTCTCTCTCAGCGGGCGGCGGCGCGAGTGGCAGTAACTACCGAGACTTTACCGTAAGCTGCACCCTGACGCCAAACGGCTTAGATCATGTTGATGATATCGTTCAAGCGGTTTTTCAATACCTCTCGATGATCAAACAAGACGGGTTAGATGAATGGCGCTATCTCGAAAAACAAGCGGTATTAGAATCGGCTTTCCGCTTCCAAGAGCCATCGCGCCCAATGGATCTCGTCAGCCATCTGGTGATCAACATGCAGCACTATCAACCGGAAGACACGGTTTATGGTGACTACAAAATGGCGGGCTACGATGAGGAGTTACAGCGTTCATTGCTGCGATACTTAACCATCGATAATGTACGCGTCACTTTGATTGCTAAAGGCCTGGAATACAACCGTACTGCCGAATGGTACTTTACCCCGTACTCCGTCACACCTTTTAGTGAAGGCCAACGTCGTTTCTATCAACAAATCGACCCAAGCTGGCAATTCGTCTTACCGAAAAAGAACCCTTATATTTGCTACGACCTCGACCCCATGCCACTCGAAAATGGTGATTCGCTGCCAGAGTTGATTGAGGATCTCGAAGGGTTTCGGCTGTGGCATTTGCAAGATGACGAATTTCGCGTGCCTAAAGGTGTCGTTTATGTCGCTATCGACAGCTCTCATGCCGTTGCATCACCAAAGAACATCGTCAAAACGCGCTTATGTGTAGAGATGTTCCTCGATTCGCTAGCAAAAGAAACCTATCAAGCAGAAATCGCAGGGATGGGTTACAATATGTACGCTCACCAAGGTGGCGTGACCTTAACCCTCTCAGGGTTCAGTCAAAAGCTGCCTCAGTTGCTAGAAATGATTCTGCACCGTTTTGCTTCTCGAGATTTCAGCCCTGCTCGCTTTGAAACCATCAAACAACAACTGTTACGAAACTGGAGAAATGCTTCACAAGATCGCCCTATTTCGCAGCTGTTTAACGCACTTACTGGGTTACTTCAACCCAATAACCCGCCTTTCGCAACCTTAGTCGAAGCGCTAGAAGAAATCGAAGTCGATGAACTCTCGGTATTCGTAGAATCCATTCTTGCAGAACTGCACGTTGAAATGTTTGTTTACGGAGACTGGCAACGCCAGCAAGCCCATGACATGGCAACGACCTTAAAGGATGCTCTAAGAGTTAACGAGCAACGTTATGAAGAGGCACTTCGTCCGCTCATTATGCTAGGTAAAAATGGCAGTTTTCAACGTGAGGTGCATTGTAATCAGCAAGATTCCGCAGTCGTTATTTACCACCAGTGCGAGGATATTGAGCCTCGCAGTATCGCGCTATACTCATTGGCCAATCACCTTATGTCGGCAACGTTTTTCCACGAAATCCGTACCAAGCAGCAATTAGGTTACATGGTAGGCACTGGCAATATGCCGCTAAATCGTCACCCTGGTATTGTACTGTATGTGCAGTCACCTAATGCAGCACCTGCCGAGCTGGTTACCTCAATCGATGAGTTTTTAAATGCCTTTTATATGGTGTTGTTAGAGTTAAACGATTACCAATGGCACAGCAGTAAGCGCGGCTTGTGGAACCAAATAGCAACGCCGGACACCACACTTCGAGGACGAGCTCAACGTCTTTGGGTTGCAATAGGAAACAAAGACACTGAGTTTAACCAACGTGACAAGGTACTTGCGGAGTTGAAGAAGCTGACGCGCGCAGACATGATTCGCTTCGTTGTGAACGAATTGAAACCTCGTACTGCAAATCGTTTGATCATGCACTCTCAAGGTCAAGCGCATTCGGAGGCTCCGCGCATCCATCTAGGACAAGAAATAGGATCGATTGAAGAGTTCCAACTTCGGCCAAAAGATTGCGGCTTGGGGTGATCTAGTTGCGCAGAAATAAAATTGTCGATTACTAGAATGTACCTACAAACCCATGAGGTTGTCGGTCTCATAGATTGAATCGGCACCATAATTGGCAGAAAATTGAAATTACGCCATTGCGGCTTATCTCTAATTACCGCACTAAAAATAACTTAATGAGGTAATCATGAAAAAAGCACTTTTACTTGTGGCTCTTATACTGCCATTGGCATCTGCTTACGCTGAAATCTCAGTCAAAGGCGATGGCTTCGAATTAAGTGACGACTGTGTGCGCCTTAGCGGAGACAATGTATCCATCAAATCAGATGATTGCTCTTCAAAGCAGTGGAATGATAAAGACAAAAAAGGTAACAGCAGCGTTCACGGGGACGACAACCCAGGTAAAGGCCACAATAAAGATAAGAAAGACAAGAAGAAGTAACCATTTCTTCTTTATGAAAAAGGCTTGCCACTGGCAAGCCTTTTTCTCTACCGAAGCAACGTTTAATAGAACGTTGTCCCTTCACCAGCTCGAGTAAGCAAACCATCACATGGCGCGTAACGATCGCCATACTTCGATGCAAACTCATTCATTTTCTCTACGAGCTCTTTAATGCCAAATTGGTCCATGTAACGGAACGGACCACCCAAGAACGGTGGGAAACCAATACCAAATATCGCGCCAATATCACCGTCACGTGGCGAGCGAATGATGCCATCATCCAAACAACGTACCGCTTCATTCAGCATTGGCAGCACACAGCGCAACGCAATATCGTTATCGCTTAGCTTAGATTCAGGGTCGAGCTTAAGCAGTTTGTAAACCGATTTGTCGACATCTTTCTTCTTGCCCTTGTAAGTGTAAAACCCCTTACCACTCTTGCGTCCTTTACGTCCATCATTTAACAAGATATCAAACACATCCGGCCCTTTGAATCGGTCACCTAACTCATTAACCAGGATCGGCATAATTTTCGCGCCAATGTCGACACCAACTTCATCCAACAAGGTAATCGGGCCAACAGGGAAACCAAAATCAAGCAACGCCGTATCAATCTTTTCGATCGGTTCGTTAGCCAACAAAATATGCGCCGCTTCGTTCATGTATGGAGCAAGAATGCGGTTCACGTAAAAGCCCGCTTTGTCTTTCACTACGATCGGGGTTTTACCTTGCTTCTTAGCAAGTGCAACAACTGTTGAAACGGTTTCATCTGACGTCGTTTCATGCGGAATCACTTCCACCAACGGCATTTTTTCTACCGGGCTGAAGTAATGCAAACCCACTACGTTTTCTGGACGCTCCGCTTTTTCTGCAATTTTGTGGATAGGCAACGAAGAAGTATTGGTCGCAAAGATAGTTTCTGTCTTAGCGTTTGCTTCAATGTCCGCCACCATTTTTTGCTTAAGATCTAAGTCTTCAAAAACGGCTTCAATTACGACATCAATATGATTAAAACTGGTAAAATCGACACCACCAGACAGTTGCAGCATTTTCGCTTGCAGATCGGCCTTGGATAGAATGCGACGTTTGCGCTGTTTCTCAAATAACTTGTAGTTGTAGTTGAGCGCATTTAAAACGCCATCGTTGCTAACGTCTTTGATGCGAACAGGTACTTTTGCTTTTGCAACAGACACATGGCTGATTCCGGCGCCCATCAGACCACCACCAAGCACACCAACTTTATGAACTGGTGCTGGTTTCGCATCCGTGCCATTTTCTTTCTTCATTTCTGTTGTGGCAAAGAAGATCGAACGGAGCGCTTTTGACTCTGAGCTCATCACAAGCTCACCAAAGCGCTTCGCTTCAAGTTCTTGGCCTTTAGCGAAGCCTTTCTCTAAGCCATGTTGAATAACTTCTAGAATTGCAACCGTTGCTGGATAGTTACCGCGAGTTTTTTGATTCGTTTTCTTCGCAGCTTGCTCAAATACAAACTTGCGCCCTAGCCCGCTACCAGACATCACCTTTTCTTTCGTCGATAGCTTTTTCGTGCCCTTGTTTTTACCTTTGTCGATAAACTGTTTTGCTACGTCGAGCAAAATGGTGTCAGGCACACAGGCGTCCACAACGCCCAATTTTTTAGCTTTCTTCGCACGAAGTTGTTTACCCGTCAGGATCAAGTCCAACGACGGTAACAGGCCAATCAAACGTGGCAGACGCTGAGTACCACCAGAACCTGGCAATAAACCAAGTTGTACTTCTGGCAGACCTAAACGCGTTTTGTCAGAATCCGTACAAACACGATAATCACATGCAAGAGCCAGTTCTAAACCACCGCCCAAACATGGGCCATGAATAGCCGCAACGACAGGATAAGGTAAGTCCGATAGCTGCTGGAACAACTCCTGACCTTGCCTTGCTAAGGCTTCCGCTTCACTTGCTGTGGTGCATGCTTCTAGCATTCGAACATCAGCACCCGCAACAAAATTGTCCGGTTTTAGGGAGTGGATGATCATCCCTTTAATACCACTGGAGTCTTTTAGCTGAGCAAAAATTTCTTTCATTTCGTCAGCAAAAGCCGCCTGCAGCGTATTCATTTTTTCATTAGGAACATCGATGGCTAACCAAGCAATATTTTGCTCATCAACCTTTAGACTAAATGCTTTTTGCTCGCTCATTACTCAACCTCCAGAATCATTGCCGCACCAAGACCACCAGCAGCACATGCGGTATTCAATGCAATACCACCGCCACGGCGTTTTAGCTCTCGTAGGGTTTGCGTCATCATACGCGCACCAGTCGCAGCAAATGGGTGACCATAAGCAATTGATCCGCCAAGCACGTTGAACTTATCCATGTCAATTTCACCAATCGCTTTTGAGCGACCAAGGTTTTCTTGAGCAAACTTATCGGAAGCAAACATCTTCACATTCGCCAATGCTTGAGCAGCAAAGGCCTCGTGCATGTCGATCAACGTCAGGTCTGACAGTTCCAAGCCTGTATTTTCAAGCACTTTCGCTGTGGCATAAGTCGGCCCCATCAGCATGTCCTTTTCCACGCCGATAGCAGAGAATGCATAACCTCGGATGTAACCAAGAATCTCCATTCCGAGCTCTTTCGCTTTACCTTCTCGCATCAACATCACTGCCGCACCACCATCAGTCAATGGCGTACTGTTCGCAGCCGTAACACTGCCATACTGACGATCAAACGCAGGTCGCAATTTCGCGTATCCCTCAACCGTTGAGTCATGACGGATATTGTTGTCTTCCGAAATCCACTTTTTGTATGGTTCAGGGAAAGCCGTCATCACTTCATCTTGGATTTTTCCTTCTTTCCAAGCTTGAGAAGCCAGCGTATGAGAACGATGTGCAAGCGCATCCTGTTCTGCGCGAGAAATACCATGTGTTTTAGCCATTTGCTCTGCAGTTTGTCCCATGGATAAACCCGTAGAGTACTCTGCTACTGCTGGTGGCACTGGCATCAGATCTTTAAAGCTCAAGTTTTTGAGGATACTAAGCTTCTGACCCATTGTTTTTGTCTTACTAAGAGCAAGCAGATTAGAAGCCAATTTCTTTGATACGCCAATAGGCAGGACGGAAGAAGAGTCTGCACCGCCAGCAATACCAATATCGATGGTTCCCGCCATGATGCTTTCTGCGACATTAACCGCCGCTTGAAAACTCGTCGCACACGCTCGAGTCACACTGTAAGCATCAGTATGGATGTTCATACCGGTGCCTAACACGATTTCTCGTGCGATGTTTGGCGCTTCAGGCATTTGTACTACTTGTCCAAATACCACTTGTTCGATTAGCTTCGGATCAATATCTGTTCGAGCAAGCATTTCGCTTACTACCATTTTCCCTAAATCGACCGCTGGCACTTGGCTAAATTCCGTGCTTTGACGAGCAAAGGGAGTTCGAAGCCCCGCGACAATAGCGACACGCTCACCATTGCGTGTTTTTACTTCCTGCTTGCCCATTGTTTCTCCTTAAATACAAGAGGTCTGACCTGATGCATTGTAATGAATTTGTTAAATTTATCAAACGTGCGTTTAAATAAACGTGAAGCAAGTAGTTCAATTACTCTACTTCTTTGATTCTTATGCGATTACTAATGGTTAACTATAGAGAGTTAAAACGGTAAGAGGTATACGGAAAGTAAAATCGAAGCAAAAAAAAACCACACATAACTGTGTGGTCGGAATATCTATAAAACAATTAACTTACGCCAATTGAAAAGTAATCAGTTTCCTGATTAGGAGAAAGTAAAGTCAGCCTTCAAAAGGAAGTGTCATCTTGCTCAACATGTTAGTCGCAATGACTAACGAGATGACAAGGTGTACTATAACCCCTTCACTGCTTGATATTTTGAAATAGATCAATTTTATAGTGATTTTACGAGTTTTAAGCTCACCTAAAGCGATTATTGATTCAAAACAATTCAAGAATCCACCATCAGAAGTCCCTTTTAATGCTCCATCTAGTGAACTTATCCAAGCCATTGATTACTAATGATGATATTGTTAACAATATATATCAATTCGTGTTCGATGATATCTGACATTTGCGTATACACTTTTAGGTAACCACATGGCTTATTGTGTCAAAGGGGTTGCATGACAAATCCTGCAACCAAAACCGCTAAGCGATAAAGCAAGTAAAGTCATGCTCAGAACAAATAAGAAACTCACAGAGCGAGGATGGAGGCTCCTGTGGCCATATTAAAAATGTTTGGAAAGAAAAATTCCAACAGTCCGGTCAACTCTGATATGGACAAGCAAAGAAAATACGAAGCGCTCGTCCGAGGGTATCATCGTGACTTGTACCGCTACGCATATTGGTTGTGCAAAGATAAAGCGGTCGCGGAAGATCTAGTTCAGGAAACCTGTCTTAGAGCTTGGAAGTCACTCGATAGCCTCCAAGACGAAAAAGCTGCCAAGTCTTGGCTCATCACAATATTGAGACGAGAAAACGCGCGCCGCTTCGAACGTAAACAATTTGATTTAGTTGATATCGATGATTACGGCAATGATGCTAAAGTCAGCGATGAACCACATCATCAGCAAGAATGGCTGCAGGCACAGATCATGAAGCTCGATGTTGAATACCGTGAGCCTTTATTTCTCCAAGTTGTTGGTGGTTTCAGTGGAGAAGAAATTGGTGACATTCTTGATTTAAATAAAAACACAGTGATGACTCGACTATTTCGCGCTCGTAATCAACTTAAAGAGATGTTGGATTCTCAAGATACCAAGAGAGGACAAAAGAATGGATGATTTAGAATTTCGTCGTCGTATTTTGTCGGATCCAAAACAAAAGGATGAAGAGATTCTGCAAGCTTTAGCTGGTAGCGACGCCAACAATAAGTTTGTTGATGACGTTTTGGATCTCGATGTAAAAATTAAACAAGCCATGAATGTGGATGTACCCGAAGATCTCGCAGATAAGATTTTATTTAGCCAGACGTCGAGTGCACTTGATGAAGAGAAGGTCGTAAGACCAAACTTTGTCCGCAAAGCAATGGCACTTGCCGCTTCTATTGCGTTCACCGCAGGGTTATTAGTTGGCCAAGTAAACTGGGGAAATGTTTTGGTGTCTCCAGCACAAGCCAGTTTAGCGGATACCGCGATGAAACACGTTATTCATGAAGAACCGTTTGTTCGTCATCTTGATGAGGATGTACCGAGCTCGCAAATTAATGCGAAAATGTCGCCATTTCATTACCAGTTTAGTGAAAACTTTCCATATCACGTTTACTACCTAAACCACTGCGGTTTTGGCGAATCCAATGCGGTGCATATGGTGTTCCAAGGTCCAAAAGGTAAAGTAACGTTATTTATTACTGGTATTCCAAGCGAACAAAGTACCGACTTTAGTAAGGATGGCATGACCGGAATCGTTCAGCCCGTCGGGAGTTCAAGCCTGATTTTAGTCGGGGAAGAAGGTGAAAATATTGATGCGCTCGCTACGACTCTTGCATCAATGATTAAGCCGATGTAACAACTTCGACGATTTCCAGCCTTCAAAAGGTTAAATGCCGCTAAATGATCTTATTTAGCGGCATTTTTGTATAAATAGAACACAAAACATTCACCATCCCTATCGCATTTAGAGCTTAAACTCTAAATTATGCATTTTAAGTGCAATTTCCCGTCTTTTAGACATCATTTCTGCAATTTTTATTCAATTTTATCCAATGGTCGGATTTGTCCAAGCAACTATTGATACTACTATCTGCGCCACTGAGCAAAAGCTCAATTTATCGTCCAAAGAGACGAATCTAATAAGGAAAAACAAATGACTCAGAACACGCGTCTGTTTAAAAAGACTCTCCTAGCAGTAACGGTAGCTTTTGCCTCAGGTCAATCGATGGCAGCGGGTTTCCAAATCAACGCTCAATCAGCAACTGGCATCGGCCGTGCATTTGCTGGTGATGCAGTAATCGCAGATAACGCCGCGGTAATGGCTCGTAACCCAGCAGCAATGGCTCTATTTGATAAAATGGAACTTTCGTTAGGCTTCGAAAGCATTACTTCAATGATTGAAGTGAAAGATGCGAAATATAACGTTAATACTCCTTTGGGCTCCAGTACTGTAAATGTTGCTGATACTGATGATGTGGGTGATACGTCAATAGCTCCAAACATTCACCTAATCGTTCCAGTAAATGACAAGTTTGCATGGGGCGTAAACGCATACTCTAATTTCGGCACTAAAACTGAATTTTCAGATAACTACACCGCAACCGAGTACGGTGGTCTTACGGATGTAAAAAGCTTCAACTTTGGATTGGCGGGTTCTTACCGTTTAAACGAACAATGGAGCTTTGGTGCTGGTTTAGATTTAATCTACGGCCAAGGCACAATGAAGCGTACAACTAGCTCTTCAGTCCCAAGGGTTGGCGGTCAAAAAATTCTGGACGTAGATAAAGCTGATGGTTGGGCTGTTGGTTTTAACGTAGGTACTGTGTACGAACTAGATGAAAACAACCGTTTTGGTCTAGCGTATCGTTACAGCCCTGAATTTACGGCGAAAGACGACAAAGGTCAGGAAATCACGCTACCTCTACCAGATATGGCCGAGTTTTCCGGTTTCCACAAAATCCAAGACACTAAATTTGCTGTACACTACAGCATCCAATACATCGGCTGGAAAGATTTCGACCAAATTGATTTTGAGAACCTAAATCAGGGTTTACTTAAAGGTGGTTACTCGAAAGACTATCAATGGCAAGATGGCTGGCACTACGCAATTGGTGGTACTTACTACCTAAACAACAACTGGACACTTCGTGCTGGTTACATGTACGACACAAGCGCTCAAGATAAAGTAACGTCTATCTCGGTACCAGACTCGGATCGCCAGTGGTTCTCCACAGGTTTCTCTTACCATATTGATAATAGCTCAAACATCGATTTTGGCTTCACGTACTTGTTAGGTGAAGATGTAAAAGTTAATGAGAATACTCAATTAGCTCCTGGTCTTTCTACCGGTGTAACAGCAACAACTCATGCTGATGCAATTCTATTCGGCTTACAATACAGCCGTAGCTTCTAAACGCTTCGCTGTTAGTTAGTAGAAAAATACTTTATATAAAAGGCTGGATTTCCAGCCTTTTTTCATATCTGCGATTTATTGCCCACTCAATTTGAGTGAACACGTGTATCTAAATCTCACAATTAGGACGCACAGCTGTTCGCTGAATTCCGTTTACAAGCCTTTCACAGTTAGATTATTAAACCGCACAAATAACATTTTAAAGGATAATATTCCAAATGACCACTTACGCTGGATTTTCATTTCTAAAGTAAAAACTCTACCTTTAAACTTTCGTCCCACGTTATAAACAAATCAGCGAACATTCGAATGAAAACCAACAAGACTCTTCTATCAACAGCAGTGGCATTAAGCCTACTTGGCACAACGGGCATGGCTAACGCAGCAGGTTTCCAACTTGCTGAATATTCTGCAACAGGCCTAGGTCGAGCATATGCTGGTGAAGCTGCAATGGCTGACAACGCAAGTGCACAATGGCGTAACCCAGCAATGCTAACTTATTTGGAAGGCACTCAAGTGTCCGTTGGTGCAATCTATGTGAACCCAAATATTGATATTGAAGGTGATGTAAACTTCCACGGTAGCACTTCTTCTGCATCTTCAGATGACTTCGCACATGATGCAATCATTCCAAACTTCTACCTATCACACCAATATAATGAGAAATTCGCGATTGGTTTGGCATTTGGCACCAACTACGGCATGGAAACCGATTTAGGTAAAGGCTTTGGTGCCTCGCACTTCGGTAATGAAGCAAGCGTAACGACAATGGAAGCGAACTTAAACGCAGCTTACAAAGTCAATGAATCGATCAGCGTTGGTGGTGGTATCCGTTACATCATCGGCGAAGGCAGCTTTGGCGCAGCAGCTCCTAAGAATAACGTTGTAGGGTTAAACCCTGAAACTAATCAACCAATCAGTGTTCCTCAAGGTACCGCTCTAAAATACATGGAAGGTGACGATACCGCTTGGGGCTGGCAAGTTGGTACAGCATGGCAGATCAATGAAAATAACCGTATCGGATTCGCGTACAAATCTGAAGTTGAACTGAAGCTTGAAGGCCATGCTGAAGGTCTTGGTTTTGGCTTCGGTACTTCTGAACGCGACAACGGCTACATGTATCTAAACCTGCCTGCAACAGCTGAGTTGGCAAGCTTCCACCAAGTAACAGACCAACTTGCATTACACGCAAGCGTTAACTGGACGGATTGGAGCTCTTTCGAGAAATTGGAAGCACGTCTAGATACTGCTGGCACGCATATGGTTAAAGTAGAAAACTGGGAAGACAACTATCGCTTTGCTGTTGGTGCCACTTACCAGCTTGATCCTAAGCTAGCGCTACGCACTGGTATTGCATACGATACTTCAGCGGTAAGCGACAAAAACCGTACGATCACTATTCCAGAAACTGACCGCACTTGGCTAAGTATTGGCGCAACGTACGATTGGACGAAAGACTTCAGCCTAGACGCTGGCTTCACCTATATTTTTGCGAAAGACGCACCAATCGTTGAGTCTCGTGGTTACAAGTCAGACGACACTGCAGAACAAGTCGGTGGCCAATTTGTAGGCGAAACTACGGGTAATGTTTGGCTAATCGGTGTTCAAGCAAACTACCGTTTCTAACCAAGCTGCAAAATACAAAAAAGGCTTAGCATCAGCTAAGCCTTTTTTCATTTCTCTATTGTGAAGAACAACGCTTAAAAGTCTTCTAGATATTCATCTAAATACTCTTCTTCTTCGATGTTAAATTCTTCTACCGTTTCAACTTCTGCTTTAAAGTTTTGACGCTGGATATAAACATCGCGAGTTAGAATATATGGATCCGGCGACGAGTCTAGCTGCGCTTCTTGCGGTACTAATAAAGCACGCTTCTCCATTCCTTCAAACGCCCACTTTCCCAAACTCGCCCAGAAGTTGAGATAAGAGAGGGGTAAATACGTACTATCTACGGTATCTGTCACTTCACGTAAGGTATACGGACCATAACCTGGAACCATGAAGTAAGGACCATTTCCAACACCATAGTGGCCTACTGCATCACTGAACGCTTTCTCGTCGTACTTCGTAATACCCGCGGCACTTGCAATATCGAATAAACCGAAAATACCGAACGTCGAGTTAATCCAAAAACGGTTAAAGTGGTCCACGGCTTTCGTACCATTACCCATGATTAAGTTATTAACCATGCTTGCTGGCTCATCTAAGTTCGATAAGAAGTTAGCGATACCAGAACGAATAGGAACTGGCGTGTATTCTACATACGCAAGTGATACAGGACGAACCAAATACGGATCTAAATATTCGTAGTTGAGTTCCCACATGGTTCGGTTAAAGCCTTCCAACGGGTCATACACATCAGAAGTCGTTTGATTTGTTTCTTGTCCTGTTACTGCTTCATCAGGCGCACTTGAACAGCCAACCAGTCCAACGGCTAACAGCAACAAGAAGGTAGATTTACCCTTGTTATACATTTTATTTTCCATAACGACTATTAATGTACCTAAGTCACCCCGATTAACCATTGTACGTATGTTGAGCAGGATACATAGTAAAGATGACTCAGATATGGGAATAAATAAAGGCCAGCAATCGCTGGCCTTCGGTATTCTACTCGATCGTTTAGAGTCATACCACCAAAGGCAACTGACTCTACCTCGTTGTCATGTTTCAGAGACAGATGTTAACAATTAATACTGCTGATCAATGGTCACTTCTACTGGTGCGCCAAATTCAACGACGTCACTTTCTCCGTGCCAATCTTGATCACGCGTTGCTACGTTACCGTCAGAATCTACACGCACACGGACGATTAGCTTATCGAGTGAAGATAACTTTTGCCCTTGCATCATGGCATTGCCATCATCTAATACGACTGTGCGAGGGAAAGTACCTAGCGGATAACGAGCAGCAGCCACAGGCATTGGAGAGCCATCTGAACGATGTACTGACACAATCAGAACTGCGTTTGGATCCAACTGAGCATTTGGTGCCACATTAATTGTCACAGCTACACTCTTATCCGGTAAAACCGCTTCGCCCATTTGCTTACGAGCACTCTCAATACTGCGTGACAACATCTCGTAGCGGCTATCTTCTGGACCAATCATTTGCTGCATGATTCCCCAGTACTTGATGGCTGCCGGGAAGTCTTGACGCTCAAACGCATCGAACGCTAACAAAGAAAACACACGCAGATCGACATAGTCTTGCTGCATCAGCTTGCCGAGTAATGAGCGAGCCGTCGCTTGATCCATTTCCTCTTGAGACAGCATCAGAGCTTGTGCATAACCCAACATCACATCAGGATCTTTGGGCTCTAGGCGGTATGATTTTTCCATCGCATCGATAGCTGTGGTGACATCACGATTTGCTAACGCAATACGACCTAGCAGTAACCAACCTGTCGAATCTTCCGGCTGGTAATGTAAGCGAGTTCGAAGGGCAAGGGTCAAATCCGCCATTTCATCGTCACTCAGCGGCTCAGAAGAAGCCGACATCAGCTTTTTCGATAACTCAGGTAGATTTGCAGACACTTCTTGCCATTGAACAATATCGTCTGACGCGCCAAATTTATAATACAAACCATAGCTCAGCACCACCGTCAGAATTACCGATGGAACTAAAACTGCGATTGGAGAAACCTTGGTTTCTTTTTGCGCTCTATCACCAGGGATATCGTCAAGCAGTGATTGCTTTAGATCAGAAATCAGTTCGTCTTCACTTTCAACCAGACCTTCGTCAGTTTCTTCTGCAAGCTCAGATAGTCGGTCTTTATAAAATGCCTTGTTGAGCTCATCGCGTAACACATCATCATTGTTCGCTTTTTGTTTAAGCAGCGGCAAAGCCACCAGCGCACAAGCAATAAGCGTGAGAGCAACGGTGGAAATCCAAAATAGTGTCATTACTTCTTATCTCCGTTGTTCTCTTCTTCAAGCAATGCTTTTAAACGAGCTTCTTTTTGCTCATCCCATTGCTCGTCACTGCTCGCTTTTGCCTTAACTTTAGATTTACGGCTACGCAGCACAATCAAACCAAAACCACCCAGTACTACAGCGAGTGGCCCTAGCCACAAAATCGCAGTCGCGACCGTAAATGGTGGGTTGTAAGTCACGAAGTTACCGTAACGGGCGATCATGTAATCAACAATCTCATCTTTGGACTTACCTTCTTTGGTCATTTCGTACACCTTATGGCGTAAGTCCTGAGCAAGTTCAGCGTTAGAATCCGAGATCGTGTTGTTCTGACATTTAGGGCAACGGAGCGTATGGCTTAACTCTTTGAACTGCTGTTCTTGTTCCAAATTATCAAACTCGTACACTTCAATGGCCGCATGAGCAGCAAGAGATAATGTCATCGCAGCAAAAACGGCAAGAATTAGCTTTCTCATTGCTTCGCCTCCTCAACCAATTTGTTGTAAAGCGGCTCCAGTGTTTCTGACCAATTACGTGGGTTTACATCCCCTACATGGCGATAGCGAATCACACCATTTGCATCAATAATGAATGTTTCTGGAGCACCATAAACGCCAAGGTCAAGGCCAAGCATACCACTGCCATCAAATAGGCTGATCAAGTACGGGTTGCCGAGATCATTCAGCCAACCTATTGCTTTATTGCGATCATCTTTGTAATTCATACCGATGATCTTAACGCCCTTACCCGCCAATTCGTTTAGGTATTTATGCTCTGCATAACACGTTGGGCACCACGTTGCCCAAACGTTCAAGAGCAACGGTTCACCTTTAAAAATTGATTGGTCGTACTGTTTTCCAGGCTCAGCCAGGTCTTCTAAATGAAATTCAGGAACTGGCTTGCCAACCAAAACCGACTCCAATTTAGTTGGATCATCGCCCTCTTGGTTACGCATTAATTGGGTTGCGAAAATGCCCGCTAGAATCATGAAAGCGACAAGCGGAATAAATAAGATTTTCTTATTCATGTTATGCCTCCTGCTCTTTTGACTTCGCATTTTTCTTCGGCGATTTACGGAAGCGGTAGCGTTTATCAGAAATCGCTAGTGCGCCGCCTAATGCCATAATCAAAGAGCCAGCCCAAATCCAACGAACGAACGGTTTATAGTAAATACGAACAGCCCAAGATCGGTTGTCGTCTAAACGTTCACCCATTGCAATGTATAAGTCGCGGCTAATACCACGGTCAATGGCTGCTTCAGTCATCATAGACTTAGCCGTACGGTAGAAGCGCTTCTCTGCGTGAAGCGTATTCACGTATTTGCCATCGTGTGTGATCTCAAAGTCTGCGATGTAGCCATCGTAGTTTGGACCATCTTTATCACGCAAGCCTGAGAAGTAGAAATCATAGCCTTGAATTTGGAAGTGTTCGCCAGGTGCTAAACGTACATCACGCTCGATGCTGTAGTTCTGTACCATCGCAATACCGATAACAGATACCGCCAGACCAACATGACCCAACACCATTGCCCAGTGGCTACGTTGCAGCTTGCGAACACCTTCACTAAAGCTATGACGGTGCGTTGCGCGCTCGTACAGTTCAAAGCCATGCATCGCAATAATCCAAATCGCCATCACCCAACCAATGTAAGCCATGGTTGAGAAGAAATCGGCAAACAGGTACACGCATAGCGCGGCCAAGGCGAAAGCAAGCACACCTGAAACGAGCATTGGTTTCACAAGTTTAGATAAATTGTCTCGCTTCCAACGAATAAGAGGACCAATACCAAGCAGGAAAGCGAATGGCATCATTAACCACGCAAACAGCATGTCAAAGAATGGCGCACCGATAGAAACCGACCCCAAACCAAGCTGCTTGTGTACGAGCGGCAACAGTGTCCCCACTAACACCACAACAAGAGCGGCGATAAGTAATACGTTGTTGGCTAAGAGCGCATTTTCACGTGAGACTAAGTCGAAGTTACCTCGTACACGCACTGCTGCCCCTTTTACGGCAAACAGCAATAAAGAGCCACCGATAACGAAAACGAGGAAGCCTAGAATAAACATACCGCGCGACGGGTCAGACGCGAACGCGTGCACCGATACTAAAATACCGGAACGGACTAAGAAGGTGCCCAACAAACTCAACGAAAATGCAGAGATTGCCAATAGTACCGTCCACGCTTTAAATGTGCCGCGTTTTTCTGTCACGGCAAGAGAGTGCATTAATGCGGTACCCGCTAACCAAGGCATGAATGATGCGTTTTCTACTGGGTCCCAGAACCACCAGCCACCCCAGCCAAGTTCGTAGTAAGCCCACCAAGAACCTAGTGCGATACCAAGTGTTAAAAATACCCATGCAGCGGTTGTCCAAGGACGAGACCAACGAGCCCAAGCCGTGTCAAGGCGTCCAGTCATTAGGGATGCGATCGCAAAAGAGAACGCAACCGAGAAACCAACATAGCCCATGTAAAGCATTGGCGGGTGAACAATTAAACCAGGGTCTTGAAGCAAAGGGTTCAAGTCACGTCCGTCAACCGGGAAGAACGGTAACGTACGTAGGAATGGATTTGACGTTAGGATGATAAACAGTAGGAAACCCACTGAGATCATGCCCATAACAGCAAGTACACGTGCAACCGACTCTTGCGGCATACCACGACTAAACGTCGCTACAGCGACAGTCCAAGCAGCTTGGATTAACACCCATAGCAACAGTGAACCTTCGTGTGCACCCCATACTGCGGTTAAACGGTAGTACCAAGGAAGCTGACTATTCGAGTTGCTCGCTACATACTGTAACGTGAAGTCGTTGGTATAAAATCCCCAACATAAAATGGCGAAAGAGAACAACAGCATCAGGAACATAGACCAAGATAGCGGTCGCGCTGTGTTCATGAGCATGGTGTTATTATTCGATGCTCCCCACAATGGCAATACGCTCAACAGCACTGCCATTGCAAGCGAAAGAATGAGAGCAAAGTGACCGATTTCAGCAATCATTGGCCGCTTCCTTGTTTCTGTTCGGTGCTGTATTGAAGCGGTTCATGCGTTTTCTTCATCGCTTCTGCAATTTCTGGTGGCATGTATTCTTCATCGTGCTTCGCTAGGACCTCAAATGCCTCAACTGTCGTGGCATCTGTCAGTACACCTTGAGCAACAATACCCTGCCCTTCACGGAACAAGTCAGGAAGAATACCGTCATAGGTAATCGTCACTTTCGGACCGACATCGTGCAGGTCAAAACTCACTTTCAAAGAATTAGGATCTCGACGAACTGAGCCCACAACCACCATTCCACCGATACGCAGACGCTGGCCTACTTCTGGCTTGGTGCCATCTGGCTTACCATTAACCAATTCCGTTGGAGTGTAGAAAAGGTCCATATTTTGGTTAAGCGCATAAAGTATCAAACCAATGGTGGCACTAATACCGATAAAGATCGCTAGTACAATACCTAGCCTCTTTTTACGTCTCGGGTTCATAAGGTGTTCTCCATGTTCTTCGCTGCGTCGATACGAGCTTGACGGTCAATTTTTGCTTTCACTTCTTTCAATAATGCATCACCGCGGCGAAGGCTAGTGATCAGAAGAATCAGCATGGATAAGAAAGTAATACCAAACGCACTCCATACGTATGATGCGTAGCCACCCATGGCAAAAAAGTCGCTCAGAGATTCAAAATGCATAATCAGTTACCTCACTGAGTTTGTTCTGTTGCGAGTTTGCGCACCCAAGGGCGGTGACTTTCTTTACTGATGATTTCGTTACGAAAACGGACCATCGTCACGGCACCAAAGAAGAACGCAAAGCCAAAGATGTTCAGCAATAACGGCCAAAGCATGTCGGATGAAATAGAAGGTTGCTCAAATTTCGTGATCGTCGCACCTTGATGAAGCGTGTTCCACCATTCCACGGAAAAGTGAATGATAGGTAGGTTTACTACGCCTACGATCGCTAAGATACCAGCGGCTTTTGCAGCGGTTTTTTGATCGTCAAACGCATGGTAGAGCGCAATCACACCAAGGTAGAGAAATAGCAGAATCAATTCAGATGTAAGACGGGCATCCCATACCCACCAAGTGCCCCACATAGGCTTGCCCCAAACAGCACCTGTAAGTAGAGCAATAAAAGTAAATACTGCACCAATCGGAGCCATCGCAAGTGCCGCCATATCAGATAGGCGAACTTGCCATACTAGGCCAATAAATGCAGCGATCGCCATCGACATATAAACGCCCATAGACCAAATAGCTGATGGGACATGAATGTAGATGATTCGGAAACTGTCACCTTGTTGGTAATCTGAAGGCGCAAATGCAAGCCCCCAAACCGTACCAACCGATAAGCATACGAGGGCCAATACAGAAAACCAAGGCAGAAACTTACCACTCAAACGATAAGCTGCTTCTGGCTTGGCATAAGGATGTAGCCATTTCCACATGTTTTGTTCTCACTCTTACTTCAGGGACACTGTCTAAAGGGTTGAGACCGTAGCAGTGCTTTAATAATAATTCTTTGATCAAGCGCCGCTTCATTGGCACTTTATTGAGTTAGTTAACACTAACTCGCAATGCGGCACTGATGGCAAAAGGCGTTAATGTCATCGCCCCCATTAGCATCGCACCTAAAATCGCTAGTTGACCGTTATACGCCATACCGAGTGCGGCAGCATCAATTGCCGATGTTGCGAAAATCAAAATTGGGATGTAGAGCGGAAGAATAAGCAAACTCAAAAGAACGCCACCCTTTTGCAACCCAACAGTCAACGCCACACCAATGGCGCCAATAAAACTTAGTGTTGGTGTACCGATCATCAAGGTTAATACAACCGATAGCCAAGTATTGAAGTCGAGCGAAAGTAAAACCGCCAATAATGGGCTAATTAAAATCAGAGGTAACCCTGTTAACAACCAATGTGCTATGACCTTTGAAACCACTACAAGTTGCAATGGAATCGGCATTAGCATCATTTGTTCTAGTGCACCGTCTTGAAAATCATCACGAAATAGACGCTCTAATGATAATAAGGCGGACAGCAATGCGGCAACCCAAACGATGCCCGCTGCAATACGTGCTAACAAATTAGGCTCTGGTCCAATACTCAGAGGAAAGAGAGTAATGACAATAATAAAGAACCACAGCGGGTTCAGAATGTCTGCCTGACGGCGAAATGCGATTAGGAGCTCACGACGAATGATGGTGGTCATCGAGGAAATCATATCAGTCACCCAGCTTTATTTTTCTAAGTTTCGGGCTGTCCGCAAACATATCTTGATGCGTCGTCAACACAACAATACCGCCATTATCAGCATGACTTGCGAACAAAGATTCAAGCACCTTGACACCTTGCTTATCAATGGCAGTCAACGGCTCATCTAAGATCCATAAAATTTGCTTACTGAGCCATAACCTTGCCAATGCGACTCGTCGTTGCTGACCTGCGGAAAGTTGTGCTACAGGCACATCTTCTCTACCAGCTAATCCTACTTGAGTCAAAGCGATAAAGATTTCTTCGTCTGAAGAGCGATTATTTTGAATAGATTGATAAAAACGTAAGTTTTCTAATGCGGTAAGCTCTCGTTTCACTCCTGTTTGATGTCCTAAGAAAAGCAGATCTTGATGGAAAACATCACGAGATTTTTCAACCTCTTCGCCTTTCCATTTAATGACACCTTCTTCTCTATCACCTAACCCTGTCACAATCCGTAGCAATGTAGTTTTACCAGTACCATTACGCCCTTCGATCTGGACCAATTCACCAGGCTTAATTTCAAACTGCAGGTTTTCAAACAGAACCCTTTCATCACGGATTGCTGTCAGGTTAGACACTTCTAACATAGAGCTTCAACTAAAAAATGAACGAGCCGCTATATTAGCACAGCTTAGTTATGACAAAACAGGATAAGAGGGCTAGGTTACATGTAAGTTCATGTATTTTTGTTAATTAATCATCACACTTTAATAAAATTAACTATAAGTAGTTATAAGCGCTCATTTTGAATTTGAGAGGCCAGAACTAAGAGCAAGATCGACTGAAGGTTATCTAGGGTTGTATTTAAGAAGAGCATTAGCAGCTAAAAACAAAAAAGAGGCGTAATAACGCCTCTTTTTTTCGCTTGATTGTGCCGTCCTAAATAAGGTTGACACTTTCCACCCCCAAAATTGGAGAGTGTTATGAAATCAACAACTAAAAGAACT
>NZ_JAWOSZ010000007.1:0-216471 GCF_033338615.1 Vibrio sp. Vb1980
TTCTTTTAGTTGTTGATTTCATAACACTCTCCAATTTTGGGGGTGGAAAGTGTCAACCTTATTTAGGACGGCACAGAGCTAACAAAAAAAGCGAGTCCGTGGGTTTGCTTTTTTGATCTTAGGGTTTGATGCTTATGGGGTAGCTCTGATTCAGACTCAAAATCTGAACCACTACACTCGGTGTTTCTGGTTGCGTCTTTCCAGTATATGAACTCCTTAAGTGTGCTGCGGAGTTAGTGTGTAAACTGAACCAAAAAAGTGACAATGAGATAGTTTATTGTGAGCCTAAAGTGATGACGCTAACTTCTAGAGCATTTTTGCTCTATTACTATGTTCGGCAAAGGTTTGACATTCGTTAGTTTGTTGGATTTTCCCTAATAAAGTTCATGTGGCCAGTGTTGGACTTATGCGTCTAAAGGTAACTTCTATGCGGAAGAAATTTATTCGATTTGAGGGGTTATCCATGGAATTGCGATTCGAGCCCCATGGGAGGCGTTCGAAGTTTTAGGGAAAGTAGCCTATAAGAATGGAGTGTGCAGCGAGAATCGAACCTACATCATCATCAGCTTGGAAGGGGGCGCAGTTCGGGTTTTTTAAGAGCTATTTCCCATTAAATCTATTTAATGTCAATTTTTTAAGTTACTTTTCCAACAGAAATCCAAAAACAGTTGAAACTGTAAACCTACATTTTGGCTCCTAATCACGAATTTGAAAATAGTGAAAAATTCATTATTTTCAAATTCGTTTTGATAAATCGCGACCCGATTTGGTTAGAAAGTTTCATCTAAAAAGTGCTTAATAAGAATCCCATTTAGCGGCGTTATGTCAATGTCACCAGTTAACTTATGAGGTGATGAGTTCACCTCTAACTAAGCAATCACGTTACTATGCCATTGCAATGGTTAGGTTAACTTAGCAACGATATCGCTTGTTTAGATACTCTGACTAGTCGTCCAATGGTTCTTTCGAAAACCCATCTAATGAATCGGGCGGATAGATCCTCAATTATGGTCCCATAGTGACCGGCAAAAACAAGCATATGGCCTAATAAGCCTTTTAGTTGCTCTTCATTGCGCTTAGATGATTTAGCAACGGCTTCTAGCTTTCTTGAAAGCCAATCATAAAAGGTCAAGCCAGCAATCACGCCTGCTTGAATCGTTACCGTTGACAAAAGAGCCACATCTTTCAAATAGGTGATAAGTGCGCCCTGTATTCTATCGGCCCAATACTCCGAAAAAGAAGCTTGATTTCGTTGCTCATACTTTAGACGGATAGGGGTAAATAAGTGGTCATTCGATTTCCTCTTCAACGCTCCCCAAGAATCCGAGGAAGCAGTGTTTAAGTAACCCGGATTTTTGTTTCTTGCCATCAAATGGGCTGATATGCTTAACCCAGTGCCAGAGTCCAAGCGGTACTCGCCTGTTGAGATTGGAGCATGAATAAATGGCCAAAGCGGTATTTTTGGTACAGGATCAGCACCATGCGTACATCGATAAACACCATCGTTTAGCTTTTCCGATGAGCGTGCGTATGCTTCCAGACCAACTCTAGGAGCGCCAAAGGTGTATAAGGTGGTTCTGACCTTCATCTCATTACGCACCCAATCAGCGCAAAGTGATGCGAGTGCTCCACCTAAGCTGTGCCCAACGCAATGTATACGTTTTGGTTTAGGATTCATCTGCATAATATACTGCTTCAACTTGGGGCTAAGACTTTGAAAACAATTGTTGAAACCAGCATGAGCGGGCGAACCGTTTGGTGATCCTTTCACCCCTATATTCGCATTTGTGATCCAGTCATTAGCATTTTGTGTTCCTCGAATTGAAATGACAATTTCATTCTCAAATGTAGAACCTTTACCAGTGCCAACCACTGCAAACGCCTCTGAAGTTCTCATCAAGCCAGGGATAACTTTACGCAATACCGGTACATTGGATAAACCCGCTACACCGCCTGTAAAACCATCAAATACATCATCTTCAGAAAAAGAAAAGTGATTTGAAAAACTGTTTTTGCCCGGCATGATAAAACGGCCATTATTTTCATAAGCTTTGTAAGGAATATCCGCTATTTCTGAAGCCATTTTTGGTGTTAACTTTGCCATTACGTGTCCTTATTTAGTAATATTTTTTCAGAAAATCCTTTCAAATCACACCTACTAATAATTTCAAGATCGAGGCCATTCTCAACAAATTTATTTTTAAAAAAGTAACGATATTCGTCCGAATTAATCTCACAACTTAAATCAAGAAGATTATCTGAAATAAATTCATAGGGTTTCACGTCAGAAAAGCGAGTCTCTAGTAAGTAGTATTTTTTGCCATCTACAAAAATGTAAATACCAATGTAGCTAGAGGATTCATGAAGGGCAGGTTCTTTAAACGTCTGATAGTGGTATGTAGGTTCGAAATGAAAATAACCATTTTCTGACGTAATTGTCTCGGTGATATAACGGTTTTTAGAAAAAGCCGTGTGTAGATAAACTACCTCGCTAGTAAACGCTTTCCCGTCTAAGTATAAGCGACCAGTGATCTCTGAGCTAAGTATGTATTGAAACTTTTTTGATTTGAAGAAATTAAACATATCTGCGTTACAACCTGTTGAGAGCAATAATATTGTGGCACTCATAAGGGAAACCAGTATTTTAGTCATTTGTTTACCAATATTGTACATAGGTCAACCCATATCCACGCGTGAGACGATACTATGTCCTAATGCTCTCAAGTGCTAGCCTAGGACCGCCCCAATTCTCAAAAATAAGTCATGTCAAAGCTTATATCTAGGCATACTTTAAAAAATAATGTAAATGACATGTCTATTACTTTCATGGGTTAAACATAAGTAGACTCCCTCTGGCAAAAAATACCGAGCTATTCGTTAAAGTACTTATCCACGTCCATTTCGTAAGCTTGCATACTCGTTGTCTCATTCTGAATTCTTATCATGAAGATCAGTTAACAATAGCCACCGCGCAGATGGTTGTTTTTTTATAACCGATAAAACATGGCGCCATCTCAACTTTTTCAGCACCATTGCTATATCACAGCGAAAATACCTCGAGTTCACTATAAAGCTCATCGATGTGCCTGGGCAGGTTGGAGTGGTGTCAAAGATGAGCTTCCGCAAGCGAATGTTACTCTCGACTGGTTCCATGTAGTGCATTTATTTACACGAGCTGTTGATGACGCTCGAAAACAATGGCACGCAAAAAGCTCTTCGTTGGGCGGTGTTAAAGGATGTTGAGAGTCCGATGACAGATAAGCAAGCACAAGCTTTAGTTGACTAGAGCCAGTAAGAAAAGTCCTAACAACCTTAGAAAAGCACCCAGAGAGAATACTTCAACGTTGGAGCTCGACCTATGCTAATACTGAGAATTTTGACTGACCGAGGCACTGAATACTGTGGCCGTGTTGAACAGCATGATTACCAACTCTACCTAGCTATCAATGATATCGACCAACTCGAACAAACTGATTTGGGCTTTATCCTTCACCTTGGTAAACAACGCCAATACATCAGCAAATCTTGCTTAAACGAAGAAGTGATCGCGTTTATGGTAGAGCAGCACGCGGCATCAAAAGCGAGCTAACCAGCTCATATCAAGCTGGAATGAGCGATCGAAAAAGTAGGTGATATATGATCGAACATTGTAACAAGTATATGGTCGATTCTGAATCAATTGGGTTTGATGTAGAAAGCTAATAAGGCTTAGAGGTTTCTCTTTCGGACATACTGCTTCGGTGTCATGCGCGCAATCTGCTTACACTCTCTAGTCATGTGTGCTTGATCGGAAAAACCTTGCTCCAGCGCCAATTCCGATAAAGTAAGATCGGGTTGCGCTCGGAGTTGCTCTAAAGTGTGCTTCACTCGTTTAATGCGTTGGTAATGTTTAGGAGTAATCCCCAACCATTTCTGAAAATTGCGCTCTCTCTGGCGCTGACTGATCGTCCCTGTAGGTTGGTCAATAATGTGGCCGACGTACTGCGGTTCATATTCCTCAATCAGTGTTTGAACCCAGCGATATAACGCAGAAATCCTTGCATATGGCGAACGCGCTGTTTGCAGAGACTCAAATGTTGCTAGCGCAGAAGAAGCCAAAGGGTGGTCGTCTTGAATCCGCAATAGCTGTTCTAGACGTTTACCAAATAGTTGATAACTAACAGCAGGATGAAAGCGTACGCCAGTCATCACCGCGCCTGGCCGTAGGCAGACCTGATGTGCCAGAATGCTTATAGGCAGTAGGACAACCCCCGGCGTCTGCCACTCACCATCCATTTGTACTTCATTCTGTAAAATGAATACCACACCTGTACCAGCATCACTGAGTAATTGTTTACGTACGGTTTGCGTCGTATCAGGTTTGACGGATGCTGACCAAATGGCTTGAACATAGCCAGCTAAAGCCTTTTGAGGTTTTAAAATATCAAATTCTAAGTTCAAATGAATCATCCTATTTAACCTCAACTTAAATGAGAAAGTGATACACATGTACTTTTCATCATATAAAGTTGAGGCATAAGCAGTGGCTTACAAGTAAGAACCGTCAAATAGAATTATCGAGGTTTATAGACTCCAACCTTTGGCTTAAATGCCTTAACTATTCGGTTCCAACTATTGATCGCGTTGATCGCAATTGTTAGGTTGACCATAGCTTCTTCTCCAAAGGTATTCAAGGTCAGCTGATAGGTATCATCATCTACTGGTAGGCCAGCAGTTAGTAATTCAGCCCAGCCAAGCGCAACGTGTTCTGCATCGCTGTAGAATGGCATATCTTTCCATGCACTAAGCCCCCATATGCGTTCCGGCTTTTCACCTAACTTAAGCGCATCTTTACTATGCATGTCGATACAAAATGCACATTGATTGATTTGCGATATGCGTAACTTAACCAGTTCCCATATGATCATGTTCATGGTTTCTGATTGGCTAAATTGTTCATGGAAGTAAGCTTCCTGAGCGTATAGGATTTCTATTGCTTTTGGCGCTACTTCAATATAGTTGAGTCGTTTTTTCATGGTCATTCTCCTTTGTTTTTTACATAGTAAAAAACGCTCTTAGCAAAAGATTGAAGATTTTCGACATGTACTCAATAAAGTTAGATAAAAGAGTGAACGACTAAAGCGAAAAGTGTACCTATTGGAAACCAAGAAAACTTATGCCAATTAACAAAGTATTGCGCTAAATAATGGACTTAAGGTTGGCGTCTATTTTTACTCCACCACCTTCCGTAAACGAGCAAAAGGTGCTGAGTTACCGATATACACACCAGCCGCAACGATAAAGACGCCTAAAACATTTTCCCATTGAGCCTGCTCACCAGAAATGAACGAAATCAGTAGAGTGAATACTGGCATAATATTAAATAATGGAGACATCTTATCTGGACCAAGAACGATAGCGCCTTTCATCCAAAAGTAATAAGCAATCAAAGTTCCAAACAGGCTCATGTAAGCTATTAATGCTAGGTCTTTAAATGTTATGGCATTTACGCTACGGCTAAAGTCGCCGTGGTACATCGCTATAGCGACCATTTGAATAGCACCAATACTTAACACCCAACGTAACTGCTGAGTTACTGGGATATGAGATGTTAAACGCTTCGCTAGAATTGTGTATAAACACCCACTAATTAAAGCAAATAACATGTACAGATCACCAATATTACTATTGCTGCTAATAGAATGAATATTTCCCCCTGTAATGACGATTACCACTCCACAAAAACTGATTAGTGCACCTAAAATAGTTTTAACCGAAATGGAAGTCTTGAGAATAAAGCCCGACAACAAGATAGTGACAAGTGGTAGATTTGCCTGAACAACCGCTGCGTTCACTGGGGTAGTAAAGCTCATTGCAGAGAAAATAGAGAAGTTTTGGATAGTTACACCCACGGTTGCTATAACAAACAACGACAACATACTTTTTCGTGTGAGCTTGGCTCCATATGGAGAGCGTTTAGTACCTCTTATCAACAAGAGTATTAAAGCTGCAACGGAAAACCGTAACGTCGCTGAATCCAAAGGAGAGACATCGCTATTAATAGCCTTTATTACGTTAAAATTACTAGACCAAAAAAAGATAGCGACAACAACACCGCACCAAATTGATAAATGCTTAGACATAGATCTTCCTGATAAAAATTAACTTGACGCGATAATGCTATATATTTCATATTTGATTTTTAATAGCCAAATTTAAGAGGGTTAATCCCAAATATGGAACGTCACTCTTTGGATGACCTTTTGTTATTCGTTTCTGTTGCTCGCTATCAAAGCCTAACACAAGCATCTGAGCGTCTTAATGTCCCGTTAGCCACGCTAAGCCGGAAGTTAAAAAGGCTGGAAACAAACTTAAATTGCAGACTATTTAACCGCAGTGCACACCACTTTGCGTTAACAACTGATGGCGAAAAATATTATCAACTCTGTGAGCCGTTACTTCTTAGCTTAAATAATGTGACATCGAGAATTGCGACTGAGCGTCAGTCTTTAAGCGGAACGATAAAAATATCAGCGCCAATTAACATGACACAGATGTGGTTAAAGCGGTGCGTTTATGAATTTGCAGAGCAACATCCGAAGATATGTATCGATTTAGATGTACAGAATGAAAAAATCAATCTTGTATCTAACCGTGTCGATGTTAGTTTTCGTCTTGGTGATCTTATTGAACAAGACTGGATTGCTCAGAAATTATGGTCGATTCCATTTGCGCTTTGTGCATCACGAAGCTATTTAGAGCAACACCAACCGATTACCCATCCAGAACAACTTGTTCATCATCGCCTAATTACGGTAAACAACGACAGCCAATGGAAATTAGTTAATCAAATCACCAATGAAACATTTGATCATCCGCTAAAGTTTCAATTCACTTCAAATGATGTACTACTAGTTAGAGACGCCGTCATCCATGGTTTAGGAATTGCTTGGATTCCAACCTATTACTTTCATGAGCTAAATCATGATCAACATAACCTGCTGCCTTTGTTGCCAGAATGGCAATGCTCGGGTAAAGAAGTATTCATTATGTATCGAGACCGCGATAAAAGGCCTGCAAGAGTTGATGCATTTATTGAACATGTCTTAAATTGGAAAAATCGCATTCAAATGTTTGCTTGAAAGAGGTTTATCACATTGTGCTGTGCCGGTAACCTCAAGTGAAGCTTCATGACTCTGCTTCAATTGAGTTCATTTATTTAACCTCTAAAAGAATCATGAATACATAGGCAGTTAATAGGATTCGAGTTTACAAGTGATTCGGTCAGCTAAAACTCAAGCTAAGTAGAAAGTATTTGCAGTTGTATTTGCCTCTGAAAATCGTTTAGAGCTTTCTCATCCGCGAGGTTCTATAAGAAATTATTAAGGATATATTTGTGTGTGATTTCGTGAAAAAATTATTGTAGGTTTACTTTTCAGTGCTTCGTCTTTTGCTTCCTTAAGTCAATATGTTCCAGCAATGAATGATAAGAACGGTTATGTAGAACCATTTCAGATGTTTGATAATGTCTATTATGTAGGAGACAAGTGGGTCTCATCATATGCCATTGCTACAGAAGACGGACTTGTTATCATTGATACGCTTGACTTCCCTTACTCTGAGTGGATACCTATCAACCTAGAGAAGCTAGGGCTAAAAGATAAGCCAATAACGCACATATTGGTAACTCATGGGCATTCTGACCACGTTGGGGGCGCCCAGTTACTTCAAGAGAAGTATGGTTCCAAAGTCGTGATGACCAAAAGCGCTCATGAACTATCTATACAGCAATCAAACAAAAGCGAAGGTGAGAACAAGTTCCTTCCTCCAAATTTAGACATAGAGATAAAAAGCGATAGCTCTATGGTTATTGGTGGACATGAGTTTAAGTTCTATCTCACACCTGGCCACACGGAAGGTGATTATTCCTTAGACTTCGCTGTTGAAGATAATGGCGAACAATATCGTGCTTTTATCGTTGGTGGGCATAGCGTAAGTAGCAATGATCCAGAAGTTATTGGCCAGTTCCTGACTAGCATGGAGAAAATTAGAAAAATTTCACTACAGGCACCTATTGTGAACGTTAACCTTTCGAACCATCCACATAAAAATTTCCTTTTTGAAAATAGGAAGAAGCTCGGCACAAGCGGTAACCCGTTTATCAGTGAGGCAAACTTCTTCATGTTCCTTAAGCAACAAGAAGATTTAGCTAAGGGAACACTAGAAGAACTATAATACCATGGTATACGAGCAGCCTTCGTTATTAGGTTAGAGGTTTACTCTTGAGTTATAGCTAAGGCTTTAATAAGTTGCTCAATCAAGATTCGACACTGGTGGCAGCTATATTGTTTGTCGGTTCTAGTGACAAAGGCGCTGTGCGTAAACATTCGTATTGTGTGCCTTAAACCTTTGCAAGGCGTTACGTGCTTTCTGGAAAAGTCTCAAAATAGCGTACAATTAGCGTTTTGACACAGCGGAAATCATCATGGCCAAAACTGTTCAGCAGCAAATCGGAAACATTGCTCTAGTCGTTGAAAATTACGACGATGCTATCGAGTTCTATACTCAAAAACTTCAATTCACTCTGGTTGAAGATACCAACCTAGGTGGTGGTAAACGCTGGGTTCAAGTTTCTCCTCCAAACTCCAATGGTACAAACCTACTTTTAGCTCAAGCGAGTACACCGGAGCAAACGCATGCAGTAGGAAATCAAACAGGTGGTCGTGTTTTCCTGTTTCTGCAAACTAATGATTTTTGGCGTGACTACGAGTTGATGAAGAAAAATGGTGTTGTATTTAATGAAGAGCCTCGTGTGGAAGAATACGGGACAGTGGTGGTGTTCCAAGATCTCTATGGTAATAAATGGGACTTACTGCAACTGAACTAGAAACTATATAGCACCTGCATAGCATAGTGTTCATGAGGAGTTTCCAACAAGCCTTTAAGGCTCTGAGATATTAGTGCTAATTCAAAGGTTCTCAGAAGTTACTGTATTTCTAAATCACTTTTGTGCAAACAATAACTAGCCATCATTCCTTCTCGATGTATCAACAAGTGTTAGGGCGGCACACCAAAAACAAAAAGGCGAACCAAACGGTTCGCCTTTGTCGATTTAGAGACTACAAAAATTAATCTTCGTAGTTATCGATGCTTGGGCATGAACAGATTAGGTTACGGTCGCCGTATACGTTATCTACGCGGTTTACCGTTGGCCAGTACTTCCAAGATTTGGTCGCTTTAGACGGGAAGCAGCCAATCTCGCGAGAGTAAGGGCGGTCCCAATCTTCAGCTGAAAGATCAACTTGTGTGTGTGGCGCGTTAACAAGTGGGTTGTTATCCAGTGGCCATTCACCGTTTTTCACTTTCTCCATTTCTTCGCGGATAGCGATCATCGCATCACAGAAGCGGTCCAGCTCTTCTAGATCTTCCGATTCCGTTGGCTCAACCATTAGCGTGCCCGCTACAGGGAACGACATAGTTGGTGCGTGGAAACCGTAGTCCATTAGACGTTTTGCGATGTCTTCTTCGCTGATACCTGTTTCTTCTTTCAGCGGACGAATGTCGATAATACATTCGTGCGCTACGCGGCCATTTTTGCCACGGTAAAGAACAGGGTAGTGTTGGCGAAGTGTTTCCATCACGTAGTTTGCGTTCAGAATTGCTACTTTTGTTGCATCTGTTAGGCCAGCTTCGCCCATCATTGCGATGTAAGCCCAAGAGATAGGTAGGATAGAAGCGCTACCCATATCTGCTGCTGATACTGCGAAATCTGCGCCTTCTACACCGTCTTCAATATGCCCTGGTAGGAAAGGAGCTAGGTGAGATTTCACACCGATAGGACCCATACCCGGACCGCCACCACCGTGCGGGATGCAGAAGGTTTTGTGTAGGTTTAGGTGAGAAACGTCTGAGCCGATGAAGCCTGGTGATGTTAGACCAACCTGCGCGTTCATGTTAGCGCCGTCTAGGTAAACCTGACCACCAGCGGCATGAACCATTTCACACACTTCTTTCACTTTCTCTTCGTAAACGCCGTGCGTAGAAGGATAAGTGATCATAATGCTTGATAGGTTGTCTTTGTGTTTCTCGATTTTCGCTGCTAGGTCGTCGATGTCGATGTTGCCTTCTTCATCACACTTAACCACAACCACTTTCATTGACACCATAGATGCTGTCGCAGGGTTAGTACCGTGCGCAGAGCTTGGGATCAAACATACGTTGCGGTGACCTTCGCCACGGCTTTCGTGGTAGCGTTGAATCGCGATAAGGCCTGCGTACTCACCCGATGCACCAGAGTTTGGTTGTAGTGAGAATGCGTCATAGCCAGTGATTTCACATAGCTTTTCTTTAAGGTCTTTTGCGAGTGCTGCGTAACCAGCTGCTTGTTCTGCTGGTGCGAACGGGTGGATCGAACCAAACTCAGGCCAAGTAACTGGGATCATCTCTGCTGCTGCGTTCAGCTTCATCGTACAGCTGCCCAGTGGGATCATGCCGTGCGTGAGTGAGAAGTCTTTGTTCTCTAGCTGTTTTAGGTAACGCATCATCTGTGTTTCGCTGTGGTGCGTGTTAAACACAGGGTGTGTTAGATATTCTGTTGTGCGGCGCAATGCTTCTGGAATGGCTGCAAACTCGTTGCCTGCGATTTCAGTTGATAGTGCTGCGACTTCTTCTTTCACACCGAATACTGCGAATAGGGCTTCTACATCTGCCACGGTTGTGGTTTCGTCGAAGCTCACACCTAGCTGAGTACCCAACTTACGTAGGTTGATGTCTGCGGCTAGTGCTTTCGCGTATAGGTCTTCAGTTTGTGCACCTGTGTTGATAGTGATGGTGTCGAAGAAGCTGTTGTGAGCAAGCTCGAAGCCGCCTTTAGTTAGGCCAGCGGCTAGGATGGCTGTCATGTGGTGCGTACGACGAGCAATCGTGCGTAGACCTTCTGCGCCGTGGTAAACCGCGTAGAAAGACGCCATGTTCGCTAGCAGTGCTTGAGCAGTACAGATGTTTGATGTCGCTTTTTCACGACGGATGTGCTGTTCACGCGTTTGCATTGCCATGCGCAGTGCTTGGTTGCCGTTAGTATCGATAGAAACACCGATAACACGACCTGGCATAGTACGCTTGTGCTTGTCACGTGTTGCCATGAAGGCAGCGTGTGGACCGCCGTAACCCATCGGCACGCCAAAACGTTGTGCTGAACCGATTGCTACGTCTGCGCCCATTTCACCAGCAGGTTTAAGTAGGGTAGAAGCAAGAAGGTCCGTTGCTACAGTCACTAGTGTTTTGTTTGCTTGCGCTTTAGCGATGATGTCCGTTAGGTCACGAACTTCACCTGTTGTACTTGGGTATTGAACTAGTGCGCCGAACACGTCTTGCTCTGGTAGTAATTCTAAAGAACCAACCAAGACTTCAAAGCCGATGAATTTCGCACGAGTTTTTACCACTTCGATGGTTTGTGGGTGAACGTCGTCAGCAACGAAGAATACGTTGCTCTTGCTTTTACCCGCACGCTTACAAAGTGTCATCGCTTCTGCTGCTGCCGTTGCTTCATCGAGCAATGACGCGTTCGCGATTTCCATACCAGTAAGATCCATCACCATTTGTTGGTAGTTTAGAAGTGCTTCTAAACGACCTTGTGAGATTTCTGGTTGGTAAGGGGTGTAAGCAGTGTACCAGCCCGGGTTTTCCATCACGTTGCGTAGAATCACGTTCGGCGTGAAGGTGTTGTAGTAACCCTGACCAATGAATGTACGTTTAACTTGGTTCTGATCGGCGAACTTACGCATTGCTGCCAGCATGTCTGCTTCGCTTTTCGCTTCTGCCAAGCTCATTGGTTGCTCTAGGCGAATTTGTGCTGGTACGGTTTCGTCGATAAGCGAATCTAGGCTAACTGCGTTGATCGCTTCCAACATTTTCTGTTGGTCAGATTTGTTTGGTCCATTGTGGCGAGCAACGAACTCGTTTTGTGTGCTGAGGCTTTGAAGTAATTCAGTCATTGTCCTTTACCTACTCCTTGGTTCGGGTAACGGATTTGCGTTACTGATAAATTAAATTATACGTCCGAACCTAGAAAAAAAGCTGTTCTCTAAACAGGCTAGGGAACAGCTTTCGTCACATCCTAATTACTCTTCTTCGATAGAGTTTAGGTATTCGTCTGCGTCTTTCAGGTTATCTAGTTCAGATACATCAGACATCTTCACTTTTACGATCCAGCCACCTTCGTACGGCTCTTCGTTAATTAGCTCTGGGCTGTCTTCTAGTTCTTCATTGATTTCTACGATTTCACCAGTGATTGGTGCGTAGATGTCTGACGCTGCTTTTACAGATTCAACGAGAGAGAAGCTTTCACCTGCTTCAACTTCGTCTTCTACGTCTGGTAGGTCAACGAATACCACGTCACCTAGCATTTCTTGTGCATGCTCAGAAATACCAATTGTTACTGTGCCGTCACCGTTGTCACGTACCCACTCGTGGCTATCTGCAAACTTCAGTGTTTTGTCCATTGCTTAATCTCCGAATAACTTGTCAGGAATTATTATGATTTTAAAAAAATCGTTTACTGGTATAGAGGAAAGCGACTGCAAAGTTCTTTTACTTCTTTGCGAACGCGTTTTTCAACTTCTGCGTCACCTTCAGGGTTGTTCACTAAACCGTCCAGTACGTCACCAATCCAATTACCGATGAGTTTGAATTCTTCAGCGCCAAAGCCGCGGCTTGTACCCGCAGGCGTTCCTAAACGGATGCCCGATGTAATCATAGGCTTCTCTGTATCGAATGGGATGCCATTTTTGTTACATGTGATCCCAGCACGCTCTAGAGCTTCTTCTGCTTTATTGCCTTTCAACCCTTTCGGACGAAGGTCAACCAGCATTAGGTGCGTGTCTGTGCCACCAGTTACGATGTCGCAACCGCGAGTTTGCAATACTTCCGCTAGGACTTTTGCGTTATTGATCACCGAATCAATATAAGTTTTAAATTCAGGGCCAAGCGCTTCACCAAATGCGACCGCTTTGGCTGCGATAACGTGCATCAGTGGGCCACCTTGTAGGCCAGGGAATACGGCTGAGTTGATTTTCTTAATGATGTCTTCGTGGTTAGTAAGAATCATACCGCCGCGAGGGCCACGCAATGTTTTGTGTGTTGTAGTCGTAACAACGTGTGCGTGTGGCAGTGGGCTAGGGTGCGCGCCTGTTGCGATAAGACCGGCGATGTGTGCCATGTCGACCATAAGAATTGCATTTACTTCGTCTGCGATTTCACGGAATTTTGCAAAGTCGATAGTACGTGGAATAGCGCTACCACCTGCGATGATCATTTTAGGTTGGTGCTCAAGTGCTAGCTCACGAACATCTTCGTAGTTGATTTCCAGTGTTTCGCGATCAACACCGTATTGAACTGCATTAAACCATTTACCAGAAAGTGCAGGGCGTGCACCGTGCGTCAGGTGACCACCTGCGTCTAAAGACATACCAAGAATGGTGTCACCAGGTTGAAGCAGTGCTAGTTTTACTGCGCCGTTTGCTTGTGCGCCTGAGTGTGGTTGAACGTTTGCGTATTCACAATTGAAAAGTTTTTTTGCGCGTTCGATAGCAATGGCTTCCACTGTATCTACGTGCTCACAACCACCATAGTAACGACGACCTGGGTAGCCTTCAGCGTATTTGTTTGTTAGGCATGTGCCTTGAGCTTGCATTACCGCTTTAGAAACAATGTTCTCTGAAGCGATAAGTTCGATTTGTTCGTTTTGGCGAGCGGATTCCGCTTGAATTCCAGCAAAGACAGCATCATCTGTCGCAGAGAGGTTGGTAGAGAAAAAGTTTTCCAAGCTGTGGTTAGGGTAACTCTTATTCATGGTAGTTGACCTTCCAAATCTGAAAATGAACCCGCAATAGATGAGTTATGATTTGCGGTTGTGGTTCATTTGTCCTCAAAAACAGCTGAACTGCGTAGCAGAACAGAGTGAACATCCGGCCCTAAATTTGGGCAAAAACTCCGTTGGATTGCGTGTTTCCTTTACCAATCTCTTACGGAAATATGCATCTCTACATCTAACAAGTTGGTAACATAGCGCCTGTGACGGGAACAATCAACCAAAAATTTCCTATAGGAAACAAGATTTCAAAATTTGTTAACAAGAGCACGCTTTAATTCACTTGGTGGACTTCTATCCACTATGTGCTTCATGCACAATGCGAGTAAGACAAAAAATATGGATATCTATAGAGGGATTTATGGCAGAAAGTATTTACGATGAATACCCATCGATGACGTTGGCAAAAGAGCAACATGACCAAAATATCGAGCCGTTAAAACTGGGCCAGCGTATTAAGGATATCCGCTCGAAACTCGGTATCACATTAGAAGAAGCGAGTCAGCGAACCGGGCTTGCTCGATCTACACTGAGCAAAATAGAAAATGAGCAGATCTCCCCGACGTTTCAAGCGATGCAAAAATTGGCACTTGGCTTACAAATTGACATGCCACAACTCTTTGAGCCACCTAGAAAAAAGGTAGCGACAGGGCGCAGGGATGTTACCAAGAAGAATGAAGGTAAACCACACCCAACACAAACCTATGAACACGAACTGCTCGCGACACAACTTTCCAACAAGAAAATGATGCCGTTTAAGAGCCAAATTCGAGCTCGTAGTTTTGATGAATATAAAGACTGGGTTCGTCATGATGGCGAAGAATTTCTGCTTATCTTATCTGGTGAGGTCATGTTCTATTCTGAGTTTTACGAACCTGTTGTTTTAAGCGAGGGAGACAGCGTTTATTACGATGCAAATATGGGACATATGTTGACCAGTGTTAGCGAAGAAGATGCGCTCATTTTGTGGGTGACAGCCAAATAGTGATAAATACTTGTAAATTTCCTATAGTGAAAGCAAACGATTGCTGTTGGTGGTCGTTATGATGAAAAAGCGCTTTTTTGATGAGAACTTGCTCATTAAAGCGCTTTTTTGTACGATTTGTTGTGATTAAAATGTTAAGAGTCACACTTTTGCAAGTCGATCTACGTCTTGTTCGTGCAAAATAGAATGAGCCATGTTTATTATTGGAAACACATCGAATGCCGATAGCATTCTCGGGTCTATCTAAATGGAGACGAAAATGACTCAAGAACTACTGAAAACACCACTACACGCACTTCACGTTGAAGTTGGTGCCAAAATGGTCCCGTTCGCGGGTTACGATATGCCTGTTCAGTATCCTCTAGGCGTAAAGAAGGAACACTTACATACTCGTGATGCGGCAGGTCTGTTTGATGTTTCTCACATGGGACAGCTTCGCCTAATTGGTGACGGTGCAGCTGCGTTCCTAGAAACATTAGTCCCAGTGGATATTGTGGATCTTGAGTCTGGTAAACAGCGTTACGCTTTTTTCACTAATGAAGAGGGCGGCATCATGGACGACTTGATGGTGGCTAACCTAGGCGATCATCTGTTTGTGGTTGTGAACGCAGCATGTAAAGCGCAAGATATCGCACACCTACAAGCGCATTTACCATCTGGTGTTGAGCTAGAAACTATCGAAGACCGAGCTCTACTTGCAATCCAAGGCCCTAAAGCGGCGGCTGTATTGGCGCGTTTTGCACCAGAAGTTTCTGAAATGCTGTTCATGGATATTTGTAAAGTCGATGTTTTAGGCGCCGAGTGCATTGTTTCTCGTAGTGGTTATACAGGCGAAGACGGTTACGAAATCTCGGTTCCTGCTGACAAAGCGGAAGAGCTAGCACGTAAACTGACTGCGGAAGATGAAGTTGAATGGATTGGCCTTGGTGCTCGTGATTCACTTCGTCTTGAGTGTGGCCTTTGTCTATACGGTCATGACCTAGACACAACAACAACACCTGTTGAAGCGAGCTTGCTATGGGGTATCCAAAAAGCTCGTCGTATTGGTGGTGAACGTGAAGGTGGTTTCCCTGGCGCAGACATTATTCTTAAACAGATTGAGACTAAAGATGTGGCGCGTAAGCGTGTGGGTCTAGTAGGTCAAACCAAAGCGCCAGTGCGTGAAGGTGTTGAACTGTTTGATGCTGACGGCGTTAAAATTGGCGTTGTAACCAGCGGCACGGCGGGCCCGAATGCATGTAAGCCAGTCTCAATGGGGTATGTTCGTGCGGATTTGGCGGCGATTGGTACTGAAGTGTTCGCTGAAGTGCGTGGCAAAATGCTACCAATGACAGTTGAAAAAATGCCGTTCGTACCACAACGCTACTACCGTGGTTAAAACGAATTGAAACAAAAATGCCGAGCTTTGTAGCTCGGCATTTTTATGTCTTCTTTTCGCTTGTTTGCTTTTAGTTTACTGCTTCATCAATAGTACAGCACATATCAATAACGATATCTTCAAGCTTTTCCGGATGAATCATCTCTTCTTTTGGGATCCCAAATTGAGAGGCCATAATGGTATTAAACAATTCCCAATGCTTGATCAGCAGTTTTTCGCGATTATCTGCAATATCCGGCCATGTTTCTTGCATCATTGGTGCGAGACTGACAGCACCATGTGCGAAGATCAACATTTGCCACTTTGATTCCCACTGATCAAATTGTGCATTAGGGTTTTCGCTGTTGTACTGCTCGAAAATTCCGGTAAATATTGCAGCGAACTCATCTTTTGACTTTAAGAAATACTGCAGTAGAGCACCGTCATCGCCTTGTCGAATGGCATCGGCGATCATCTGTACTGGGTGAGGATTGACGAGAGCAAATGCTAGCATGCGAACCATAAACAGATAAATTTTTCTATTCGAAGGTGTGTTCTCCGGCATTTCATTGATGAGTTCAGCCATATAGCACTGCATGAACTCGTCCATTGCATCGCTAACCGCTTGCCAGATTTTCTCTTTGCTGCCGAAGTGGTGACGGATCAAACTATGTGAAACACCAGCCTTTTCACTGATATTGCGCAGCGAGACACGCTCGTAACCAAGTTCACAAAACATATCTGCTGCCACTTTAAGGATCAGACACTTAGTTTGTTCTGCTGCTTCAGCACTTCTACGCCCCTGCTTTCTTTCATTCATAGTTCGAATTTTCCCGAATATTAATCACGCGCTTACTTTTACCAGAAACCGAACGCTTTGACTAATTAATTTGCTATCCACCTGGAAAATATGTTGATCAATTTCAAATTCTGCTTATACTGCACGGCTGTGTAATATATAAAACCTACGGAGAAAGCGGGTGCGAAAACAATATTTAAAGCGCACTTTAGTTGGCGCAGTGGTGACATTAAGTCTTTCTGGGATGCTAACTGGGTGTAATAAAGCCATTTCTGAGCCGTCTGAACCTTTAATCAAACCTGTAAAATTACTGGCGGTGAAAGACCTAGAACTTGAAGACTCGCACGCCTTTTTAGCGCGTATTGATGCAACACATCGCGCGCAGCTTTCTTTTCAGGTTGGTGGAGAGGTTGATGAATTACGTGTACGCATGGGTCAAAAAGTCCAAAAAGGTGAAGTGCTCGCAACGTTAGACCCTAGAGATCTTCAGCTTGCGTTAGATGCCGCTCAAGCGCAGTACGCGTTAGCGAAAACACAATGGGACCGCGCGAAAAACCTTTACGGAAAAAAACTCATTAGTACTGATGAGTACGATCAGAAAGAAACTCAATATAAAGCGGCATTGGCGAACTACGAACAAGCTAAAACCGATTTGAGCTATACCAAAATTCACGCGCCGTTTGATGGCATTGTGTCATATACCTATGTCAACCCGTTTCAAGTAGTCGCAGAGAAGCAGGAGATCTTGAATCTCATTGATAACACGACGTTGGATGTATCTTTCACCTTGCCAGTAAGTTATGCGGAATCTGTATCACTTGAGTCACTGCAAAACTCCGATATGTGGGTGATGATGGATAGCGAGCCAGGAAAACGTATTCCTGGGCAATTTAAAGAAATTTCGACGCAGCCAAACATCGATACCAATAGCTATGAGGCGATCGTGACCATCACTCGGCCAGAAGATCGCAATTTGCTGACAGGTATGACAGGGCAGGTACACATTGCTAAACAACATGTATCGGACGCGATGACGTTACCTCAGTCTGCTTGGGTCAACAAAAATGGGACGCAAGGTGAAGTTTGGGTAATGGACAGAAACACGCAGCAGGTCAATAAAGTCACTGTCTCACTTGACGCAGCAGGTGGTGTGAAAGCCGGGCTTGATAACAATGATTACGTTGTTATTGCTGGTGTTGAGAGACTGGTTGAAGGACAAGTGGTGAAAGCTTGGGTTCGTGAGGGAGGCATTTAATGAAACGTTCTCTACTTACGATCTCTGCGATTGCACTTGCAGTTTTAACAGGGTGCAAAAATGAAAACCAAGCTATCGTCGAGCAGCCACTTTTTGTGTCGACTATCTCGGTGGATGCACCAGTACAAAGTCAACATCGCGCGTTCAAAGGCATAGTAGTGCCTGCAGAGCAAACGCCAATGGCATTTCGCCGCGCTGGGGAAGTTCAGCACGTATTGGTTAAAGCGGGTGACGTTGTGAAGCAGGGGCAAATGATCGCAAAGCTAGATGATAGTAAAGAGAAGCAAGCCGTGAATGACGCAGAAGCACAATACACACTTGCAATTCGTCAGCTTAAACGCGGTGAAGACTTGTATGCACGTCAAATGATTTCAAAAGCGGAACTTGATGAGCTAACCGCCAATAAAGAGCTAGCTGAGGCTACTTTCTATAACGCGACCAATCAATTGAATTACACCCGTTTATTCGCCCCGTTCGCCGGTAAAGTATCTGATGTTTTCAAAGAACGTTTTGAGCGTGTGGCAATTGGTGAACCCGTGTTAAACCTATACCAAAACGATTTGGTTTACGTGCGTATTGAGCTTTCCGACAATGTTTTAGCGATGGTAGACCCAAACTCAGACAGCATGAGCTACAAGCCTAAAGCAACCTTCTCCGGCATCGATGGCAGATTTGCTTTGGACTATTTAGAGCACACAAGTGAACCCAACGCTGAAACTCAAACCTACGAAATGTACTTGACGATGCCACAGCCAAAAACAGAGATATTGCCGGGAACCAGCGTAAGCGTTTTGGTCGATATGGTGAAGGCGGGCATTACCTCTATTGATGGTTACAGTGTTCCTGTCACGGCGCTTCAAGCAGGCAGTGAAGGGAATGAGTTCTTTGTGTGGAAAAAAGAAGGTGACATTGTCACACGAGTGCCTGTCATGATTTCTCAAGTGAATGGCAATGGAGCCATTGTGTCGTCAGGTGTTAGCCAGGGCGATATTCTGATTAATTCAAATCTGCGTAAATTACGCGAAGGTAAACATGTGGATGTTGTGGAGAATAACCAATAATGAACATTGCTGAGTATTCAATAAAAAACAAAGTCATCAGCTGGTTGTTCATTATTATCCTTGCTGTTGGTGGTTTAACGTCATTTTTGGAGCTTGGACGATTAGAAGACCCGGCATTTACGATCAAAGATGCCATGATCATCTCAACATACCCTGGCGCGACGTCAAAAGAAGTTGAAGAAGAGCTGACGTATCCTCTAGAAAAAGAGATTCGAAAACTCCCTTATATCGACAAAATTACCTCTACGTCTTCTAATGGTATGTCTCAAATAACGGTGAGCATGGAAATGGACTATGGTCCTGATGAACTGCCGCAAATTTGGGATGAAATGCGCCGTAAAATTAATGATTTACGACCATCATTGCCTCAAGGTGTTCAGTCTTTACAGATCATTGATGATTTCGGTGACGTTTATGGCGTGATGTTAATGCTCACTGGTGACGATTACGACTATGTAGAGCTGAAACGTTATGCGGATTACCTGACCCGTGAAATCGAGCTTGTTGATGGTGTTGGTAAGGTAGACATCACGGGCGATCAGCAAGAAATGCTATTCGTTGAGATCTCACTTGATCGCCTTGCTGCACTGAACTTAGACATGAATGTGGTTTCGAGCTTGTTGAACCAGCAAAACAATGTGGTTTCAGCAGGGGAAGTGATGGTCAATGGCGAAAGCCTTGTTATTCGCCCAAGCGGCACCTTAAACACTGTAGAAGCACTAGAAAATCTGATCATTCATGGCCGTGACACAGGAAATCTAATTCGTCTAAAAGACGTAGCAACGATTTCTCGCGGTATTCAAGAGAAGCCAGGCAACGTCGTACTCTTTAACGGTCAAAAAGCGATTAATATCGGTATCTCGTTTGCATCGGGTGTGAACGTGGTTGAGGTTGGTGAACGTTTGGATGCGGAGCTCGCGAGCCTTGAGTCTATCAAGCCTGCTGGCATCGATATGAACTACTTTTACAACCAAGCCAATGAGGTGGATGAATCTGTTAAAGCGTTTGTAATTAGTCTAGCGGAGGCAGTGGCGATCGTAATCATTGTGTTGCTGTTTACTATGGGTTTACGCAGTGGTGTCATCATTGGAGTTGTGTTGTTATTGACGGTATTTGGTACCTTCATTTTGATGAATTACAACAACATCGAACTGCATCGTATTTCTCTTGGCGCGTTAATTATTGCCTTAGGTATGCTGGTTGATAACGCGATTGTTGTCGTGGAAGGCATATTGGTTGGCCTAAAGAAAGGGCGTACCAAAGTTCAAGCGGCTGTCGATATTGTAAAGCAAACACAATGGCCTTTGCTGGGCGCGACTGTTATTGCAATTACGGCTTTTGCACCTATCGGCTTGTCGCAAGATGCGACAGGTGAGTTCATGGGCTCTCTATTCTGGGTGCTGTGTTTCTCACTATTTTTAAGCTGGATTACCGCTATTACACTGACGCCTTTCCTTGCCGATCTTTTGTTGAAAGAGGAAAACAAAGAGCAAGGTACTAGCGAAGATGATCCTTATAAAGGCTGGTTGTTTGTCGTATTTGGGGCATCGCTGAAATTTGCATTGCGATTCCGCTGGCTTACCGTTGCTGGCATGGTGGCGCTATTAGTGGGTGCTGTCGTGGCATTTGGTAATGTAAAACAGCAGTTCTTCCCACCATCGAATACGCCGATGTTCTACGTGGATATGTGGATGCCAGAGGGTACTGACATCCGTGAAACGATCAAAAAAGCTGAAGAGGTCGAAAGCTACATTCGTCAGCAAGATGATATTGACTTTGTTTCTGCTTCGATTGGGCAGGGCCTACAGCGTTTTGCTTTAACCTATCAACCAGAAAAAAGTTACGAAGCGTACGCTCAGTTCCAAGTTCGCGCGACTGATCGTGAGAAAATGTTTGGTTTACTGCATAAGTTAGATGAGAATCTGGCGAAAACATTTGATGCGCCTACGTTCCAGTTTAAATTGATGGAATTTGGTCCATCACCAGCGTCTAAGATCGAAGCGCGTATTACTGGCCCTGATCCACAAGTTTTACGTGACTTGGCGGTGCAAGTTGAAGACATCCTTCATACCGATCCTGGTGCCCGAAACATTCGTCACGATTGGCGAGAGCGCACCAAGGAACTTGTACCCGTTTTCAATGAGTCTAAAGCTCGTCGCTTAGGTATTTCGAAAGAAGATCTTTCAAGCACACTGCAAATGGCGTTTGGTGGTAGCACCTTAGGTTACTTGCGTGATGGTACACATACGTTGCCAATTATGACACGCCTTCCTGAAGAAGAACGCGTAGATTTTGAATCACTACAAAACGTGACCATTTGGAGTCCTTCGTTGCAAACGTATATTCCGGTTGATCAAGTGATTGATGGCGTTCAACTGGATTGGAGTGAGCCGCTAATTCAGCGTCGTGACCGTAAGCGTACGTTAACCGTTCTCGCGGACCATGATGTGTTGAGTGACGACACGGCAGCAAGCTTATTTGCTCGTGTACAGCCTAAAGTGATGGCATTGCATGTTCCAGAAGGGTACGAAATCACATGGGGTGGTGAGTACGAATCATCCAAAGATGCACAAGAAGGCCTATTCGGTTCATTGCCGATGGGTTACTTGTTGATGTTCATCATTACTATTTTACTGTTTAACTCAATCAAAAAGCCGTTGGTCATTTGGTTCACCGTTCCGTTAGCGATCATTGGCGTTGCTTTTGGTTTGCTTACCACGAACATGCCGTTCAGTTTTACAGCATTCCTTGGTTTGTTAAGCCTAAGTGGCATGATTTTGAAAAACGGTATTGTGTTGCTTGACCAAATTAACCTTGAGTTGGAGTCAGGTAAAGATCCTTACCTCGCGATTGTCGATAGTGCGATAAGCCGCGTTCGTCCGGTAAGTATGGCTGCGCTAACGACTATCTTGGGGATGATTCCACTGGTCTTCGATGCCTTCTTTGGCTCGATGGCAATAACGATTATGGCAGGTCTTGGTTTTGCTACTGTACTGACACTGATAGTGGTGCCAGTGATGTTTGCAATTCTGTTTAGGGTAAAACCGACCACTGCATAGGGACTCCTGGCTATTTGCCAGCTTCCTGCCTAGCCCTGAAGGTTTTCTTCGGGGCTTTTTTGATCTTACTAATATATACCAAACCATTCATTTGCTTGATTTTAATGATTTTCTTACGATTACAATGCAAATCATGCGTATACTGATGTAACGACACATCAAAGATTGAGATTACATGAATAAGCGCATATTAAACGGACTCTTCTTCGTTGGTTCTTTCACCTTGGTTGGCTGCACCGCGACGGATAGCATGCCGACAGAAACCAAACAACCTGCCCCTAAAGTCAACAGTGTTAGTGCTGAAGTCATTTCCAGTTGGATTGATAGTAAGGTTTTAGCCCCTGAAGGGCTGTCGCTCGAGCAAGACAATCTACGTTATCTATCGGGTAGCGCCGACCTAAACAGCGACGGCAAGGCAGAACACATAGTGTTGCTTCAAGATCGCTATTTCTGTGGTAGTGGTGGCTGCTCTGCATATATGTTTGATAATGAGGGAAACGTTATTAATCGAATGTCGGTAACTCGCACGCCTATTGTACTAGCCGACAGTTACAGTAATGGTTGGCAGGACTTTATCGTTTGGAGTAATGGCTCATATCGACTCATGAGTTACAACGGTGAGTCTTATCCAAGTAACCCGTCACTAGAGCCAAAGGTGGATCGAGACGCTAACCAGCAGGCGGCAATCGCAAATGTAATGGCGACAGAGCTTTATCAGCAAGACGGCTATGACATTCTGCCCGCAGAGTCAAAAACCTTGTGGACGCCAGCTAACGTTTACCACTTTACCTTCAAGCACTACGGTGATCCGCATAGCGCTTATCAAGCAACGGTGGATATGAGCAGTGGGGAAGTAGACATTGTAGCCGTTCCGGCTGCGGAATAAAAAACACCTCCCTTAACCGGAATTAAAGGGAGGTGCTAAATGCCAAATTCGAGGGTGGCATTGTTAACCGGAGTCGCTCTAATTAAGCTGCGACTTCTTGCTTCGCTTCTGCTTTGCTTTTTAAGAATGCGTAAGTAAAGCCAGTTACCGCTGTACCCGCTGCAATAGCCACTAAATACATTAATACTGGTGAAATTGCGTTAGGAATTAGCAGCACGAATAGACCGCCGTGTGGTGCCATTAATTTCGCACCGAATAGCATCGATAGGGCACCAGTAAGCGCGCCACCTGCCATACAAGATGGAATCACGCGCATTGGATCTTTCGCAGCAAATGGAATTGCGCCTTCAGAGATGAAACACAGGCCCAAGACAAATGATGCTTTACCAGCCTCACGTTCATTTTGTTCAAATTTGTTCTTCGCAATGAAGGTCGCTAAACCCATACCTAGCGCAGGAACCATACCTGCGGCCATGATTGCCGCCATTGGTGCGTAAGTTTGTGAAGCCAGAAGGCCAACACCAAATGCGTAAGCGGCTTTGTTTACCGGGCCTCCTAGGTCGAAGCACATCATTGCGCCAAGGATAATACCCAGTAGTACTGCACTGTCAGAACCCATGTTGTTTAGGAAGTCAGTCAGGCCGTTCATGATGCCTGAAACTGGGCCGCCTACGATGTAGATCATGACAAGGCCAGTGAACAATGTTGCTACAAATGGAATGATCAGAATTGGTTTAAGCGCTTCCATCGATTGTGGGAGTTTTACTTTGTCCGCAAGGAGCTTCGCTGCATAACCGGCAATGAAGCCAGCTGCGATACCACCTAGGAAACCAGCACCCGTTGAACTTGCTAGCATACCGCCAACAAGACCAGGAGCCAGACCCGGACGGTCAGCAATTGAGAACGCGATGTAACCAGCAAGTACAGGAATCATCAATGCGAATGCAGAGCCACCACCAATGTTCATCAAGGCTGCTGCTAGTGTGCCTTCTTCTTTAAATGCTTCAATACCGAACACGAAAGATAGAGCGATGATCAAACCACCTGCAACGACGACAGGAAGCATGTGCGAAACACCCGTCATTAGGTGTTTGTAAGCGCCTTTTTTCTCTTCGGTGGAAGATGAAGAGTTAGCTGAACCAGAATGTTGATACACCGTGGCTTGCTCGAATGCTTTGTCCATCTCTTCGGCTGTTTTCTTCAGAGCTGGACCTGTTTTCGTGCGGTACATCTTTTTGCCGTTAAAGCGATCAAGTGGCACTTCAATATCTGCAGCAATGATCACCAGATCGGCGTCTGCAATTTCTTGCTCAGTCAGTTGGTTTTTAGCGCCAACTGAACCACGAGTTTCCACCTTGATTTGATGGCCACGACGCTTGCCTTCTTCTTCTAAAGCTTCTGCCGCCATAAAGGTATGCGCAACGCCAGTAGGGCATGCCGTGATTGCAACAATCTTCTTTGATGCTGATGTTGTATCTGTAGTGATAGGGGCTGCAAGTGTGGTTGCTTTTTCAAGTAAAGTGGCGTTTTCAACCGCTTGCTGGAGAAACGCAGTTGCGTCTTTTGCTACTTCGCTAATTTCCGCTTGGTAAACCTTTTTTCCTACAAAACGAGAAGTGTCGACGCTAGTATTTGCCGCAATGACAATGACTTCTGCTTGTTCAACGTCAGCTTCCGTCAATAGTGTTGGTTCAACCACACTTGATTGACATTCTATTTTGGCATTCCAGTTTAATTTTGCGGCGGCTTGTTCTAGTAATCCTGCCGCAAGGATGCTATTTGCTACACCGCTCGGACAGGCAGTAATAATGGCAATATTCATACGATAACCTTCTGTTCCTTAGTTTTGTTCTAAGTTTGTAATAGGGTAAAGCGCGCTAACTTCAGTTTGTCGCTTGATATTTTCCAGTTCTTCCTGACTGGTTAGCCCTACGCCAACTTGACTAACTGCCAAAGCAGAAAGTGCCGTAGCGAAGCGCAATAAATCGTTTTTAGGCATCAGTTGCATGTGGCCCCAACACAAGCCAGCGACCAGCGTATCGCCTGCGCCAACGGTGCTCACTACATTCATTCGAGGTGGTTTTGCACTAAGCCATTCGCCTTGGTTGAGCCACATAACACCGTCAGGTCCCATAGAAACCACGATGTTTTCTATGCCTTTGTCGCTCAGTGTTTGCGCAGCAGCTTGGCATTGTTCTGGCGTTGAAAGGTGCTCGCCGACAAAGTCACTTAGCTCTTCGTCGTTTGGTTTGATCAACCAAGGATGAGCGTCGATGCCTGCGCGTAGTGCTGCTTTGCTGCTATCGAACAACACTTTCTTGCCTTGCTGATGCAGCTTCTCAATCCATGCTGCGCATTGCTCTGCAGTAACACCGACCGGTAGGCTGCCTGCCAATACAAAGTAATCATGCGTCTCCGCTAGACGAAATAGTGTCTCCTCAAAGCGAGTAATTTCGTCGGCCGCTACTTGAACGCCAGGGAAGTTGATATCACTGACGTTGCCATTGGCCTCAACCAGCTTAACGTTGATACGAGTGGCACCCTCTACTTCCACAAATTCATTCTTAACGTTGATGTCATTGAAAAGCTGATGAAATAGCTCTGGGTTATCTTTACCGAGAAAGCCGGTAACCGTGACGTCTGCGCCTAAATCGCTCAATACTTTTGCTACGTTGACACCTTTACCTGCAGCGTGGAGATTGCTTTGCTGTACTAAGCTCACGGAACCAACGTTTAGTTCATTTACTGAACCTGTTAAATCCAATGCCGGGTTGAGCGTAATAGTGACAACCTTATTTGTTTTGTTTGTCATATCGGATCCTTAACCTTCACCAAGGCCAGAAGCGATTGCATTTCCGATAGACTCCAAGGCTTGCGGCGCATCAGGGCCTTCTGCTGTAAATTGAAGTTGGTGACCGTGCTTAACGCCCAGTGCGATGACTTTCATTAGGCTCTTCGCGTTTACTGCTTTTCCATCTCCGTCTAGGTTGGTAACACGTATAGTGGATTCAAACTTTTTCGCTTCTGCGACTAACATTGCCCCCGGACGAGCATGTAGGCCGTGAGAGTTTTTGATTTTAAATACAGCGGTATTGCCTTCTTCTGAAGATGCGGCTGTGACTTCTTCACCCTTGAACAAAGCAAGAATCTGTTCTACTGATGCATCTAAAAGCTTGCCGTGTTCATTGTTAAACACAATATTAGAAAGGGTTTTTAGGATAGGTTGGTGAGCATTGTTACATGCTGCGAACGCGAAAAGTGCACGCACTTTTTGACCTTCATATTCGCAGTCGTTTGCCGTCGAGACAAATGACACACCTGTGCGAGTGACATGTTTGTCACTGCCAATTAACCACAGGCCATTACCTAAGTGAGTTGGTTGTTTGGTAACGAGATCGGCAACGAATTCGTTATCAGCACATCCCGTATTTTTCAACAGACCACCTGCAACAGCACTCATCTGTAGCATGTCGCTCGCAGGGAACATCAGTTGAATTAAAGAAGCGTCAAAGTCTGCTTCAAGCTGAACATCACCGTGCAGTAGGGCGATGATTTCGTCTTCATTTTTTGCATTACGCAGACGCTCTTCTACGCCATCTGCGCCTAGCACTTTGGTGAGCTGTTTAAGAATGCCAAGGTGTTCATCAGATTTAGCTGCGATACCGATAGCGACGAACACAGTATTGCCATCACCCCAGTCGACACCTTGTGGGAAGTGATGCACAGCAACACCCGTTGTTTTCACCATTGCACGAGTGTCGGTTGTACCGTGCGGGATGGCGATACCGTTCCCCAAAAACGTAGAGTTTTGGTTTTCACGGTTTAGCATGCCTTCAACGTAACCGCGTTCAACTAGGCCTTTATCAGTAAGGCTATGAGCAATACTCTTTATTGCTTCAAACTTATCTGTCGCTGATTGCGAGAGGGTAATGTCGTTCTTATTTAGCTTAAGCATGGTGCTTCTCCAGCCTTAAGGTATCAATTTAAAAATGTATTCTGTGTGAGAAGTTGAACGCCGCTGCTTCTGAGCGCTTATCACTCCTCAAACCTTTTATCTTTCAAGCTAAATCGATTCAGCTTGTTGGTAAATTTTTTAAAAGACTCAGAAAAACTGTTTTAAAAACTGACGTTAACAAACGAGCCTTTGCCGCTGTCCTATAGCCTAGCTCACAAATTGGTTTGTTGCGTGTTCGGGTGATTTACGTCAATTTTTAAGTTTTGCTGAATCCTTTCAGCTTTTATACTGAATCGGTTCAGCTTATAATTCAACTTATCGAAAGATCGTTGATGTATTAATATGATCGCGCGCACAGAATAAGGTTTAGAATATGACACTGGATGAAATAGCCAAATTAGCGGGTGTTTCTAAGACAACTGCAAGCTATGTGATTAACGGAAAAGCGCAGAAATACCGCATCAGCGAGAAGACTCAGAAAAAGGTGATGGCCGTTGTAGATGAGTACAATTATAAGCCAGATCATGCGGCGTCTTCCTTGCGGGCAGGTAATTCACGCTCATTTGGGCTTATCATCCCAGACTTAGAGAACACCAGTTATGCGCGTCTTGCAAAGCTGATAGAGCAGAACTCTCGGAAAGCGGGGTACCAAATTTTGATTGGCTGCTCTGATGATGATCCTGATACAGAGCAAAAGGTGGCGGAAGCATTAGTCAGTCGTCGCATTGATGCGTTGTTTGTGGCAAGTGGTATGCCCACTGCAAACGAGTATTACCTTAAGTTGCAAAATTCTGGTACGCCAGTTATCGCGCTAGACCGTCCAATGGATGATGAGCACTTTTGTTGTGTCATCAGCGAAGATTTTGATGCCGCACTTGAACTCACTCAGTCAGTACTGTCAGAGGATATTAAGTCCATTGGCTTAATCGGTGCATTGCAAGATCTTCAAGTCTCAAAAGAGCGTGAGCTCGGTTTTCTATCTGCTTCTCAACAAGGTGGCAAAACGGCAACAGTGGGTTATGGACAACACTTCTCCCGGGAAGAAGGCAAGAAAGTCTTAGAGAGATGGTTAATAGAGAACGCATTGCCAGATGCCATTGTTACAACGTCATACACACTGTTAGAAGGTGTGTTGGATGTAATGCTAGAAAAACCAGAACTGATGGGAAAGGTGCGTTTAGCGACATTTGGTGATAATCGACTGCTGGACTTCTTGCCTGTGAAAATCAACTCTTTGCCTCAACAGTTTGAGTTGATCGCGGACAGCGCAATGGAGTTAGCACTCAACGCTTCCGCCAAGCGTTACAAGCCTGGCGTAGAACTTATCCCGCGTAAAATTGTGAAACGTCACTAAGTAACTAAATAGGTTGCTCAAAGCTTTACTTCAGCCGTCAGCGCCACAAATGCGTGGTCGCTGGCGTTTTTATCTCTGTCATAAATCGGGTTGATCAGATGTTGGTTAGACACCTGATAGTCAACAACCTCGGCAACCGATATATCTGATAAGGTATCAAACTCTTGTGAGAGCAAGATATAGTCGAGTACATTCCCAGTGGAAAAATGATAGTGCGTGGCTGGGCGTTCATCCTTCAGGGGGGCACTTTGCAATAACCAACCATCTTTGAGTTGTAATTCAGTGACGCTGTCACCAGTATTGGATACCAATGCGCTGTTAACGCTGATAGGAGTGATAGGTTGATTCATATCGCCCATTAACACTGTCGGCATTGGTTCTTTTCGATACCTCTTTTGCATCGCGTCTCTTAACATCGCTGCTTCCCAGCCTCTTTGCTGGGTGGATAACCAGCGCCCAATAATCGTGCTAGACGTTTCTGGTTGTTCTGAGTCGGCCGGGCGTTGAGATTTCAGGTGCGTTACGTAAACGGCGATATGACCAAGTACAGGATGTATTACTTGGGCATAGATAGGTTTGCGACTGAACTCTGGAGCAACACTTACTCCAAAAGGCTCAAGCGTTGCTAAGTCAAACTCTACCGCTTGTACTTTTTCTATTGGAAACCGAGAGGCGATTGCCACAACAGGGCTTGAGTAAATGTACTCATCCTCAACATGTGGGGTGTCAACGGTCGCAAAGTAGGGGTAGCCGATGGTTGAAAAGAATGCCTGGGTCTTCTCGATACTGAACACTTCTTGTAAGCCAATCACGTCGCCTTCCAGTTTTTCAACTTGACGTTGCGTCCACGAAAGTTTGTCTCGCCATTGCTCTAACGAGTATATGTTCTCGAAATCATAGTAGGCGTTAGGCGGTGCGACAAAATTAAACAAGTTCGCAGTGACAAAGGTAATTCTACTTGGTTGAGACAAAGTATTCACTCTTTTCAACAATAACTTAGAGAGTATATACCTTCAGGTTGCGTAATTGCAGCTTCGTTTGAGCTACGCATCGGTATACAAGCTAACGAGCGACAAGTTAAATGGGTTAAGAGGTGCTCAAATGCCAAGGCGAATCGGTGATTGAACATCGGCAGAGGTTTCTATTTTTAAGCATTGCGTTTAAACTTCAGGGCATCAAATAGTAAGAGTAAGTAACATGACCCAAGATTACGACCACGAAGAGTATTTAGAAGGCGAAGAGATTGAGATCGAAGCGATTGGCATCGATGTTGATGCGCATCCAATCGAACTATACAAGCTTTTTAAAATCGCAAACTTGGTCAGCGGTGGCGGCGAAGCAAAACATATCATCGAGGAAGGCTATGTCGCGGTGAATGGTGAACTAGAAACACGTAAGCGCCGCAAGATGTATGATGGTGACTTTTTTGAGTTTAACCAGGAATATTATGTTGTGGTTTGCGATGCGCCAGTAACCGAACCTGAAACGGCAGAGCAAAAAGCAGAAAAGAAAGCGAAAAAAGAAGCACAGTCTTCTCGTAAAGATAAGTCTCGTCAAAGTAAGTCACCCAAAGCCTCTGGGCCTAAATCAACAGGCCGTAAAGCGGCACATAAAGAGCGTAAAGCGCAGAAAGAAGCGTTGTCTCAGTCTGCTAAGAAAGGCAAAAAAGAAGACAAACCGCAAGCCACTCGTGATCCGAAGAGCGGACGTAATTCTATCGACTTCTTCTAAGCTATAGAATCTTATAAGTGATTGAATCTTAGTGTTCAAACCCAAACATACCAAAAGCGCCGACATGTGTTCGGCGCTTTTTTGTTGGGATAGTTTGTGTGGCTTATGCGGCATGACGAGATAAGCTTAATGCACCGTGCATTGGCAGGTTGCGTATTCTGTCCAGTGATGAATTGCACTCGGTTTACCGAGATAAAACCCTTGATAATAATCGAGTTCCAGTTGACGCATGGCCTGCAGCTGGTTGTTCTCTTCAACCCCTTCGATAATCACTTTGGCCCCCATGGTTGCTGCTAGATCTACTGCACTTCGAATGGAAAAGGTATCACCAGCGCAATAATCGAGTAGATAAGAGCGATCAATTTTAATTATGTCAGGACAAAGCTGCTGAACTCGGGCAATGTCGGAATGTTGCGCGCCAAAATCATCGATGGCAAAGATAAAGCCATTCGCTCTCATTAACTGTACGGCTTTAATCAGTAAATCAGTATCACCGCAGGATTCTTCTACAACCTCAAACACCACATCAGACGGGGTCATACCCAAATCGGCAAGACGTTTGTAAAGCAAGCCGTTGTCTTTAAAGCCCATGTCTTTGGTGAGCGTGAGTAGAGTTTGAGGCATAACATTGAGAAAGAGCTTAATCGGCGTTCCGGCAAAGTGACGAGCGAAGTTTCTGATGTGCATGGCTCGGGATAAAAATTCAACACATAAGCGAAAGTAAGGGTCAATACTTGCGTTGGAGAGAAAAATGTCTGGGCGAATTTGAACGCCGTCTGCGCCATGAATACGAAGGAGGGCTTCCATTCCAATAACGCGTTGGTGCTTATCAAAAATTGGCTGATAAACACTGTGAAAAGTGAATTGATTGAGAACTACGTAATATTCACCAAGATTATCTTGTTTTATGTATCGCTCGTAGTCGGATTGATTCTTTAACTCCATGAAAAACGCCGAAAATTTAGCATCTTTCCAATGTAACAGGGTGCAATTCTGATTTGAAGAATCAAATGTGCCTAATTACATATGCGGTTGAGTTAATTTGAAATGGCTTCCGATTTTGCTTCAATATGGCGGAAAATAAGTGACAGACCAAAACAGATTAAGAGGTAAGCGAGGCCGACAATCAACCAAATTTCAAATATATACCCTGATGAATTTGCCATCTCTGTCCCAACAAACGTCATTTCTTGTATCGAAATCAGTGAAACAATAGAGGTGTCTTTCACCAAAGAGATGGTTTGACCGGCAAGTGCAGGTGTTATTGATTTAAGCACCTGTGGCGCGATAACAAATCGGTATTTCACCCATCGAGACAAGCCCAATGAGTCAGCCGCTTCCCACTGACCTTGGTCGATACTTTGTAAACCACCGCGCACAACTTCTGCAATGTAGGCAGAAGAGAGTAAGCCGACGCATAACACGCCAGAGGCAAGGTTTTCCCAAAGGTTTGAAGGCCCAAACAGAAAGCGCTGTAGCGCATTTGGTTCGCCGTTGTAGTTTCGTAGAAGATCTTCCAAACCGAGTAACGGGATCAATTGGTTAGAAATGAAAAAGTAGAAAATAAAAACAAACACCAACGGAGGGATGTTTCTCACTAACTGGATAAACGCATTGGCAGGTGTGCGCAACCAAACGGAACGAGAGAAGCGTGCTAAGCCTAACAAAGTGCCAAACACTAATGCGAAGCTGATGCCCCAAATACTGAGCCTTAACGTCGAAATCAAACCTTGGAAGAAGTAGGGCAAACCACCATCTGCTCTAGGCGTGAAAAGTAATTCAAGCGCCTCTTTCCACTGCCACAAATAATGCACACCAACAGCGGACCGATGGTACAGCCAAACACCACCGATACCGCACATAACAAGTAGTACCCAGTCTAGTGTGTTTAATTGCGGTAAAAGGTAGCCTGTGCTGGATTTCGCGGGTGCTGTGCGAGTGGTAGTGTGTTCGCCCAAAAATTTGACTCCGATAAGTTATGGAAAAGTAAAATGGATGATTGGAGAGTATAGGCTCGCGGCGTCCACGAGCCATTTAGATTACTGGCCTTGCGCGACTTGATCTTGCCAATCTAATGTCGAGAACCAGTATTCATAACGTTGTTTTAACCATCCATCTTGGGTTCTTGCTTCAATCCATTTATTGAAAAAGGCCTTTTTATCTTCTTCCCCCAAGCGAACTGCAAAGGCTTCGTTACCTTGTGATAGTCGCTCAGAGAATGGAAGGAATAGTTTGTCGCTGTGTTTCACTGTCTCATGTTCTGGTTTTGGGCTAGAAGCAATGACCGCGTGGGCGTTACCATTCAGCACCTCTTGGAACGCTTGCGCGTCGTCATCAAATTGAAGGATCTTCGCTTTCGGGAAGGTTTCTCTGGCTACTTGAACGGTGAATGCGCCGCGACGAGCCGCAATTTTTACGCGTCGTGAGTCAAAATCCGAAAATTCGCTAAAACCAGAGGCGAGTTCTTTGTTTGCTGCTACTTGAACGCCTGAGTGCGAGTAGGCCTCAGTAAACAAGACGCTTTTGGAACGCTCAGGCGTAACCGACATGCCACCGATGATCACGTCGAACTTTTTCGCCAGTAGTGCGGGAATAATGCCATCCCACGCAGTCGGTACGAATTCCACTTTCAAACCTGAATCTTGTGCTAAGCGTTTGGCCACATCGATTTCAAAACCGATTAACTCACCTTGCTTGTTGCGCATTGCCCAAGGTACAAATGTTGACATACCAACGCGCAAAGTGCCTCGTTCTTTGATTTTATCTACATTGGGTGTGGCGACATCTTCTTTCGCGATTGTAGGCATAGCGATGGCTAGCCCTAATAATGCAGTAATGGTCGCTTTGAATAACTTCATGTTATCTCCTTATAATTTGCGCCAACTGGCTCCGAGTTTGTGTTCTAGCCATGCAGACAAGCCAGAAAGTGACAGAGTGAGAGCAAGATAAATTGCTGCCACGGTAAACCAAATTTCGAACGGCATCGCCGTCTCTGAGACGATGTTGCGTGCCTGTGTTGTTAGATCAAAAATCGCCATCACGCTTACAATGGAAGAGTTTTTGATCAAAGAAACCACTTCATTGGTTAATGGCGGTAATGTGCGCTGTAAAACCTGAGGCAAAATTACGTCTTTGTAGGTGTAAAACGGTGATAGCCCGAGAGTTTGTGCTGCTTCGAATTGCCCTTTAGGAATACTGTTTAAACCTGCACGGAATATTTCCGCGGTGTAGGCACCTTGGAAAAGGGATAATGCCAAAACGGCGGTGCTGAATCGGTCCAAACCAATCACGGGGCCAAACACGAAGTAGAGTAAATAGATTTGCACCAACAACGGCGTGTTACGTATTACTTCGACATAAGTGGTACCAATAACATTGCCGACTTTCGAATCGCTAAGCCTTAGTAACGCGGTAACCAACCCTAATACTAAGGTAAAAAATAGACTAATAGCCGAGATGTTAAGCGTGACCAATAGCCCATCAATAAGTTCTGCCGGCCACCATTCTCCATCTTCATAAAAAGCGATGTAATCAGGTACGCGCTCCCATTGCCATTGATAGCCCATAGCGTCGGCACCAGAGTCCAACACCCACACAATCGCGATGAAGAGGAGCGTCATTTGCAGTATAGCTTGAAGGACAGGTTTGATTACGCGAACTATCATCAGTAACTTAAAATTTGGTTCAAAAATGCTTGGGTTCGTGGATGCTGTGGTGTCTCAAATAAGGCGACTGGAGAGTTCATTTCCACGATTTGGCCTTCATCCATAAATACCACGCGGTTCGCTACTTTTTTGGCAAATCCCATTTCATGCGTGACGCAAATCATCGTCATTCCGCTTTGAGCCAGCTCAACCATGACATCCAACACTTCGTTGATCATTTCCGGATCAAGCGCTGAAGTTGGCTCGTCAAACAGGAGTAAATCCGGTTCCATACACAAGGAGCGGGCAATCGCGACGCGTTGCTGCTGACCGCCAGAAAGCTGGATAGGATACTTACTCGCTTGCTCTTCAATATTGACTCGCTTTAGGTAATGTTTTGCGCGTTTTTCAGCTTCTTGTTTTGATAATTTGAGTGTGCGAATCGGCGCTAAGGTGAGGTTTTCCAGTACAGTCAAGTGAGGAAAAAGGTGAAAGTGTTGGAACACCATGCCGATTTTACCGGGCTTGAGAGATTTTGCGTGAGAAGGCTGGTCGAACACATGAAGCTGGCCTTCTTGAATCGATTCAAGATGGTTGATGCAACGAATGAGCGTTGATTTTCCGGAACCTGAAGGGCCACACACCACGACGATCTCGCCAGAATGCACGGAGAAGTTGATGTCTTTTAGAGCGTGGTAATCGCCATACCACTTATTTACGTCGCTAAACTCAACGACGGGAGTATTCTCTTTCAAAGGGGCACGCTATAACGGAAAAATATCCTTTTACAATAGCAAGTTGTGCGCGTAATTTCATTAAGAATAAGCTAATGTGTAGGCGATGATTTTAAGACTCTATTCAGATCGCTTACAAGATACATCCATGTTTCTTTAATGTTGGTGCAGTCTAGAGTATGACTAACTCAGTTCAACGAGATACGGATAACGAACAACAATCGCAACAACAGACATAACCATTAATGTCTGTGCAGAATAGTAGGTCACCATGACAACTTGTCGTGAAAATATTGACCGTCCTCCAAAGCGTTCGAAAGCCAATACGATGCCAGAGATAATAAAGATAAAGCTTCCGAGCACTGCAAAGGAGGAGGATTGTGTTTTCCCACTCAAATAATACTCGATCGAAGCCCAGCACATAGTCATCAGTACCAATATATAACTGGCAACTGGCCGTTTCTCTTTACCGAGATCCGGTCGGAACAACCAGTAGACGCATATACCGAGTCCGAACAAGGCAATTGGGAGCCAAGGTGTAAAATGCCACGCTGACATGATGGCAAAACCATAACTATAGGAGAGATGGGCAGAGCAAAAGAGCACTAATCCTGTAATGAACTTGTCTCTAGGGAGCATTAATAACACGTCACCAAGCAACGAGAGCGATAAGCCAATCAAAATCCAATGCGCATATGGCATTGGGTAAGCCGGGGACTGAATTAAAATACCAAGCATACAGAGCACTGGTAATGGTTTAGAAACGTAAAAGAGCCATTTAGAGCCTTTACGGATACTGATGATATGTATGAATGCTAATACGACAACAACTAGCCACATAAAGTGTTTTCTCGAACAGACAAAATTATGTAGTACATCACTACAACAAATCAAAACTTAATTAACGAGTTAACTCGTTCTTTGATCTCAATTATTTTTATTTGTGTAAAGCTGGACAGTTGTCTCTTTACTAACCAACACGGCCGATTTTTTGTCTGGAGGGAATCGTTGTTTTTAGAAGCCTCCTCGTTTTGAACGTGATGTGGCTTACAAAATAGCATAAAAAAACGGTATTGTGACTGTTAAGTCACAATACCGTTAAACCCTAGGAAGGGCAGTGAAGAATTATTGCAGTTATGAGACAGCTAACTCTAAGATTTCTCGGCTACGTTCAAGTGTGATCGCCTGGTTTTCACCTAAAACAGTCATGCCGTGTTTGTTTAGTTGATCAATGATGGCATCGATAGCTTGTTCACGGCTCTCACCATAGTTTTCGAGCTTAGTTGCGACATCAAGTTGATGATAAAACGCTTCGATAGATTCTATTGTGCGCTCTGCTAAATCCTCACCTGCTTCAAGACCAAATACGTTGCGACCCATTTGTTCTAACTTAGGGCGCTTAAACTGCATTTGGTTACGAAGTAACGACGGTTGGACAATTGCAAGAGAACGCGCATGATCAACGCCCCATAGAGCCGTTAATTCATGGCCGATCATATGTGTCGCCCAGTCTTGTGGAACGCCACTACCAATTAACCCATTCAATGCTTGGTTAGCAGACCACATTAAGTTTGCGCGCCACATATCGTCGTCTCGTTCCGCAAACTGTTCTCCGAGTGTTTTTAAAGTTTTCAGCAGTGTTTCTGCGTAACCATCTTGAACCATTGCACCGGTAGGAAGCGTCAAGTATTGCTCACATACGTGCACCCATGCGTCAACAATGCCGTTGATAAGCTGGCGTTCTGGCAGTGTTTTCATTACATCTGGGTCTAACACGGCAAATTTTGGCTGCACTGCTGGAGACATAAACGGAAGTTTGTCTTGAGTTTCTTTTTTAGTGATAACTGCGCCCATGTTTGACTCTGAGCCTGTTGCTGGCAATGTCAAAATTGCAGCTAGAGGCGTCGCTTCAGTGACTTGGTGCTTACCAATCATGATATCCCAACCATCACCATCATACTTTGATGCCGCTGCTACGTATTTGGAACCATCGATGACTGAACCACCACCTACCGCTAGAATAAAATCAACACCATGCTCTTTTACCATTGCGACTGCTTTATCGAGTGTTTCTTTGGTTGGGTTTGGTTCAACACCTGAAAACTCTAGCCATTCATGTCCCTCAAGAGCTTCTGCTACTTGGTCGTACACGCCATTTTTTTTGATGGAGCCACCACCGTATACCACTAAAACTTTTTGGTCGGATGGGATAGCTTCTTTGATTGCTGCGATTTGTTTTTGACCAAAGAAAATCTTGGTTGGGTTTACATAAGAAAAGTTCATTATTAGCCCTCTTGCTTCCAGTGAAGGAGATTGAATACATGCATATTAGTCCTGATTAACGATCGTTAACAGGTCGATTTCTGCAAATAATTTGCCTATTTCTACAAAATTAATGCTCTTGAGCTAGAAAGTTAAAGTCGAGAGGAAGTATAGTGCTCGAAACGATAATAGAGACCAAACTCGTTGGTCATTGATGGAGCGCTCTAATGCACACTCTCGCAGATATCATGCAGCAATATGTTGAAAAGCAGGGGCTGCATGACCTAGAAGGTATGAAGAAAACAGCGATAGATGGCGTATGGTTTTATCGCAGTAGCAAAGGGAATCATCGCCAGCCGTTTGTCTATCAGTCCGGCATCATCGTATTGGGTCAAGGGCATAAGAACATTCATATTGGTGATACACCAGTGCAATATGGGCCCGATGATTACCTTGTTGTCGGGGTTCCCATGCCACTAGAGTGCGAAGCGTTTGCGACAAACAATGAGCCTTTACTTGGCATTTCGATAGATATTTCGCCAACGCTTCTTCATAAACTCGTTAAAAAATTAGAGGGTGAGAAATTCAGTAATAAGTGTCTGGATGCTACCCGTTGCGGCCTTAAGTCGGTACGTATGAATGAAGGTATGTTGGATGCGTGCAAGCGGTTAATGAAAGCAATGTGTGACGAGCTTGATGTCATCATGCTTGGCGAGCTGCTTCTTGAGGAAATTGTGTATCGTACTTTGGTGAGCAAAGAGGGGTATGTTTTATTTGACCTAGCACATCAAGAAGGTTCTTACGCGAGGGTAGCTAAAGCACTAAATCGTGTACATCAAGCGTATCACGAACAGTTGAACGTACAAGCATTGGCTGAAGAAGCCAACATGAGTGTGTCTGCTTTCCATCAAGCATTTCGCAATGTCACGCTTGAATCTCCGTTGCAATATATTAAGAAAGTTCGACTTAACAAAGCGCGCGAATTGATCCAGTTAGAGGGGCGACGTGTTAATGATGCAGCGAGAATGGTTGGGTACACGAGCCCATCACAGTTTAGTCGCGAGTACAAGCGGCATTTTAATGAAACGCCAAGGTCAACAAAGGCTTAGTGATCTTTATTTCAAAATGGCGACTTTTTTTACCTTTTTTATTAATTTGCGAGTGACATATTTATTTAAGTTATAAAATTAGTTACTGGTGCCAAATAATAGGTACGTTGTTGCAATCATTTAGTGGATTGTTGCGAGGCGGTGTGGAAAACTCGTAAATAGATAGTGTGAAATCACCAACTTGTACTTAAGTTATTTTACGTCGAAATAAAAGTATAGATGCGCTTCGTTTAGCGCATTTAGTATTGTTTTAACAATAACTTAAGGAAGAGCGATTATGCACCTTAAAAACGGCAACGCAGTGAAAAACGTGTTCACACTAAGCACACTCACCGCTTCTTGTCTTATGGCCTTCAATAGCTACGCAGCAGTTGACTGTGCCCCTCTAGAAACTTGGCAATCATCAAAAGTTTATAACGGTGGCGACCAAGTTCAGCATGAAGGTAATGCTTATAAAGCGCGTTACTGGACGCAAAACAACAATCCAGCGCAATCTGGTGAGTGGGGCGAGTGGGAAACACTTGGCGCTTGTGATGGCACTGGACCGGTTGATCCACCTCAGAATGAAGTCCCGACGGTTACTCTGACATCGCCTTCTGCGTCGGCTTCTGTGACTGCGGGTGATGTTGTTAACCTAGCTGCAGATGCGGCAGATACTGATGGGACTGTTAGCAAAGTAGAGTTCTTTGTTGATGGTGTATTAGTTGGTCAGGCAACGTCTGCGCCGTATGCTGCATCGTGGACAGCAACTGAAGGACAGCACGAGTTCTCTACCAAGGCCTATGACGATGCAGGTGCCGTTAGTACGGCAAGTGTTGTGACGTTAACTGTGGCATCAGCGCAACCTGGTAACGAAGCGCCGACAGTGGATGTCGTGCTTTCTGCGAACTCTATTGACCTGGGTGGTTCCGTAACACTGACTGCAAATGCTACGGATGCGGATGGTACCGTTGCTAAAGTTGATTTTTATGTTGCAGGTGTGCTTGCTGGCACTGCTACAACAGCGCCATACACGCTGGATGTAACCCCTTCACAAGCTGGCTCATTAAGTGTTTATGCGAAAGCAACCGATGATGCTGGAGCAACAGCAGATTCTGCACTTGCAACGTTAACGGTAAACGGCGGCGCAGTGACATCTAATTGTCGTCCTGATGGTCTTTATCAAACAACGGGTGTAGATGTTCCTTACTGTTCTATTTATGACGAAGAAGGCCGTGAGAAAATGGGGGCTGATCACCCACGTCGTGTAATCGGCTACTTCACCAGTTGGCGAGCAGGTGACGACCCACAATCGACTTACCTTGTTAAAGACATTCCTTGGGAACAACTTACTCACATTAACTACGCGTTTGTGAGCATTGGTTCTGACGGCAAAGTAAACGTTGGCGACGTAAATGATCCTAACAACCCTGCTACAGGTAAAACTTGGCCAGGCGTTGAGGTAGATCCTGCTCTTGGTTTTAAAGGTCATTTTGGTGCACTAGCAACTTACAAGCAAAAACATGATGTTAAAACGCTAATCTCGATTGGTGGTTGGGCTGAAACGGGCGGTCACTTCGATACGAACGGCGATCGTGTAGCTGATGGTGGCTTCTACACCATGACGACGAATGCGGACGGTTCTATTAATCATGCTGGTATTGAGAAGTTCGCAACTTCTGCCGTTGAAATGATGCGTCAGTACAAGTTCGATGGCCTAGATATTGACTATGAATACCCGACGTCAATGGCTGGTGCTGGTAACCCTTACGACAAAGACTTCATGGAACCACGTCGTCAGTATTTATGGGCGTCTTACCAAGAGCTGATGAAAGTATTGCGTGAGAAACTTGATGCGGCATCCGCGCAAGATGGTATTCATTATATGCTGACTATCGCAGCACCATCTTCAGGTTACTTGCTACGTGGGATGGAAACCTTCGATGTAACTAAGTATCTAGACTACGTAAACATCATGTCTTACGACTTGCATGGGGCTTGGAATGATCACGTTGGTCATAACGCGGCTTTATTCGATACAGGTAAAGACTCTGAGCTAGCGCAGTGGAACGTATACGGCACTGCTGCATACGGTGGTATCGGTTACTTGAACACAGACTGGGCTTACCATTACTTCCGTGGCTCTATGCCAGCAGGTCGTATCAACATTGGTGTTCCTTACTACACCCGTGGTTGGCAAGGTGTTACTGGTGGCGACAATGGCCTTTGGGGCCGAGCGGCACTACCAAACCAAGCAGAATGCCAACCGGGCACAGGTGAAGGTGAGAAGAACAACTGTGGTCACGGCGCTATTGGTATCGACAACATGTGGCATGATACCGACCCTAAAGGAAACGAAATGGGCGCTGGTTCTAACCCAATGTGGCATGCTAAGAACCTAGAAAACGGTATTTGGGGCTCTTACGCAGCTGCTTACGGTCTTGACCCTGTCAACGATCCTTCAGATAAGTTTGTTGGTACTTATACTCGTCATTACGATAGCGTTGCTGTGGCACCTTGGTTGTGGAACGCAGAGAAGAGCGTATTCCTATCTACGGAAGATAAAGCTTCTATCGAGGTGAAAGCCGATTACGTTATCGATAAAGAGATCGGCGGTATCATGTTCTGGGAACTAGCCGGTGACTACAACTGTTACGTACTGGATGCAAATGGTAACCGTACGGCAGTAGATGCCACTGAACAAGCTTGTGCGGCGGGTAATGGTGAATACCACATGGGTAACACTATGACCAAAGCTATCTACGACAAGTTTAAGTCTGCGACGCCTTACGGTAACAAAGTAGCTACTGGTCCAACACCAACTGAAGCAGTAGACATTACTGTTAGTGTTGGCGGCTTCAAAGTTGGCGACCAAAACTACCCAATTAACCCGAAAATCACGTTTACGAACAACACTGGTCAAGCGATCCCTGGCGGTACTGAATTCCAATTCGATATCCCAGTATCTGCGCCGGACAATGCGAAAGACCAATCAGGTGGTGGTTTGAAAGTGATTGCTTCTGGACATACTCGAGCAAACAACATTGGTGGCTTAGATGGCGTAATGCACCGTGTGTCGTTCTCTCTACCAGCATGGAAAGACTTGCCAGCGGGCGGCACTTACGAGCTTGATATGGTTTACTACCTACCAATCTCTGGTCCGGCTAACTACTCAGTGATTTCTGGTGGTAAAGAGTTTGCGTTTAAGTTTGAACAGCCAGATCTACCAATTGGTGATCTCAATGCGGGCACGGGTGGTGGTACCACTGAACCAGGTACGTGTGATACGACAGGTTTAGTGACATACCCAGCTCTGCCACAAACGGATTGGGCAGGTAATCCAAGCCACGCTAACCAAGGTGATAAGATCATCCACAACGGTGTGGTTTACCAAGCGAACTGGTGGACAGCGACTGAACCGGGTACAGATGGTAGCTGGTCAACGGTATGTAACATCTAATTATTATGGATTATTTGTTATAGCCTAATGTTTACAGGCACTTAAACAAAAGCGCACGATGACTATCGTGCGCTTTTTTGTTGTGATAGTTTGTCGTTTAATCGAATTGGTAACTTTCGGGTATGACGACAATACCTTTGTCTGAGATTTTAAATCGCTTCGCATCTTCAAGTTTGTTGATGCCAATTTGAGTATGTGGCGGAATACGAACATGTTTATCAACTATGCAGTTGACCAACTGACTTCCTTCACCAACTTCTACGTCATCAAAAATGATGGAATCGACTACCGTTGCACTATCTTGAATGCGTACATTAGAGGAAATAATGGAGTGCTGTACCGAGCCTCCGGAATTGATGACACCGGTAGCAATTATGGAGTTAATAAAAATGCCTTCATTACCCGTGGCCGACGATACAGTACGAGCTGGTGGAAACTGCGGCTCGTAAGTACGAATCGCCCAATTAGACTGATAAAGGTTCATTGGCGGCACAGGTTCTAGTAGATCCATATTCGCTTCATAGAAGGAATCAATGGTACCCACGTCGCGCCAATAGCAATCTTTATCGACGCGCCCTTTACTTCCACAGAATTGATAAGCGTAAACGGATTCGGTATCAAGTATCAATTAGCTTAGGTATGATGTCTTTTCCGAAGTCATGGCTTGATGAATTGAGTTTTGAGTCTTCTTCAAGCGCTTCTTTCAAAACATCCATATCAAAGATATATATTCCCATAGAAACAAGGCTTCTGGTCGCGCTTCCAGGAAGGGTAGGTGGGGTTTCAGGTTTCTCTATAAACGAAGTAACGAGCCCGTTTTCTGCGGTGCCCATTACACCGAATGCTGAAGCATCCTCTACGGGAACATCCATACAGGCAACGGTGAGCTTAGCACCTTTATCTTTATGCTCTTCAAGCATTGCAGCGTAGTCCATTCGATAGATATGATCGCCGGATAACACAACCACATACTTTGCATCATTTCGCGATAGCAACCACATGTTGTGATAAATCGCATCGGCGGTTCCTTCATACCATGCACCACCTTTGCGCATTTGTGGTGGAACAGCAGTAATGTACTCGCCTAGCTCTGGATTGAATATCGACCAGCCGTCTCGTAAGTGTTTTTGAAGTGAATGAGATTTATATTGGGTTAAAACAAGGATTTTGCGTAAACCCGAATGTAAACAATTGGTTAGTGTGAAATCTATAATTCTATATTTTCCGCCAAAAGGTACGGCTGGCTTGGTTCTGTCATCGGTGAGTGGGCTGAGTCTAGACCCCATCCCTCCTGCTAAAATTACGGCGAGTGCGTCTTCCATAGTATTCCCTTTCCCTTTTCTGACATGCATCAAAACGGTGCTAACCTGAAGGAGGTGGTATGCAACGCAGAGGTTTTGAAAAGCATGTGCTAATGTGCTTATTAGTGAAAAGTCTACTACAAGAATCGAGCCATAGAATATCTCCTTAAAAATCAAGGAGGTTAAAATTTCACTGTAAGACAACTGCACCATATTAGTGAAGCGCTAAATAGCCCGTGCATCAAATTGGCGCAAAATTGTAGAAAGGAGAAGTCAAAAAGTATGGATTTACAATGTAAAGTGGCGACAAAACAAGAAGATAAATAGGGTTTTCTAGCTTAATAACTATGGCTAAACAAGGCTTAGGGTTAGCGTCTTAACTCTAAAGGTCTAAAACAGGCGCGTTGATGTAAGGCAAGAGAGCTTTGTATCAACAATTCAAGAGTAGAAGGCCTGAGACAACTCTTTTCACAGTTGTTGAGAGTGAGTGGATAGGTAAGTAGACCACTCACTCAATGAATATGCTCACTTCACTGATAGCGATACGTTATCACTGCACTAAGAGAGACCGACGATATTTCCTTCATCATCAAGATCTAAGTTCATAAATGCGGGTTTATCAGGTAAGCCTGGCATCGTCATCACGGTTCCAGATAATGCATAAACGAATCCTGCGCCCGCACACAAGCGCAGCTCGCGGATTGGGACGGTAAAACCAGTTGGTGCGCCTTTGACTGCGGAGTCCGTGGTTATAGATAGTGGTGTCTTCGCGATGCAAACCGCTAAGTTGTTAAAGCCTAATTGCTCAAAATGTTTGAGCTGTTCAGTCGCGATAGGAGTCATTTCTATATTGGTTGCTCCATAGCCCGCTTCACATACTGCCATGAGCTTTTCGAGTAATGATTGCTCTTTGTTGTATAACGGACAAAACTCTACAGGCGTGGTACACGCATCAATAACATGTTGAGCTAGTTCCGTTGCGCCTTGTCCGCCTTGCGTAAAAGCGGTGCTGATGGCTACTTTAACTTCGGGATTAAATTGGTGAATCAGCTCTTCAAGAGCTTTAAGCTCTTTCACACAATCTTGTGGAAACTGGTTAATGGCAACGACAGCAGGTAAACCGTATTTATGAACGTTATTTATGTGCCATTTTAAATTTTCAAACCCAGCCTCCAATGCTGCTTGGTCCGGATTAAAAATGGAATCTGGAATAGCCATACCTGGCCGTAAATCGTAGTGTCCGGAATTCGCTTTGAGGCCGCGTAATGTTGCTACGATCACTACACAGTCAGGAGCTTTGTTGGCGGCAGCAGCTTTAATGTTACACGCTTTCTCGAATCCCATATCCGAACCAAAACCGGCTTCAGTTACCGTGTAACCTGACAGTTTTAGCGCAATATCGTCCGCGATAATGGATGAATTTCCATGGGCGATGTTTGCAAATGGACCTGCATGGATCAACGTAGGAACACCTTCTAGAGTTTGCATCAGTGTTGGTGCAATCGCCTCTTTTAGTGTTACTGCCATTGCTCCTGCAACTTGTAGATCTTCCGTAGTGACGGGGTTTCCGTTCAAATCGTACGCTACGAAAATTTTCCCGATACGTTGACGTAAATCTTTTAAATCTTTGGCTAGTGCAATGATAGCCATTAACTCGGAAGCGGCTGAAATATCGAACCCTTCGTCACGCTCGAAACCATTGATGGTTTTTCCTGCATCATTGAGGCCAATTTTGACTTTACGTAGTGCACGATCATTATGGTCCATCACTCGTTTCCAAGTAATACTGGCCGTGTCGATTTTAAGTGCTCTTAACCCGGTGCGTGATTCAAAGGCATCATAACCCTCGCGTTGTTCATGGAACAAGCGAGCGTCAAGAGCGGCTGAAGCAAGGTTGTGCGCCGCTGTCACTGCGTGAATGTCACCAGTAAGGTGTAAGTTTAACTCTTCCATTGGAGCTACTTGAGAGTAACCGCCGCCCGCAGCGCCACCTTTAATACCGAAGACAGGTCCCATCGAAGGCTGCCTTATACATGCAATAACAGATTGATTAAGCTTTGCTAAACCTTGCGCCAAGCCTATCGTCGTAACGGTTTTTCCTTCGCCAAGAGGAGTCGGCGTGATCGCAGTGACTAGTACAAGTTTACCGTCATCATTTGCTTTGAGTCGTTCCAAACATTTTGGGTGGACTTTGGCTTTGTGCTTTCCGTGAGTGTCATACTCTTCGGGTGATAGTCCTACTTTTTCCGCGATAACATCAATAGAAGAAAGTGGTGTGTTTCGGCAAATTTCGATATCTGACTGCATGGAGAATCCCCAAAGTGGCACACAGGTAGCGTTGAAAAACTACCTGAGTTATAACGAGTATTATTGTGAGGCAAAGGTCTGCTTGGTGATGGTACTGTTTCGGTTAGGCTTGTAAAGAGTTTACTGCTTCGTATTGTGCGACATACTAACAAAATCTACTCGTTACAGTGCTAGATAAAAAACAAAAAGGCCACCAAATGGTGACCTTGATATATTTTTAGCTTTAAAGCTGTCGTTTTAACGATCCCAATAAGTCTCTTCTAAGCTATCTTCTCGTTCAGGAAGCGCTCGCGATAGGCGAGGAGAGTGCTGCGTCAACACTTCATAGCTTACTCGGTTTGCGTATTTACAGATCTGAGAAAGCGAGGAGTAGGTTAAGCATCGTACTTCGTGCTTTTCTGAGTTAGGCACTTCTTTTTGGTGGAAAGAGTTTGCTGCCATGTCATGCAGTAAGGCTGAAAGGGCTGCATCACCTGCACCATTAGTGTTCTTAATCTCTAATGGTCCACCAAGGTAAGGGCCGATGTGAGAGTAGACCTTCATTGGGTTTTGACAGTCTTCTTTACGCATCGCACGACTAAACTCGTACTGGTTAAAGGCTTCGAGGGAGCTTTCAAGGATGTCGTGTGTGGTTTCTCGTTTTACTTTCTCGTCGGTGTAACCAGCCATGTACAGACCATTTGGTCCTGCCGTACACAGTACGAGATCAACCCATTCAAGTGCTTTATCAGCAGCAGCTAGCGGCTCTGTTTCACCTGTTAGCGCCGCACCTTCTTCTTCATTCATAGCGACAACAGAAATGTTTTCGCGAATGTATTCTTGCCACCACTGTGCGTTACCTTCGATAACGTACTTTGTCCCTAACGTAAGTACAACAGGGACATCGTGCTTCTTAGCAAAGTCGATCGCTCTTTGTACCGCTTTAGGCATTGGATCTTCTTCTTTACCACGCATTAGGTAAGAAGAAACAACCAGGGCTGATGCTTTCTCAAAGATCTCTTCAGGAATGCTTTCCGGAAGTAGTTGATTCATATGACCTTCGTTGATAGCAAATGTACGCTCACCGTCTTGAGAAATTAGGGTGTAGCAGCGACCAATAGGGCCATCTACCGTTTGTAAATGGTTAAGGTTCATGCGTGAAGACGTACGGCAAAGGTAGCGGTAAGCAAAAGAACCGACTTGAATGTTCTTAGACATCACACCGAGCAAAACGGATTTGCTATCGGCTAAAACTGAGTAGTTGTGAAGAGTATTGCCAATCGTGTCACCTGGGTATTGGTGTGTGATCAGGCCTTGCTCAACCAGTTCTTCGTAAAGTGCATCTGCTTTGCTTTCTTCAAGAACGAGCGAATGTCCTTTACTCAGGTTGTATTTCTCTAAAAACGCGTCATCTACACGTGCTTCGATATCTACAATGGTTTGACCGACACCAACAATAGTTGGGCGATATAGCTTAGGTGCCTGTCGGATTTGGTTTACTAATGGATCTCGAGCGTGAGTTGGGAAGTAGTGTTTAGATTTACGCTGACCAGGAAACTTCATGCTTGTTCTTGAGTGAGAAAAAAAAGAGGCGGGATTGTATCACAAAAAAATGAAAATCGTGGCGATTTATTACAAAGAAGTCTGCTCGCTGAAAAAATCAGCGAGCTGAGTAAATAGCAACCAAAGCAGCTGCAATTTATGACGCTTGTCGTATTGCAATGGGTTGTTTTTTAAACTTGTTGCTCAGCAGCGCCCGGAAAGAGCCTGCTCCGCGCTAACTAAATTTATCCGCGTTACTTTTTCACTTCAGTTGGCTCAACGTAAGCCTTGGTACCCCAAAGTGGGACTGTCGAAAGGCTATGCTTAAAACTACCATCGGTCTCTTTTGTTGTATAAGACAAGTAGAGTAAGGTTTGGTTATCGGCATCATAAATACGGCGAACCTTCATTGTTTTGAAGAAAATGCTTTTTGACTTCTTAAATACAATTTCACCGGACTTACTCTTATCTATTTTTGCAATCATTTCCGGTGTGATTTCGCCAGTCTGACGACATGATATTGAGCTGTCACTTGGATCCGCTAAGCTAAAATCTGCTTCGATAGAAGCGATATGACACGTTACCCCCGTGACTACCTCGTCTTTTAATTCACCTACTTTGATGTCTTTCATGGTAAAAAGCCCCAAACTTACGTCGCCGACTTCATCATCAGAGCAGCCTAAAAGGGCAACTGAAAGTCCGAGAATAGTCGCTAGTCTTTTCATTTTAAATCCTTTAATTTTCAGTAGTATAGGTGGATTTTTTGTAATGTTGGCTTACAATCTTAGCACACCATTACAACTATAAGCATAAATTTCACAATTGTATGGTTGTTAGAGCGGGTGTAATAAAGAGTACATCTTAATTGAACTCAAAGGTAAACGACAGATTGTTGCTATTAATCATATCGTTAGATTTTGATACGTAGTAGTATAGCTACAAGTTTAATATTAATTGTGGGTAGCACATCGTCAGATATGCTTCCATGACTTTGTATACACAAGTTTATATATCAGTTTAATGAGTGTTAATACATTGAAACTTTACGGGTGATAAGGTGAAATCAATTCGAATAGAGGGTCTACGGTCACTGGTTGACACTGGCTTTGTGGAACTTAAACCAATAAATGTTTTAGTTGGGACCAATAGTTCAGGGAAAAGTTCATTTTTGAGAGTATTCCCTTTGTTAAGACAAAGTATTGAAAGAAGAACTAGGGGCCCAATTCTATGGAACGGTACGTATACAGATTTTGAATCATTTTCTACATCCAAATATCGTGGTGTCGATAATTAAACTATTAGCTTTTCTTTCGACTTTGAATTTGAACAAGGAAGAGGTTACGGTTTTAAAAAAATCAAAGACATATTCCTTAAAACAAAAATATGTCTAGAAGCGGGAAATAAAAGAAATACGTGCTATACAAAAATGCTTTCCGTCGATGTAGATGGGCATATGATCAATTTCAATTTTGATTCCGATGGAATGATTAAAGTAGTTGATTCAAATAAAATACGGTGGGAATTGTCTAATACTAAATATCAGCTAACTGACACAAATACGATTATTCCTATTGTTGGAACGAATGATATTCAATTTGGATATTGGATTGCAAAGCAGAATAAAGATAAAAACGATATTTCATCTCAAGTCTTTAATATGATTAAAACTAGAATAAGAGAATTTACGGGTAGTCGAAGTGAAGGAAAAATTCATGATATGTCGATAGCTGTCGTTTCTGGGATTATGACGGATGAAGATAAATTAATTATGATGGAGTCATTGCGGTCAACGAATAAATGGGAACAAAAGATTAAAGAATGGAAGAGCTTTAACAACAACAGTGAATGGAGAGTTTTTTCTGCATTGATTGATTTATACTCAGTGATATCTAATACAATGGATATAAATTTACAAATAACTAGCAATCTTAAGAATGTTCGTTATGTGGCTCCATTGAGGGCTTCCACTGAAAGATATTATAGATATCAAGATTTAAGTATTGATGAAATTGATCATCGTGGGGAAAATATTGGTATGTTTCTAACAAATATACCAAGAAAGTGGAGGAAAAACCTTGATGAGTGGACTAACAGCTACTTTGGGTTTGTAATTGATGAAAGCACTTCCTCTAGCCATATTGCTATTAATTTGAAATATAATGAAGGTAAGTCAACAAATGTAGCTGATATGGGCTTTGGATTTTCTCAAATTCTACCAATTATTGTTCAACTTTGGTCCGTTTCATCAGGATACGAGAAAAGTTTAAGAGGAAGAGCTTCAAAGCAATATATTTTTGCAATTGAACAACCAGAGCTTCATTTACACCCTAAAATGCAAGCAAATTTAGCATCAGTCTTTTCTGGTGCAGTCGAACTTGCAGAGAAAAATGACATTGATCTTAGGTTAGTAATTGAAACTCATAGCTCAGCAATGATTTCTAAGTTTGGCGATCAAATTGTATCTGATGAGCTGGATGAAAATGATGTAAATATAGTTATTTTTGATCAAGATAGAGCTTTGAGTAAAACAATGATTTCATATTCATTTTTTAATAATGAAGGTGAGCTTGAAAATTGGCCAGATGGTTTTTTTAGTTATTGATATGATTATTAAGTTATGTAATTCAGTTTTTGAGGCGATTAAACGCAAAGATAGTAATACTGAATGTTTCATTGAGGATTTGCTAAATGCAAGGCGAAATGGCTTTATTTCTATTCTTTTGTCAAAGCGTGATATTTTATTTTTGCTAGATAATTTAAATCTAACGAATAGACAGAAGGCAATTTTGAAATTTGATAAAGAAAAATCAACTTATATAAACTCAAAGTTAAGGTCTTTCAATGAGTCTGTTGTTTTTTATCATCCATTCTATGGTGGTTCTGTAGGTGATTATGATATTTCAAAATATAGAGACAACTTATTTGATGATATTCTAGAGCCGCTTGGTAAAGCTAATGTTATATTTGAAAATAAGGATGATGACTTAGTTTATAGGAAGATTTTAGAGTGGTATCTTAAAGAGGTAGTTAAAAGCATTGATTTACAGCTGTCATATACTGCTATACATGGTGGAGGTCATACAACGGCGTCTCTGTCTGAAGAGTTAATAAATAAAAAAATCGGACTATTTACTGTTTGTGATAGTGATAAGATATCTCCGTATTCAGAGTTTGGTAAGACAGCTAAAGATACGATAGACGTTTTCAATTCAATGGGGTTGCAGTCTCGCCTGTTGTGTATTGAGGCTCACGAAGTTGAGAATTTAGTTCCTATAACTTTCCATAATGAAGTTTCATTAGATACTCAAAAACCTTCGCTTGAGTTTATCAAAAAATCCGAGGTAATATGTAGTGATTCATATATATATTATGATTTTAAAGACAGTTTCAAGGTGTCTCTATTGTCAAGCAAAAACCAATGTGGAAATTATTGGAATGATATCGTTCAAGCGATAGGTTTTGATGTTTCAGATAAATCCAATAGTGATAAAATTGTTGGTAAATTATCTTCAATGGTAAAGCACTCCATTAAATTGTTTAATGAATCTAAAGTTATTACGATTCCAGATAATGAGTCTCTTTATAATGAATGGATAAAAATCGGGAGCTTCTTATTACCAAAGGTTATAGCATCTAAACCATATCGAATGTAAACAATATACTTGTTAAGTTGGTGCTTTATGATTTCGTTTTAATAGTTGAACATTTGGCACCTCTCTAGACTCACTGTAGTTAAGATAAAACCGTACCTCCATTCTTTGATTACTGAGCATCATTTATAGCCCAGTTGATTGTTGAATCGAGATGCATTGTTTAGATTAACCAATATTCAGCTGAACTCGCTTTTGCTTGTGATGAATGAACACTAGATTTGTCTTAGGTAATCTATTGAGTAGAGGAGGAAGACAGTGCATTTAGGACAGATATTGAAAGACGTGCTAAAGAGGGAAAGTTTCAAACTTATCGAGAAAAGATTGTTGAATCTTTAAAGGAATTAGAGTGCGAGCCTAGAGTTCCGTATGTAAGAAAAGCGAAGGTTGACTATACATTTTCAAATGACGTGGTTGAAATCTGAGATCTCGTAACGTATTGATTAGCGATGGTTAATGAAGAAGGGGCAACTATGCCAGAGTGTTGGTAATAAGAAGTTCATTCTTCAAAGTAAACCAACCGAGTCCTACATCAGCAACATCGTTATCTGAACAACCAACCAGCGTAGTAGCAAGCAATGCACTTAACAGCATCTTTTTCATTATTTTTGTCCTTAACTAGGAAAGATATTGATGAAATCTATCAGAGGTTTGCAACTAAAACAAAATTTAGCCAAGGAAAGGTCTACGTACGCTAGGTTTGTTGTGGGCTTCATGCTAATGTACTGCTCTAAACGAAATGATGAGTTAGAGTGACCATACTTTCTCCCAATATGACTTTATATCGCTTGTCGCTCTGTCTAAGCTTCACTCTATGTGAGAATGAAACACTCTGCACATTTCGTTTTGCAACTAAGGTATCAAAATGAATGAACAACAGTTAGCCAGTATCGAGCGTAAAAATACATGGCTGTATGATCTGGTTGAAGTTGAATTTCCAACACCAGAGAGTCTGAAAGGGCGTGATGTCTATTTCAAAGCACTAGAACAAGCAACCTATCAAGTGGTCGACAAAGACACGCTACTTGAAAGTAATTCTGAATTTAGCTCTGACGATATTTTTCTGGTCGATTTTCACCGACTTACTATCATGTTTTCTGTCCTGCAGTCTCAGCGTTGGGATCAACAGTACGATAAAGATATGATTGTGGAATATCTCACTCAGATAATTCTAACGCCAGATTTTGAATTATATGTTGGTTTTAAAGCTGGAGCTCCAATTGGTGCCGCTATTATTAGCCACCTTGGAGGAAACACGCTTATCTCTGATGTCGCGGTTTCTGAATCAAAATACAAGAGTTCGTTTGTGGCGGATCTTGCTAAAAGACTAAGTAGCGAACACAAGCTTTTAGATTCGGTTATTATTGAAAGCTAATTTGCGCACTCAAATGCATAAAAAGCAAAGCAAGATGACGATAGGTGATCTTGCTTAGAAAAACTGTAATTGCTCCCCTCTATTTCCATGAAATGCCAAGCTCGTCGTTTCAACAATCCCAAACTCAAATAAGATTAAGCCAACATTTTTAAAATCAGCTAGGGCATTAGCCTTTAAGATGTCTGGAGATGGCTATGGCAATTACCAATATTAAGTGCGTGATATTTGATTGTGATGGTACGTTGGTCGATAGTGAACGATTGTGTTGCCAAGCTCTCGTCAATGTATTTAACCTGCATGGCGCAGAATTAACGATGGAAGAGTGCGTTTCTCATTTTAAAGGAGGAAAGCTCGCTGACATCCTTTTAGATACTAAAGAGCTGAAAGATATCAAAGTCCCTATTGATGTCTTAGAGCCGCAATACCGTGAAGAAGTCCAGTCTCTTTTTGTTCGCCACTTACAGCCGATGGATGGCGCAAAGCGATTAATTCAGTTTTTAGATTCGCATAATATCGAATATTGTGTCGCGTCCAATGGGCCGAAAGATAAAATAGAATACGCATTGGAGTTAACAGGATTGCTCGATGCTTTCCAGGGGAAAGTGTTCTCGGCATTCGATGCGAATAGTTGGAAGCCTGAGCCCGATTTAATCATGTACAGTGCTATGAGCATGGGCTTTTTACCAAGTGACTGTCTTTATATTGATGACACGCCTAAAGGAGTTGAGGCGGGACTAAACGCCGGTATCAAAACGATACAGTTATTTAATGGTGAAGCTATCAATCGTGTTGATGACGAGCGTGTAATTCGCATTCATCATTTAGATGAATTAAAAGAGCAGCTGTGTGGCTGCTCTGTTTGACCTACTAATGGCAAACCGGACTCAAGCTGTGGATGTGCTTAAGTTTAGACTGTAGGTAAGGCGTTTGATGTAGACATTGGATAGATGAGAAGTTTTTTGTATGAAATCCGCAAGCAGCGCATGTGAATTTCTCGCCATCCGATGAAATGAGATATTCATCTCCTTGGCAGAGTGGGCAATTCAGGTTCTCTATGTCTTTTGTGTCTTTGTAATTATTCATATTGTTTTCCAGCAGCAAATTGGAATTGGCAAGATCAAGCATAGCGGAACGCTTTGTTTAAGAACATTATTTCATCCGGTACAGCGAGAACTTGAGATTCACTTCAAATATCCACTTGGATGTCGTAGAAAATATCAAAGGTAATAGTTGAACACGGTTTAAAGAAAAGGGCTCCCTAAGGAGCCCTTGTTGATCATAAGTTCCACAACGTTATGCGGTGCGGTAGCGTTGTAATATCTCACCAAGAGAAACGGAGGCTTGCGTGAGATTAGCGACGCCAGCGGTAGATTGCTCCGCCACTTCTCTGATTGTGCTTGATTGACTACGAATTTCGGAAAGTTCCGATGCAATATCGTTAGCAACTGCGCTTTGTTCTTCAGCAGATGTGGAAATCTGAATGCTCATGTCCATTAATGAGCGTGCTGACTCGGCAATAGAGGTAACATCATGGCCGATTTCATCAATAAGCTGGCTGCTGGTTTGAGCTTGCTGAACGGTTCGGTTGGTGATTGAAGCAATGTTCTGGCTCTCAATTTGAAGCTTCTCAATCATGGCTTGGATCTCTACTGTTGCCTGTTGAGTTCTGCTTGCTAATGTACGTACTTCATCGGCAACCACTGCAAATCCACGACCTTGTTCACCAGCACGGGCTGCTTCGATTGCTGCGTTTAGTGCCAACAGATTAGTTTGTTCTGAAATGGCGTTAATCGTTGTGATCACGTCATTAATCTGCGTCGTATTCTCGTTTAAATTGGTTACTGACGTAGAGGCTTGTTCAATATAGCTAGATAACGTCTCTATCTCGCCAATCACGTTTTGTACACGGCTTCTGCTTAGTTCGATCTTCTGGGCATCTTGGTCTGACTGCGTCGTTGCTTGTTGAGAAATACTTGATACCTCCTTTGCAGAGGCTGTCATTTCTTCCATTGCTGTCGCGACTGAATCAAGCGTTTGATATTGATGAGATATCTGGGTTTCACTCAACTGCATATCTTTTTCGAATGCAGAAGATGTCTCGCTCAACATCGTTGCATTATTTTTAACACTATTAACCAGTTCACTTAAGGTATCCATAGACTTGTCTAGCGCACAGCCGATGGTACCGAATTCATCTCGACCTGGATGGAAACCAAGACGAGAGGTTAAGTCACCGTCACCAATTTTTTCGGTTGTTGTATATAAAACCCACAGAGCTCCTCCGATAAACGTTGCCACCCAGTAAGAGAATAGGGCAAAAGGAATAACCCATAAGAAGCTGAGTAATAGTGACGATAGGGCTGATGATTTTAACGATTCGTATTGTGTGGACACATTTTGAGTCAGCTTAATCACTTCTCCAGAATGCAACTTGGCATAAGCGGTCACAGCCCCATCGACAAAAGAACTCTCGCTTACGCGGTTCGATTTCGATACGCCGTCAATTTCTGTAGCGCGGTTTGATTGAGCATCAACGATACCAGAAAGCTTCGCTTCGCTCGCCGAGATGGCTTGCTGCTCAAATTGTTGTATTTCATTGAAGTAGCGGCTTCCAGCCACTGAAGTGAGGGCTACTAAAAATAGTAGGAATATAACCCACATTTTGTCGTTGATAGACATCTTGATAAACAGCCTGTCTATCGTTCTAAACTCAACTTCTCTCATTTAAAGCTCCATTAGAGATAAAAGATATTGACCAAATCTATTGCTATATCGAAACAAAATATGCGAAGTTAATCAGCAAAATATGTAACGAATACTAAATTTAGTTTAAGAAATGAGATCTAAGGACGCCTATAACAGTATGTTATATCTTTAAATTGACATGAATGTTGATAAAAGAGTCATTTCTCTAAAGTGTTAAGTGGATATGAAACCTAATTGCAATCGTTTACTTTTGATTATGCTCATAGGTTTTTAAATCTTTACTTCTCGCTGTCATGAATGTGTCATATAAAGACTATAAAAAGGAGTTGCTGATGTGGATATGGCAAGAGCCAGGCCGTCAGCAAGTAAAAGCAAGAGAGCTTAAAATAAAGGAGGTCACAATGAGCGACCAATACCAAAACGATGAGAGCCTAGAGCTGCTAGATGCGCTTGAAATTGGCATTATCTTGTCGGAATACGTTGGCCCAGACAACGAAGCCGAATAGCGGAACACTCTCATCTCGTCGTAATTGACGTTATACTAGGTTCATGTCACACCAAGCCCTAGAGGCCAAAACTGGCGTCGAATGAACTTTCTAGCCCACCTGCATATCGCAGATCACAGTAACAGCCATTTATTGGGAAACTTGCTTGGAGACTTCGTAAAAGGAGATCCAAGCAAGCTGTATGATCGCGATATCTCAAATGGCATCAGATTACATAGATTTGTTGACCGTATTACTGACCATCATCCAATCGTCAACGAATGTAAGCCTCATTTCACTGGTGTTGCGCGACGTTTTGCACCTATCGCTTTGGATATGTTTTGGGATCATTGCCTCGCAAAACACTGGAACGACTTTCATTCCGTGCCTCTCGAACACTTTGTACAAACGGCATACGAGAGAGTAAACCGAGAGGTTCATGAACATTTGCCGCCACGTTTTTTGGTGCTCCACAGTAGGATGTGGCATGGCCGATGGCTTCAATCCTATCAAGATCTAGACAATATAGAATTTGCACTACATCGGATGTCGCAAAGAAGTCCTAGAATGGCAGACTTAATTACAACATTTAAAGTGATTGAAAGTGATTACACCGAATTAGAAGAGAAGTTCTCGTCACTTTATCGAGATGTTTTGCGCCAGTCGTATGATTTTCAGCAACAGCTTAATGACTCAACTCAATGAGATAGAAAAGTAGTATGGCTTTAGGGGCTCTGGTAAACTCTGCGCTCCAAAAATAATGAGGTTACACATGTCTGTTAATTTTGCTGATTTAGGCATCGAACAAAAGCTAATCGAGAGGCTAGGCAATCTAAATATCGTGACGCCAACACCAGTGCAAGAAAAGTCAATTCCACACGTCCTTGCAGGAAAAAACTTACTTGCTGCTGCACAAACTGGTACGGGAAAAACGGCTGCGTTTGGTTTACCTATCATACAAACCGTTCAGCAAAAGAAACTTAACGGCACACCTCAAGCATTGATTTTGGTTCCAACACGCGAGCTTGCACAGCAGGTATTTGATAATTTGAATCAGTACTCGGCAGAAACAGAACTTCGCATCGTGTGTGTTTATGGTGGTACAAGCATTGGCGTACAAAAGAGAAAGTTAGAAGAGGGCGCTGATATTTTGATTGCCACGCCAGGCCGCCTTTTGGATCACCTGTTTAATGGTAACGTAAACATCTCTAAAACCGATATGCTCGTGTTAGACGAAGCCGACCGTATGTTAGATATGGGATTTTGGCCTGACTTGCAGCGCATCTTCCGACGTTTGCCTGCTGAGAAACAGATCCTATTGTTCTCTGCGACATTTGAGAAGCGAATCAAAACTATTGCGTATAAACTCATGGAATCGCCAGTTGAAGTCGAAGTTTCACCAGCAAATACGACTGCTGAAACGGTAACACAAATGGTTTATCCAGTGGATAAAAAACGGAAACGTGAATTGCTAGCGTACTTAATTGGCTCGCGGAATTGGCAGCAAGTGCTTGTATTTACAAAAACGAAGCAAGGCAGTGATGAGTTAGCGAAAGAGCTCAAGTTAGATGGCATCAAAGCGGTTTCTATCAACGGTGATAAATCACAAGGTGCCCGCCAAAGAGCTTTGGATGAATTTAAACAAGGTAAGGTACGTGCTTTGATTGCAACCGATGTGGCAGCACGAGGGTTAGACATTCAAGAGCTAGAACAAGTCGTGAACTTTGATATGCCATTCAAAGCAGAAGATTATGTCCATCGAATTGGCCGCACTGGAAGAGCAGGAAAGTCAGGTTTGGCGGTTTCTCTGATGAGTAGAGATGAGGAGTACTTGTTGCAAGCTATCGAGAACCTGCTTGATCAACGCTTACCCCAAGAATGGCTGGCAGGTTTCGAACCAAGTCTTGTAGAAGAAGTTGAGCCTGAACAAAATGGGGGTGGGCGCCGTCGTAGTCGTTCATCTGAGAAGCGTAAGCTAAAAGCAAAATTGGCGATTCATAAGAATCGTGGTAAATCACGTAGCTCTCGCTAAACCGCGCAAATTTTTGTTCTTACATAATCAGGCTGTTTTTGCCTCTTCATAGACGTCTAACGTTTGGGGGATAGCAAGTAGGTACCCTTGATACATATCGAAACCGAGCTTTTTCATTAAGCGAAGTTGATGCTCGGTTTCAATTCCTTCGATAACGGTTTTAGAGCATAACGCTTTTGCGAGTGATAATGCATCGTTAAGCGCTTTAAAATCACCGTTTTCATACCTTAGCAATAAAGAGCGATCCATCTTGATTATATCTGGGCAAACGCTTCTCACTCGCTCAGTTGTCGATGCATTGACGCCATAATCGTCAATCGCTAATTTAAATCCTTCAAGACTTAACTCCCGAGCAGCTTGAGACAAGGAGAGTTCATCCTCCACCTTCAATTCAAGTAACTCCATGACGATTTGTTCATTCATCAAATGCGATTCATAAATGGTTTGTTTTAGCAGTCGGTTATAAGTGATGTCTTTGACTAGTATCTCTGCCGCTACCGGTAATACATTGAGAAACAATTGTTTTGTGTGAAAGCGAGACTGAGAGAAATTTTTGATATGGATTAGGCGACTTAAGCGTTCAACATTGAGCAAATCTTGAGTGGGAGTCGCTTTGGATTGGAAAAACTGATCTGGCCTAACCATGGTGCCATTGGCATTGCTAATTCTTACCAGTGCTTCAAGGCCAACGATGGAAATATCGTTCTTATATATGGGTTGAAAGACACTGCGGAGAGTGAAGTTCGCGTATTTCGCAATATACTGCCCGTCGGCTTCTTTCCGGATGCAACTAAGTAGTTGCGAGATGTTCATAATTGTTACCACAACCTAAATCAATGTCTCAACATCAGCGTTATCGCGCTAATTTTTCTATTTCATTGGCAATGAATCTAAGTGTGCTCATTAACTCAAGCAAGAACGATGGTAATGGATGGGTAGTTTTGTCGAGTGATATCAAACAAATTGATGAAATAATTGATAATCTCAGCACTTCAATTTGATGCTACCATTGCAGTACGGCATACAACTGCAAATATTTTCTGACTAACTGCTGTTTGTTCGAACGCCGTAAAGGATGCCCAAACTTAATGTAACAAGGGCTAATACCGAATCGAGTGTCCAAAGATTGCGTGAGTTGCGACTCGCTGGTGTACAGTGTGATTCCTTGTTCTGTGTATTCGTTGATCTGATCGGGTAGTTCACCCATCCACCAATGAAGCAATTCTCGGCTCGTTTTGCTGCGACTTATCCAATGATCGCAAACCAAAAAGAGTAGGTCATTAGGCTGTAAGGCATAACCATATTCACTCTGCCATTCCGTAATTGATGAGAGTAAGTTTTCCCGGCAAGATTTTCCGGCACTGACCATATGGTGACTCAGAACCCAGACAGTGCCAATGTCGGATGAAATTCGATAGTGATGGGGAAGGTCTGGAGAATCCAACACTTCGATTGGCTTTATCACGCAGTTGTATCCAAAGTGACGAAAAGTATGTTCCATCCTTCTTGAAAACGCGAGACCAAGATGATGCTCACTCATGCCTTGGTTATGCACCGCAGGGTAATGCTTTTCACACAGCTTAAGACAGTCGTCTTGAAAATCATTAACACTTTGAATAACTAGGTCGAGTAGCAAAGAATATCCCTTAATAATTACAAAACGAACTGCAAAAGGTTAGCATAGTCTTTTGAGAATAGACTAATTTACTTCGGCAACTTCTTGATCTAAACACCAAATTTCTCACAAATGACCGTGTCTAATCTTTAATAGAGCAACACGAAAGAAGCAGAAGTTGAACAAAAATTTGAAAGGGAAAAAATGATAAAGCTAGAACGCGCACAAAAAGAGGCGTTGGCCACCGCCATTCAAGATTACATGCAAGACGAGCTAGATGTTGAAATTGGCCAGTTCGATAGTGAGTTTCTAATTGATTTTATTACAGAAAAACTAGGGCCAATTTATTATAACAAGGGTGTTGAAGATGCTAAGTTACTGGTTGAACGCAGAATGTTAGAAGTTTCCGAAGAGCTGTATGAGATAGAACAAGAAGTTAAGCTGTAAGTTTCAGTTTTACAAACGATTTAAAGTTCCTTCAAAAAATTCGAACAACTTGATAGATACGGTACCATTGGCTGGATGTAAATGATGGTAAATAATCTGTTTCATATGACGTAAATAGGTTAATGTAGTGTTTCTTGCTCAGCATTAACTTAGGAATATATCTAGGAACTTGAGATGGATACACTGGTAAAGAATTACAACCTTACTGCACGCGTGATGCATTGGTTATCAGCGCTGTGCATTATTGGTCTATTTGCAGTGGGTTTGTGGATGGTCGACCTTAGCTATTACAGCGAATGGTATCGAACTGCGCCGCATTACCATCGCTCTGTCGGTATTTTACTCGCTATTTTAACTTTGGCACGCATCGTATGGAAACATGTGACGGCGTCACCAAAGGTAGAAGGCAAACGTTACGAAGTGCTTGCTGCTAAAGCAGCGCATGGTGTCATGTACCTACTATTGATCACCATCTTTGTTTCAGGTTACCTCATTTCAACGTCTGATGGACGCGGCATCGAAGTGTTTAATTGGTTCACCGTGCCAGGAGCGGGAGAGTTATTCCCAGGCCAATCAGATATTGCAGGTGAGATTCACTTCTATGCAGCTTGGGCAGTCATCCTGATTGCAGGCTTACATGCTATTGCTGCACTAAAACACCACTTTATCGATAAAGACAACACATTAAGAAAAATGTTAGGAGCTTCAAAATGAAAAAGTCACTTTTCGCTACAGGATTAGCTATCGCTATGGCACTGCCATTTGGTGCGCAAGCTGCAGATTATGTCATCGATACCAAAGGTGCTCACGCTTCAATCAACTTTAAAGTTAGCCACTTGGGTTACAGTTTCATCAAAGGTCGTTTCAATACATTTTCTGGTGACTTTTCTTTTGATGAAAACAACATTGCTGACTCAAAAGTAAATGTTGTTGTTGATACAACCAGCCTAGATTCAAACCATGCTGAACGTGACAAACACATTCGTAGTGGTGACTTCATCGATGCTGGTAAATACAGTGAAGCAACCTTTACGAGCACAAAAGTGGTTGATAAAGGCAATGGCAAACTAGATGTAACTGGTGATCTAACGCTACACGGTGTTACTAAGCCTATTACTATTGAGGCTGAATTCGTTGGCGCTGGCAGTGACCCATGGGGCGGCGAGCGCGCTGGTTTTGTTGGCAACACTCGCCTAGAGCTTGCTGACTTTGACATCCCAGTAATGGGTGCTTCAAGCTACGTCGATATGGAACTTCATATCGAAGGTATTAAGAAGTAATTAGTTCCTTTTAGATACACTAAAAGCGCTCTTCACTTGAAGAGCGCTTTTTTATTATCTTAATCACATCACTAACATCGATAAACCAGTCAGTGATAGCGATTGAAAGCCAATAGACGTTGTAAATGTTTAGCGAATTACGCTGTTTCTAACTCACTTTTTTCCACTAAGTTTAAACGCTCACCAAAAATCGGGCGTAGTGCTTTTAATACTTCAGTACGAGTAACCACCCCGACCATCTGCCCATTTTCAAGCACAGGAAGCACTTGTGGCTTACTTACTTTGATACTTTTAGCGCGTTCTTCGAGAGACAAAGACGTCAAGCGAGTGGCAATACCCATACTGCTCGCTGGGTACAACTGCTCTTTATCGATACATAGGAATTCCACAACATCAACGAGGCGATCATCAGCGTCAATTGCGACCACATCTCTGCTCATGATGTCGACGACTTTTTGGTCTTTCACCGGAATGTAGTCCTCACACCATAGTTCTACCATCACATCGTGAGCAGAGAAGAAGCCAACTAATCGATTTTGTACGTCTACAACAGGTGCGCTAGTTACGTTGTTATCAAGTAACACATCCAGCGCGGCTGCAATTGGCGTTTCTGCACGAATGGTGACTGGTTTTGGGTTCATAATGTCTTTAACAAAAGAGGCATTTTTCATGGTGAAATCCTTAACTGACGACAGTGTTGTAGTTGTAGTGATAGAAGAAATATTCGCTGCTTTTAGTTCTGGTCGGCGAAAAATACACCAGTTTGAAAGGCCAACTAATACCGCTCCGCCGACGATGTTGCCAAGCGTGACAGGAATTAAGTTAGCGGTAATAAAGTGGCTAATGTTTAGGTCTGTGTATTGTGACGCGGGCACACCGACAGATGCCCAAAAAGATTCAGGTGCAAAATTCGCGATAACAATACCAAGTGGAACCATAAACATGTTCGCAACACAGTGCTCAAAACCGCTGCTGACAAACATTGCCACAGGCAAAATTGTCATTGCTGCTTTTGTCATTGCATTTGCAGAACTAAATGTCAGCCAAATCGCTAGGCAGACCAACAGGTTACAGAGAATACCGAGTGCAAACGCTTGAATGAGAGTGTGGTGAAGTTTGTGTTGTGCGATGTTAAGCGCATTTAATCCCCATTGACCGCCATCCATCTGATAAAGACCAGCAGCAGTAACCAGCGCAAGTAGGAACATCGCACCAATAAAGTTACCAACGTAAACTTTGCCCCAGATCGAAAGCATCTTACCGAACGATATTTGCTTATTGGCCCAAGAAATACTGGATAGGACGGAGCTGGTAAATAATTCACCACCGCAGATCACTATGAGGATCAATCCCATGCTAAATGCGAGTCCACCAGCTAGGCGGCTCAAGCCCCAACCAGCGCCCGTACTACCGGTGGTCACCGTGATGTAAAACAAGAATGCTAACCCGATGAACGCGCCGGCCATAATGGCGAGGCTTAATGTCATACTGCTGGTTTTGTTTGCCTTACTTAACGCAAATTTTTCCGCTTCAACCATCATCTCTTTTGGAGAAAAATACTGGTGATTTTGAGAACTGGTCACCGCCATATTGACTCCTTAATTTGTAATCGCATAAAAAATCCTTGGTTATTAACTCAAAAATGAAATTGTTGTTTTTATTAAGAGCCTCAATGACTTCGGTTTCAAAACCATTGAGGCTTGCGGTGTTCCCGAACCGCGTACTCAGAATAGGGAGAGCGGTTAGTAAGGTAAAATTGATAATATTTAGAAACCTCATCAAATTAATTGATAACTTTACGGGGCTAGGTAAAATGAACTCTATTGCTTATTGGGGCATGCTTTAACAATTGTGGGAATTGGGAAATACCCACTAATAATGGAGGACACTTTGCGCTACTCACTTAAGCAATTAGCGGTTTTCGACGCAGTTGCAGATACCGGCAGTGTAAGCCAAGCCGCAGAAAAATTGGCTTTGACACAATCAGCGACGAGCATGTCGCTTGCGCAATTAGAGAAGATGCTTGGCAGGCCGTTGTTTGAGAGGCAAGGCAAGCAAATGGCGTTAACCCATTGGGGGATGTGGTTACGACCAAAAGCAAAACGCTTGCTACAAGATGCATTGCAGATTGAAATGGGCTTCTATGAGCAACATTTATTGAGTGGTGAGATTCGTATGGGAGCGAGTCAAACCCCAGCAGAGCACTTAGTTCCCGACCTTATCAGTATCATTGATAATGACTTTCCAGAAATGCGTATTTCTCTCGGTGTACAAAGTACAAAAGGGGTGATTGATGGGGTATTAGATTACAAGTATGACTTAGGGATTATTGAAGGGCGCTGTGATGATAACCGTTTACACCAAGAAGTATGGTGTCGTGATCATCTTACTGTTGTCGCAGCTTCTCATCATCCTTTTGCGCGTAATCAGTCTGTTAGCCTTGCGCAGTTAGAGCAAGCGAAGTGGGTACTAAGAGAGCATGGCTCTGGCACACGAAAAACATTTGATAGTTCTATTCACCACCTTATTGAAGATTTGGATGTGTGGCGCGAGTACGAACACGTTCCGGTGTTACGTAGTTTAGTTGCTAATGGTCAGTACCTTACTTGCTTACCGTATTTAGATGTAGAGCGATATATAGAAGCAGGTCACCTTGTGGCATTAAATGTACCTGAGTTAAAAATGGAAAGGACGCTTTCATTTATATGGCGTTCAGATATGGCAGAAAACCCATTAGTCGACTGCATTAAAAGAGAGGGGCTGCGAATGATGAAAGGGAAGCCTTCAGTTCTTTAAAGGTTGATTAAATATGCCTACGAGATGAGTTGGTTTATTCCCTAAATCTGTTGATTTATCGGTTGCGTCAAACTTTTAATGTAAATTGTGAAAATAATAATATCTTATTGTGATCAATATCACCGATAAGCTGAGCTGATGTATCTAACATGTGTCCTTGATTTCAATGTATGAAGGCAGTTATTGAACCATATAGGTACGATAATAGCCGAGTAGGTATGACTACCATGACGACACTTTTAGCTATTTCTATTACTACTGGAATTTTATCTGGCGTATGGGGTTGGATCGCCATCTCTTTAGGTTTGCTTTCTTGGGCTGGTTTTTTAGGTTGCACGAGCTACTTTGCAGCGCCAACGAGCGGATTGAAAGGACTAGGCATCAGCTTAATCACCAATATGACAGGCGTATTCTGGGCAATGGTAATTATTCACGGTTCCACTTACGTGGGGTTGGAAATTATTGGCTATGTGATTACCGCTATTGTGGCATTCTTCATGTGTATTCAAGCTAAACAGGCTTGGCTCGCGTACATCCCTGGTACTTTTATTGGTTCATGCGCAACATTTGCGGCTGACGGAAACTGGCAACTTGTCATTCCATCGTTGTTGCTAGGTGGTGTGTTTGGCTATCTAATGAAAGCGACAGGGCTATGGTTGCATACGAAATCAACCGCTACTTCTTCTTCGCTTGCTGAGCAAGCACAGTAGTGAACCCCCGATCTTATTGGTATCCACTGTGTATTGAGTTTTATCCCTCTCAATACCCTTAATCAAAATTAATGATGTTTGATACAAGCACACCAAATTGGTGTGCTTTTTTTGTATTACAAGACAATACGCTGAGTGTGAAATACGCCTAACTCATGTATTGCCGTTGGCCATGGTAACAACGCGTTTAAGTGTCCAGCGCAGAAGAACAGGAATACACTCCATGCCTTTCTCTTCACAATGAGAAACAATAGCCAAAGCTAAGTCCGGTTTTGCATGTTTTTTCAAAACACGATTTACGACTTTTTTAGCAGGGATAGGGTGGTCATGAGGAACTTTGATGATGTCCTTAAAGAAAAGTTCAAAACCATTGTTGTACAGAAAGTGCTCGATGTCTCGGTCGGGTAACTCCGTAAGTCGATGCCTTTCCTGATCATGGTCGAGCTGTGCTCGCACTGCATGCGCGTACTTTTTCCCTGCTGGGTCGCCATCAGTAACGACATGCCAATCAATACCAAACTCTTTTGCTACTTTGATGAGTGATTTTAGACCTGATTGAGCAAACTCAACGATTTGAACCCCTTCGGCAGCCAAGTCATACCCGCATTGACGAGCCAGTTCATGAAAAAGCCAAACTTCGGTTTCGCCCTCAACAAGTAACCAGCACCGCGCAAATAATGCTCCTGAACGATGAAAACGAATATGGAAACCAATTCGGCGCAACTCGTCTCGACCAAACTTTGTTGAGTTTAAACTCTTAGCGATGGTTCTGTCTGATAACCGAATTAAACGTCGGATTGAATACAGTGGAACAGAACCAAGTAACGTGCCACTGTTGGTGGTTAATATCTTTTGCATTGGCAACAATTGCAATAAGGACCACGCTCTCGCTAGATGAGTTGGATGCAGTCGACCTTCTGGATCTTCAATGATCAGTATTGGTCTCGCACAGCGCCTTAAATCGGTGGGACCCTTAGCTTGAAGATAGGCATTGAGTAACCCCATTAAAAGCAAGCGGCTTTGTTTGTCATTGGTTTCTTTCAAGAACTGACTCAAGCCTTTATCAGAGGAAGGGCTTGTATAGAAAAGACCATCACGAGGTTTACGTGGGTTGCCTTTACTGACACTTCTGAACGCGAAATAGTGTTCAACAAGCGTTTGCATTGAGTCGAGGCTACTACGAATCTCACCTTTATTCACATGGCCAGGCATAGCCAATAAGCGTCGACAGGTGTTGTTGATTCGTTTTTCAATCCGAGCATTTTTACCATCGCCGTTGACATGGTTTAAATCTGGGAAGCGTCGGGAGTCACGTAGTCGGATTACAGGATGAAGTGTCATTAACTCAATAGCGAGTTTCTCTGAGTGGTGAAGTTTTTTGGGTTTGCCGTTATGATCCAAAAACGCGTACTTTGTATTAATGCCGTGCTCATCGCGAGACGCACTAATACGATAGTAAATGACTTGCTCACCATCTTCGTTGGTGCACCATGTAGGCTTTATGCGTCTGTAGCGTCCCGCTTTTACTTCGTTTTTATCCTGTGCTTTAAAACAAACAATGATCTGTAAGTGTTGTGTTTGTGGATGAGAAATTGAGTAGTCAACGTGAAAATCTTTCAGTTTGAATTGATACAATGAGCCATTGGCAGGTAGTGCGATGGAAAGGGCATCGAGCAATGATGATTTGCCCCACGTGTTTTCACCGATAAGCGTGGTGAGTTCGTCAAAAGAGAGTGAAAGGCGTTTGATGCCTCTAAACCCGGAGATTTCGATGCGTTCTAGTCTCATCTCAATCCTCCTTGCAATTATTTGAATTATCGAGAGTTATTTTGCTACTCCTAAGCATATATGAATTCGGAATTTTTGAGTTAAGCTCAGTTCACAAAATTACGAGAGCCTCTTACTGAATAGAGACCGTTACAAGCGAGGCTTGCTTTCAAAGCTGGGGGACAGCATCGTGATCACTTAAACATGAAATCCTAAATCGCAGTTTCATAAAATTCATGATTCTGTCATGATTCACTTCTTATTATTATAAGGAATGAAAAAAGAGAAGATGAAGATGAATAACAATCATAAGCCAGTGAGAATCAAACTGGCACACATCAATGACACACATTCCTACTTTGAACCAACGTCATTACAGTTAAAGCTTAAGATAAACAATGAACTCACGCTAGAACCCTATGTCAGTGCTGGCGGCTTTTCTCGTATCGCAACCAGAGTCGAGCAGTTAAGAGATGATGCTCAGCGCCAAGGTCATGGGATGTTGTTCCTCCATGCCGGAGATTGCTTCCAAGGCACGCTGTATTTCTCACTATTTAAAGGCAAAGCCAATGCCGACTTATTGAACGCATTAAAGATTGATGCAATGGCGTTAGGTAACCATGAATTAGATATGGGGAATGAGCCAGTTGCATTGTTTTGCCAACGTACTCAGTTCCCATTGCTTGCTGGCAACTGGGATTTATCCAATGAATCACTTAAAAAACCTCACCGTATCAGTGATTGCAAGGATGTATATAGTTACCAACCGGATACACAGAGCGCTCAATACATTGTTAAAGAATTCCATGGTGAGCGGGTCGCGATTTTCGGATTATCCATAGATAAAATGAGCGACATCGCAAACCCTGATGCAGACACGCCTTTTCACTCAGCAATTGAAACCGCCAAGGCGACCGTAAAACAAATCCATTCATCAGGTATAAAAAATATTATTCTTCTGAGCCACTTAGGTTATGAAGGTGATTTAGAGTTAGCTGAGCAAGTTGCAGGTATTGGAATAATTGTTGGTGGACACAGCCACCGGTTGCAAGGTGATTTTTCATCAATAGGGTTAGGACAAGACGATCCCTACGGTATCAAAATTAATGATACCTATGTGGTGCAAGCGGGTTTCCATGCTTTGACAATGGGGCACTGTGTCATTGAGTTTGATGAACACGGTAAAGCAACGATGTTGAGTGGACAAAATGAACTGTTGCTGGGTCGACGTATTTTTTGGGACTCGACGCTAAACCAACAGCTCGACCAAGGTGTATTCGAAACCGCGTGCGACTTCATCCATGGTCAACCGAATGTCGTGGTTTGTAAGAAACACCCGGAAACTCAAGCGATCCTGAGCGATAAATATATTCCTCAGGTCAGGCAGTTACAGTCACAAGTCATTGCTAGTGTTGACACCAAAAAGCGTCATGTGAGAATTCCCGATGAATTTGGTGAGAGTGAGTTGGCTTCCTCCGTTGCCCGATCATTTCTGCACTGTTTAAACAAACGTGGATATAACGTTCAATTTGCAATTCATAATGCGGGTGGCGTGCGAACCTCTTTGAACCCTGGCAACATTACAGTGGCAGACATTGCCGGACGGCTGTTGCCTTTTGCCGTTCCTATCGGCTTTTACGATGTAAAAGGCAGCGCTATTCGCCGTGCACTTGAAGGCGCGATAAATAATGCACTCAACAATGGCGTAGAAGGCACTGGATCTGGCAGTTATCCGTACACTTACAATTTAAACTTCGAGTACCACGCAGATGCCCCAAAAGGTGAAAGAGTTCAATCATTAGTGATTTTTGATGGTAAACAATGGGTAGGTGTTCAAGATGATGTTTGGTATCGAGGGACTTCTTCTGCCTATACGATGAAAGGGAAAGAGGGGTACGACGCATTGCAGGAGATGAAAGGAGAAGGGCGTGTGACCAGTTTGTCCATGGCTGATTGTTTTATTGAACTCCTGACCGATGAGCCAAACTGTTTGAATCAAAGTCACAAACTTTACACAAAGCGACGTCGATAATAGATACTGGTATTCATTTTGCTGCTCTCCACTTACTACATGGGTTGATGAGGATGGCAGTATGTGGAATAAAGATTGGGCAGATACGGCAGTCGTGGTTGCCTGGATCGCAATTTGGTCAACACTGGTCTACTTTGTGCCTCTAAGCGGCTTTTGAATTGCTAAGAATGTGGATGTTACAAAAGGGAGCAGTAATGCTCCTTTTTTGTATCTATCTTCCCCGTTAGGGCTCTAACCAATGAAGAGTTTGTCTTGAGCCATTTGCTGCTTTTTGTCTGTTTACTAAAGTTCAGGTGGTTGAATCCATTTCTTTCTTTTTATAGTGCTTCCTGATTTTTGATAAGAATTTTATTTCGATAAGACAAGGTTTTTTTGTTGGAAAGCCTGACGCTCGGCGTTATTATGTCGACGTTTGGGGAGTAGTTAGCGCAAGTTTATTTATCGTCATCTCGTTAAGCATCAGCTTATCCGGTAAGTAAAGGTGTTACGTGGTTTATTCACATCAACACTTCAACGAGACCAACGCATTCATTGACTAGCAGCACATAATCGTTATGTGGCTGTTGGTTGTTATTGTCTGCGGAAGGTCACCAAACGAAGTCCTTCCGCCATGGGAGGAAATATGTCTCTTATCGAAAATACCACCCAATTGAGCCAATCGGTGCCTCTTCAAGAATCATTAGCGATGTATGGTGCTTTTGGTTTATTTACCCTTGTTCTTGTTACGCTTGATATCTATCAAACACGTGGTGGCGTTATCACGATGAAAAAAGCCATCGTTTGGAGTGTTTTTTGGTTCTTGCTTGCCTTTGTTTTTGCAGGTTCTATTTATTTATTCTGGGACTTTTACGCGCCACATAGCGCTTATACGAACGACCAAGCAACGATTTCATTCTTAACTGGTTACTTACTAGAGAAGTCGTTAAGCGTTGATAACTTGTTTGTGTTTGCCATCATCTTTGCACAATACAGTGTGCCGGAGCACTTGCGTCCGAGAGCATTGCTTTGGGGGGTGATAGGTGCGCTAGTTTTACGCGCTGTCATGATTGCGGTTGGTGCTCAGTTACTTTCACAGTATCACTGGGTATTGTACTTATTTGCTGCTTTCCTTATTTGGACGGGTGTTAAGCTAGCTCGCGACAAAGGCGAAGCAGAAGAGGTTAATCCATATCCGGAGCAGTTGATTCGAAAGGTATTGCCAGTTACAGATGACTACCAAGGAAATCACTTAATCTTAAAGCAAGCTGGTAAGTGGGTGGCAACACCGATGCTGATCGTTGTTGGTGTCATTGCAGTAATGGACGTTATGTTTGCGTTGGATTCTATACCAGCTATATTCGCGGTAACACGAGAGCCATTTTTAGTCTTAGCCGCGAACGTATTTGCATTACTGGGTTTGCGATCGCTGTACTTTGTTCTTCAAGCAATGTTAGACAAGTTTGTATACTTAAAACCAGCATTATCAGTAATCATGATGTTTATCGGGGTAAAAATGCTATTGGTTGGAACAGAATATGAGATTCCTACAACATGGTCTCTCACATTTTTAGTTGTTGTGATGACATCGGCAGTGGTGGCATCACTTCTAAAAAATAAAGCGAAGCGTCAAACTAGCGTTAATATTACTAATCAAAAAATATAAAGTAAGCACAAAAATCAAAAGAAACAACGAAAAATATTGTTAAATATATGTTGTGAGTTAAGGGGCGATTATGCAGGTAATGTTCAGTTATTCAATGTAATTACAGTAATTGTGATTATTTATGCCGTTATTATTCATTTGTATTTTTGAGTTTTGTAATGAGTTTGTTTTATTAGAAATTCTAATTTGAATGGGTAAAATTTGTCATTTCTTAAACAATAAGAAACTGACTAATATACAACCAACTAAACAGACTACTGCTTTTAAAGAGAGGCAATCATGGCACAAGCAATGCAAATGACAAATGTAGCTTTACCAACCTCTATGGATAAGAAAACCTACGCGGTTAACTTCAAAGGACTGATTGCTCACTTACTGGACATTCTATTTGTAGATAACACTGCGCCACGCAGTTACTACGCAGAAGACTTGTCAGCACATATTCAAAAAGACATCGGTATGTACCGTTAATATTGAAATAGTGTAAGAAATACCGGCCTATGAGCCGGTATTTTTTTATTTGTAAAACATGCCTACTCAACCTACGCCCTAGAAAAGAAACACTCTAGAGGAGGTAGACATGAGAGTAGATTAAGTGTTGTATAGAAAAACGGGGCACCATTGGTGCCCCGTTTTGACATGACTGAAGTGCGATATTACTTCTTGCGGCAGTATTCTGCGATCACGTACATCGACTGACCACCATTTGCCTTACCCGAAACTAGCTTTGGATCATCGCCAAGGCTAATGCCACGAATCACTGTACCTTGTTTGATTACTTGGTTAGTGCCTTTTACTGGTAGGTCTTTAATTACTGTTACATCGTCACCTTTCTTAAGTTCAGTGCCGTTACAGTCAACAGTTTTATCGTCAGCAGACATCCCTTTCATTGCCCAGTTCATTTGCTCTTCTTCCATGTACATCATGTCAAGAGCATCTTGAGCCCAGCTTTCTGTGTTTAGGCGAGTGAGTTGGCGCCATGCAGTCACTTGTACAGCAGGAACCTGGCTCCACATACTTTCGTTTAGACAACGCCAGTGGTTAATGTCTTTTGGCTCATCGATCTCACCCAGACACTTATCACAAACCATGATGGCAGTATCAACCGTCACATTACCGTGAGGTGGGACAGCGTATGCAGTTAGTTGAGATTCAGAAGAACACAGTTCACATTTTGACTCGCAGCGCGCAAGCAGAGTAGCTTCAATAGACATAAGGACTCACCTTAGTAATGTTATTTTGTGGCGGTATTATCCACTTTATCCTGAGAAATAAAAGGGTGTTAGCGAATTAAAGATTAGATTTTACAATACTCCAACCTGATTAAGGTGAAGATGTAAAATATTCGCTAAATAAATAATACGGAAGTATAAAAGACACTATTAATTGTTTTGGTTTATGAATTGGTTGTGTCAATTTCTACAACGATTACAAACCTAAAAGAGGTAAATGTAGAGAGAGGGTGGCTAGAACATAGCCCTCTAATTTACAGAGGGCCTGTCGTTAACGTTCGACAATCTGGACAATTTGCTCTTTTGAAATACTCATTTCTTTACCATCCATGTCTTCATACTCGTACATACCCGTTTCCTCGTTCAGGTCTGGTTTACCGTAAGAGGTAATAATTTTCCCTTCATTTGTCGACATCAGATATTGGCTACTTCCGCATGCAGCAAGAAGTAATACAGTGGCAATAACAGTCAATACGCGCATAGAGTTTTCCTTTTAAACAAGTGAGTTAGGCAAAGACATCGTTTTAACTATAGCAGAGGAAATATGAGTGGGTTTGAATACAATTGAAATGAAAAAGCCCAGTAGAAACTGGGCTTTGGTAGGAAGGGCGTTGCGATTACTTCAAAACAGAAGTGTTAGTGACACCTGTTAGTGCGTCATCCATTAAGAAGTCAGTGTTTTCCATCTGCATCTCTACATGATGATCAATATCAGACAGAGTGCCATTTGGCGAAGCAAAAGTACTGTGCGATGCAGTAGCATTAAACTGTACAAAGCTCGCAGTTGCATTCACATCAGTGTCCGTACTGTTCACAGTCTTCAACCCTAGCTTATTAGCAAGCGGTTCAGTACCCGCGAATGGTGCATTTGGAACGCTGTTTGGTACTGTGCTATCGCCATCCACTTCTGTCATAAAGAATGGTGTCGTTAGCGAACCAGATGCCACTAAATCTGAAGCGTTTGTGAACGGATCGACAGTGTCTAGTGTAGTCTGTGCTGCATAGATAAATTGTGAGAAACCTGCTTCTAGCGCTGCTACTTGAGCTTCCGTTGCCGCAGCCTCAAATGCTTCGTAACATGTTTTATCTTCTAGATCCGCACATGATGCATCAGCGTAAGTCGCATAGTCTTTAGATGCTGCATAAGCGAGGTTATGTTTGATCTGAGGGCCGTAATTGTCTGAACCCAGTAACAAATTACCAATTTGTCCACCAGAGTTCTGTACTGATGCAGAACTAAAGGTGTACAGCGCATCCGCAGAAGGGCTGCCCAATGTATTGTTTGCTGCTGCGACGGCAGATGTAGCTACAATACCGCCAAGTGAATGACCTAGCATTTTGACTTTTGAACCCGTCATTGGGTTGAAGCCTTGCAGAGGACCTCCAGCTAAAAGACCGCCTTGAGCAGATACTACCAAGCTAGCGCGCAAACCTAACACATCCAGAACACTTTGACGTAGGTTGTCACGCGCAACGGCTAAGTTGGAAAGATTTAGATAAGCCAGTACATTCGCATTTGCGGAACGTTGTTCATCTAAGCTGCGCGTACCATGAATAGGTAAGTCAATAGCGATAACTGCCACACCTGCTTTTACCATATTGAACGCGAACGCGTACGCATTCTCTTTCGCTGAGGTGATGCCGTGTTGATAAATCACAACGTCTGCCGCGACGCCAGATTTAGGTGTGAAGACCAGTACTTCGACATCTTCAACCGATTTCACTACGGGAACAGGCGAGTAGCGAGTAATAATACGCTCACTATCAAGCTGGGTACCATCGGTAAGAGTAAGCTTAGCTCCAACAAGTTTTAGCTGCTCTGTAGGATCTGTAACAAGCTTTGTCACATCAACAGGATCATTTGCAAAAACGCCTGTTGATAGCTGCTGAACCATATTTGCTTGCTCGTTCGGATCCGCTAATGCTGCGCTTAGCTTCGCTAGGCTTGGCATCGCAGATACCATTGGTTGCATGTTCCAGCTTGCGCCTTTTTCCAAGTAATGAGGCAGTCTTACCACACCTTGTGTCACGCTTACATCGGCACCTGATTGCATGTAAAGGCCTTTAATTGCCGTTTTAGCTGCTTCTAGATCGCTAATGTATTTACTAAAGTCATCGTCAGAGTCTAGCGCAGTGCTAAAGTCTTGGGTTTCACCGAGCGTTATTGTGTAGGCCGTTGATAAGTCTACTGAACCTTCGTTTGAGTCATTTTTGTAAACGGTATTTAGTGTGTTTGCGCCAGTAGAAAAACCAGTAGCGGTTACTCCTTTGACTGCCGCTAACGTATCACCTACAGACTGGGTACTGAACCATGAGGAGTAAACGATGTCGTTAGGATTAACTTGAGCTAGACCAAAAATGCCTTCAACCGCCTGAGTGACTGCTTGAACAGAAGCAAGGTCGCCAGTTTCATAAACGATTTCTTTCGATTTACCAGTCGCATAACTTGCTGATGTACCAATTGGCTCACCATTCACGTCAGTAACATCTTGTGTAACCGCAAAAATGTACTCGCTTGACTCATCAAGTGCAGCCAAGAACTGGATGTATAGAGAGTTACCTTTTGCTTGAACTACGTAGTCCTGATTCTGAACGAGTACCTCTTCGATTGGGTTAGATTTACCGTCCCACTCGGTTAAGCGTTGGTTAATCTTGATGACTTTAACACCAGACGGCAACATGCCCGTTGCAAAACCATCGCCGTTGAAGTTAAGAACGATTGGCATAGACGTTGACCATCCATCCATCGTATTCATCGAGGCTCTAGGGTTGGTTAAAGCATCATCGCCATCAGTTGGCAGACCAAGCGTACCATCGCTTGTGTCCATTAATAAGTAAGACGGTGCCGGTACATCTGCGTTCGCTCCTTGAAGCGTAAAACTGATGGATGTTTCGCGATCAAGCAATGCTTGGACTTCATCTTCAAATTGAACTTTGTCGGAAGTACCAGAGCTGGAGGTATCATCACCACAACCAGCAAGAAGGATTGCAGAACAAAGCATTGATAATTTAAACGTGTGTTTCATTGGTTTACTCCGTAATCCCATTATTTGAAGGTGTAGTTCATCTGTACCGCGCTGATGTAAGCAGTACCTTCTGAGTCAAACTTAATCTCTTCACCCAGAGCATTTGTCTCAGTGAAAGAGCCTGATTTACTCTTAACAAGTGCAAAGCCTGCATCGAAAGTTAAATTCTCACTCATTGCGTAAGTTAGGCCCGCGCTGTACCAAAAACGGTCACTGTCAGGGATACTCAATGTCGCTTCACCTGCTTGTTCGTCGTACGCAAAGCCTGCACGGAATGTCCAGTCTGTATTAAGTATGTAAGTTGCACCAACGGAGTAGCGATTGTTGTCTTCATATTTCTCAGGTTTAAAGAAACATACTCCGTCATTACATTCGTTACTGGTCGCTTTTAGTTCTTTAAATGTGCTCCAGTCGGTTTGTTGCCAGCCGTAATGTACAGCCCATTGTTCATTCAGTTGATGGAAAGCCGATAATTCGATAATTGAAGGGAGAGAGATTTTTAAACGGCCATCAACTTTTGGTGATGAAGCTCGACCAGAGTCGTAACTACTAAACTCACCGTCATCAAAATCTAGATCAACCTTAGAGCGGTAGCCAAAGCCAAAACGGTTGTTTTCATTTAGCTCAAATAAAGCGCCGACATTCCAACCCCAAGCGAAAGTTTCACCTTCCATGCCGACAAGGTTATCGGACTTATTACCACCTAAAATACCGGCAAGTGCGCCTTTGTGGCGAGTCAGCTCTGCTTCAGCGTATACTAGGTTGATACCACCACCGACACTGAAAGACTCGTTGATACGGTAAGCGACATTAGGGTTGATGTTTACTGAAAGTAGGGAAGTGTCACCCGCCATATCACCTGCGGAAATATCATTTGGATAGTCAGTAGCAACACCGTATGTTGTGAACATACCGATACCCCAAGCCCAGTTATCATTGATAGGGCTGATGTAATAACCTGCTGGCACGATCTGTAAAGGGGCGACATCTTTCGCGTGTTCATTGTTTACAGTGTCGTACACATCGACTTCAGGGTCGATGATAGATAACGCGCCCGAAAATTGAGCTTCTTTGAAAAGTGTCATTGCTGCAGGGTTACGAGCAAGGACGCTGGCATTATCTGCGACAGCCCCTTCACCTGAAAATGCTCGACCAAGACCAGATGCCGAATGTTCAGCTACCTGGAAGCCCGCTGAGTGGGCATTACACGCAAACAATATTGAAATTGTAAGCAGAGAGCAGTGCTTCTTGTTCATCCTTGACCCTCCTAGGGTGTCATAATGCTGGACCGAAGTCCTTGTAATTGTTGTGTGGTACTTACACCAATTGTTAATACGCGAAATACAACGGTGATGTAAATGTAATGTTAATTGTATGTTTAATAACTTGTCAAAGTTTGAGCGTATTTTGCGTTTTAAATATGATGCATAGGTCAAACGATGGCTTGTAAGGGCATGTATTATCGTTATATTTTTGAAGAGAATGGTACGACCAGAATTGTTTTGCGAGCTTTATAGTTAAATAACGATCAAATCAAGAGATAGCTCGCTTTGCTGTTTCTTCACTTCACAGGCATAATTCGCGCTCGCTATGTAGTTATTCAATAGACGCAATAGGAACCGCATTGGAATTACTGAATGTTGAATTTTTAGGTCGTTCGCTAAGGCTCGAAGGATCGATGGCTGGGTGGCAGCAGTTATATTGGGATAATACGTTGGTGTCTCAAATCGATGTCAGTGACAATACCGCAGAGACTTGTCTACACCAGTTTAAGCTCTCTGCGGGTGAGGAAATCCTGAACTGTCATTTAGAGTGTTCTTTAACATGGCAACCGTTTGAATTGAGTTACAAGGTCACAATTAACGGTGAGCTCGTCAACGAAGGTTGTCGAAATGAAAAAGACATCGAGCGCCAAGTGCCAGAAGTTACGCCACCATCCGAAAAGCGTTTAAGTGTAATAGGCCTCGTATCTCTTGGGATGAAAGCACTTAAAAGTGCGAAAGTTATTAAAGTGGCGTTAGCGTCTGCAAGTCTCGCTGCATATTCTTGGCTATTTTCCATCGAGTTCGCGCTAGCGTTGATCGCTTGTTTGGTTTTCCATGAATATGGTCACATTAGAGCGATGAAGTATTTTGGAATGAAGACCAAAGGAATCTATTTGATTCCATTCCTAGGTGGTTTGGCGCTAAGTGACGAAAAGATAAACACGCGCTGGCAGGATGTGGTTATCTCAATCATGGGACCATTTTTCGGTTTAGTACTTAGTATTGTTTTTACTTTGCTTTATTGGATGACTGGTGAGGTGATCTTCGCTGGGCTTGCTGTGTTTAACGCCTTGCTAAACCTATTTAATCTGCTGCCTATTTTACCATTAGATGGTGGCCATGTGCTCAAAAGTATTACCTTCTCAATGAATACTTGGGTCGGGTTAGTTGGCAGTATTGCGACCGCTTTATTAGGCATTTTTATCAGTTACTATTTCGGTCTGACGTTGCTAGGGTTTTTATTGTTAATGGGAATGTTGGAAGTGGTGATGGAATGGAGAGCTCGACATCAAAGCCATTTATTGCCATTAACCCGTTATGGGCAGCTATTCTCACTGGCTTGGTACTTGGTCTCTGTCGGAGGTTTTGTTTCTATCATCTGGTATTTTGCCACTCTCGGAGATAGTTTGTTAAGTTTGCCGCTACAGATATTGGGCACTTGATTAGAATCATTAAAAGCTCCCTAGGGAGCTTTTTTATTTGGCAAGCTTAAGTATAGTAGACGATAGTAGCAATGAATTAGCCACATCTTGGTGCTTTCGCGTTATACGCAGGCAGCTTATTTATGGTTGCTTGTAAATCTTTAATGCGCGTACTGTGCGATGGGTGGGTTGAGAAGAATTCAGGTGGTTGAGAACCACCTGATGCAGCACTCATATTTTTCCATAAATCGACACTTTGACGTGGGTCGAAACCTGCTTTTGCCATGAATTCCAGCCCGACAATATCAGCCTCGGATTCCTGAGTACGACCGTATGGCAAGATAACACCGTATTGAACACCGACACCAAGTGCCGCCATCGTCATTTGTTGATACTGTTTGTACTCGGAAGCTCCAATGGCAACGTTTGCTAGAGACAACCCGGCATTTGCTAACTGACTTTGTGAGAGACGTTCATTACTGTGGTCAGCGAGGACGTGAGCGACTTCGTGACCAATGACTGTTGCCAACTGATCTTGGTTTTTCGCGACATCTAAAAGCCCGGTATACACGCCGATCTTCCCACCTGGTAGAGCAAACGCATTGACTTGTTCACTATCAAAAACAACGACTTCCCAGTCTTTAAATCCAGATTGAGCGGGAATGGTGTCAGTGATGTGTTTGGCAACGCATTGAACGTAGGCATTCGTTTTGCGGTCTTTGCTGATTGGGATATCTTTCTTCATTTGTTCGAAAGATTTAGCGCCAAGCGATGACATTTCCTGATCTGAAAACATCAGGATCTGGTTGCGACCCGTCGGTGATGCGCTACACGCTGTTAAACCCGCGATAGTTAAAAGAGCAGAGGCTTTCATCCATACCTTCATAACAGGCTCCATTTAATTTTTTGTTTTGAAGCAATAGTATATACCCAAATAGTAACATGATGCATGGATCAAGTTATTCATCTGATTAATAAAGAAGGTGAGATGTTACGTCTTGAAGTTATGCCCAAGTAGCGTCTATGCTAGCTTCCTAGCACATCGTTACAACCTAACAAACCAGTTTGTGAAACTAAGAGTAAAACAATGAGTATATGGAAAAAGCCCGTAAGCATAGAGATTCTGAATGCCACGTCAAAAAATACCCTGATCGAGCACCTACAAATTAAATATACAGATTTCACTGACGACTCCCTTACAGCAACCATGCCCGTATGCAGCTTTACTCATCAACCTTTAGGAATGCTTCACGGTGGTGCATCAGTCGTGCTCGCAGAAACATTAGGCTCATTAGCTGCAAACTTCTCTGTCGATGAGGGCAGCTACTGCGTCGGTTTAGATATTAACGCGAACCATGTGCGAGCCATGCGAAGTGGTCATGTGATTGGTACGGCAAAACCGCTTCATCTGGGTATTTCAACGCAAGTGTGGCAAATCGATATCACTGATGAGCGAGGCCGTTTAGTGTGTACCAGTCGCTTGACCATCGCTGTGAAACAACACAAAACAAAGTCGGTATAAACTAAGATGGTGATTGAGTTTTCATTAGGAAAAATCATTGCAACCCAGCGTGAAATAGTGATTAAGCTCTCCGGTAGTGCAATGGTAACCTTGCAAGCGCAAACCGATGCAATTCAGTTGCTGGGTAGAGGAGCGAACGTTGTTTTATCTCATGGAGCAGAGTGCAAATGGTCTATCAAGCTGGACAACGAGGAACAACTGGCCGAACTTTCGCGAGAAATTGGTATCGATATTCAATAATTTATAGTGTGATGTTTGCACTTTTTGGTAAAAATGAGGAAACTTAGCTTATCGACAACAAGATAAGAATTTCCTCTTTATGAGTAGCCCTCGTTTACGTGTTCAGTTCGAAACACTGTTTGAAAAATTTTCCGGTCACGATACGGACGTTCAGCTCGAAGACATCACCGAAGCGTTGTTTTGTACACGTCGTAATGCTCGTATTGTTCTAAATAAACTTGAAGAAGAGGGCTGGATTGAGTGGCATCCGGCAGCGGGTCGAGGAAAACTTTCGAAACTCGTTTTTAAACGTAATCGAAGCGACGTCAGCGAAAACCTCGCCAGGCGTTATCTCGATGAAGGGAAAATCGGTCAGGCTCTAGATGCGCTTGATAACGATGCGGCACGATTAACGCAGGTTATCCAAGGTTATTTAGGGCTTCAGCATCGACAGGGCGAGCAGGTCGTGCGTTTGCCTTATTATCGACCATTGTCGATGTTAAACCCGCAGAAACCGATGCGGCGTTCTGAACAACACATCGCCAGACAAATTTTTAGCGGACTCACTCGCCTTGATGAAAATGAACAACTTCAACCAGATTTAGCCCACACGTGGGAAGCAATTTCTGATACACATTGGCGTTTTTATCTTCGTCGTGGAGTACGCTTTCATAACGGTGAACCGTTAACAACCAGTTGTGTTCTTGAAAGTGTGCTTGCGTTAAATAGCTTGAACTTGTTTTCTCACATAAAGCGGGTGTCTTCGCCACAAGAGTGGACCGTTGATATTGAGCTCGTCCGTCCTGATCGCTACCTGCCTCTGGCTCTGAGTGAGTCGCAAGCAAAAATTTTGCTACCGAGTGCTTTGCGTTCTGAAAGCTTCGATAGACAACCGATAGGGACAGGGCCGTTCCAAGTTAAAATGAATGATGATAAGCGTCTTATTTTGACTGCTTTTGATGGCTACTTTGGTTTTCGCCCTTTACTTGACCAAGTGGAGGTGTGGGTAATCGATGAAGCCTATTCTTCAATGGTTTATCCAAGCCTGTCAAAGCCGAAGATGGATAAACAAGGTTCATCCGATGAAGTCGAGCTGGACCCTGGCTGTACATTCCTATTACTAAACAAAAACACTGGGATTGCAAAAGATCCACGTTGGGCAGAGTTCCTCTCGCAAACCCTCAACAGTCACCAGATTTACGCGCATGTTCCACAAGATAAAGTGATGGAACTGGGAGTATTGCAAGCCTTTGGCCTTAAGCCCGGTTGGATTGATCTCAGGCCAGCGGAAGCGGGCAGCGTACCACAGGCTAATAAGGTAATTTCCGTAGCGTATCAGAAAAAGCATCCGATGTTTCCAGTAGTTGCCAAGGCCATCAAGACACTCTTAAAACCGCACGGTATAGAGGTTGAGTTTATTCGTTATGATTCTCAACCGCCCGCACCGGAGGAAGTGGATATCTGGATGAAAGCTATGGGCATTGCAACGAACCGAAATGACGCGTTGGCGGGCTGGCTCCTGGATTACAGTGATATTGAGAAGTTCAGTTCAGGTTACGATTTTAGTGAATGGGCTAAACTCGTCGATCAATGGCGTGCCGGCATGCACACAGACTTTCCTGCGCGTGAGCTAGGACGACAATTAGTAAAAAGCTGTCAGGTGATTCCTATGTTTCACTGCTGGCTAGGCGTGAATAAAGACCACAGCGGTGCGTTACAAAATGCAAAGTGTAATGCCTTAGGTTGGTTTGATTTTAATAATGTATGGGTCAAACCGGATATAGAAAGTAACCATGGCGAAACCGAATAAAAAACAACCGACGAAAACCGTCGATATCTTTTGCTCTAAATGTAAAACTCAACTATTTAAGTACCGTAAAGGCGGGAAAGGCGCACTGGTTAAATGCTTCAAAGAGCGCATTGTTGACGATTTCACACAAACCCCATGTATTTGCCCCGCTTGCGGACAAGAGTTTGCAAGAGACACTTTAGTAAGAGGAACCCCCGCTTACAAAATGATTGGCGGCAAAGTGACGATGAAATAATAAAGGGCTAGAAAATGAGTATGAAACATGACTATTGCATGGTTTTAAGTACAACCAGTAATGAAAAAAATCGAGATCAGATCATTAAAGGTTTGCTAGATGCTCAATTAGCCGCGTGTATTCAAACGATGCCTATTGAAAGTCACTATGTGTGGAAAGGGGAGATTTGTACTGACAACGAATGGTTGCTGGTGATCAAAACTCGTCGAGAACTTTATGAATTGGTGGAAGAGAAAATAGAAAACCTGCACGAATACGAGGTAGCTCAAATCGTACAGGTTCCAATTGTTGATGGGTTTAACCCTTATTTAGAATGGTTGAGAGAATCGACGTTGAGCCGACATTAAGAATAACGACAACACTGCACCAACGGTATCGCACAACATATCTTTCTGGGCGTCCCATATGTCACCTTGCGAGCCCAGAAAGGCAATTCCCTCATCGCCACCAGCCAACTCCGCATACCACCATTCGATAATCTCATAGCCAGCAGCAAGTGACATGATAGCAAACAAAGCAAACCAGCAAGAGAACGCTTTGTTGAACCGTTTTTTGTTTATCAAGTATTCAGCGATCGGATATGCGTAAAGGCCAATTGAAAAGTGCGCAACGCGATCAAAATTATTTCGCTCTGAACCAATCATGTCGTTAAACCAGTCAAACGGCACTTCGGAGAACGTATATTTCGCACCGATAGTGTGCAAACAGAGCCAGATGAACATTAAAAAGTAAGCCGTATTACTGAACTGATAGCGAATCGAAATCGCCCAAATAGCAACAAGAATACCAATCGCCGGGATAATCTCCGCAAACCAAACTGCGCGTGAGTTAGGTTCCAACGCAGAAAATAAAAACACGATGGCATAAAAAATCGTTAATCCTAAGAGTGTCGAGGTACTTTTCATAGAGTTATTTGATCCTTCAATTTATCTTACAGTGGGACTCCATAGATTGTGTTAATGATTGCACTTAATTGAACGGTGTGCAATTGATATTTTAATGGGTTTTTTGATCACTGAAAATGTTGATTTATTGGCAAACTGCTCAACATTAAAACGTTTGCGCGTGCACTTTTCATTAAAGTTTGATTTACAACATGCCCATCCATAGAATCCATGATTCAGTCTAATAAAAAAGAAGTAAAGCCATGAAACTGGAAACTGTCGATTATCTTGCTGACGATGCTGCTCAACAGTTCGTTACCTCTCTACGCGAAACGGGGTTCGGTGTGTTGAAAAACCACCCGATTCCACAAGAGCTTGTAGAGTCAATTTACAAAAACTGGCATGAGTTTTTCTGTTCAGAACAAAAGAATGATTTTCACTTTAACGTAGACACCCAAGATGGCTACTTCCCACCTTCTGTGTCTGAAGTGGCGAAAGGGCACAAAGTGAAAGACATCAAAGAGTACTTTCATGTTTACCCTTGGGGTCAGATCCCAGAGCAGCTTAAAGCTGAAATCTTAGAGTACTACGAGCGTGCCAATGCGTTTGCTCAAGAGCTATTAGGCTGGGTTGAAGCGTACGCACCTAAGGACGTTCAAGAGAAGTTCTCTATCGCGTTGTCAGAAATGATCAATAACAGTGACAAAACATTACTACGCGTGCTTCACTACCCACCGATGACAGGCGAAGAAGAGCCAGGCGCTATTCGTGCTGCTGCGCATGAAGACATTAACCTGTTAACGGTTTTGCCTGCTGCTAATGAACCTGGACTGCAAGTAAAGAGTAAAGAGGGTGATTGGATCGATGTACCATGTGACTTCGGGAACTTAATCATCAACATTGGTGATATGCTTCAAGAAGCGTCAGGTGGTTATTTCCCTTCAACGACTCACCGTGTAATCAACCCTACGGGTGGCCGTCAAGAAAAGTCACGTATCTCATTACCGTTGTTCCTGCATCCAAAGCCGGAAGTGGTGTTATCTGAGCGCTACACTGCACATAGCTACCTTATGGAACGTTTACGTGAGCTAGGGGTTATTTAACCTTTACGTGATCTCCTTACAAAGGCCGATGGTGAATGACTATCGGCCTTTTTGCATTTATGCTACAAAGTGGAAACTATGTTTTTTGTGCCGTGAATGGGGCCCTAAACTCGTGTCAGAGAGGATGAATGGAAGGACAACGTACTGTCAATAGTATTGAGCCTCATGCAATAGAAAATCCGCTGCTTTGGCCAATGTTAGAAATTCTGAGAAAACAGCCCTCTAATTGGAAAGTGCACACCTTGGCAAGCTCGTTGGGTGAACAAGGTTATATTTCAAAGCTGGACGACTCTCCCGATAAGGATTTATTCAAAAGAAACTTCCTGATCATGAATGCATTATATCAACTGCAAGACACTCTGTATCCGGATAGCTGGCTTCAAGTCGAAGCCATGGATATTCAGCTCATGTCTTCGATGGAAGCTTTGAGGCATAAGATCGATATTCATGATCCTTTGCGTGAGTATTACTTAGATTGGCGCAATTACGAAGCGGACGAAGATGAAGTGCGTCGACTGTTGAATGAATTTTGGACAACTTATCAAAAGTTCATCGGTGGTTCGTCAGTAGCCAGCGTAGATAAGACAAAGGCACTGTCACTATTTGAACTTAACACTGACGCTACGCCTGCGGAAATTAGAAAACAATGGCGAAAACTCGCGCTTCGTTGGCATCCTGATCGAGAAAATGGCGATGCAGAAAGATTTAGAGTTCTTTGTGAAGCGTGGAATGTACTGAGAAACGAATGATTCGCTAAGAATAAAGATAAAGGAAGGCAGCTAACTATAGCTGCCTTTTGATTGAACTGTCTCTGTCAGCGTATCAAAACTAGCATGATGACTTAAACTGAGATTTTCGCATGCGGTTGAGGGCAGCCATAACGTCTAGTGTGCGTGGTTTGGCTAAGTCGCCTTGCTTAGGAAGAGCGGCATGCCACTCACCAGACAGCATTTCTTCAATCTCCTTCGCCGGATGATTACACCAACCTGGAAGTTGAGCAATTTGGAACCATAACCAGCCAATTGTGTTGACTTCATCGGCTGACTCTATCTGTTCCAAAGCGCTAAGATCAGTAAACTCTTTACCAAATCGAAGTGACTCTTTGCCTTTCGCATTCACACGGAACTTGCCGTCAGTGAGAATATTCATCAACGCAACGCGGTTCAGTGCTCGAGGTGGGAAGGTCTGTAAACGTTCTTCTGACTCGTTATGGCGTTGAGTAGGGTGCTGAGCGATAACTTCTTTCGCTTTTTCAGTCACATCAACGGCTTGGTAGTCGTGCATTTGAATGACGGTATCGGCAACGTCTAAGTAGTCGCCCGACCCACCCATAACGATAATGGTAGAGATATCAAGATCATCTCGTAATTGACCAATGCGGTCGACGAGAGGAGTAATTGGCTCATCACCTTTTGCCACCAATGCCTGCATACGCTCATCTCTAATCATGAAGTTGGTAGCAGAAGTATCTTCATCAATCAATAATGTGCTTGCACCCGCTTCAATAGACTCTTGAAGCCAAGCGGCTTGCGACGTTGAGCCTGATGCGTCTTGAGTAGAAAAGTCCGCCGTATCTTTACCCATCGGTAAATGGTTGATGTAGTTTGACAGGTTCAAGTGGTGTACGCATCGGCCATCTTCGGCACGAATCTTCATAGCCTTGTTATCGGCAACAATGTATTCGCGACCATCTCCTGGAATATGATCGTAAATTGAACGCTCTATTGCATTTAATAAGGTAGATTTACCGTGGAAGCCACCACCTACAATCAGTGTGATACCTTTTGGAATTCCTAATCCTGTGACATGGCCCTTGTTTGGCGCATGTAAAGTGACTTGTAGAGATTCAGGGGCTTTAAACTCAACGGCTTCTTTCATTGGAAGGTCGCAATTACCTGCAATTCGAGGAAGAATACTGCCGTTTGCGACAAACGCGACTAAGTTATTGGCCTCTAACTGTTCTCGTAGGGCATCTTGGTCTTCAACAACTTGGCAGTGCTTAATTAAAGCGGCTTTGTCGAGTTCACGCTCTAAAGTTGCTCGACGGATAAACTTAGGCAGGTGGAAAGTCAGTATGTTGTTGGCTTTTTTCCCCAATACTGAACGACCTTCGGCTGGTAAGTTAACTCGAAAACGCAGTTCAATACCTTCTTCAGTAAACAACACCGCGGTGCTATCCAGTACAGTTTGGCCTGTCAGTGAAATTGATACTGAGTTTTCTTGTTTAGCAAACTGTTCAAAACTACGCGCAATAAAATCACGTGCAGCTCTTTGAAATGCAGGAGACTCGTCTCTTAGCCACTCAAGACCAGTCAAAGACCATGCGCGAGTCGCACGAAAACGTGACGCCGATGCATAAGGGTCACCCTGTACATGATCGATAAACAAAGTGAAATCAGTGAAGTCGTATTGACCTTTGATTTGCTGATAAGCTCGGTAGTTCTGCTTTTCAATTTTCTTAAGCGTGGCAGTCAACTGATCCATGAAGATATTGGCCTTTTAATAGAAGCGGGCGGCGATTATAGAAACCACCGCCCTCATAGTAAAGAGAATGCTTAGGAAGAGTAGGCGTATTGCCCGCCAGAAAGGCGCTGATTAAACAAACTTTGCTCAAATTCATTACAAGGCATAGGTTTACCATAAAGAAAACCTTGTCCGATATCACAACCCTCACCAATAAGAAACTGCTCTTGTTGGTGGGATTCAATGCCCTCGATCACTACTTGGAGTTCCAGTTTTTTTGCAATGTGTATGATTGAACAAATGATCTCGCGATCATCATCTGACTTTTCCATTTGCTGGACGAAGCTTTTATCAATTTTGATGGCATCAAACGGATATTTCTTTAAATAGCTGAACGAGGCATATCCTGTACCAAAATCATCAAGTGACAATGTCACACCTAGTTTGTGCAACTTATTTAACGTTGTGCGTGCTACTATTTCATCGGCAATTAGAGCGCTCTCGGTTACTTCGAGTTCGAGAAAGTGTGCTGGCAAATGGAAAGTGTCGAGTAGGTGTTGCACTTGTTCTGCAAAATTTACGTTTTGTAATTGAATGGGAGAAACGTTGACGGCAATTTTGAAGTTATCGATTAACTCAGACCATTGTTTCGCTTTGTCTATCGCGGTACGCAGAACAAAAGAGCCAACTTCAAAGATAAGCCCGTTTTGTTCGGCCATATGTATCAATGCTTCGTTGGAAACGTCGCCAAGTATTGGATGTCTCCAGCGAAGCAAGGCTTCTGCGCCAATCCATTTACGTGTTTTGGAGTCTACTTGAGGTTGAAAGTACAACACTAAATCGTCGTTACGCACTGCTTGTAAAAGGTAACTTTCCAGTTCATTGTGACTATTGAGATCCGCCGAATGATTTTCTCTAAAATAACTAAAAGGTTCGCCGGATTCTTTACATAGAAGCATCGCGTAACATGCATGTTGAAGGATACGCTTAGCATTGCTGCAATCTTTGTAAGCTTGAACTATACCGATATACGTGTGCAAATGTATTTCTGTTTTGTTGAAGACAAATCCATCTACGCTAATTTTAGTGATATCATCTAATAGTTGATTTAACCGAGCTTCAATATCCTCTCCCCAAATCAATAAAACCATGTCATTCGAACTTGGTCTACCAGTGATAAATCCGCTAGCACCGTGTCTGGTTAATCTGGAGTGAAATTCTTTTAAAATGTTGTCAAAGACCTCGAACCCGTGCCTGGTCTGAATACTGCGAGCGTTACTAAAACCAATGTTGATGACCACAAGCGATTGCTGATCACTATCAAGGGACTGTAAGGTGTATTGGACAATGTTCTCAAGTGCAGAACGATTTAGAAATCCAGTTCCCTGATCATGTGTTTTTTGGTAGCTCACTTGTTTTTCCGCGGCTTTACGGCGATCAATTTCTTGTGTTAAGGAGTAACTTAACTGGGCTAAATCCGTGGTACGATTTTCAATTCGACTCTTTAGCTCGGTGTTAAGTCGCTGAAGTTTATGTTGTTGGTACACAACTGAAAGCTGTGCTTCGATTGAATCTTTGAAAGTTTCAAGCAACTGACGGTAACTATCGTTGTACTCGTTTCTCTCAGAGTCAAGCATACAGATTGTTCCAAATGACTCCCCATTTGGCCAGAATAGCGGTAAGCCGCAATAAGAAATCATGCCTAGTTTGATGTCTGGGTTATTTTGCCATTCTTCATCTTCAAGCGCATTGGGGATTACAAGCTCGCCTTTCTGTTCTATAACTTGCTCGCAATACAAACCGTTACCAAGCTGCTCTGCATCGCCAGTACGATAAGGATTACCTAGAGTTTCGCTAGATGTATTTACTTCTATGCGATCCGGATGGATACGCATAATTAATGTGGTGGGTACGTGTGTTATTTGAGCCAGTAAGTTGACGATTTCTTGCCAACTTCTTCGCATAGACTCAGGGATTTCGTAGTCTAATGTTTGCAATCTCCCCATATAGGTCATCCTTTACGTGGTTTCACTTCCTGTGAATTAAAAATGCAGACTGCTCTATTTTGTTCTCGCTTTTTAATTAAGTATAGGGTGGCTAGGGCTCGAAACAAAAAAAAGTCCTGAAAAGTGTTCAGGACTAGGAATAGTTGTCACATATCTCATCCTTGAAACAGGTAACAAGTATCAAGGCTTAAGCGACATTAACGATTCAATAGAAATGTCTTGCGAATAGTCGACATCTTCAAAGTTAAAGCCATTGAGCTTCATAAACTCATCTTTAAAACCTTGGTAATCACCAATCTCTTTAAAGTTTTCAGCATTCATCTGTTCTAAAAGAGCGTGGACTTCTTGTTGAACTTGCGGTTCAAGTTCCAAGTCATCTATTCGAATCAAGCGTTCGCCGTCAACTGGCACTTTCTCTTGATCGTATAACTTCGTAGTAAACAGTCGCTGCATTTGTTCAATACAGCGTTCGTGAGTACCTTTTTCCTTCATCACTCGATAAAGCGCTAACAGGTAAGGGCTTAGAGCAGGGATGAATACACTGGCTTTCGTCACCAACGCCTTACACACGGTTGCGTAAGCACCGCCGTCAAAGTTGGCGAGTTTGAGGTTTAATGAATGACTGGTTTGGTGTAAATCGATTTTCGCTCGACCTAACGTACCATCGAGATAAATTGGGTGCGTAATGTCAGGGCCCATGTAAGAAAAGGCGATGGTTTTGCAGCCGTTTGCGATAGAGTCGTTATTGATGAGTGTGTCAATCCAGCTTTCCCAGTCTTCGCCGCCCATTACTTTAATGGTGGCATTGGCTTCCTCTTCTGTTGCAGGCGTTAAGGTGGTTTCTATCCACTTATCGTTCTCCAGCATGATAGAAGCGCCAGTGACAGGTTCACCAATAGGTTTAATGACACTGCGCCAAAACTCATCAGATTCAGGTTTAGGTCGAACACCGGTTGCCAAGCTATAGATGACTAAGTCAACTTCACCCTCAAAGTACGTTTCAATGGCTTCAATCACTTGATTGCGCACCGAACCAGAGAATGCATCGCCAACAATATTTATTGCGGTACGCCCGGCTTGATTTGCTTCTTGCTTAAAAAAGACGTTGTTATACCAACCCGCACTCCCAACCCCTTTCTCTGAAGGGCCACGCTCAAATGAGACGCCAATGGTATCGGCGTTAGCGCCACCGAACGTTAGGGCTATTCGTGCCGCTAGGCCGAAACCAGAGGAGGCACCAATAATCAAAACCCGTTTTGGGCCTTTTTTGATCTGTGGGGCGTGCTTTACGTATTCAATTTGCTCTTTAATAGATGCATGACACCCTTTGGGGTGCGCAGAGCGAGCAACAACACCTTGAATTAACGGTTCTATTCGCATGTTGTTATCTATCCTCGATGAGTGGAATTGAAAATAGATTAACGTAAAGTTACGTAAAACTTATTGAGCTAGACCATTAAAATTAGAGATGTTTAATTAATTCTTGAGCAACGAAATCAGCGATCCAAGGTTGTGCATCTGGTTTTGGGTGAAGGCCATCATCCATCATCCATTCTGGTTTGGTGACAACATGCTCTAAGAAGAATGGCATCAAGGCAACTTGTTGATGCTGTGCAAGCTTAGGGTAGATATCGTAAAACATATCGCTATAGCGCTTACCATAATTAGGCGGAACCCGAATTTGCATCATGACAACGTCCGCACCAGAATCTTTTATCATGGTAATCATTTTTGAAAGATTCGACGTAATAAGTTTAGGAGGGAAACCTCTTAGGCCATCGTTGGCACCTAACTCAATAAGTACCATGTCAGGGCTATGCTGAGTTAGCAACTGAGGTAACCGTGCTAAGCCATTGCCAGTGGTATCGCCAGAAATGCTGGCATTGATAACTGTTACATCTTGACCATGTTCTGACAACGCATCAGGGAGTAAGCTAGGCCAACTCTCTTCGATCGGCATCTGATAGCCTGCACTCAAGCTATCACCCAAGACAAGTAGCTTTTCGCTCGCATGTGCAGTAGCGGAAAAACAAAAAAATAGAACTAAGGAAAGTATACGAATCATGCAAACACCTGTACTTAATGCACCTATTGTTCAAGCCAATTTGGTTTCTAAACAAGTCTCTACTAATCAAGAACAATTAACAATCCTCAAAGACGTAAATGTTGACATCCGAAAAGGAGAAAAAATCGCCATCGTCGGAACTTCCGGTGCAGGTAAGTCAACATTGATGACGTTGCTAGCTGGTCTTGATACGCCGACATCAGGCGAAATTACTTTATTAGGTCATGAATTATCAAAACTGGACGATGAAGCACGTGCGAAAATTCGGGCTGACTCTTTAGGTTTCGTTTTCCAAAGTTTCTTGTTAATCCCGAGTTTGAGTGCATTACGTAATGTCACGCTTCCTTGTCTTTTACGTGGTGAAGCCGAAGATGAAGCAAGAGCAGCGGAATTATTAGCTGCTGTTGGATTGGAAAAACGTGTCGATCATCTACCAAGCCAGTTATCTGGTGGTGAACAACAGCGAGTTGCGCTAGCGCGTGCATTTATGACACAGCCTGAGCTGTTGTTCGCAGACGAGCCTACCGGCAATCTTGACCATCAAACCGCAGACAAAGTGATTGAGCTGCTATTCGATCTTAATGAACAGCACGGGACAACTCTGATTTTAGTAACACACGATGGTCATCTAGCAAGCCGATGTGACCGTATTTATCGTATGGAGGCGGGTGAGCTTAAGGAGGAGATGTAATGTCTGCAGTATCATCAAGTGAAGCAACATCCACAGAGCAAAACAGTACAACACAGCACTCGTCGAATAAAAGTTTGATACGCTGGAGTTTCGGCGAAATAAGGCAGGGGAACCTTTGGCCTATTAGCGTTGCTCTTATTCTCGTGATTGCGAGTATCTTTGCGCTTTCTGCATTAGCAGAACGAATGGAGCAGGTGATCGTCAAGCAAGGGAAGGACGCATTAACGGCAGATGCGGTGTTTGTGTCTGCTAATCCCATTCCGGACACGTTGTTAGCCTCGACTGAAAGCCTTGAACGTTCGACGATGACACGCTTTGCCACTATGGCATTTAGCGATAATGGTATGCAGCTTATTTCTGTAACGGCGGTGGATGATAATTACCCTTTAATGGGAGAGCTCGTTCTTGAAAACAATCCAGCCGGTCGCGTTAAAGAGAACCAACTCTGGCTTGATGAGCGGATTATGACTCAACTAAGCGTAAAGTCAGGTGACAGTGTCACGATAGGCGATGCCGAGTTTACTGTATCAGGCGCAGTATTGATGGAACCAGGCTTGAGCTTTAATCCATTTCAGCAAATGCCTTCTGCATACATTCATCAAAGTGACGTAGATAAAACAGGAGCAATTCAAGTTGGGAGCCGAGTTCAATACCGTCTGTTTTTACAAGCCGATGATAAAACACTAAAGAGCTTACAAGATGATACGCGGCTTTCTCCGAGCGATCGCTGGCGCACGCAAGATACTGCCAGTCGTAGTAATGAGGTTTTTGAACGCACGACGCAGTATCTGTCTTTGACCGTAGCGATTGTCATCATTATGGCGGCGACAACATTGGTTCTTACTTGTCAAAATTACGTGAACAGCCGGACACAAACTATTGCGATGTTGAAAAGTCTTGGTGCGAGCCGCCGATGGATTGAAAAGTGGTTATTTATTCAAGTCACAATCCTTCTCATTAGTGCCAGTGTCGTCGGTCTATTGTTAGGGAGCGGGCTGGAATATTTATTACGTATTCCACTCAAAGACTTATTACCCGACCCACTCCCTGGTTACGGTGTCACACCATTTTTGGTGGCATTTATCTCAGCAGTCTTGATTACGGTGCCTGCTCTCGGTATACCACTTTTAGGCTTGATTAAAACTCCCGCGTTAGAAGTGCTACAGCAGGGTAAAGCGCAACGTTCTTGGAAGCGAATGTTACTTGTTCTAGTGCCCGTTATTCCATTACTTTTACTGTATGCTGATAACACCTTAGTTTGGATCGTGCTCACTGGTATAGCGGTACTGTTTGTGGTACTCGCAGCAGTTAGCGTCATACTCACAAAACTGTTTGCACGTGTTTCAACCCATCCTGCAATGAAGCTTGCGTTGAGTCGTATCAACCGGACGCCAGTAACCAGCGGTCTACAGTTTGGTGCTTTGGCATTATCTTTGATGTTGCTGTCAATCATTTGGCTAGTGCGCAGCGATATTCTCGCTGATTGGGAGAGAACCTTACCTGCAGACGCGCCAAATGTGTTCGCTTTGAACATTGGTGATTATGAGCTCGATAACTACCTAGAAACCCTAGATAAAAATGGAGTTACGCGGTCACAAGCTTATCCAATAATTCGTGGACGACTAACAGAGATCAACGGTCAAAACGTCAAAGAGGTTGAGTACGAAGGAGAAGGTTCTGACGCGATACGTCGAGAGCTAAACCTGACATGGGGAGATAGCCTACCAGAATATAATGATGTGCTTTCGGGTGAATGGACAAACAAAGGGAGTGTATCTGTAGAAGCTGATGTAGCAAATGACTTAGGCATCAAACTCGGTGATACGCTGCGCTTTGTAATAAACAGCCAGAATTACGATGCAGTAGTAGATACCATCCGTTATGTCGAATGGCGTGACATGAAGCCTAACTTTTATTTTATTTTCTCATCTGACGTGATGGCTAATTTACCTGGTTCTTACCTCATCAGTTATAGGATTGAAGAAGGAAATGAAGCGTTGTTGACGTCAATGTCACGTGCTCACCCAACGGTCTCTGTTTTAGATATCCGAACTATGGGCGAGAAAATTCAGGCTTTGATTCAGCAAATCGTATCAGCAATCACCATCCTTGCTCTTTTAGGCGTTGTTGCTGGTCTGCTGCTCATCTTTACGCTACTGAGGTTAAGCTTGTCCCAACGTCAACAAGAGATTCGTTTGTATCGCACATTAGGTTCAAGTAAGAAACGGATCAACACAACCCTGTGGGCCGAGTACGGAATTATGGCGTTGATTGCTAGTGGTGTTGCGGTATTCGCTGCGGAAATTTGTGTGGCCGCAGTCATGACATATGGGTTCGATCTCAATGCACAAATTCACCCCGAATTGTGGATAGCTTTACCGCTTGCAACATTTGTTACGTTGGCACTTGTAGTGATGAGTTTGTTGAAAAGATTGTTAACGCCAGTAAACACTTAATCGCAGCGAGTGTTATCAAGTTTGGAACACTCCATGACACTTTTATTTTAGTTATCCACAAAAACAGTGGATAACTTTTGGGATAACTAAATGGTGTAAAAAGTGGGGTGTTTCTGCAGGCTTTGCGCCATGGGTCTTACAGTGAAATTCTTATTCACATAGACACAAAAAAGTGTCTTCTTAACCATGTCGTCAAGTACTTTTTCGCAAATTTTTTCTACTTTAATGCACTTTACAGGCGCTGTTGGATATTTCGCAAACCCATGAACTTTTTGTGATTTTAATCAAGTCCAAACACGAGTAGAATCCACCGTTAGTAAAGAATTTTCCTTATAAAATTTTTAGTGAAGCAATGAAGTCTGAGTTTCCAAGTTATAAAGATAAGCATATCGCTGTTGTTGGTGGCGGTGTAGCAGGTGCAACAGCAGCAATTCATTTTGCGGAGCTGGGTTTTAAAGTTTCCGTAATAGAGAAGGGCGTATCACTAGTAAATGGTCCACCCATTTGTCATTTGCATGCTGGTGGTAATTTATATCGAGAGATTTCCGAGCAACAATGCTTAGACTTGTTAGCACAATCTATTGATACTGTTCGCCTGTATCCGCTTTCACTGAATATTCGTCCGACAATCATCGCGGTTCCTCATTCCGATGGTGGAGACCCATCCACACTAATTCCGCGATTAGAGGTTGTGAAAAGTGCTTATCAGACGCTCGTTGATAAAGATGAGAATAATAAAGTGCTCGGCGAGCCAAGCGAATACTACAAACTGTATTCAAAAGCGGAGCTAGAAGCTCTCGCGCAACGTACTCAACCAAGTCATCCTACAAACTTCGATGAGTGGTGCATTCCTTTTGCTCAACATGCTGATCTTGAAGCGCTAAAGTATCCTGTTGTCGCAGTTCAAGAATATGGTTGGAGTGTTTTTCGCCTCGCTGCAATTGCCAACTTAACACTAGATACGCTTCCTAATGCTTCAGTCTTCACACAAGCAACGTTCAAGCAAGCCGATTGGATGGGGGAACACTGGCAACTTGGCTATGAACGTGAAGGTATCGATTACCTTATGACATGCGACTACTTGGTTAACGCGTGTGGCTTTGAAACAGGTTCAATTGACAACACAGTTGGTGCCAAGCGTGACAGGTTGGTGGAGTTTAAAGCCGCTTACGTTACGAGGTGGGCAGACTGTCAACAACAATGGCCAGAAGTTATTTTTCATGGCCCGCGTGGAACCGATAAAGGAATGGCTCAATTGACGCCTTATGGCGATGGTTACTTTCAACTTCATGGTATGACAAAAGGAATCACGCTGTTTGAAGATGGTTTAGTGGAGAGCACGAACTCATCTGCTCAACCTGAACTGCCTATGCCTTTACTCTCGAAGATCCGTAACGGCTGGAGAGAAGAAGTGTTAGAAGAGCGAACGAACAACGCCATCAAACACATGGCGCAGTTTATTCCCGACTATCACTCTGCTGTAAAAGGAGGAAAAGCATTATTTGGCGCTCAGCAAATTCCCGGAACAGATCCAGTACTCAGAGCGGCAGATGTGACTTTTGAAGATAACCACTACGCGAGAATAGAGGTGGTAAAAGCGTCATCGACACTACTCGCAGCGCAAAAAATGCTTCAATTCTGGTTTGACATCGATCCTAACCAAAATGTGGAAACACAGCATCCGGTCGCTGTAAAGTGGTCTGAACAAGAGGTCGAGCAGTACGCGATTAAACTCACTCAAGAGCGAGGCTATCCACAAGCTTTAGCAGTGCGTTATGGTATGCCTGCATAATCGGCTGTGTTTGGGCTCAGTGGTTGTATTAATACCCAAAAAACTGAGCCCATTGGCACCATACTTCTTGCAAGCCTAGTCTATCTCCTTTCACAAAATTGACTTTTTGTCCGGGTTTCGCCTGTGCCAGTCTAGGTAAGTCAATACGAGCTACGCAGCCAAATTTAGGATACCCGCCAATAGTCTGGTGATCGTTGAGCAGCACAATAGGGTTACCATCGCTAGGTACTTGAATTGAACCTAATGCAATTCCCTCTGATAGGACGCCTTCGTAAGGTGGACGAATGTTATTGCCCTCAAGACGGTAGCCCATGCGATTCGAATTGGGGGAGATGATGAATGCTTTGTTGTAAAATGCTTGGCGAGCGTCTTCATCAAAGTCCTCGTTCTGATAGCCTTCAATCACTCTCAACTTAATGGGTAAGTTGTAATCTGGCTTAAAGCGAAACGTCATTTGCCTTGGTTTACGTTTCGGTAAGTTATGAGGGACAAAGGGAAGAATATCGCCAGCTTTCAAAGCGCCACCATTTGAATCATAACCACCTAGAGATTCTCGCAAGACGGTCGATGCGCTTCCTAAGTGCTGAGCAACATTGAACCCACCTTTAACCGCTAGGTAGGAGCGAAGTCCATTCCTTGCGACTCCGAACTGAAGCTTCTGTCCTTTTTTCAACGTAAAGTCAGACCAATTTGAAATAGGTTCACCATCTATTTTTGCATTTAAATCACCGCCACATATAGCAAGGTGGCAGTTATGCAATGCAATAAAACAAGCGTTACCCAGAGTAATTTCAATCGCAACGCAATTGACTACGTTACCAAGCAAATGGTTGGCCCAACTGTAAGCATAGTCGTCGACCGGGCCACCTTGAGTCACACCGACATGCGCTAAGCCAAAACGACCAAAGTCTTGAACTAAAGAGAGCGGTCCTGGCTTTTCCACCAGTAATCCACCGTAACTCATAGTACGCCTCCTAAATCGATAAACTCTTGTTTTGAAATAGCATTAAAGGTGACCTTGTCGCCCACTTCAAACGGTATAAAAGGAGGAGAGTCGGAGAAGAGCGCAAGCGGGCTTTTACCAATAATGTTCCATCCGCCAGGACTATCTGATGGATAGACGGCCGTTTTAGAGTCTGCGATTCCTACACTTCCGGCCGGCACTTGAGTTCTTGGTGTGGCAAGCCTTGCCATGTGCAATTGAGTATCAACGTCAGAGAGAAATGCAAAGCCTGGAGCAAATCCAATTGCAGAAACCGCGTACTCGGTTTTCGTATGCAGGGTAATAAGATCGTCTAATGACAGACCTCGCTTTTGAAAACGAGATAGATCTAACGCGGTTTCTTCAGAGTAATATACAGGGATAGTAATGTGATTCGGCTGGGAAAGCTTAAGTGATTGAGTATCAAACTGGCTCACGATTTGTTGCAGCTCATTGACTAAGTTCTTTTCGTTGATTCGAAAAGGTAAGTAATCAATGAGAATAGTTTGATAGGAGGGGACAACGTTCATAACAATTGAAGCGAAAGTTTCTCTTATGCTGCGAGCAAGCTCTCCGACTGCATTTTCAGAAATACTCTCATCAAACTTAATGAAAATACTGCACTCGGAGATCAAAGAGATATTAAATTTCTCTTTATGCATTAATTTCCTCCAGCGTATAGGCTTTGGCGGATCTTTTGGATCAGCGCGATCGACTCTTCATTGTCACCATGAACACAAATTGTGTCGGCTTCCAATAATATGTAACCGCCTGAAGCGGTTTTGACACGCCCAGAGTCAGCTAAGGTCCGGACTTGCTCAAGTATCGCGTGCTCGCTTTTTAACACGGCATTGGGCTGTGTTCTAGGAGTCAGTAAGCCGTCATCTTGGTATAAACGATCTGCAAATGCTTCAAATAGCAAGGGAACATCATAATCGTCTGCGATTTCTAAGTATTTTTCGTTTTCCTGTGAAGCTAGGATCATTAACGGTACTTTGAACAGTGCTGCCGCCTTTACTATCGCTCTAAATATCGCATCACTTTTCATCATGTCGTTGTATAGAGCACCATGAGGCTTTATGTAACTGATGTCTGTGTATTGCGCCCGGCATAATGCTTGTAAAGCACCAACCTGATATATAACCATGTTCGTAATTTCATCACCCGTCATGCTTATGCTTCGTCTGCCAAAGCCTTGTAGGTCGGCGTAACCTGGGTGTGCGCCAATATCAACATCGTTGTCATTCGCTAGGGTGATAGTGTCGTGCATGACATTAGGGTCGGAGGCATGAAAACCACACGCGATGTTCGCCATATCAACATGGGGCATCACTTCTTCATCTGCGCCCATACTCCAAGAGCCAAAGCTCTCGCCCATATCACAGTTCAATGTAAGTTGCTGTTTATTCAATGTCATACGTTTTATTTCTACACAAGCAATGGGTTTACGATGCAGGAAAATGCATCTAGGTTCAGTGACTCACTTCATTCTTCTATCATGAAAACGAGGCTTTTTGAGCAGATAGGTGACGAAAAAGATCACGTTAGTCCATAAAGATGTTGCCGTTATTTGAGTTGATCCGAATTTTAAGGTATTTCGTTTCTTTTCCATCCAATTTTTGAGAATTTAAGGTTATTTTGCATTAGCATCGTGTTAATCTTGTCGCCCTTCATGGGTGATAGATTGCATAATGGTTCTTCTGTCATTTTTGTGGTTGTCTGCGACAGGAATATATATGTCATTACGAGCGAAGCTTATTTGGCCTCTTCTGGTCTTTTTAACGGCTATCTTTGTTATCTCAAAAGGTTACACCTCGTATACTGTATACCAATCGTCTAAGCATGAACTGGTCGAGCAGACAAGAAAGTTGATTAACAACGTTTCTTTCTCAATTAAAGATGCGCTGACGACAAAGGACAAGCAAAAAGCTCAAACTATTCTCGCCAACTTTTTAAACCAGCCAAATGTAACTCGGGTCAAACTTTATGACCAAGATGACCAACCATTCGCTGTTATGGAGATAAGTGGGGCACTGGCACCCGTTCCAAGTCAAACCGAAAGAAGTAGGTTGCACGCTCTAGGCTATGCCTTATCAACCAAATTTCTTTATGTTCTAGAGCCGATTATCCATGATGGCTATGTCATTGGTAGCATGAGAGTTACGCTTTCTCATCGCCCAATTGTAGAAGCCATACAATCTTTACTTCAAGATGGCGCTTTACTTCTTCTGTTTCTGATCGCTGGTGGCACTGTTTTTTACATAAGTATCGAGAGGCTTGTTCTCAGGCCCGTGATGGAACTCAACCGCGTAATAGAGAATGTGACACACGGACGAAACACGGAAAATCAAGCTCGCTATTACGCCAAGGATGAAATTGGAGACCTCGCGCGCTCTTTCAATCAAATGATGAATAGGTTAACAGTACGTGAGAAGCAGCGGCAACATTCGCTAGACACACTAGAACAAAAGCGCGCATTTTCAGAAGAGGTTATCGAATCTGTTCAGCATGCATTAGTTATTACCGACAATTCCGGACGTGTTATTCATTGTAATACGGCGACCCAGCAAATATTTCAAAAAAAATTAGATGAACTTAAATATGCCAATATTCGTGATCTAATTAAAACCAAAACACCGAATGAGCTGAGTCAGATCCTGAGTCGAGGCCTAGAGTGCGATGATATTCACCTCAAAAATGCAGATAACGAACAGCAGTTGAGCCTAACCAGTCGTCGCCTCTCGACACATGAATACTTACTGTTTTCGATTCAAGATATCACCGAAATTGAAGAAGCCATAAACCGGCAACGTGTTGCGGGGCGTGTTTTTGAAAGCAGCCAAGATGGTCTCATTGTTCTTAATCATCGCGGTGTCATTACGATGGCAAACCCTGCCGTCACTAAGTTAGTCGGCTTAGAGGTGGATCAGCTTATTGGGAAATCATTCATCCAAACGCTAAAGTGGCGCAAGTTACAGGAAATGATGCCTAGTATCATCGAGTCGATAGAAAATTATGGCGTTTGGCAAGGTGAAGTTATCGAGAAGAACCATATTGGTCAGTTTGTACCGATGTTTGCTCGAGTCAATCGTATCGTTAAGTGTGAAGACTATGGTTTCTATGATCTGGTTATTGTTCTTACCGACCTTTCCGGCGCAAAAGAGATGGAACGATTGGAGCATTTAGCTCATCACGATGCTTTAACGGGGTTAGCCAATCGATCTAAGTTCCATTTAGAGTTGGAACAACTAGTACAACGCTCTGGATACTTGCGTGACGAATTTGCAGTTTTTACCTCGATCTGGATGGATTTAAAGAAGTTAACGATACCTACGGTCATGATGCAGGTGATGAAGTTTTGAAAAAAGTTTCCGAGCGTCTAACATCTGCGACGAGACATAGTGATTTAATCGCAAGACTTTCTGGTGATGAATTTGTCATGTTGGTAAATCCCGCCAATCAAAAAGTGGTCACCCGAATAGCAGAACAGTTGCTCGAGAGCATATGTGCTCCAATTGAGTACAAAGGTCACTTACTCAAAGTTGGCGTTAGTATCGGCGTAAAATTAGTCGGCGTAAATGAGCGCGATGCTACTCGAGTTTTAAAAAGTGCGGATACGGCAATGTATCAAGCAAAAAAAGCCGGAAAAGGCCAAGCAATATTAATGGGATGCGAATTACAAGAGACAGTTTAAATCGTAACGTCAAAGCTTTAAACTAACCCAATTCGCGTCAGAAGGAATAATAAAATGAAAGTACTCGTTACGGGTGGTATGGGCTATATCGGTAGTCATACGTGTATTCAAATGATCGAAGTTGGCATGACGCCAGTGATTCTAGACAACCTGTACAACAGTAAATCTACGGTATTAGATCGAATTGAAAAGGTATGTGGTGTAAAGCCAACCTTCATTAAAGCCGATATCAGAGATAAATTGGCGATGGTAGAAGCACTAAAGTCGCACAATATTGAAGCTGTTATCCATTTTGCAGGTTTAAAGGCCGTCGGTGAGTCTGTAGCAAAACCTTTAGAGTATTACGACAACAACGTTAATGGCACTTTAGTATTGGTTGATGCAATGCGTGAAGCCGGAGTTAAATCGTTGGTATTTAGTTCATCAGCGACTGTATATGGTGATCCTGCATCTGTACCCATCACAGAGGACTTTCCAACTAGCGCAACTAATCCATATGGGCGCAGCAAATTAATGGTAGAAGAGTGTTTAACCGACTTCCAAAATGCGAACCCTGACTGGAGCATTACACTTCTTCGTTACTTTAACCCGGTAGGTTCACATCCAACAGGCGAGCTAGGTGAAGATCCTCAAGGTATTCCAAACAACTTAATGCCGTTTGTTTCTCAAGTTGCGGTAGGGCGCAGAGAGTTCCTTTCTGTGTTTGGTAGTGATTATCCGACCAAAGATGGCACAGGCGTACGTGATTATATTCATGTAATGGACTTATCCGATGGTCACGTTGCTGCATTAGAAAAAGTAGGTAGCAAAGCTGGCCTTCATATCTATAACCTCGGTACTGGTAACGGCTACAGTGTACTGGACATGGTGAAAGCATTTGAAGCCGCAAGTGGTAAAGATGTCCCATACCAACTTGTTGAGCGTCGTCCAGGTGATATTGCAGAGTGTTGGGCGGATCCATCAAAAGCGATGAATGAGTTAGGTTGGAAAGCAACTCGCACTCTAGAAGAAATGACTGGCGATACATGGCGCTGGCAGTCTACTAACCCTCAAGGTTATCCAGATGCCTAATCTTTAATTTACATAATAGTAACAAAAAGGCGCGTGATTGCGTCTTTTTTGATCCAAATCGGAAAAAATCGTAAATTACTGGTTAAAAGGTAGCAAGTATATATAGAGCTGTTAAACTATGCCCGACTCTTAATTTGGGTTATAAATTTTCTCATAGCTATTGGGGTAGTTCATGGAACTCGGTCTGATCATCACTTTCATCATTGCAGCAGCAGTAATGGTGAAAAAAGAGATGGCAAAACAGTAAACTTTCATTTTTCATACTTTTCTTTACATTTTTGAAATGAAAGCCATAAAAAAAGCCAGCATTACGCTGGCTTTTGTGTTTTTAAGGTTTAGAACTCGTATTTAACACTAATGTTATAATTACGCTCAGCTTGCGTTTTGTCTCGACTTAACTCAGTCTTACCGCGAACATCGTTCCAAAGATGGTATTCTTCATTCGTTAGATTCATAACACCAGCACGAATGGTTATATCTTTCATTGGTTTGTAGTACGCCGTTAAGTCAACGACTGTCGCAGACGGCAAAGCAACTTGGTCTTTGATTCCGCCTTTATCACCATCAGAGTTGATATCACTGTTCGATTTCTTAGCCGTGTAGTTTACTTTTAGGCTTGTCCCCCAAAGTGCATTTGGTGAATCGTAATTTACAGCAGCTACGGCATTCCATGGGTTTACACTGTTCAAAGGATTACCATCACCATCTTCACCTTCTGTGTATGCTGCAACAAAGCGAGTTGTCACGCCTGATGGAAGACCAGCAATGGCATGCCAATCAAGACGGTTAGAGAGCTCAACCCCTTTAATGTTTGCTTCACTAATATTGATATTTGTGAATTCAGTTAAACCACCATTGTTTGATGACGTTTGCTCAATAAAGTCACTATAATCACTGTAGTAGAACGCTACTTCAGTTGCCGACGCTGCAGTGTTATGACGGTAACCAAGCTCATAAGACAAACTCTTTTCAGATCCCAAATTTGGGTTAGGGCGGTTGGTATAGCCATGAGCCGGATTATCGTAGGTGTAGTAAAGCTCGTCGAACGATGGCGCTCGGAACCCTTGGCTCACTTGCGCGAAGATCGTGCCTGGTTGCGATATAGAGTAAGTTGCTCCTAAACGACCAGTTAATGCAGAGTCGCTAAACTTCTCGAATGACTCTTCAGAAGTATTTGAAGGATTAGTAGAGAAGTAATCGTAACGCACACCTGGAGTCAGAATTAGCTTGTCATTAAGAAGCGAAATTTCATCTTGCAAGAATAAACCAAAGCTTTCTTCTTTTGCATCCGGTGTGTAAACGTAAACAGTATCTGGCGTGCCAGGATCGGAATTAAACTCGCGATTGGTATTACTGATGTCACTATGTTTGTACGATATTCCGTAAACAATATAGTGATTTTGAATCTCTTTATCTAACTGAGTTTCGAATTCAAATTTGTCTTCAGTATATTCGTAATCTTTTTTCTGTTGGTTGTCACCACTAGGCGGTACGTAAGGTGGGTAACCAGGGCTAGCTTCGATAAAGCGATTAGAGACGCCGTTTTCTTCTTTACCAATCCATGTAAGCTTGGACGTGATCGTATCCGAGATAGCTGCATCTGCAAACCAAATGTGCTTGAGCCCAATGCGATTTTGCTTGGTTGTGTCTTCAGCGTTGAAGTTTTTGTAACTTTTATGTGCGATCTCTGAGTCAGTCTCGTTGTAAATAACTTCTCCCAAAAACTCCAAGCGATGAGCGTCATTCAATTGAGATTGAAGTTTTACCAATAGATCGTTTTTGTAATAATCTTGGTTGTCCACAGAATAGTTATCGTAAGGCGCCTTAGAGAAATTTTGTAGCTCTGCACCATCACGGCGTGTAAAGGCTACAAGTGCTTCTGTACTACCGAAACGCTTTGCTAAAGCTACATGCTCACTAAAAGAGTTATCTTCCGATGAATAAGAGAGTTTAGCTTGACCACCAAAGTCTTTGCCATCTTTGAGGAAATCCTTCGGATCTTTTGTTTCGAATGCGACAACACCGCCAATTGCATCACTACCATGTAGGCTAGAAGCTGCTCCTTTAACAATTTCGACACTCTTTAGCATATCGGGGTCGACAGTAACGGCACTAGAATTGATAAACGAATATGGTCCACCGCTGAATACACCTGGTTGAGATGCACCGTCTACTAAGATTTTAACTCGTTTACCTTCCATCCCGCGAATGTTAATACTTTGGACGCCTTGGCGTTGAGTGCCATTAACAGTAACACCTGGCGTATACTCGAATAGATCATTCAAGTCCTTTACCATGTTTTCTTCGATGTCTTTCTCTGATACAACAGCAACAGAAGCAGCAACAGTGTTTATGGTTTGGTTGGTACGGGTGGCCGACACAACGACTTCTTCAAACTTAGAAGCTTCTTCCGCATAAGCAGTATGGGAAAGGGCAACTAAAATGGAGGCTGACAAAATTGATTTTTTATACATTGGCTTCAATACCTTAGATCCATAATAGGTAACAACACGCGGATATTAATGGATCTAAATGGTAATTACTATCATTACCATTGTCATTTATTGATTTGTATTGAATCTTCTTCTTAGGCTATTAGCATTCCTAGTCTTTAGTTATCAATATGTTATATAATTTGTCGTTAGTTCTTGATAAGTTCATCCAAATACAACGAATGTGACAAATGTCACATTAAGAGAGGCCATGTGCAGAGTCCAATTACGTTAGAAGCACTCCATATTCTAGATGCTATTGATCGAAGAGGGAGTTTTGCTGCTGCTGCGAATGAGTTAGACAGAGCCCCGTCATCGCTGAGCTATCAAATCCAGAAACTCGAGCAAGATTTAGACATTATTATCTTCGATCGCTCTGGTCACAAAGCCCATTTTACTGAAGCAGGTAAGCTTATTCTTGAAAGAGGAAGAGCCATTTTACAAGCCAGTGAAAAGTTAGTGAACGATGCAACGTTATTGGCGAATGGTTGGGAACTGGATATTACCATTGCCTTTGATGGCATTATTCCTATATCCAATTTTTTCCCGATGGTTGATGCGTTGGCCGAGGTCAGCTCAACTCGAGTCAGGCTGCAAGAGGAGATTCTGGCTGGTAGCTGGGAGTCTTTGAATACGGGGAGAGCTGATTTACTGATTTGCCCATCACTGGATACGCTTCCTCAAGAAGTTAAGTCAGAAAAAATTGGTAAAATGAGTATGTATTGGGTAGCTTCCGCTGATCACTATGTTCACAAGCGTAGTGGTAAGTTTGATGAAGCAGCGCGAGAAAAGTATCGGATTATTGCTATTGCAGATACCGCACGTGAGCAACCCGCGCTCTCAATTAATATCATTCAAAAACAACCTCGCTTGACCGTCACCAACTTTACGGCAAAAGTAGAAGCGCTCACTGCAGGTTTAGGCATTGGTACATTACCAAGCCAAATTGCACAACCTCTTATTGATAGTGGTGTATTGAAACGAATCGAAGGCACTGAAGAACAGCCGATGGATATTATTTTGGCATGGCGCCGGAACACTATGGGTGAGGCAAAATCCTGGTGTATTCAGTACTTAAAAAAGAATTGGAAACTAAAGTAACAACGTAACTTTTACTTCTTAGATTCCCATTGATTATCGAATGTAAGAAGTAAAAGTCATCGCTAATGCTGCGCTTTTCAATTTAAAGGGAGCACCATATCTGCCGTACCGTCTGCAAACTGGACATCGATCTCAAACCCCAAGTTCTGAGCCAACATCAACATTCCTCTGTTTGTTGGCATGGTCATTCCAGACATTTGCTTTGTGCCTTTAATTTTGCAATAGCTGATTATTTTCTGCATCAGCACTTTGCCTAAACCTTTTCCTTTCAAATCTGAACGAACCAAAATAGCAAACTCAGCGTCACTATTGTCTGGTGTAATCAATGCGCGGGCTACCCCTATGATAGACGGTCCGTCAGTATTAAACGCTACCGCAACAAACGCCATTTCGCGGTCGTAGTCGATTTGAGTAAAGTTTGCCAAAGCCTCATGGTTGAACTCTCCAACTTCAGAAAAGAAACGCTTATAGAGATCTTCTTTCGATACGCTATTAATGAATTGAGCATGCAGCGGCTCATCCTCAGGCAAGATAGGGCGAAGCAGGATAGGTTGGCCATCTCGAAGCGTTACAGTTTCGACAAACTCTGCCGGGAAAGGGCGAATCGCTAGCCGTTTTTGGGCGTCTCCTTCGTATTTACACAGTGTGACATCTGCATCAAGGATGGTTAAATCGCTTCCGGACACTAGCACTGGATGGATATCCAGTTTTTGTATTTCTGGTAACTCAACTGCCATTTGGGAGATACGAACCAAGAACTTCGACAACTCAGTAATATCGAGCGCATCTTTGTGTTTCTGCAGGCGAATCTTTCCAGACTTTAGGGCAACAACGACAAGGTAGCGCGCAAGCGTCATGTTCAAAGGAGGAAGTGCAGCGACGGCATCTTGGGCGATATTCCACTCAGAGCCGCCTTGACCAAGCAAGATCACTGGTCCAAAGACTTTATCTACTGCAATACTAACCCGTAGCTCTTCAGCGCTGCCGAGCTTTGCCATCCCTTGTACCAACAGCCCATGTACATTGGCGGAAGGGTAACTGAGCTTTACGGTATCTAAAATGGATAGCGCTGCGTTGGAAACTTCTCGACTGTTTCTTAAATTTAGAGCGACACCGTGAACATCCGATTTATGAGGAATGTCTGGAGAACGTAATTTAACCGCAACAGGGTATCCAATATTTTCTGCCATATGAACAGCTTCAATGTCGTCAGATGCAATCCACGTAGGCAAAACGTTAAACCCGAACAGCTTAAATAATGGGCTGGTTTGATGCGTATCCAAGGTAACTGTGTTTTTATCCAGTAGTCGTTCGTTTACCCATTCTTTTGCTGAACTCACACTTCCAGAATGTAATGGCTCTGCCGTCGTTGGCGTTTCCATTAGTTGTTTCTGGTTTCGTCTGTATTCGACCAAGTGCATGTATGCTACAACCGAACTTTCAGGTGTTCTATAGGTTGGAATGCCTGCTTGAGTAAAGGCCAGTCGCGCTTCTCTCGACGTTTGTTCTCCTGACCAGTTGGTCAAGATATTAAAATGCTTATGCCGAGGGTGAGATTTGATGGCATTAATAACGACTTGAGCAGTTTCAAGAGGATCAGAAACAGCAGAAGGACTATGCATAATCAATATCGCATCTGCACAGTCGTTATTCATCAGCGCGTTAATGGTATCAATATAGCGTTTTTGGGTTGCGTCACCAGACAGATCAATTGGATTTCGAGCACGCCAGTTGGATGGAAGTACTGCTTGTAATTGCTCAATGGAAGCGTCATCAAGCGTTGCGAGTTGGCCACCACGTTCAATCAAAGTATCAACGGACATAACAGCAGGGCCGCCGCCATTGGTGATGATCGCTAAACGCTCTCCACGAAGTGGCACAGAATGCGTGAGTGTTTCTACCGCGGCAAAAAGCTCATGCGTATTGCTGACTCGTAACATACCAGTTCTGCGAATAGCAGAATCGTAAATTACGTCAAGTGTATCTCCGTCTTGCTGATCAAAAGTATTCATCTCTTTAGAGCGGCCCGCTTTTAGCACCAATATACGTCGGTTACGTGAAGCGGCGCGCGCAGCAGACATAAATCGGCGAGCGTCTTGGATATTATCAACATAAAGCAGAATAGCTTCAGTGTTTCCATCCATACTCAAATAGTCGAGCAAATCTGCAAAATCGATATCTTGTCCGCGCCCAATCGAAATGAACGAAGAAAAACCAATGTTCTTATCATTTGCCCAGTCTAAAACCGTGGTACAAACCGCCGCGGATTGTGAGATGAAAGCAATTTTTCCGGGTTTAGCTGCAACAGGGGAAAACGTGCAGTTAAAATTGTGCCAAGGAAGGATGATACCTAAGCTGTTTGGGCCTAAGACTCGAATGTTCAATGATGAGATATCTAAAGGATTAGGGTCATCAGAGATAACAATCGCAAACGGTGTGCCTCTCTCATCTAGCTCTTTAAGCAATTGCTCGTTACGTGAAACGTTCGTACACAAAATTGCAATATCTGGCGTATAGGGCAGGGAAGCTACATCAGGGTAAGCGATCACGCCAGATACGGCTTTATATCGCGGCGTTACTGGCATAATCGCGCCACCAAATCCACTTTGTAGAAGGTTGCGCATCACAACATGTCCTGCTCGCAATGCTTTTTGAGATGCCCCAATAACGGCCACAGAGTTGGGTTTAAAGAGTTTATGTAGTTTATTCATGCTGACTCCTGGCCGTTTGTAAGTCACGTTGGCTTCTCGGTTTCATATCAATCATAAACGAATAATTTACTGATAAAACATCTTCAGACCAGACATTGCAGAAAATGTGTACGATGCTTATGGAGTTTGTGTTATTCATCACATCAAAATCACAGATTATTGTATTTGATGCTTGATAAACGGCCCTGCTATCGGCATGATTTATCGTAATATTTATCCAGAGCATTTGTTACTTCATGAAAAAAATCGCAATCATCGGCTTGTCAGTTCTGCTTTCTGCTTGTGCATCTGAAACTTACATCACGGATGTGACCTCAGAAAGTTACCGAGAGGACTACAAATCAGATCGTATCTCTAAACCAATTATGGCGTCTGAAAACGCTGTAGTAGAAAAAGACGTACAACCAACTGTTGTGAAAATGACGGCAAAGCCTGAAGAAAAGAAAGTAGTCAAGCTAACGCCAAAAGAGCAGGCGAAGCCAGTTAAGATCGTACCACCAAGTAAAAAGCAAGCTGGCATTCAACGATTCGGCTATACCATTCAAGTCGCAGCCGTGGGTAGCCAAGCTAAAGTCGATCAGTTTGCAAATAAGCTGCCACAGAACGGTCAGCCAATTTGGGAAAACTACAAAGTTGTAAACGGTACTAAGTGGTTCTCAGTTTTATACGGAGACTACGCAACAAGCGCAGAAGCCAAGCAAGCGATTTCGACTTTGCCAGCTCAATTTCAGCAGTTAAGACCATTTGTTAAAAGCATTGATGCAATCAAAAACTCAGCTTACCCAACGCTTAACAAATTAAATTAACACATCAAATAAGGGAGCGAATAGCTCCCTTATTTATTTGCTCAAATCCTATTCGAACAACATTCCTCACATTAAAATTACTGTACGTCACACTTCAAAGGTTTATCATAATAAATAGTATCTTTTGTAGGTCACGGAAAGATGGATTCATGATTAAAAATATTCTTTTACTATGCGGCGGTGGCTCTTCTGAGCACGAGATTTCATTATTGTCTGCAAACTTTGTCGAACAACAACTAAATCTTATTGAAGACGTTCACGTTACACGCGTAGAAATAAAAAACGAAGGTTGGATGACCAACCAAGGTGAGTTGGTTTACTTGGATCTCAATACCAAGCAGTTGTGCTCAAGTGAATCTAATCAAACCATTGATTTCATCGTGCCTTGTATACATGGTTTTCCTGGCGAAACAGGCGACATTCAATCTCTGTTTGAAATCGCAGGTATTCCTTATCTTGGCTGCGGGCCAGAAGCGAGTAGCAATAGTTTCAATAAAATCACATCTAAGCTTTGGTACGACGCTATTGGCATACCCAATACGCCATACTTATTCTTAACGCGAAACGATGAAGAAGCTCACGTTCAAGCTCATAAAGCCTTTGAAAAGTGGGGAAAAGTTTTTGTTAAAGCCGCTCGCCAAGGTTCTTCCGTTGGCTGTTACAGTGTCATAGAAAAAGACAAGCTTTCTAATGCAGTAAATGATGCTTTTGGGTTTTCTGACCAAGTGTTGGTTGAGAAAGCAGTAAAACCTCGAGAACTTGAAGTTGCTGCATATGAGATGAATGGCCAACTACATATCACTAAGCCAGGCGAGGTCATCGCGCCTGATGGTGCTTTTTACTCGTACGATGAAAAGTACAGCAGTTCAAGTCACTCGCTCACAGAAGTTGAGGCGAAGAATCTAACTCAAATACAATTAGATTCCATCCAACACGCGTCAGAGACGGTATTTAAACAAATGAATCTTCGTCATTTATCTCGTATCGACTTTTTCCTAACGGAAGATGATGAGATTTACTTAAACGAAGTAAACACATTTCCAGGAATGACTCCGATCTCAATGTTCCCTAAAATGCTTCAAAACAACGGGCACAAATTTCATGAGTTCTTGGAAGATTGTATAAACAGTGCAAAGTGATTAACGTTATCGAGACGCGTTTTATGATACAAGTTGTTTTCTAGAGCAAGGATTATTCAAGCCGTATTTGAATATTGCTCAGTAGCAATTATGATTATATCAACGCATTAAACAGATGACTCAGTGGTATGGCGATTTCAAATTATAGAGGTTTTAACCTGCAGTCAGTCGGATCAGATGGCAGTGTTTGGAAGGTTAAAATCAAGAACCACGTTTTACAGGGCAGTTTGACGGCGGTAAAGAAAAGCATTGATTGGTGGTGTGACACCGCATCGATTATTGATCCCAAAGAGTTTGCTTCACTCGGACAAAGAGTGCAGCAAACTGGTGTTGCAAAATCAGAGGTCTTTAACGGCTATACTATTCAAAACGATACAGGCCAACCTAACTCTTGGTACTGTATGTTTAATGGTAAACTGATTAAGGGCAGTAAAGCCGCTATTCAACGCCATATCGAAGCTTATTTGGTTGCAAAGCAAAAAGCGATGCAAGCTCAACAACAAAAGAAACAATAGAATGACTCTGGTATATTCAACAGAAACCGGTCGAATTAAACCGGAAGAAGAAAAAGTATCTCGCCCTAAAGGCGATGGTGTTGTTCGGATTCAGCGCCAAACGAAAGGCCGTAAAGGTAAAGGCGTATGCATTGTTACAGGTTTAGACTTGGATGATGCACCTTTAAAGTTATTAGCGGCAGAACTCAAAAAAGTCTGTGGCTGTGGTGGCTCTGTAAAAGATGGCAATATCGAGATTCAAGGTGATGCTAGAGACAAGATCAAGGCACATCTTGAAAAGAAAGGCATGACAGTCAAGTTAGCCGGTGGCTAATTTAATATTTCCAGTAAACAAAAATGGCGTCTAAAGAAATAGACGCCATTTTTTATAAGTTGCTAATTGAAGAGCAAGCAATCGTAGATTGATAGATCGATATTAGCTATTTTATGGTAAATAACCATTATGTTTAATGCTCACAGTAAGGCCCTTAAATTTAAAATCTGCAGGGGAATAGGAGCATACTCAGACAACATTTAGCGTACAGCAATACGCAATTTAACATAATATAAATAATACGAACTTAAGAGTTAGAAGATTAGCATTGGTGAAGTCAGTTTAGTTACACCGTATTTGGCTGTTGCTGCTTTGCAAGCCTCATCAGCTGTCTTGTATGGACCGTGAACTTCGATTTCACCACAGCGACAACTTGATAATAACCAGTCATCTTGGGTTACGTTCAACACTGTACACGTTGGCTCTGCATCTTGCTCATTCAATATGAGTCAACATGGATACGCGTTTGCTTAACCCAAACGTGTAAGTACTAGATTATCTTTATAGGAACAAGGAATCTAACAGGTGTAAACTCGCTACTTTTCAATCTATACCTAGATCTTTCTTCATATGTTCACTCAACTCGTTAGTGGTTCTTACATTAATCTTATGTTTGCAATGATGGATTCTCAACTCTTCACCAAATAATTTTACTAGTGATTTGGTATACAAAGTACTAATATTATTTATAATTCTATACAATGTATCTTTCTGATAAACAGATCTTTTCGAATTTTGTATTGCAGTCTTCATATTTAAATATCCTCACACGTTTAACTTTATAATTTAAAGAATCAATTTCAACTTTTATTATTACTTTTTCCGATATGGAATGAGTCATTATCAATGATGCACAATCAACAATTAAATCACCCGAATCCAACTTAGTAATTTCGCGAGACAATTTTTTTTATTTTTAAATCTTTATTTCTATATTTAATCCGATTGAGTTAATTCCTTCAGGATATCGGTTTAACTTAATATCCAATATGGTTTTATTAAGATAGTAGTCTGCCATTATTTCATGGCGGCTTTTAAATATCATTGTCCCCCTCCGATGATGCAAGTTATACTTTCCCACCAGTTAAAAGACAACGTGACTCAGAGTTGCAAAAAGGTAACAATCATGGAATTGATGAACAATGAGCTGATCTGCTTTGCAGCCATTTGTAAACACCTCTCTCTTACAGAGGCATCAAAAGAACTTGGAAAGTCTAAAGCTCAAGTCAGCAGGCAGCTAGCAGCATTAGAAAAACAACTTGGCGTAACACTCGTCCACAGAACAACAAGGAAACTCGTTTTAACTGATCATGGCGAAAGCATTAGAGAGCTTGCTATCAAGACGTTAGAGAGTTTGCACGAGTTAAATTACAGAGCTAGCTCGTTGAGTGAATGCATTGATGGAAAGTTTAAAATCACAATGCCCAACTCTATAGCCTCTTCTATTTTTGGTTCTGTTCTTAAAGACTTAAAAGAACGATATCCAAAAGTTGATTTTGAAATATCGTCAAGTAACAATGTAGAAAATTTATTAGAAAGCAATGTAGATTTAGCGATTAGGCTTAATAATGTTATTGATGACACTCTTATTGCACATAAAATTGGTGATTATAGTGATGTTTTGATATCTAGGATAAGTAATACTAACAACAAAACACTATTAATCTACAAACATCATTCGAATAAGGAATCAATTAAAAATCAATATACTGATGTTATCGAAGTTGATAACACCTCTATTTTAATAAACTTTGTTTCTGAGGGAGTTGGGGTTGGTGTCATTCCAAACTATCTTGTTAAAAGTAATTATATAGACAAAAACATCCGAATATCGCAAACTTTTGATATAGAACGTTCCATGTATATTGCCTACCCTTATCAAAACCCTTTGCCAAGAAAGCTAGCTGAGATATCTACTTTTATTAGGTCTGAGTTATCACAAGTATTGAAGAGTGAGTCATTTTAGGGCGGTTGTTCAGATTTAGAATTTTGCGTTGTCTACTCAACTAGGCCTAACGCTAATCTTTGTAACATATTGTTTCGGCGGTATTTATTAACACCCCCATCTTTATGCTTGCTATCACAATGTGAGATGCTCTGCCGTCTTGTTATCAAGGTTTTGCGTGGAATAAATCACGTGGGGTAAACGATAGATTGACTTACATTAAAGTTTTCATCAAAAGCAACTTTATATAAAATTGATTTCATACCAATCTATGTGTATCTTCTACCCATATCCCCACAATAACCAAGGAGAATGCCATGGATAAGCTACTCGCGTCTGCATTAGAAATTAAGCAGCGAACTATGGTGACTGGCTTTTTTGCTAGAAATGGATTCAAAATCGCTATGACCGATTTTGATGATGTCACTTTTGAGCGAGAAGGCGTGCAAGTTAACGTACATTTTGATCTGCAGTCAAACGCGGAGTCTGCATCTGTTTTATCTCATGAGGCATCAATCATTCCTGGCTAAAAACTTTTATTATCACCGATACACCAAGCCGAACATAAACGTTCGGCTTGTTAGTGACAAAAAATGATGAGTGCGAACAAGAGTTGTCGATCACTCGTCTAAATAGACGATTAATAAATCAGCTTCAACTTCGTTCACAACCTTTGGTATCGATGAAAAAAAGCGACTCAATAAGTTGTGATGATGACCACAGACAACTAAATCTATCCCCTCTTTTTTGACGATTCCCGATAGTTTTATATGAAGATCGCCGATTACTACCATGGTCTCGTTTACTGGGTATAAGCATTTATCAGCGAGCTCTTGCAGCCTTCTTTCCAATTCTTGCTCTTCCTTCGCTTCCATGACTATGCGATCAACATCTACGTGAACAAATGAGAGTTTGCTGCTTGAGTTATCTGCTTGCATTATTGCTTTTTCGATAACGGCTTGGCTAGATTTAGATAAGTCGACAGCAACCAAAACGTGCTTGTAACCCATCATTCCTCCCTTGGTTAGTTTTTGTTCTCATATTAAGTCTAGTCCACATAGAGCGAACACAACATCAAAACTACTGCTACTCATCCAAAGATCAACGATGTTTTCCCAATTTCTTCTCTAATTATCGGACTATTTAACAGGAAGGACGTCAGGAAACGTTACGTTGTAATAGGCGTTACTGCTCTTGATTTCTACTACTCTTGAGGTTTCATATTACCCACTTCAACGTCGCCTAGTTTAGTAAAACTACTTTAGGTTAAGCGTGTTCAATATGTAACGCTCCGCTCAAATCCAGGAGACGTATTTCGGCTAAAAAAGCAGCTCAATAAGATGAACTTCGATTCATCTATTACATATGTCTGCGAGTGCTTACTGTTCTTATATCGCTTATTTAATAAGTCTAGTTTAATTACCGTTATAAGTTACGGTGTATCTTTTTTTCTTTTTTCAGCATAATCCTCTACCTGGGAACGAAGCCCTCACGCACTTTGTAATTAAATTACAAGATTAATCGCAACCAATATGGTCGGCAGATTAAATGCCCGAGGTAAAGAATTGATATTATTGAGTTTAATTTATGAGTTCTTTAAAAAACGCCTAATTACCTGTGCTACGAAAACTAAGGTTAACAAGATTGGGTAAAATTTTACTAACTCGCTATTTAGTCTTAAAGGCAATTGAACAAGATTAAAATCATATAGGTTTAGTAAATTGTAGTTACAGCGTAACTAGGGTGGTGTTTGGGAATGTAAAGGAATTGAAAATAGAAAGGCAAAAAAAACAGGGCGTATGCCCTGTCCATGAATTGATTAGTTTTGTTGCTGTTGTTTTTCTGCGTACTCAGAACGAATCCGTTCGGCAACAATTTTGATAGCTTCTGCAGTACTTGTGCCCTTCGCCATCAATTCTTGAATTCTCTCTACAGCTTGTTGTTGCTCTTGGTGAGATAGAGGGGGTAAATCGTCAAACATAAAAAGCTCCTCATTTTGAGGAGCTGACTATAACGATTCAATTAATAGGTAGCAAGGAAATTAATGGATGCACCCATAGCGTTCTCGTTTGTGTACTGAGCTGCGATATCCAATTCGAACAACTTAAGTGGAGACAACCCGATACCAGCAGTAATGGTTCCTTCGTCCTTACTTCGAGCTAAGTTCTTCATATACCCTGCTCGTAATGCCATTTGACGCAAAATATCAAATTCAATACCAGCTCGAATCATTTGCGTATTATCATCAAAGGATGAAAAACGTTTTTCTTCGTTAAGATCGTAGTCAACACTCATCGTAAAGTAATCGGCAACAATCCCTGCCCCAACGGTGTATACAGGACGCATGCTATATTCGTATGATTTTATCGTATCGCTGCCATATTGGAATGATTTTGTTTTAACGTCTCTTCCGATCAAATTTTTCGCTGAAATACCGAGACGATATGGGCCAAAGAACCAAAGTGCGCCTGCGTCTAAGTTAAACATCGTTTCCGCGGTCTCATTTTCACGTAAGTCTTTAGTATCAAAATTCTGAAAACTCGTGGCGTATGAGTATGTGTATATACGCTGAAGTTTAGGAGTAACACCAAAAGAAAGGTGTTGGTTCATGAAATTAGTGTATTTAGCAAGTGAAATACCAGCTTCAGCCACGCCAATAGAAACACCTTGTACATAGCTATCATCTAATGGATTAGTACCTGAGGTATCAACATTTGGTTGTACGAATGATTCAGTGTATAGCTTACCGTATGCAGTTGCAGATAAGAATTTGTTGGGGATACCAATGGCAACGACACCACCAAGATCAAAGTCTGTCTTTTTCCCATCGATAGCATCCATCGATTTTTTGATTTCATCGACGTCTGTCAATTTGCTGATGCGTTCGATTTCATCAACTAGATCATATTGATCATCGTAGCTGCCACCAAAACTTGGCACGATCATTCCTGCATCGTCATTTCGGCGATAAATCGCAGTAAGAGCGGGGTTGAAAAAAGGCGCAGTTAGATAAGTTGCTGATACGGTACCAACGCCCCCCATTGCATCACTACGAGCCTCTATCGCATAAGTAGCAGCAGAAGCAGCATTAGCGAAAAGAATAGTAGCAACAGAAGTGGCAAGAATTTTATATTTGTTTTTCATACTACACTTATGATTTTAGTTCGTCCTGAACCTTTATCGGCACAAGTAGTATTTCTTTAACTATTCTTCCTGGGAAAGATCATAGGTTCGGCTAATAGTTTGAGCCTGCTCAACAATTATATCGCCCTGCCAACGGCGACTATTGATACTTACCGCCAATACGTATCTATCGTTTGGGACACCCGCTAGCTCCAATGAATTTGGATAGTTAGACTCGTAAGTCTTTTTCCACATTTGCTCGTACTGGCCATCAATGTAGTCATACAAACCGACTTCAAGTTGCGGTAATGGACAATGGGGATTACGAAGTGCGCTCTTTTCTACTTTCCAATTCTCTTTAGATGTCCAACGAACATATTGAGAAGAGTTTGAATCTCCAAGTATTACCCAAGTTCGATACTCTTGTTTATCAGTAGAAACAACGGTTAAGTGATATAAACCAGCTTCAAGTTTACCTGTTAAGTTATAGCGTTTCGAGTAGCTACGCTCGTTGGCAAGTTCTGTCCCGCTCGGCTGTTGTTCATAGCTGAATGAACTGTCCGCGGATATAGAATCATCCACCCATCGATTAAATGAAATATTTTCGATGTCAGTTGTAGCTCTTAGCTTGATTACCAATCTAAATGTATCTCGCCCAGGGCTTTGAATAGTCTGACGAATAACGTTCACACCACTTATCCAATCAGGCAGCGTTACACCAGTGAGAGCCTTGCCACAGTTTTTAGATAGTGACTGACCAAGAAGATCATTAAGGTGAGGAGTCAAATCTTTACTTGGTTCCGTTTGCCAGAGTTCAACAAGAGAGTTGAACATACCCGCAAGATCATCTTCAAGTAAGTGTTGATGTGCCTGTGTTAAAGGCGTGTTAGTTTGAAACCAGTCCATTGCATGGACTGGTTTCACTAACGCTAATGAGAGAACTACAGGGAGTAGTATTTTCATTACGACTTATGCTTTCATCTTGTAGCCAACACCACGAAGTGTTTCAATTTCCAGTCCTGGCAGTTTTTGACGAAGCTGTAGTACATGTGTATCAACCGTACGTGTTGTCGGGAAGTGATTGTAACCCCAAACGTGGTCAAGTAGCTCATCACGAGTAAACACGCGACCTAAGTTTGACGCCAAAAAAAGCAGCAAATCAAACTCTGTTCGAGTAAGCGTAATTAGCTCGTCTTTATAAGTCACTTCACGAGTCGAGCGGTCAATCTCTAAGTCTTTTGTAATCACTTTATCAGCGTTGCTTTGTTCTGCTGAATCCGGTGCTCGTAGCTGTGCACGGATTCTCGCAAAAAGCTCCGCCTCAGCAAAAGGCTTTGTTAAGTAGTCGTTCGCGCCGGAATCAAGGCCTGCAACTTTATCTTTTACGGTAACAAGTGCCGTTAACAAGATAACTGGTACGTCTTTAATCTGTTTCCATTCTGGGAGACATTGTACAGAGTCACCATCAGGGAGTTGGCGATCGAGAATTACCAAGTCAGCTTTTTTCCATTGTGGCTCTACGTCTGCAATACGCTCCACATGTAAACACTCATATCCTGCTTGTTCCAGGCTTACTAACAGGCCGTCAGCCAAGTTTTTATCGTCCTCAACGAGAAGCAGAGTCTGTTTCACAAGGTATCTCCAATATAAAAGTTGTAGGTGGTCCCATTAAGGACATTTTTCCGCCCATGCGGCCTACCATAGATTCAACGATTGTTAATCCAAGTCCTAACCCGCTCTTACTTACGAACGGTTTCTTCAAATTTGCCCAATCTTTAGCCGTTAGGCCTCCTGCATCTCGGACTTGGAATACTATTTTTTCTTCACTAGTTGAGACATCCAATTCAACCGGTGCGACACCGTACTTAAGCGCATTACGAAGCAAGTTATCGATACAAGTTCCTAACCAGTACACATTAACTTTAGCAGCCACATCTTCATTGATGTTAAAAAGCACGGCACTATCAAATTCTTCTTCGATCTTAAATTCTAACCAATCTGCAACGGATGGTACCCAGTCTGTTGCAAGCATTTGGTTATCAGATTGCAAATAATCTTTACTCGCTTCTGCCAATTGACGCAGGCGGCGCGTATCTTCACACAATCTGCGGAATTCGTCATACACACTTTCAGGCAAATGCTCGAACTCTCGACGAAAGCCCTCAACCGTTAGTGACAGAGATGCAATCGGTGTTCTGAGCTCATGCGTTAAAATTTGCAACACGAGCATTCTACTACGTAGTTCTTCTCGCTTGCTATTCCAACGGTACACCGCCCAACCAATCACCAAAAGAATATTGGCGATTACCAGTATGATCATACTGATCCGCAAAACTTGCGAGTGATCTTCTACATCCCAACAAATATTACCTCGTTTAACAAAGCAACTTTTGCTTTGAGACGCTAGAGCGTATGACAGACCCGCATTCGCTACGTTCTCTTGCCAGATATCTTTCTCGAAAACAAAGTAACGGTCACCACGTCTTAACCAAAGTTCGTTACCTTCAATAAACATGCTCGCGCCTGCAATCAAAGCATTAATGGCGTCGTCATCCATGTTTTTCAAGCTTTCTAGCAACTCATCCCCTTCCTCGTTATCACGCTCTTTTATATGCATGTACTGAGATAGTTTGGGTTTGAGTTCTGGATACTTATCCACATAACGTGCCGCATACGTCCCACCACCAGGGTGAATGAGACCACTACGCGAGAACCAACGAGGTGTCAGCTGCGTCCCTTTACAAATCGCCCTTGTAAATACTAAAGGCTCAGTAATTAAAGGACTTAATGGTAATTTGCCACGACAAGTATTCGCCAAGCTGTAAAGCTGTTGGATATCTTTTAACGGATAGTCAGACGTTTGCGGCAGAAGCGAATCTGGCGCAAGTAACTTGGTAGGATAATTTGATTGCAGAATACGAATATCGTACGACTTAAGAGCTACTTCATAGTTAAATAGCTCTGTAAACGTATCTATTCTTTCTGGTAGTGAATCGGAAAATGCAGGTGCCGAAAAAAGCGGCAATACAGTTGCAAAACCGAGCAAAAACTTTTTAATCAAACTGTTACCGTCACTTGTTACATTAGCCAAAACTATACATCAATCTACAAGCAATTGACATCTGCTAACAGAAGGATTTGCATTACTATAACATTGAAACGGAACAAAAAAGGGCCAGCGATTGCTGACCCTGTATAGTTTTAAATCAAGAATGGTTAAAGTGCTTTAAAAATAGACTCAACACTTTCTTTCGCATCACCAAATAGCATTGATGTATTTTCTTTGAAGAACAGTGGGTTCTGTACTCCTGCGTAACCCGTATTCATTGAGCGCTTGAATACCACTACGTTTTTCGCGTTCCATACCTCCAATACGGGCATACCAGCGATTGGGCTGTTCGGATCTTCCAGTGCGGCTGGGTTGACCGTATCGTTAGCACCGATAACCAATACGGTATCGGTTTCTGCAAAGTCATCATTGATTTCATCCATTTCAAGAACGATATCATACGGTACTTTTGCTTCAGCGAGTAACACATTCATATGCCCCGGTAGACGACCCGCTACTGGGTGAATCCCAAAGCGAACTTCAATACCTTGTGAACGAAGTACATCAGTAATTTCATGAACAGGGTATTGTGCCTGAGCTACTGCCATGCCATATCCTGGAGTGATGATTACTGATTTTGAGTTCTTCAACATCTCTGCAACTTCTTCAGCCGTTGTTTCACGATATTCGCCCTGCTCTTCGTCACCTGAAATCACTATCTCTTGACCAAAACCACCGGCAATAACACTGATAAACGAACGGTTCATTGCTTTACACATGATGTAAGAAAGAATCGCACCTGATGAACCTACCAAAGCACCTGTTACAATCAATAGATCATTTGCTAGCATGAAACCTGCTGCCGCTGCTGCCCAACCTGAGTATGAGTTCAACATAGAGACAACAACTGGCATATCAGCACCACCGATTGAAGCGACTAAATGGTAGCCGAATGCGAACGCGATCAAAGTCATCACAATAAGAGCGAACATGCTGCCATCTGCTTTTACGAAGTAGATCATAAGAAGCGTAGAAATAACAACCGCTGCGAGGTTCATTTTGTGCTTATGAGGCAGGTTAAGTGGCGACGAAGAAATCACACCACGCAGCTTACCAAATGCGACAATTGAACCGGTGAAAGTTACGGCACCGATGAACACACCCAAGAATACTTCTACAAGGTGGATAACATGCTCAGCATGTGTTGCTGCTTCTGGCGCATCTAGGTAACTGTTGTAGCCAACTAAAACCGCAGCTAAACCTACAAAGCTGTGTAGAATCGCAACCAGTTCTGGCATCTCGGTCATTTCTACTTTCTTCGCATAGAAAATACCGATCGCACCACCTATCGCCATCGCGATAATGATCCAACCAAAACCTTGCGCATCTGGGCTAAAGATCGTCGCTATTAGCGCGATCGTCATACCAGCGATACCGTAGTAGTTACCATTACGAGCAGACTCTTGCTTTGAAAGCCCCGCCAAACTCATGATGAAAAATAATGCAGCAACAATGTAAGCTGCTTGTACTAATCCTGCAGACATTGTGACTCCTATTTATCTTTGCGGAACATTTCAAGCATACGCTTGGTGACGGTGAAACCACCGAAGATATTGATACTCGCGATCAATACGGCAATAAAAGATAGGAATGAAACGACGCCATTACCTTGTCCAATTTGCAGTAATGCACCAACGACAATAATGCCAGAGATAGCATTCGTTACTGACATTAGTGGAGTATGAAGTGCATGGGTAACATTCCATACTACGTAGTATCCGACAACACACGCTAGAACAAATACAGTAAAGTGAGAAAGAAACGCTGCCGGAGCAACCGATGCTACCCATGCAAAGGCTCCAACAGCCGCTGCCACACCAATAATTTTCTTCGTTGGAGACGTAGGTTCTTCTACTTTAGGCTCTGGCTTTACAGGCTGTTCTTGTTTCACTTGCGGCTGAGCTGAAACCTGAATTGGTGGCGCTGGCCAAGTAACTTCACCTGCTTTCACCACGGTAACGCCACGGATAACAACATCTTCAAAATCAATATTGATGTTGCCATCTTTCTCTTTACAAAGCAGTTTTAGAAGGTTGACAAGGTTTGTCGCGTAAAGCTGAGAAGATTGTGTTGGCAAACGACCAACCATGTCAGTGTAACCAACAATTTTTACGCCGTTATCCGTCATGATAACTTGGTCTTTCACTGTATATTCACAGTTACCGCCATTAGCAGCTGCCAAGTCGACAATTACACTGCCCGCTTTCATGCTGTCGACCATTTCTTTGGTGATCAACTTCGGCGCAGGTTTACCAGGGATGAGCGCGGTCGTAATAATGATGTCAACATCTTTAGCTTGCTCTGCGTATAACTCTGCCGCTTTTTTGTTGAAGTCATCAGACATTTCTTTTGCGTAGCCATCCCCAGAGCCTGACTCTTCTTGAAAGTCAACGGTTAGGAACTCAGCGCCCATCGATTCAACTTGCTCTTTTACTTCTGGGCGGACGTCAAACGCACGGACAATGGCACCTAAGCTACCTGCAGCACCGATAGCCGCCAAGCCAGCGACGCCAGCACCCGCAACCAATACTTTCGCTGGAGGTACTTTACCGGCAGCCGTAATTTGACCTGTAAAGAAACGACCAAACTCATGAGCTGCCTCAACCACTGCACGATAACCAGCGATATTAGCCATCGAAGATAGCGCGTCTAAGGCTTGTGCACGTGAGATACGAGGAACGGAATCCATGGCAAGAACGTTAATGTTCTTACTGGAAAGTTGTTCCATCAACTCAGCATTTTGAGCCGGCCAAATAAAGCTAACCAGTGTTGCTCCATCTTGCAGTAACGCAATTTCGTCAATGCCTTGCTCATCATCCACAATTGGCGCATTAACTTTTAAAATAAGGCCAGATGCCCAAACTTCTTCACTAGAAACGATTTTCGCACCAGCTGCTTCATAAGCGGCATCATCGAAACTCGCTAGCACCCCCGCTTGGGATTCAATCGCGACATCGAATCCCAATTTTATTAACTGCTCAACCGACTTCGGCGATGCAGCCACTCGCGATTCACCCGCGAGTATCTCTTTAGGTACACCGATTTGCAAAACGCATACTCCTTGTATACATATCAATAAATTAGTCCCAAAACAGAGCGTCGCTCTACTCTAATTCTTTTTTATTTCTATCTGTTTACCACGCAAGACAATTGCAAACGAAAGATGATGTTTGGGGACACCCATTTGCACAATAACACCTTGACTAACAGCCCTGTTATTATTCTGTTTGTATCGAACGCGTCTCATTACTTCAAGTGTTTTGTAATTTAAATACTAAATTTCATTACATATAACGCTAAGTAATGAATGATTGTCGCTCTGTGCACGAAAAATAACAACGCAACACCGTACTAGACTGAGGTCTAACCAGGTAACGATTAAATACTGACTTAACAGAGATTTAAGCGTTAAAAAGAAAGAGCCACTAGCATATACACTAACGGCTCTTTTTAAGATGACTGGAATCAAATTGCAGTAAATTGCTAGTCGAAGATTTTATCGCCCATTTGATCAATAAACATTTGAGATTTCTTCAACATAAGGTCATTGGCATCTTGCTCTGAGCCAAGCAAATCGGAGCGAATAAACCGATGTGTTTTCACTTCATCATTGTCATGCTTTTCTATTCGACCAGCGATGCGATATTGTCCGCCCTCTGAAAGGCTCTCTGGGTAAATAAGGAAACCTTTATATTCAACTGGTTCGATATTTTTGGCTTCAACCGTTTTCTCACTACCACCAAACAAACGCGAAAAAAATCCCACGATTCCTCCTTGGGTCAGCTCACTAGTCAACTGAGCGACTCTTACTTAATATTAACGTTAAGGATCGGTTTTTCATACCAATCCAACTCTTTGTCATCATCATAACTAGTATGGGAAAAAATTACAGGCACATCATACTCTCGGTTCTTACGCCTGTCTTCTTTCACCATTTCTGCGGCGTTTTTCACCGCTATATCCGCGCTTTGCTTAAACTGGCCTAATTTTTGTTCAGGAAGTGAAGACAAAAAATCAATATCATGACGGATATAGACAGGCTTGAGCTGGATAAGCGCAAGGCAAGCAATATCGGCTAACTGTTCGTTGTCATACTGTTCTAAAAATTCGGGCAAACTGAGAACCTGGCCTACTAAGGTTTCCATGTAATTGTGCACATCTGAGCTTATCTGCATCTGTAAATCTCCTTTTTCCTATGAAATGAGTATAGCAACGACTTGTTTATAACAACTTATTGATTGCTCTTAATTTAATCAATCTCTCTCTTTTTGCCGTAATGTCTTCCAAAATACTTGGGAAAAGGAACAAATAGACGTATTCTTGCTAGTTCTCAAAGTTCGAAATTCAATAACGGATAAATATCCATATTGATAAAACGATTTACCTAACCAATTATATAGTCAACTATTTTCAGGCAGTTTGTAATAGATGTCCTCATCGTCAATGACTTCATCAGGCTTCAGATTCTTATTCCCTTTTTTGCTACTGGGCATAGTGAGTTCGGGCATGGACAGCATTATTCAGATGACCCAGGCAAACTGGGGCATTGCCGCAAACTTGCCATACATACTATTAGGTTGTGCGCTACTCCTTTGTTATTCATTTAAGCAAGGCAGAGAGTCCATGGTGTGCTTGGCAATGTTGCTAGCCTATTTCGTGATACAGCACCGCCTACAAGTCCCGCTTCAAAGTGGTACCGCTTTACTTGAGCTAACCATTTTAGCCACGTTACTTCCTGTCTCGTTTCTTACGGTATTTTTGTTTAGTAAAGAAGGTTTTGACTCTAGAGCCATGTTGACTTACATCTTGATGTTAGCAATGTTCGTTCTTTGGTCTTATCTAACGCTAGCATATTACGTTGAAGGAGGGTTTGAACAATGGACAAGCGGTATTTTATTTATTGTACCTACGGTCTCTAAACTGCCTTTAATTCTTGTTTTATATTGCGTGGGTATTGTCTGTTTTCTTGGAATCCTTGTTTTAAAGAAGAATGAAATTATCCATGCGATGACCTACTCTGCCATGGTATTGGCGTCTGCGACGTTCATTTTCTTTGATGTGCAGTACATATCAAGCACCATGTTTACGCTAACAGGGCTGCTTATCATTATTTATGCCGCTTCCGCTAGCCATCAACTGGCTTTCACCGATAGCCTAACGCTGATTCCGAGCAGACGTGCACTTGATCTCGATCTAAAACACATGGGTAAGAAGTTCACGATCGCAATGCTTGATGTTGACCATTTTAAAAAGTTTAACGACACCTACGGTCACGATACTGGTGATGACGTTCTAAAAATGGTCGCTTCGCGCCTCACTAAAACCCCAGGCGGCGCAAAAGTTTATCGATTTGGCGGAGAAGAATTTACCATCGTTTTTAAAGGCAAATACGCTGACGAATGTAAGAACTTTTTGGAAGAAGCTCGCAAATCGATTGCAGAATACGAGATGATATTACGCGATGAAGAATCTCGCCCTGAGAACCATAAACAAGGACAAAAACGTCGTGGTAGCAACAGTTTGAAAAAAAAGTCGGTTTTTGTTACCGCAAGTTTCGGAGTTGCTGATAGCCGGAATGGGCAAGCTCCTCTGGACGTCATTAAATCAGCGGACGAAGCACTTTACAAAGCGAAAAAGGCCGGACGTAACTGCATAAAGCTTCGTTAGACCCTCACCAATCGTGAAAGTTAACAAGCTTGTCTGGGTTTACAACAAAACCGAACTTCCCCATCAGCATAATAACTGCACTCATCGTTGCCACTATCCCGATGTTATCTATCTAATCAAAGGTATAAGGTATACGCCCGATTGCGACATTCCGTTCGCACTGTTTGCCTATCTTACTTTGAGTGAGCTTTAAAATAACCACCAAAAAGTGACAACGCAACAAAAAGAGCGGCATTCATAAGGTTTTGTTTTTAAAAAGAATTAACTATAGTATGTGTGTTTCTTCCCAAAGACTTCGAGGTATATAGCGCTTTATCAACGGTTGCATACAAGTCTGATTGCACTTCTTTCCCTGTCGGTTGAAAAACAAAAACACCCTGTGACACCGTCACTCTATTTGACACACTAGAATACTCATGTGGGTAATCGAGAAAATACATAGCCTCTTGTATACGCTCGGCTTCTCTTTCTGCTGTTTGAGTGTCGGTACACCCTAGCAACACGACAAACTCTTCTCCACCATATCGACCTACATATTCCCCAGAGCGACAAAACGTCGCCTTTAGTTGATTCGCAATCGCTTGCAAGCAACGATCGCCTTCAATATGACCGTAATTATCATTAAACGGTTTAAAAAAATCGACGTCCAATAGAATCAAAGCCATTGGCATGTTGTGACGGCCATGCCATGCAACCATCGATTCCAACTTATGGTCGATATAACGGCGGTTATAGAGTTTGGTTAGGCCATCTTCATTCGCTTGTTGAGTCAAAAGTTGATTAACTTGCTCTAATTGAGCTGTCGCTTGTTTAAGCTCTCGTCTCATATGAGCAATACGCTGCATTGCGATAAGTTTAGAGTTCAGTACCAGTTTATCTACCGGCTTAATTAAATAATCATCACCGCCCGCATCTATGGCTTTAGCAATCATTTCTGGCTCTTCGTGACTACTCAAGAAAATAATTGGGATCCAATCCGGAAACGTTTCTCTTATATGAAGAGAGACTTCAAAACCGTTCATATCTGGCATTGATATATCGAGCAACACCAGTTCCGGATCAAAACTCTCGTAGGTATTTAACGCCTCTAGTCCACTACCTACGGCTTTTACAATATGTCCAAGTTGCTTTAGACGAATAGCCAACTGCATCCTGTCTAGCTGAACATCGTCAACCAGAAGGATTCGCATCGATGTCCCTGTCGGTTGCATAACGCGTTCCATTTTTAATTATGTCTTTATTAAACATATACCATACTCATAGAGTTGTTGCATTCGACTCATAATTAAGTGCTATATTTTTGTTTGAATATCACGGAATCCATTGCATAAAGCAGTTAGACTGGACGTTACCCTATCTAATCATGGCCTGTGAGCAGAAGTTCAACAAACTCATTCACTTTGGTCATCTTGTGGATTAATGGGTATAGCTATTTGATGCATTTGGTATTAATATTCCCGCCTTTTTGTAATGAGAGACACACCATGTCAGAAGCAACTAACAGCGAAAGCAAAAAAATCGATCTAGCCAGCATTTCTCCAGAGCTACGTAAAGTTATCGAATTTGACGAAGTTCCAGAGCAAATGTTCGAAATGGTTACCTCTATCCATGAAGTGTCTGAAGAAGCGGTACGTGAATCATGGGACGAAATGCCAGCAAGTGCACAGAACATTCTAGACAACTTTGAACAGTTTCATGCTCTAGTTTCTGTAGGCCAAGCATTCGCTGGTATTAATGTGATGGAAGAGTTTCCGACTCTTAATCTGCCAGAAAACATGACAGATGAAGATAAAGAAGAATACCGTGCTCAACTACTTGATAATGTGCTTCACAACTGTGTGAAAGACATGGTTAAGCAACTTAAGAAAGCACGTCGTGACCCACTTCTTAAGCGTGAATTCAAAGAAGTATTCGCGAAGTAATTCCGACATTCTTCTAGTAACAAAGGCCGCACTTTGCGGCCTTTTTTGATCATGAAGCGTAAATCAGTCTAAACGGTTAATGAGGCGCTAGTGCCATATCTTTTTGTGTCACACTGACACCTTTAATTTGTGCAAAAACACGGCTACCAACTTTTAGGTTGAGATCATCAAGGGCCCACGGTGTGATCGTTGCCCACAAATAACATTTCTCGTCTAGCTTGAGTGATACATTAATACTCTGCTTGTCATCGGCTGCGTTAAACGCCTCGATGGAATCGACAATAGCAGGCAAAATATTTCGAATCGACGTCGCCCTGGGTTGCTCGAGCGTGATAGAAACGTCGTTGGCACGCACTTGCAAGCGTATTGGCGTGTCTGGTGTTCCGTCGATCTTTTGCACCCACAGGAATACATTAGGTGCAAGGCTGATACAAGTCAGTGCATAACGTGCATGATGTTCAGCAATCCGGCCTTCAAATAAGCTGCTTTGATCTGAGAAAGATTGCCATGGACGCATAGCATGAGAAGCCCACACTTCCTCAAGCTTACCTGAACTCGAAATTTTACCTTGGTCAATAATTGCAAGGTGCTGAGCAAGCCTTAAAATTTCCTGGAGACTGTGTGTGACATAGATAATAGGGATATTTACCTTCTCCGACAACTCCTCAAGAAAAGGCATTACCTCACGCTTTCTTGGCATATCGAGTGAGGCAAGTGGCTCATCCATCAAAAGCAAATTGGGTTTAGATAGCAATGCGCGCGCAATCGCAACACGTTGCTTTTCACCACCAGAAAGTGATACCGGAAAGCGCTTTAGTAACGGTTTGATAGACAAGAGTTCGGTGACTGCATCAAAATACTCGTCATCTTTTTCTTTAACGCCATATAACAAATTGCCTTGAACCGAATAGTGAGGAAACAGACGTGAATCCTGAAACACATAACCAATACCACGCTTGTGCGTTGGTAGGTTGATTCCCTGTTCACTGTCAAACAAAACATGCTCACCAACCGCAACATACCCTTGCCTTGGAGTGACCAATCCGCTGATGATGTTAATCAACGTCGTTTTACCTGCACCAGATCGTCCAAACAAGGCACTAATTCCATTACAGGGTAACTTAAGTTTGATGTCGAAGTCAGTCTCACCAAGCATTTGTTTAAATTGGACTTTAATCGTCATTGCTTCGCACCCAATCTGCTTGCCGCTTTACGATTTAGCCATTCAGAGATCATTAATGTAGACAAGGCTAACGCGATAGAAATGATACACAGACGAGCCGCCTGCATTTCTGCACCTGGCGTTTCAATAAAGTTGTACATTGCCAGCGGAATCGTTTGGGTCTCACCCGGAATGTTAGAGACGAAACTGATCGTCGCCCCGAATTCGCCAAGACTACGAGCAAATGACAGCATCGTGCCCGTAATAATTCCGGGAATGGTCAGTGGTAACGTGATGGTGAGAAACACTTTTAAAGGAGAAGCGCCTAACGTAGAGGCTGCGTGCTCCAATTTAGGGTCGACGCTATCTAAGCTTAAGCGTACTGAACGAACCATCAAAGGCAAAGCCACGACAATACAAGCGACTACTGCCCCTTTCCAATTAAAGCTAAATACTACCCCTAAGTTTTCATAGAGCCACTTTCCAAGGACCCCTTGTCGTCCTAAAGAAATCAACAATAAATAGCCGATTACCACTGGCGGCAATACCAGTGGTAAATGAATTAAGCTATCGAGAATCGATTTACCAAAGAACGTTTTTCGAGAAAGTAGCCAAGCAAGAAAAACGCCGAGAGGAATCAGCCAAAGTACTGCGTACGCGCCTACTTTGAGGCTTAACATTAAGGCTTGGTATTCCAGTTCTGTCACGCTTCGTTCCTATAATTGAAGGCCGGTTTATTGCTGAAAGCCATATTGAGCAAAAACGCGTGCGGCTTCGTCCGATTTTAGGTATTGGAAGAACTGCTCCGACTCAGTAGAATCATTCACAATTGCAGCCGGGTACACAATAGCCGCATGCGTATCACTCGCAAATTCGCCGACAATTTTGACTTTATCAGTTAACTGAGCATCGGTTTTGTAGACCACACCTAAAGGCGCTTCTCCACGTTCAACCAACGCCAAAGCTAAGCGCACATTCTTTGCTGGTGCGACGTGAGTTTGAACCGCTTTCCATACACCCAGTGTAGTCAATGACTCTTTCGCGTACATACCAGCAGGTACTGACGTCGGATTGCCTAAAGCAAGACGATTTCCATGCAATGCCTTCTCCCATGCCTTTGCATCAGAAAAGTTAAATGAGGTTAATTCTGAAGACTGGGGAGCAATCAACACTAAGCTATTGCGCACTAGATTTGTGACATTGTCACGATAAATGACGTCTTTATCGACCAAATAATCCATCCATTTCGCGTTCGCAGAAATGAATACATCCGCTGGTGCGCCATTGATAATTTGTCGAGCGATAGAAGAAGAACCACCATAAACGGGAGTGATAGAAACGTCATACTTTTCTTCAAAGTTTTGCGCGATCTCGTTAATCGCATTCGTCATAGAAGAGGCTGCATACACTTTTAGGTTCGTTGCTGCGTTTGCTGAAAATGAAATGCTTAATACTGCCGCAAGGCAAGCATGCTGTTTCCATGCTTTCATAGAGATACTCCAATACAAGGCAAGCGAAAGAACAGGTTATTTGAATATAAAGTTCAATCAGTTAATGGGCTATTTAAACAAAAAATCAAGGCGCATATGTTGTTCTATCGCATCTGCGATGCGATTAATGCCTTGCTCCTTTAACTCTTCAAAGTCTTGTTGTTTGATTTGGGTTCCGTTTACCCATTCTAATACCAGGCTTAAGACATCTGCCTCGTCAAAGAACCCGTGAAGGTAGGTTCCCATGATTTGGCCACACTCGCTGAGCGCCCCCTCCGCTTCACCGGAACTGAATGTAAGAGGTTGCAGGCCCCGTACTTCACTTCGCCCTACGTGGATTTCATAACCCTTTACATTGGCTGTTTTGCCGTTAAGAGAAAGCTGTGCTTGTGTGTTTGTAAGCTGTTTGCTGTTAGTTAGCGTCGTAGTGATATCAAGCAAGCCAAGTCCTTCGCTTTGACCTGGTTGGCCTTCGACGCCGTTTGGATCATCAATCAAGTTTCCAAGCATCTGGTAGCCGCCACAGATACCAATCACTTTTCCACCAAGACGAATATGACGCAAGATATCTTTATCCCACCCCTGGCTTCTTAGATAATCCAGATCGTCTCTCACCGATTTGGTCCCAGGCAAAATAACCAGGTCGGCTTTATCTATTTTTTCGCCTTTACCTACATAACGTAGATTGATGTCTGGATTCAATCGCAGCACATCAAAATCAGTATGATTACTAATCCGGGTTAAAACAGGCACAACAACATTCAGTTTTACCTCAGAGTGCAACTCTTGCTGCGCAGTGATCGCGTCTTCTGCTTCTAAATTCAAACCATGAAGAAAAGGAAGTACACCAAGTACAGGTTTACCTGTTTTTTCTTCTAGCCAATCGAGGCCCGATTGCAATAAACGAATATCACCTCGAAAACGGTTGATAACAAATCCTTTTACTCGCGCTTGTTCAGATTCAGAAAGTAACGCAAGTGTTCCGTACAAATGTGCAAACACTCCACCACGATCAATATCAGCAACAATGATCACTGGTACATCAGCGGCCTCAGCAAAACCCATGTTTGCAATATCGCCTTCTCGTAAATTGATTTCAGCAGGACTCCCCGCGCCCTCGATAATGATCGAATCAAATTCTTGAGTCAGACGAGAGAAGGAATCTAACACCGTGTCCATCGCCACTTTCTTGTAATCATGAAAGCCAGCCGCATCCATATTGGAAATCGCCTTACCCTGCAAAATGATCTGAGCACCTGTATCACTGTTAGGTTTAATTAAAACCGGATTCATATGTACGGTTGGCTCAATATTACACGCCTGTGCCTGAACGGCCTGTGCTCGACCTATTTCACCGCCACCTTTGGTTACCGCACTATTTAGTGCCATGTTTTGTGGCTTAAATGGGGCAACATTTATCCCTTTTCGTGCTAATACACGGCATAAACCTGCCACAAGGACACTTTTTCCGGCATCCGAAGTGGTGCCTTGAACCATTAAAGATGGGATCGCTGATTTCATGAACATTTGTAAGGAATAGAGGAAGATGAACAATCATAACGTCATCGTCCCCACTTACTCAAGCAAATGAATAGAATATGAATGTTGAAATCATCATTGGTTCAAACAAGCCCTGTTTTAATGACCCCATCAAAACAAACCGATGAGGATGTAACATGAAAAAGAATACAATTATCGCAACAATCGCCGCCTTAGCTATTGCTCCTTCTATCGCGTTCGCGAAAGATAACGCTCAAAGCCAATCAAACTTGCAGTTTAACGGTCCTGTCACTGTGGAAAAATTGGATGCCTTGCTAAACGACTCCAATATGTTTACTGAAAAAGATGTGGTCGTTGAAGGTAACTTATTGCGTCAAGTTCGCGCGGATAAGTTTATCTTTAGCGATGGTTCCGGTGAAGTGATGGTCGAACTCGATGATGATATTCAGCTAAATACTCCGATTGATCACAAGACTAAAGTCCGCTTGTTTGGCGAATTTGAAGGCGGGAACAAACCAGAGATAGAAGTCGAACAACTCGTGGTCATGTAAAACAAAACCCCGATTGCTGTGCATATCAACATGATGTAGCGACGATTACAGCTAAATAGTGACGGCAAGCATTTAAAATGATAGCTTTATCAATCTTGGTCTGCTTTTTGCAGACCATTTTTTTGTTCATTTTAATCATCTTGCCCGGAGACACCATGCTAGGTAAAGCTCTAAAGGTTGCAGCCTTTGGTTTGTGTGCTATTTTGCCACTTTCCGCACATGCAAATAATTTCAACTACAACACGATGGAATTTCGCATGGGCACTAGCCCTGGTACATTTGGTGGCGAGTTCAATACCTACTTTACAGAGAATACCCATTTCATTGCTCGCGCAGACAGTGAATTCAGCGGAGACTGGGACATTGCTGGTGGTATAGGCTTTAATGGGCCAGCAGGCCAATTTGCAGATATTTATGGCCAAATGTTGGTACACAACATTAAAGAGAACGGCAGTGATAAAGTCGGCGACGAATGGCGCACGGAAGTGAATATTGGCACTCGTATTTGGTTTATGCAAAATGTTGAGCTACATGGCCGTATCGGCCAAATCATAGATAATGACGATTCGAACACCATTTACAATCTGGGCGCACGATTCCACTCTACTCAGCAACTATCGCTTGGTGCAGATTTCAAAAATAATGGTGTCTATGGCCAGCAAATTGTAATGTCTGCTCGTTTTGCATTTTAGTGGACATGACTATGACTACCAGGGCATCACAAGCAAGCATATGATTCAATAAAAATGGCCTCCAATTTTGGAGGCCATTTTTTGTTAATCACGAATTATTAGCTTGTAGCAGAAACTAGCTGTAATACATCAGTTTTTAGCGGTTTTTTTAGGTTTATCTTGCACATATTTTTTCGATACATCTACAACGGCGATATCTCTAAAAAAGCTTCGACCAAGCAAAATTGGAAACGTCATATGTCCGCGATCCGCTAACGTAAACTCTGTCTTTTCTTTGTGATCCCCAACGGTAATGTAGGCTTTTACCACCGCTCGTTTATCCACCTCTTCTGACGAAGACTGCTTAACTTTAGCCCAGCGCTCAACGGGTACTTTAAATTCTTTGGTGTCTTTGTCACCTAAATCTATCTTAAATTTAACCCAGTCTTTACCATCACGCTCAAACGGAACAATGTCAGTCGCACTAATTGATGATGTTGTCGCACCTGTATCGACTCTAGCCTTGAAAGTCTGGTCAATTTCAGGAACATAAACCCATTCTTCAGAACCAAGAATTAACATGCCATCGGGTGTTTTTGTGACCTTGACTGGCTTCTTAGGCTTTGGTTCCGGCTTTTTCTCAGGTTTCGCTTCTGGTTTGGGCTCCACCTCTGGCTTTGGATCTACATCAGGTTTCACTTCTGGCTCGACTTTAACGGGCTCTTCGACCTTTGGCGACTCTGGCTCAACAGGTTCCTGCGTCGTTTGAGTTGACGTACAAGCAATTAAACTGCCGCTCATCATAAGCGGCAGAATCAGTTTCCAGTTTTTCATCCACACTCCAATTAAGCTTGAGATACTTTCTTAATTGCGTCCGCTACGTATGGAATATGAGTTTCGGTAAGTCCGGCAATGTTAATTCGACCATCGCCAACACCATAAATGCCATAATCTTCACGCAGTTGCGCCATTTGGTTTCCACTAAAGCCTAGCACAGTAAACATGCCTTTGTGACCCTCAATGAAATCAAATTGATCTGTATTATGGTTGTTTCTCAACTCGTTACACAAACTTTGACGAAGGCTAACCAAACGATGTTGCATTTCACTCAATTCTTGCTTCCAAACGGAAGTGAGCTTGTCATCTTGCAGAATGGTCTTGACTAAAGCTGCACCATGGTCGGGTGGCATCGTGTAAGTCGAGCGAGCTAGAGTGAGGAGTTTACCTTTTGCATTGGTTACATCATGCATGTTCTTACCAACCACAATCGCTGCACCAGTTCGTTCACGGTACAAACCAAAGTTCTTCGAACATGAAGTAGTAATCAACATCTCTTCAACGTTATCTGCCATAAAACGAAGACCTTTTGCGTCTTCTTCTAGGCCATCACCGAAGCCTTGGTAGGCAATGTCCACAAATGGGATGAAACCGTTCTTCTGCGACAATTCTGTAATGGCTTGCCAAGCAGAGAAGTCAATATCCGCACCAGTTGGATTGTGGCAACAACCATGAAGAAGTACCACATCTGAAGGCCCAGCTTTCGCAAGATCATCCATCATTTTTGCGGTGTCTACTTGTTTCGTTTCCGAAGAGAAATAGTGGTAGAACTTAACTTTAAGGCCTGCTGCTTCCATTACTGGCTTGTGGTTTACGTAACTTGGGTTGGAAATCCAAACCGTCGTATCTGGCTGTGCGATCTTCATCAGATCACCGAGCATACGCAGCGCACCACTTGCACCTGGCGTTTGAATTGCTGCAACACGATCCATTGCAGACGTTCCCGTCAGCAGCAAATCGATCATGCTTTTATTAAATTCTTCGCAACCCGCAAGACCAACATAAGACTTGGTTTTTTGAGTTTCAACAACGACATCCTGCGCCATTTGAATGGCTTTCATAATCGGCGTTTCGCCTGCGCTGTTTTTGTATACGCCAATGCCAAGGTCAACCTTGTTTGGACGTTCATCGTTACGGTATGCAACGGATAGAGATAAAATAGGATCTAATACGGGAGTTGGGAGATTAGAAAACATGAAAGTCATAACCCTTTGAAATTCAAGTACCGAACCTCACGTTAACACCATCGCAAAAAATGACGAAATGATTTTTCACTTATTTCATCAATTAGAGAACAAAATTCTGGATTGCGGTGAGTTTTGTGCGCTCTATCGTTCAGAAAAAGAACGATTCACTCCTCGTCGTACCAATCCACTCTACCGTTTTTTCTAAACTCTCTTGGTGTCATGGTCGACCACGCTTTAAAACGTGTACTAAAGTTAGCGCTGGTCGGATATCCGACTATTTCTCCAATATGCTGAATTGGCCATTCTGTTGAACGAAGTAACCTAGCAGCATATTCCATGCGCATACGCGTTAAATGTGCCATTGGGCTTCGACCAAACTGCTTTTGAGTCAGTCGATGCAAATGAGGCTCCGAACATGGATATAGAGCCGCTACCTGCTCAACGCTCCAATCCTTATGGAGCTGACGTTGGACAAGGTCAAATACACGCCGAAGCCTCAATTGGCTGCGTGATATCGACTCTGAGGGCGGCATGTTTAACATCAGCTCTAACTGAGCCACACTATGCTCACCTACCGCACCACCATAATCGATTGGAAGGTGAATGCTGCGTAGTAGTGTTTGGATACATGCATACATCACTTCAGGTGTAGATGAAAGCTGATAGCGAACATCGCATTCTAATATCGGCCACTCTCTATCAGTAGCAAGAAAAAGCCACGCGATCTGCCAAGGTTCTTCTTCTATACCAAAACCGTTTTCAACACCTGCGGGTACTGTAATCAACGAGCCCGGTTCCAAATCGTATCGATAAGTCCCACTCTCTAGCCACCCTTTACCACGCACCGTATAGAGCAGCATGTGTTTCTTTTGGTTTTTACGATAAACAGAGAAGAAGTCACGACAAGTGGCAATGCCGCACTGCACAATGCCTCTCTCCTCAAGTGCTAATACTCGACTGTGATCAATAAACTCTTGATAAGTTTTTTCTGAAATCGCGTAGCGTTCTTGTTTATCTTCCATGATTTATTGGCTCACATGTGCGTTAGTAGAGAGTTTTACAAAGGTTTTGGATTCCTTTGAAAAATACACCGCCAAATCATGAGGATAAACTACTCGCATTAATCTTTAAGGAGAAATGCGATGCTCTTAACACGCGAATACATCGATAAAGCATTTTGGCAAAAGCTGATTACGATTGGCCTACCTGTTTCACTTCAGTCCATGCTTTTTGCTTTGCTCGGCGTCGTGGATATTTTCATGGTAAGCCTACTCGGAGAATCTGCAACGGCAGCAGTTGGAGTTGGAAATCGTATCTTTTTCTTCAACCTAGCGGTTGTCTCTGGCCTGTGCGGTGCAGTTACCGTACTTGCTTCTCAATACTACGGCTCAGGAAACCTAGCCGGAATTCGCAGAACGTTGGCGCAATCTTGGTTTATTTCCATTTTGGTGACGCTGCCGTTTATCGTTCTTTATGCGATTTTTGATGAAGAGATCGTCTCTTTTATGTCAGACGATCCTGAATACGTCACTTATGCACGTGATTATCTTGTGGTTACGGGCTTTAGCCTCATTGCTACGGCGATAGTAGTACCGATTGAAGCGGTATTGCGCTCCGTGGGCCAAACCAAACTGGCAACCAACGTTAGTATCTCCGCCATTGTCGTTAACGTCGCGCTTAATTATGTTTTGATTTTTGGTTTATTTGGTTTCCCTCAATGGGGCGTATTTGGTGCAGCCGTAGGTAGTTTTGTTTCTCGATTTTTCCAAACCGCCGTCTTGATTTATTTTTTCTACAAACGATATGCTTACCTAATTCCGACTAAGTTCGATTGGGTACAAGGCCGCTTAAAACAGTATCGAAAAAAGTACTTTAAGGTTTCTTTACCCATGTTGGTCCACGATGCGCTTTGGACTGGTGGATTGATCGTTTACAGCATCATCTATGGTCAATTGGGCGTTTCAGAACTGGCGATCATCTCATTCTTATCACCGATTGAAGGGGTACTGATTTCAACCTTTATGGGATTTGCGGTCGCTGCATCCGTTCTTCTTGGGAATGATATTGGTGCAAAACATTATGACCGAGTCGAGAAAACGGCGTGGTGGTATGTGTTAACCAGCGCAATCTTAGCCACCTTGCTGTTTTTCCTAGTGTGGTTGAGCTCGCCCATGATTCATCACCTATTGGTACTGAGCCCGTTAACCGATGCAGACATGGCACTTAACGTATGTTTAGTCATGGCGCTAGGTATGATTTTGAGGGTGTTTAACATGGTTGGGATTGGCGGCGTACTAAAGAGTGGCGCTGATATTCGCTATAGCATTTTCATCGACACGTTCGGTCAGTGGGCTATTGGCATCCCCCTTACTTATTACACAGGCATGGTGTTAGGGCTGCCTTTGCATTTTGTCTTGATGTCTCTGCTCGCGGAAGAGTTAGTGAAAGGCGTACTGACGACTTACCGTATTCAATCTAAACGTTGGATAAATAATATGGTTGAAGATGACCAATCGGTGACAGCGTAACCAAAAAGACATTAACGAACTCACACCAAAAGGGCTCACCCGTTATGCACGCGTGAGCCCTTTTTATGTGCGGAGAATGCTTGATTAGATGTCCGTAAAGCGATGAATGATTTGGTTTGAACTGCCACGCCATTCGAGATTGAGGTCTTTCTTGTCTTGTTCAAACTTACCATCAATCAAAACATCGATGTATTGCACCACTTCCCTTTGCGCGTTATTCAGTTCCGTCAGCGTGTAGCCAGTCCAAACCCAAATGTCTTTACCTGGGCACTCCTCTCTCACCCTTTTCACTATCTTCAAAATATGAGGCACATTAGCAGGGTGAAGCGGATCTCCACCCGACAACGACAAGCCACGGCGTTTGATACGCGTGTCGTTTAAGTCAGCGATGATTTTGTCTTCCGCTTCTTGCGTGAAAAGTACACCAGAATCCAAACGTTGCGTCGACTGGTTATAACACCCTCGGCACTGATGCACACAACCCGACACAAACAGCGTGCAGCGCGTACCCGGTCCGTTAACAACGTCAATTGGATAGTATTGGTGGTAATTCATAATGCGTCTCTGTGTTATCGCGAAAGAGAAAATCAACCTGTTTAAAGTTGATTTTCAAAGTGTTAAAACGAGTGGTAGTAAACCTTACAGGTGTTTAACTCGGCGCTTCACTTCTTCTTGCTTACCGAAGTTAAACGGGCGTGCATCTGGGCTGCCTAGGTAGCCACAAACTCGACGTGTTACTGATACTTTAGTTGAGTCATGGTTACCACAGCTTGGGCAAGTGAAGCCTTTACTTGTACAGTCAAACTCGCCGTTGTAGCCACACTCGTAGCACTCATCAATTGGCGTGTTTGTACCGTAGTAAGGCACTCGGGTGTAACTGTAGTCCCATACGTTTTCTAGTGCTTCAACGTTACGTTGCATGTTCGGGAACTCGCCGTAACAGATAAAGCCGCCGCTTGAGATTTCTGGGTAAGGCATCTCAAAGTCGATCTTGTCGTATGGGTTCACCTTCTTCTCAACATCTAGGTGGAAGCTGTTGGTGTAGTAACCTTTGTCTGTTACGCCTTCAATTACGCCGAACTCTTTCGCATCGATGCGGCAGAAACGGCTACATAGGTTTTCACTTGGCGTTGCATATAAGCTGAAGCCATAACCTGTTTCGTCAGCCCATTGATTCACAGCATCTTTTAGATGCTTGATGATCGCGACCGCTTTTTCACGCAAAACAGCGTCATCATAAACGTGCGCTTCTGTACCGAATAGCGCGTTAATTGTCTCGTGTACACCGATGTAACCAAGAGAAATAGACGCACGACCGTTCTTGAAGATATCTGCGATTGAGTCGTCTGCTTTCAAGCGAACACCACATGCGCCTTCCATGTATAGGATTGGGGCCACACGTGCTTTCACGTTTTCAAGGCGAGAGATACGTGTCTCTAGTGCTTTACGAGCAAGACGTAGGCGGTCATTTAGAAGCTCGTAGAATTTCTCTTCGCTTCCGTTTGCACGGATAGCGATACGAGGAAGGTTCAAGCTCACGACGCCAAGGTTGTTACGACCTTCGTGAATCAGCTCACCGTTTTCTTCGTAAGTACCAAGGAAGCTACGGCAACCCATTGGCGTTTTGAATGAACCGGTTACTTCCACTACTTTGTCGTAGTTAAGAATGTCTGGGTACATACGCTTAGACGCACACTCAAGCGCAAGTTGCTTGATGTCGTAGTTTGGATCTTCTGATTTGTGGTTCAAACCATCTTTGATGCCGAATACAAGTTTAGGGAATACCGCTGTTTTACGGTTCTTGCCTAGACCTGCAATACGATTCTTCAGAATCGATTTCTGGATAAGGCGTGATGCCCAGCTTGTACCAAGACCAAAACCAAACGTAACGAATGGTGTTTGACCGTTATGTAATATATACATCTATTCTCTCTAATATTTTAAACACACTACGAACTTGACTCCTTATATGTCAGTAACTTAAGGTGTAACAATACAAAAAAATGAGGATTGATACGCTCTCATGAAATTAAAGAACATCAGGTATGAAACACGTAAGCAGATTACCGTCGTTAATTCACGCGTAATCGAAACAACTTCTCATCATCTCTTCAGAGTTGACGATGACACTGAAATTGAGGAGTTCAGAGTCTACGAAGAGGAGATAGTTCGTCTAGCAGACACCACTAATAAAAAAAAGAACTTAAGTGCTAACTCAATCAATACGTACCGAATGCATGTGATTAAATTCATAGATTATCTCCATGAGGCTGGAGTTATGGGGTCTGATACTGCCCTCATACTGCATCGTGCACATAAGTTCGTTATGAGCTACCCAGCGTACATCCAAAAAGAATTGCCTCACAACGCTACTCATGAGATTGAGACGATAAGAGAGCTTATGGAGGGCTACCGCCCAAAACTTGGAAATAATTCAATTAACGTGCATTTAAACGCAATTGAGCACTATATCAAGATCTCCGAGCGTCATGGTAGATCAGCGCATACCAGACTCTGCCGTGCTATGGGAGTTTCACCATCAGAGTCCGAATATCAACCACTGTTTGAGCAGGTTTGGAATTCCACCGAGATAACTCAGGCACAAAAATTATATTGGCAGAATCATACCGCTATTGGGGCAATTCTGGGTGCGCACAATATACGTGGAGAAACGAATCAAGTATTTTCACGCCGTCCTTCCGATGATTCACCAGTTCGAGATAAGGTCGCCATAACACAGGAACAGATTGAACAGTTCCTCAATCAGGAATCCCTGTCAGATCGTGACCGTACCCTATTCGCTCTACTATTCGCGAGTGGGTTAAGAATCAGCGAGGCACTGCTGTTGCAGTTGGGACATATTGATTTCACACAGCGTAGGATTTTCCTGCCCCCAAAGATATCAAAACGAGGTCTAACCTCGGAGGAGAATAAATTGTGCTCAGGTTGGAAAGGTCGCAAAACCCGACACCATGAGGTGAACCTGTTTGGTGTGGCAGAAGAAATATTTTGGAAGTCACTCGATAAACTTCTGTTGACCATAACCACGGACTATAGTCACGATTTTTTGTTCACGTTTGACAAGGGCAAGAACAAGGGGCGACCATTTATCCTAACTCAGCGTGCCGATAAAAAACGTGGCCACTCAAATATCGTTACACGTTTCAAAAAAGCGCTAAGGGAGGTAGGTATCTCTGAGGATTTACTTCATGGGCCACATTTTGCTCGGCATGCACTAGTTTTCTACCTGCATTACGAGTGCCCTCGCTTAACTGAGGGTGGAGAGTTGCTATTTGGTTATAAAGCGGAGGACGTCAGTCGTCTGATAGGCCATGTCAGTTTCACAAGTACCGTAAATTACAAACGAGATAACTCAGAGAAGCTGAGTCAGGAGCATAAGTTATCTCGTGATATCACACGCCTAAACCTAACTGATCAACAAGCCATTCTATTGAAAGAAAAAAATAAACACCTAGCTGAAGCTAGAAGGATCGAAGGTATGTTAATGAGACTGGAGGCGCACAAACAATGATCTTTAACACAACTAACACCCTTTATTACCCTTCTGGTAAAGGCGATGCTGATACGCGTTGCACTGAAATTGCAATACAGCTAAAGGCGCAGGTCTCAGCATTCTTTTCTAGCGTAGGTGTTGACAAAAAGTTCTCTGTTCCAGAGATGGACGTGTTGAATCGTGGTTCAAACATTAGCATAGGCAAGGCTGACGTACGATGTGTCATATGTGAAATAGCAGAAAATATCTCGGATACAAAAACACTGCTTACTATCGCATCTCAAGCAGCTAGTGCTTCCAACTTTGCCACCAGAAAGAACAATGCAAGAAGACCTAACCATAAAGGTTATCATGGAGCGGTGAAGTTCATTAGGCAAACAGAGGAATTATTTGCTTCAGTAGGTATTAAGCCCGAGCAGATCAGTAAAAATGTTTACCAAACGGTAATCCTTTATTCCAGATTAATCCTGATCAAGTTGTGGAGAGAGGGATTGGTGGTGTTACCAGTCACTGCCGACCTTGAACTAGGTTCAAACAAGTTTGAAGAGTTTGCTCAGTTCAAATCAACTGGGCACCCCTCCAGACCTCCCATGTTTGGAGCGTCTGACTCGTACTGTAAGTCTCTGCAAAGTGAGTTTACACAACTAATTTGCGACATTCAGAATGCGCCACCATTAGAAGTACTCATCATAGAGCGTGACGGTGGGCAATGTTACGATAAAATGTCCAGTATCATCTATTGCAGCACTCTACATTCACCTGAAGACGTTAGCGTAAGCTCTTACGATGACGTAACTAAACTACTCTGTCTGTATGATATGTATGACATAAAGCGACCTGCTGATGCCATGCTGCTCAAAGAGCTGTCAAATGAAGTTGTTCCATTTAAGGCTCTGAAAAGCAGGCTAAAAGAGTTCAAGTTATATGCGACCAAACAAGGCTATCATAAAAAAGATACATTATCTGGTCACACACGCGCTCTAACCGTTGCCTACAAATCTGAGCTTCTTCAACTTCAAGCAGGCGGTAATTTCAATTATCAAGAGGTTGTGTATGAGCAAGACGAGGAATCTCTTTTCATGTTCTTCGCTGATAATGAATTCGCAGCCACACAAGAATTTTACAAGCGCGGTTTGATTGAAAGGCCCGACTTTTCTAGCTGGGATGACTATAAAGATAGCCACCTTAGCTCTCTTTCAAAAGCCGCTTTCTCCAACGCTCAGTGGGGCTGGAATGTAATTTACCAGTACTTGGGTTATGTATCTTGCTGGTGCGAATTATTCCCTGAGCAAGCAGAAACCGAGAATATTTATACTCCGACGACGTTTAAAGAGTTGGATAGAGAAACATTTGTCATTCGCTCACATTCTAATCAAGATATAGATACAGATCAGTGGCCTCGTACTCTCGGTGAGTTTTTGCTGCGCAAGTCCGTTTCAGTTGCTACATGGGTAAAAGCAGCTCTGAACTCTGTTGAAAATAATTATGCCTTTAACACAGAACATGTTAGCTCAACAGGCAAAACTCTATTGCCACACGAGTTCACCAACGCATGGCATAAATCTGAACGAGGGATAAAGCTCGGCACACTGAGCGAGTCTGTAAAAAAGGTATTTACACGAGATGAATACGCAGTCGTTTTGCAGGTCGCCTACGCTTTAGAAAAGTACGGTGCATACCTGCAAGAGCGGGTACTAGAAGGTTATGATTATGAACTGCTCGGTTTTAGGCCTGCTACTTCATACCATACTGATAACCAATACAGACTGATTGAAATAGGCGCAAAAATCGCAACTCCTGTTGGAATATTGAAATATCAACTACATAACTCTCCGCTAAACGGTGATGTAGTTGAGAACAAGCCAATTGCTAATGTATTCCACTGGGCAGTACCGTTGGAACATTACCATGACGTGATACGTGTGGGAGAGAACAATAGCAAAGCATTTAAACGAGCAATTTACTCTCATGATTGTGCAGGGTTTTCTCCAATAGTTTGGTACGTCGATGATGAACTCAAGCACTCCTATGTTCGAATGGATAAACCTTCGAAGATCATTGAGAACCCATTCTCGATGACTAATTTTGGAACCATAGAGACGAAGGTTACACAGTTAGTTGCACCATTGCTTGGGCCAATCAGGGGCATTATCGTCGCACTTGAACAGGGAATACGGCACAAACATATCCGCTACCTAGACAAACGTTATTTTGATCAGTTTGTAGAGGCGGGAAATGTGGACGGTATCGTTCAACTATTAGTCAGCACTGATAAAAGTCTACGTAAGCCATGGAAAGCGAGTTCTCACATCGACGTCATAACGATGCTCCGAGCAGAAAGGGACTTCCAAAATTTGAGATCAGATGTTGACCACCTCATTCCTTATAATGATACGGGTCTAGAAATCGATGTCCTATTTCGCAACGCATCAGGACAGCCGTTTTCAGAAACAGTGTGGGCTGATATTTGGAAGATATTCCTAGGCATTTCACAGAGTGTTATCAATTATTCTTTCAATGATGTGATAGAAGAATGTGAGTTTGTAAAAATGGTGCCTTTATCAGCTAAGGACTCTATGACATCACAGACAGCAGAGAGAATAATCACAGCTGATAGTGAGTTCGTTCTACGAGCTAGGGTTTCAGGCAAGAATCAAAAACTTGGGTTTGATGCTGAGGGGCATCGCGTAAAGTTATTGGCGCTACTATCTCCCCACTCGACTCGAACCACCTACGTCAGTCACAGAGTTGGCTACATACCCGTAGAGACTGTGAGTAAGAATATCGGTCACATGAAAGTGACTACAACCATCTATTACAACAAAGAGACAGAGGAAGATCGAGCACGCAAGGTCGGAGAATACCGCAGAGCTAACCTGATGTTAGTACGTGGTAACAAAAGTACTGATGAAATCACACCTATGCACACCAATGATGTTTCACAGGCTCAAGTTAAGGAATCGTTCAAACAACGTCCCAACGAAACAATGTGTATTTACGGTTTCACATCGATTCCAATTATCACCGTTGACGATGAGGGCAATGAAATCATTAATCCCACTGGCATGGATCTTGTTGCCTCCACCCCTATATCCATGATCGCATTTTCATCAACCCATATCTGTGTGCACAACATGGAATGCCCTTCAGAAATTATTGCTGAAAATGGTGGTTATCAGCGATGCGGTGTTTGTCGAATTAAAATCTGTCATATAGATAACCTGATTTCTATTTCACGCATGGTTCAGCGACTAGAGTTGGATTTGAAGAGTAACGTAACGTCCCTAATTAACCTAAACCGAAATAAGATTGGTGATGAGACTGTGCAGAAAGTTGAAGTCGCCCAACTCAAACGCGAACAATCTGTTTTGCAGAGTGAACTATTGGGTTGGCAAGCAGCTCTGCGTATTGTTGAACAAACGAGGATAAGGTTGTTGAACAAGAAGGATGCTAATAAATTTGTTGTTCCTGCACCACGCCTGCTATCAGAAACAATATCATGTGAGACGTTCAAAATGTCTTTGCCTGAGTTGTTACTCAACCACATGACTAGTGTGAGTGACGTACCTTCACTGAATAGCCCTGAAATTCAAAAAACTGTAGCCAGAATTGAGAGGAAAATCTTAAACGATTCTAAGAACGCTAGTGATGACATCATGAGGGAGGTTGAAGCCTGTTTCGTAAATGATTCTTTAGACCCTCGACATATCATGTCCCCGATCATGAGCATGTTGGACGCGAATATTATTACTAAACAGCAAATTCTGGAGGTGATTGAGAGTGACTTATCGGGCACTCCACCTCTAACGAGAAGCCCTTTACAAAACAATGTAATAAAGGCGTTATCTAATGGTTAAGAATAAAAGGACAGAATCCCTTAACGGGCGAATCGAGTTGGTTACTAAAACTCTAGATACATACATCGCAACTCCTAGCCTCAAGGCAGGTATTTCGAATATGGATCAGTTGGCAAAAAAATTGGAACGGGATACAGGGATTGGTTATTCCACTCTACTTAAAAGCGAGAACAAGGGGGGATACTACCGAGGATACCTTGAGACTGCCTTGTTAAAAATTGCGCCCAGTACGAGCAAACTGGACTCCTTAGCTCAACCTCAACCTAAAAACTGGGTACATCTAAAGGCTAGGTATGAGTCAAGAATTGGGCTTCTCAACGACGAGATAAAGAAGCTGCAAATTAACCTAAAACAGGCTGAACTTGCAATTTCTGATGCATCTAACTCACAACTGACACTGCACGATGCAACTGAGTTCAGACAAGCTGACATTAATGTCGAGAAACTATGCCGAGCGCTTGCTCGAATTCTTGATCACGAGGATGTGGGGTTAGACCTGATGCCAGATGGGCGTATTGAGTATTTTGGTGAAACCCTAGTGAGTTCTGAACAGGCTCAGCCATACCTAGCATGGCTAGAGCGCACTACACCCGCTCCACTGAAGGAATAGAGATAAACATGGAAATAGAACCTGTTAAATTGACACCTGAGCAGGAAAGCCTGCGGGGTACTGCCAAATCTGCTTTATATGTCGAATGCTATAAGCAGGTTATTAGTCAGATGCGCCAAAAAGGGATCAAGTTTCCGCGAGACGAACGTGGCACGAATGAACTAGGAATCAATGCTAGTGAATTGGCTAGATGGTGCGCGTTCAAGGATCGTGCAACACTGTACAAAAACTCGCTGATTAAGGAAGCACTTCCGAAAGATATACGCAACATTGGGGTTGAGAACTCTCAACCAAGATCAATAACGTACAAAAAGCGTGACGAATTAGTTGCGAGTCAGGCTAGCGATATAAACGAACAGGGTGCTCTAATCGTGACTCTCAATGCTCGAATACAAACACTGGAGCAACAGTTGAAAGAGAAAGAGGCAAAGCTCCATAGGTTGGAGCTGACCTTGGCCGCCTCAGAGCGATCTGTTGACGAACATATGAGGAATCACGCAGATCAGGTCAAGAATTCTATCCTAAGCGGAGGAAGAACATTTGATCGAGTTTAGATTGCTAGTTACAAGTGTGCGTAACTTACTAAATGCCTACATTGTTTATGGCAATTGCACTAAAAGAAACAAACGATTGTCTGTGTTCATTAGGAAAGAGCACACTTACAAGGAGCCGTGTGTAGCTGAGGTGTGGGTGTTTTCATGTGCAAGCCAAAAAGCGCTGATTAATTATCGCCCACAATATTCCGCAACGTCAGGTCGGTTAGTTTTAGACGCGTTTAATGATATCGAGAGTGATCTTAGGCTTTACGAGCGTGCATTACGTCAGTATGAGTTGCCGACCCTTACTAAAAAGCTATTCTTCACGCATCCAGAATTCCGAGGTATCGGATGTGGAGAGTCTCGTATTAGTAAAGCTATCGAAAGAGCTGGCTCGGCAAGGCAATTCCTGAATGTGCTAAGGAACGGCAATCTACCTGCCCTAGTCGATGCATTTGACAGCACTGAACGTGGGCTGGCGTTTCTAACAGCCTATCAGACGGTGCAGGCTGAATTTGAGTCTATTGAATTCATTGAAAAAGCTGGTTATGACAGACGCACTGCCCATAGACTGATGAGGTTATTGGGTCGCTCCGCAAAAAGTTTGTTAACCAGTAATCCTTATGCCCCTATCCGCATGGGAAGTCGCTTTAACAATGCATGGGGCGTTGCTGAACGACTAAGAAATACGAAGGAGATGAGTATTCCTGACGACTCTCCTGTCAGGTTGATTGGCGCAATTGACTACGTGGTGTATCGCGCACTCAAGCAAAATCACACGGCTATCAGTGAAGAAAAGTTTAGGGTGGCACTGTCATCGTTGATTGGTGAAAATTTGGTTGATGTTGCGATTGATACGGGTCTTTCGCTAATTGCCCTGTGCAGAACGAGTAGAGGTGACTATCAGGGTGTCGGCCTAGCGAACCTTGAGAGTATCGTCGAGAAATCAATGGCAACAAAAATAGTGTCTTCTAAGGACGCTAAGTCATCCAATGGACGAATCATCACCTTGATAAATGAGTTTGATGAATACTCATTTAAAATGAACGGGTTCAATCTTACCGAAGAACAGAAAAAGCTCGCCTTCAACGCGTTGACCAATGACCTTTCAATCGCTCAAGGGGAAGGAGGTACTGGTAAAAGTACCGCTATGGCATGTGTTAAGTACGTCTGTAACCGCCTAGACCGACCTGCATATTTTGTAGCGGTTGCGGGTATAGCAAAAAAACACGTCAATGACGAGCTTGAACGAATGTGTGTCATCCGAAAGTCATACACTAGCCTATTCGGTGATGGAGAGGACGAGATCTGTTGTTACACTGTCCGAGGACTAATTCGTCAAGTCGAACTAACCGTTGAACGTCCCAATATCAAGAATGCGATACAACTAAACGACAACCCGCTGATTGTGTTTGACGAATCCTCAATGCTTGATCTATCACTGGTAGTAGAGTTTGTATCCCTGTTTGACAAGCACTCTATGAAATACAGCATTTCAATGGTAGGAGACATTGCTCAAATCGCTCCTGTTGGCTTTGGTGTGGTTTGGCAGCACCTCGTAAGCCTAGGGAAACTAAAACCTGATACAGTGCCGTACAGCGAACTTAGAAGTGTCCACAGACAGGGAGCAGGCAATCCGATTAGAGATGTGGCGACGCTAGTACGAAACGTCGGCCACAATATGAAAGCTGAGTGGGATGACAGAACATGTGGATTTTCAAACGATCCACTGAGTGCCCTAACCGACCTGAGTTCATTTTCGGGTCAAGCTGGCGTCTACTACCTACAAGTTAATGATTCTCAGATAATTTCAAATGCGTATTCACTATCCAAAAAGTTGGGATTAGATAGATCACAGGTAATTACACCTTATTCCAATGCAGATAACCCCCTATCTACCATCAGCATTAACGACCACTTCATAACAAATGAACGAAACTGTAGTGGTTCTGAACCTTTATGGGGTTTTGCCAAGGGGGAGCGTGTTATTGTCACAAAGAACTTTGCACCACTTGACCTGTACAACGGTGATTTGGCAATTGTCACTGGTATTATCTACGAGCAAGAAGAGGCAGGTGAAGACATACAAAAGAAATTAGTCTGCAAGTTTGCTGAAAAGACAGTCTATATCGATGAAAGTGCATGTTTTGACACTGGGTTAGTACATTCTTACGGTATCACAATTCATAAAACTCAAGGCTCAGAGTTTGCCTACACTATCGTTCTCTTGCCTAGGTCTACCTCCACATCATTTGTGGAGAACAGCATGATTTATACTGCACTAACACGCTCAAAAACTGCCTCCATTTTTATTGGAGATATGAGAACATTATCAAAGGCAATCAACAGCAAACCCGCATACATGAGAATTTGTTCGGGGGTCAACCTTGACGCAGAGCTATCACAGTATGTTTCATCAGCCGCATAGCTAGACACATGTGATGACAGCCCCGCAGGGATAAGGGCGGAAAGAAAATCATGGGGTTGCGCTCCCCTGAAATCCGCCCGAGACCCAGCGAAGCTGGTTACAGAGTATAACTGGCAGGGATACGCGCTTGTGCCTCCTGCTAGACCCTAACATATCTAGAAGCACACTACTGTTAATACGCTAGTTAAGTGACGACGTTTCATCTACTACGGCCACTGAATTGGTAGTCGGCTATTACGCCCTAAAACGTGTATACACAAAAAGAGGCAACTGGTTCGCACCTCTGTGGCTTACAGTTCTACCATCATCTGGATTAGTCAGGGTGCAGTCTGGCACTTTGTAAATCACGGTTTAATCAGATCTAAAAGAATATTCTAACTGAGTGATGCCCCAAAATCATTTAAAGCTATCCCTCATCACACCTTGCTAACTCGTTACTTGCCCGAATTTTTATAATGAACCAATATGCTATTAGTTGGTTATCCGCTTAATTATTTTATCACTTTATTTGATGACAATTTACACCACGTGTTCAAGGTATTGATTATGGAATTACAGACAAGGCTAGTTTTTATCGATACAAGCGCTTTTGAAAAGAAAAACTATCAATTTGGGCAACACGCTCTTGGTCGTCTTCAAGAGCTAATTGAGGATGAGAAAATCCACTTGCTCATTACTGATGTGACAAGGAAAGAGATCGACTCCCATCTCAAACGCAAATCTGAAGAAGCAGCTTCTATGATAAAGAAGATGCAAAGAGATGCGATGTTCCTAAGAAACACCCCCGACCTTGATTGTCATGGCATCTTCACCAAGGTTAAAGATGATGATATTTATGCTGTTATCAGTGAAAAATTTGATGATTTCGTCGAAAACGGCTACGTCGAAACAATTGATGTAAGCACTGTTAACCCTCAAGTTGTATTTGATGCTTACTTCAACAACCTTCCTCCTTTTGGCAAAGAATCAAAAAAGCACGAGTTTCCTGATGCATTTGCGCTAGAAGCTATTAAACAGGTGAGCTTGGCTAGAGGATATTCAGCCTATATCGTTAGTGACGACGGCGATATGAAATCATTCTGTGAGAAAGAAGATAACTTCATTCATCTTGAAAACGTCGATGACCTAATTGACTTGATTGTTCGAAGCGACAAAGCGTACGAAGAACCAGCCAAATTTGCTGATGAAATATTCGAACAACTCCTAGAACAAATCAAAGCGGATGCCCTGCAAGCTCTCGAAGATGGCGAGTTCAACTATGAAAACGCAGATCCTTTCGATGAGATTATCAATTCTATAGAAATCAACTCGGTGAATGTTGGGAAGAAAAACTTACAGAATGTCGATGCCGAGTGGGCTGAATACGAAGTAGAATTTGAGGTGGTTGTTACGGCAGATTACCGATTCTCAGATTATGACCGTTCACCTTGGGATCCTGAAGACAAGCAATATGTATTCGTCTTGAGTAATGAGTCAACAGTAAAACACAAAGAAACATACACTGCCCACATAACACTTGCCTATACCGATGGATTAAAAGCTAACGCATACATTGAAGAGTTTTACTTCCAAGATACATATTTTGAGCTGACTGATGATGACTCCGAAGTCATTAGCTTCAAAGAACTAGATATCAACGGTGAATGACATGAAGCTATATGTAATAGGTAATGGCTTTGATGTTCATCATGGCCTTGACACTAGGTATACATCTTTTGGGCTTTATCTCAAAAATAACTACTGGGAAACTTATGAGCTATTGCTCGACTATTACGGGTTTGCTGACTTAGACCCAGATTTTCCAACAACAATGTCAGACCCTTTATGGTCTGAATTTGAAACGAGTATGTCACTGCTTGATAAAGATTCAGTTTTGGAAGCAAACATGGATGCAATGCCAAACTATTCTTCAGATGACTTTCGAGACAGAGACCGATACACGCTTGAAATTGAGATGGAGCGAATACTTGGCCTTCTAACCACTGAACTCTATAAAGCATTCAAAGAGTTCATTTTGGCTGTACAGTTTCCTCAGTTTGATCACAGCCGATCAGTAAACATTGATAGAGACGCTGTTTACCTCACATTCAACTACACAGATACGCTTTCTCAATACTACGCAATCCCCGATGAGAATGTGCTATTCATTCACGGGAAAGCCGATGAACATATTGATGAGTTAATTCTCGGTCATGGTGTTGATCCTGAAAATTTCAAAGAGAAACCAGCCGAACCACCATCAGGATTGAGTGATGAAGATTTAGAACGTTGGATGGAATATCAATCTGATCAATATGACTACTCATTCGAGCGTGGTAAGGATGCGATCAATCAGTATTTCTCAGCAACTTTCAAGGGAACAGACCAGATCATAAAAAACAATGAAGACTTCTTTGCAAAGCTCGGCAATATTGATGAAGTATATGTTCTCGGTCACTCATTAGCTGACGTAGATTTACCCTACTTCAAGAAGTTGGAGCAATCAGTCAGACCTGATGCTAAATGGGTTGTGACTTTTTATGACCCTGATGATGAGAAAGTACACGGTGACACTCTAACAGGACTTGGAATAGCCAACGTTGCAGTTGTCAGAATGGAACAGATCTAAGCAAAAGCCTGAAATATCATTAGCGATTGCGGTGGATTCTAACATTTTTTTACTAAATTTTGCTTATGCGAAGAATTCAATTTTGAACATCAACTCTAACTCGAAATTGTCCAGAGGTGTGCCAGCGCCGATCACGGCAAACACACCTTTGCCCCACTCCGTGTTTGCAACTAGGAAGAACTACTTCAAAGTTAGTAGCTCTAACGCCCTATTATATTAAGCAACTAAATTGATATCAGTCACATCCAATCTGAGATCATGCATAGTAAAATGAAGAGTCTCCTATTCGAGGTATATGCATGTTTAAGAGCGTAAAATCTATAAAAAACTTCGGTATTTTAAAGGATGTCAACACTAATGCTGGTCAACCTTTCTTTCAATTTAACTTATTCTATGGCTTTAATTATTCCGGAAAAACCACGCTTTCACGTGTTTTCCGAGCAATGCAGCTAGGTGAAATACCAGAAGGCTTCACTGGTGCATCTTTTGAAGTCGATTGTCACGAAGCAAGGTCTATCAAGAGTAACAACTTACAAAAAGTAGAAAACCTACGTGTTTTCAATTCAGATTACATCGCTGACAACGTTAATTTTGATGAATCAAGCGTAAGCCCTGTTTTGATCGTAGGTGAACGTAACATCGAACTAGAAACAGAACTTAAAGGATTGGAAGAGGCTATTCCTGCAAAGGAAGCTAAGCGAGATCAAAACACAGAATTCGCAGTAAGCAAAGAAAAAGAGAAAAATAATCGTTTAACTGAAGTAGGTCGAAACGTTGCGGTATTGAGTATTCTAGGTAGGTCTACATTCAACGCTTCAAGCGTAAGATCCATGCTTGCATCTTCTGAAGCTAGTCATGATCTAACACCAGAACAAATGAGCGCTTACATTGATACAGCAAGAGCCAGTGCTGTATCAAGCGTGCCTAAAGTTAAACTTAGCACCCCAGAAATGAAAGGTATTTTGGGTGACATTGAATCAATCATGGCGACTTCAGTAACACAGATAACTATTGCTGAGTTGGATGCAGATAAAAGCCTCAGAAGTTGGGTTGAAGAAGGGATAGAGCGTAACGCTGGACACACCACCTGCCAGTTCTGTCACAACACGATTAGTCAGGCAAGACTTGATGAGTTAAATGCTTATTTTTCGAAAGCGTACAAAGACCTTAGTCAAAGGATTGATGTTGCTATCGCTTCGGTTCAATCACAAGCATTCACATCAAGTATTCCAGATACCAGTCAACTTTACCCAGATCTACAGAAAGGTTTTGACAAATTAAGAAGCCAAATCCAGCCAATCGATGATTCTGTCGAAGAACTAAAAGCGTCACTGGTTAAGTTACTTACTGACAAGAAAGAGCACATGGCAGAGGTACTTCCATTTAATGCATCAGACTATCCTTTACCGCTAGTTACAGACTTGATGGAGCAGTTCAACGCACCAATAACAGCGCACAATGAGCGGGCTGCTAACCATTCCACTGAGCAGCGTCAGGCTATTGAAGCAATCAAACGTCACTATGTGTACCAAGAAACACAGAACTACGACCACTCGCAAGCACAGCTTGATATACAAGCGTTTAAAGATGCTGCTGTCATCGCACAAAACGAGATCAACGCTAATCAGGCACGTATTGATGCGATAAAGGCTGAACTTAATAACACTCAACAGGGAGCGCATAGTCTAAACGACAACTTGCGACAGTACTTCGGTAAGACTGATATAGAGATTAAGCCTGTAAATGGCACGTATAAGTTCATGCGTGAAGATAGAGAGGCAAAGCACTTATCTGATGGTGAACGTACTGCAATAGCATTTGCGTACTTCATTACACAATTAGAAGATGATTCCTTAAATGGCATCAAACCTATCGTGTATTTGGATGACCCGATCTGTAGCCTTGATTCAAACCACATTTATAACGTTCTTGGCATTATCAAAAGTAAGCTAGGTCATGAGCACGTAGAACAGCTTTTCATTTCTACGCATAACTTTGAGTTCTTCAACTTAGTAAAAACGTGGTTGTCCTATTTCAGTAGGACTAAGACGGGCACAGCAAAGCGAGCACAGTTCTTCTTAGTTAATCGTACAGGCGACCAATCTAAGATTGACCCATTGCCTAAGCTACTTAAAGACCACAGATCCGAGTATGCTTACTTGATCAGCAAGGTTAAAGAAGCTGTAGAACGACCAGAGAATTGTGACTCTATTGCAGTGCAGTCGTATGTGAGGAAGATACTGGAAGTGTACTTTTCGTTCCGTTTCAATTTGACTGAGTTCAGGGGTAACGGCAAAGACCAGATTGCACCTAATCTACTGAAAGACATTGAAGATGCGGAAGTTAAAGCAAATACGTTGTATGAGTACATGAATGAAAAATGCCATGCTAAGTCAATGGAACTAGGCGTTCAGTTCCCCGAAGCTGTGCAGCCGCAATTAACTAACGCATGGGAGATCATTACAAACGCCATAGAAACGAACGACAAGCCACACTATGACGCATATTATGCCTAACTCTAGAGAATCGCGTCATTTGTGTTCTTGTTAACAGTGAGATAAACGCATATCTCCTTCTCTGAACAAACGATTATCGCCTGATATAGTTAAAAATGGAGATGTGCGATATCTAGATATTATGGTAATTGATTCTCCCCTTTGACGCTCAATAGTCACGTTAACAAGCGTTTGTCCAAAGCTCGACAAACACACCTTTGCCCCAAACTGTGTTAGAACAGGTACTCATAAAAATTCTACAAGCACCTATTTGACTTAATTTCTTTGACTCATTTAATATAAAATAAAACGCATATTGCTATGGCAGCTATTCAGGTTCATACCACAATGGGTGCAACCAACATCAAAAAAGGAGGTTATCTTATGAGTAAAATTATTGTTGAAGTTGTGGAAAACCCTAATAAAGAGCATGGCTGTTGGGGAATTCAGGTAAGTCACGACGGTGGAGATTTGTTCTTCGATACTGGTTACATTTATGAAGGGAAAGGTGCAGCGCATAGGGCATTTTGTAAATTGTTAGATAACTTACCTCAGAAAGAGTCTTAGCCTGTTTCTGTTAAATATATTTGAGTGAACATAGGCTGATTGGGGTGGCAGCGGGAGGTTCAATACCTCTGGTGTCAGTTTTCCTCGTAGCCCTCGTAATCCTTGTGTGTATCAGAAGTTTCAGTCTATCAGTGCAAACTAACAATCAAGTGGAGGAATCGCCTATGAATAAAGTGAAAACAACAGCAATATTCTCAACCCTAGAAACAATATGGGCTATTGGGGTGAGCTGCACGGCAGGAGCCCTGTCACCCTATGTTTACTTACGTTTAAGAGAACTTAACTGCATTGGGATCAAATAAGTGTCTATCAAAAGTATTCTCAATGAAGCTATTGGGAAATTGGAACAAAGTAGTCACGATCGTCTTGTTGACTGTACATTGAGTGCTTCGATTATCAGTGATCATGAGCAATGTTGGTGCTCAAGTGGTCGTTTGTTCATAGATTGCCATAAAGATCGCAAACTAAAGCGAGAGCTTAACGAGCATGAGATTAGAAAGAAAGTAAGCGAGATATTCGATAGCAAGAAATACTGCTGTGCTCAATTTGATAAAGAAAACTGTGAATTACCAATCAAAAGAGCTCATACAATTCAAAAGGGAAATGTCCTTTCTAGTCTTGCTGAGAATGGTCATGTGGGGACGTTTTATCGAAATCTAAATGGTATAGAGAACACAAATAGGTTGAAAGCTGGTATCGAAAGAAAAGCATCAATCTTTTATGGCTTTTGTAGCTTTCATGATACCGAATTGTTTAAATGTATTGAGCTAAATGAGTTTTCTAAAACTAAAGAAAATTGTTGGGCTAGTTCATATCGTGCGGTGTGCCATGAGTACTACCAAAAGAAAGCCGCTATTGATGTTACTCACTGGCAAATAAAGCACTTGGACAGTGGGCTAGATGTTTATCATCAAGTCTTTCTTCAAGAGAGGCTGTATATTCACCAACTTAACGTTGAAAAAGGGTTCAGTGACATCTCGATAATTAAAGGTGCTTACGAGACTATCAAAAAAGACAGTCAATACGAAGGGCTAGTTTCTTACGTAATTGAGTATGATGCCCCTCTCACAATTGCAGTGTGCGCCAGCATTTCACCATACTTTGATCTTAATGGAATAAAAATTCAAAATACAGGCAACGCAAACGAAAGTTTTCAGCATTTTTCTCTTTCTACGGTGACATTAAACGGTAAAGCGGCTTACGTCGTAAGCCATTTAAAGCAACATGAGGTTATCGGTAAGTACTTGGAAGAAGTATTCTCAATGCCTCTCGCCAATATAAACGATTGGTTAACAACCTGTATATTTGCATACACCGAAAATAATTACTTTCGTTTATCTTGGTGGGGTTCGTTAGACGAAACAACGAAAACAAAGATATATGGTTTGTTTTTATCAGAAAACTACACGAAGACCATAAATTATGACGACTTAGTTAGTCGGTCTATACCTAGCGATCTTGTTTCAGTAGAGCGGATCTAATAATGTTTTGGGTTTTAATTTAACGTGAAGTCTTTTTTCGAAAACAGCAATTTTCTTGATCAAATGGTACTACGCCCGTTGTCCCATATTCGCCCCTATTGGGAATTAAGTTGGTACTCAGCGAGTGAAGAGTACAAACCTGAGTCAGATAGCTTTGCTTATGAACTTAATATGCTGATTGAAGAAATGGGAGAATGCTGTATCCCCGATCACTATCATGACAATGAGGATATTGTTGTCAAAAAAACTAGGGATTTTGAAAACTCTCATATCTACAAGCAGGGTCGGATTTGGATCGGCAGAAGCTATCAAATTTTATTGCAAGATGGTGGTTTCCATGATGAAAATGCGAGGAACCTAGTTTTAGCAGCGGCGGGGCGTGTAGAAGCTGCAAGACGTTTTGGTCAAGACCATTTTGATGATATGGAAGAAGCTCATCAGAGAATATTAGCGATTATTATGGCTTTAATTCTCTATCACCGTTACACGTAGTTGAGCAGCGAATATGATAGGCATTTTGCCTATCATATTGGGCTTTATCGCTATACCTGAGGTAATCCATTAAATGCTAAATTAGCAAAGTCGCTGACGCGTTTTGTCCAGAGATGTGCCAAAGCCGTTCACTGCAAGAACATCCTTACCCTGTTATGAGTTAGATGGCTCATCTACGGAGTTTTTATCTAACTGCTGCTCTAAGATGTTTTTTATTTTTGAAAGCTCTACGTACCCTACGTCGCCACAAAAACCGTTCATCTCTGTTTTTACTAGATGCAATAATATTTGCACCTGCTCATCTGTTAGTTTCAGTTCCATGTTGACTCCTCGCTGTACCAATAGTGTTGCGCATAAATTTAACAATTCTCGATTTCGTATAATAGTGAAATGTTTTAACCTAGCTCAGAGTTGTCCATTTCTGAGTTGGCGGTAGTCTTATTGGTTTACATAAAAGCATTTAATACAGCAACTTAGCACCTACGTTCACAAATAACACTCTAAAGGTCAGTCTCTACAACGATATGTCTATATCAATGAAGTAATCCATGTACGATCTTACCTACATTTACGAAAACACTACAGCGTTCAGCGAACCATAGATGGACTGAAATTAGCATGCACTATCACTTGATGATCAGAGTTTGCATTAAAGTAGCATGCAGATCAGAATTTGTAGTACTTGTTGGATATAGGGAATGGAATTAGATTTAAATAGCAAACGCGTAAATGTACATTCCGATTTAGTGGTTACAAAAATCATTTAATACAAACACTTAGAATTTTCGTTCACGAAAACACTATAGTTTGCCCTCTAGGGCATATTCCCAGCGAACATCGGACAAACTGAAATTAGCATTAAAGCGGCATCCTGATCGGGATTTGCATTAAACCAGATCAGGATTTGCATTAAACCAGATCAGGATTTGCATTTTACTGAGCTGAGGGAACTGAATTAGATATATCAAATGCATAAATGTCCAATGGTGTACTAGATCGAACAGAAGCTGCACATTGTGTCCAATTACAGGTTATGGCATATTGTACGACCTGTAAGTCGTCTTCTCGGAAGTGTCAGAGCGTGTATGAGTCACTACATCTTAAATCAAATCCTTTGGGCCAACTATCTCATTGCCTTAACTTAAGGAGATGCCATTGAGAATTCTATACCTCGATCTACATGCGCTCCTGTATTCAATTGACTACTTGAACAAACATGAAGATGTGTTTGATTCGTTTAAGTCGCAAAAACCATTTTGCTCAACAAACACCTTTCTACTAAATGTTGAACCCGATAGGTTAGGAGCCCAAAAACTAGCCGCCGCCGCATTCGAAGCTGGCCTTCTCCTATATCCAACTGGCAATAATTACACTAGAGATTTGCTTGTTAAGCACAATGTATTCCCTGATCTCCAATTAGCACCATATGTGGATGTAACGTCGAATGTGAGACCGGATGATCATGATCCAGTCAGAAGCATGTTTGCCCACGCTAATGCACTGGAAGCTGAGTGGTTTGTATGCGGAGATATTGCATCTGATGAACGATTTAAGTCATTTCCGAATCGTTATCTAGTGAGTCAGTTTGATGAAGGAGTCAGTAATGAGCTGATATCACAGATACTTGCTACTAAGGCTTGTTGACATACGTTTAGAGTACTTGTGTTAACAGATGAACAAGAAATGAAATGCCGAATGCTGGGAATCGCCAAACTCCCAGCTCAGCCCCTTGCGATGCGGCAACATCTTTAGGGTTAGTGACACGGTTATTGTAGCCCTTTAATATTAGGTATATTTCTATTACCTATCAAGTACTTCTTGAGCTTTGTCTTGCTGCGCTTTTGTATTTTCGAGATTATCAGACAATGTTTTAACGTTTTGATGAGTTGCTATCCGTTCTGCAATGATGTAATCCATGTACGATCTTACCTACGTTCACAAAAACACTCCCTCCTTCAGCGAACCATGGACGAACTGAAATTAGCATTGCCTGTAGAACTTAGGGAACGGAATTAGATATATATCAAACACGCAAATGTCCAGAGACGGACCTACACGATAAGTCCAAGCATATTTTTGCCCTATTACGTACTGACACCATTTCAGGATTCGGAACTCTATAGAGTGAACCTATGTATGATCTGATTCGAACTTCCACGCCATAGTAATTCAGGATCGTACTTATCTTGCTCAAACTTACCATCAATTAGAACATCTATATGCTCTACTATGGATCTTTGATCTGAAGACAGTTCATCTATGGTATAACCAGTCCACATCCAAATATCTTTATCAGGACATTCCTCTTTCACTCTAACCACCAGTTTATATATGCTCGCTGTGTTTGCAGGGTGTAGAGGGTCACCACCTGATAGTGATAATCCGCGCCTCTTAATGCGCGTATCTTTAAGGTCTTTGATTATCTGGTCTTCCATCTCTTGGGTAAATGGGTGACCAGAATTAGGATTTAACGTTGATTTGTTGTAGCAGCCTCGGCAGTTATGTTCGCACCCTGCAACAAACAGGGTGCAACGTGTACCTTCACCATTAACAACATCAACTTGCTGATATTTATGGTAATTCATTAGTCTCTACATGTGTTTAACACGTCGAATAACTTCTTCTTGCTTACCCGAGTTGAATGGTCGAGCGTCAGGAGAACCCAAGTATCCACAAACACGACGTGTAACTGATACTTTTTTAGGATCATGGTTTCCACATTTCGGACAAGTGAAGCCTTTGCTCGTACACTCGAACTCACCTGCAAAACCACACTCGTAACACTCATCAATTGGAGTGTTTGTGCCGTAATAAGGAACTCGGTCGTAGCTGTAGTCCCATACATTCTCTAGAGCTTCGATATTGCGCTGCATGTTAGGGAACTCGCCGTAACAGATGAAGCCACCACTCGCTAGTTCAGGGTATGGCATCTCGAAATCGATCTTGTCGTATGGATTAACTTTCTTCTGCACATCAAGGTGGAAGCTGTTCGTGTAGTAACCTTTGTCCGTAACGCTATCTAGTACACCGAACTCTTTAGTATCTAGTGAGCAGAATCGAGTACACAAGTTTTCAGAAGGCGTGCTGTATAAGCTGTAGCCCCAGCCACTTTGCTCTTTCCAGTCATCAACTTTGTTCTTCAGGAACTTAACGATCTCGATACCTTTCTGGCGCAGAACTTCGTTATCGAAGACATGCTCACCATCTTTGGCATATAGTGCGTTGATAGTCTCGTGAATACCGATATAGCCCATCGAGATAGAGGCACGGCCATTCTTGAAGATGTCTAGTACTTCATCATCTGGGTTTAGGCGAACACCTAGAGCACCTTCGGTGTATAGAATCGGTGCAACGCGAGCTTTCACACCACGAAGTCGATCAATACGTGTCTCTAGTGCACGGCGAACAAGTTCAGTACGCTCTTCCAAGATTTCGTAGAACTTAGCCTCGTCACCATTAGCCTCGATAGCGATACGTGGTAGGTTAAGGCTCACTACGCCAAGGTTATTACGTCCTTCATGAACTTCATTGCCATTCTCATCTACGTAACGACCTAGGAAACTACGACAGCCCATTGGGGCCTTAAATGAGCCAGTAACTTCTACAACTTTGTCGTAGTTCAGAATGTCTGGATACATGCGTTTTGAAGCACACTCTAGAGCAAGTTCCTTAATATCGTAGTTTGGATCTTCTTTCTTAAGGTTGATGCCATCTTTGATTGTGAACAACAGTTTAGGGAAAACCGCAGTCTTCTTGTTTTTACCTAATCCCTTTATTCTATTCTGGAAAATAGACTTTTGAATGAGTTTAGATTCCCAGCTTGTCCCTAGACCAAGGTTCACACTCAAGAACGGGGTCTGCCCATTACTTGAGAAAAGCGTATTGATCTCGTACTCAAGAGATTGGAATGCATCATAGACCTCTTTCTCTGTAAGTTTACGCGCATAAGCCTCAGGGTTCGGCACATCCCACTCTTTTGCCGTAGCAAGGTGCTTCTCATGACTTACTGTAACGTAAGGTGCTAGTACCTCATCTAGTCGGTTCAATGTAGTGCCACCATAAGTATGGCTAGCTACTTGCGCTACTATTTGGGCAGTAACAGCTGTAGCTGTTTGGATTGACTTAGGTGTGTCGATTTCTGCATTACCCATGCGGAAACCGTTCTTCAGCATGTTCTCTAGATCTACAATCATGCAGTTGAACATCGGGAAGAATGGAGAGTAATCCAGATCATGATAATGGATTTCACCATTCTCATGTGCTTGAACGATGTCACGCGGTAGCATGTGGTGCTTTGCGTAGTGCTTAGAGATGATACCAGCAAGAAGATCTCGCTGTGTCGGAATAACCTTGCTGTCCTTATTTGCATTTTCATTCAGTAGGTCAGCGTTGCTTTGCTCTACCAAACCAGAAATTTCAGCACTTAATGCACTTGCTTTTTCACGTTGTATATCACGGTCATGGCGATACTCAATGTAAGCACGAGCCACATCTTCATCGACATGCATTAGTTCTTTTTCTACTAGAGACTGGATCTCACAAATCTCAATCTCGGTTCTGCCATTCATCTTCTCGCATACGTTAGCGGCAACAATATCGCCAAGTTCGCGCTTAGGGCAGTTGATGCTTTCTGCTGCTGATTGAACAGCATTCTTAATTAGTTGAGCGTTAAAGGTTGCTTTTGCACCGTCACGTTTAACCACAACTGCTGATTCGTGTTGCTTCATAATCATGTTCATTTCTCCTTATAGTTTTAGTTTTTAAGCTGCAATTTGAAAGGCTTGTTTTTGAAGGTTTTGCTTTTTCGCAAACTCACGAGAGCACTCTCGTGAAAAAATAACCAATTCAGCTAGGTGAAATGAATTCTGTATTGCCATTGAACCCGCTAGTTTAGAGGCTTGTAGTGCAAGTGAGAAGTATCCTTGAGAGAAGTAGTACGCACACACACATAGAAGTTTCATAAAGTTCTTTACTACATAATGCCCATTCGCCGTGTGTAGCGTGTTTACCTCGTACTCTAGAGATTGGAACGCGTCGTAACACTCTTTCTCAGTGCGTGCTTTTGCGAACTCTTCTGGCTCAGCAATGTTCCACTCTTTTGCGATCTCTAGGTGTTTCTCGTAGCTTGTGATTACGTACGGTTCTAGAACCTCATCAATACGGTTGATGGTTGTACCGCCGTAAATGTGGCTCGCGACTTGAGCAATGATTTGCGCGGTTACCGCTGTTGCAGTCGAAATTGATTTTGGCGTATCAATCTCAGCGTTACCCATTTTAAAACCATGCGTCAGCATGCCTTTAAGATCGATAAGCATACAGTTAAACATTGGGAAGAACGGTGCGTAGTCTAAATCGTGGTAGTGAATGTCACCCACTTCGTGCGCTTGAACCACATCGCGAGGAAGAATGTGCGTCTTCGCATAGTGTTTCGCTACGATACCAGCCAACAAGTCACGTTGAGTCGGAATTACTTTGCCGTCTTTGTTCGCGTTCTCGTTGATTAGATCCAGATTACTTTCTTCAATCAAACCTTCGATTTCGCGAGTTAGTGAACTTTGCTTCTCACGAGCGATGTCGCGATCGTGGCGATATTCAATGTAAGAACGCGCTAGGGCTTTGTAAGGACCTTGCATGAGTTCATTTTCGACTAAGTCTTGAATCTCATGGATGTGAACTTCATCGTGTTCTCTTAACTGTAACTCGACAGCAAGAGCCACATTAAGAGCATAAATAGCGACATCTTTATCTTTGTTTTCCGCTGCTGCTTCAACTGCTGCTTGGATACGATCCCTGTTGAACGGAGCTCTTGATCCGTCGCGTTTGATTACGATTGGTTTCACCTTGTTCTCCTTACCCGAGCATACTCACAGAGTTATCCACAAACACACTATATGGGGTTATTTTTTATTCTAGCAACACAATATATTGTGGCGTATTTAACGAGAAGCACCACTCGAAAACATTGATTTTGATCAATAAAGATTGGCTAGCGAACAAGAAGAAATCGATCTTATTGGCGTTGATCTCAGTTGCGAAGAAAACCATGAAAATTGCAAAATTGGTACTAAATCTACTTGCTATTTTTGGAGGTCTTGTAGGATAAAGGATGGAAAGGAATACGCTAAAAGATAGGAGTGCAACAGGCCAAAATGCGATCACTTTTTGTTACGTTAATATTACTTTTTAGTTCTCTTTCATTTGCTCAAAACTCCATCAATCTAACCAGTTGGAACATAGAATGGTTATCTATAGATGGTGGAAAAGTGTCGAGAACACCACAAGATTTTGAAAAACTGACCCACTATGTGGATAAAACACAAGCCGACATTCTTGCTTTTCAAGAAGTCGAAAGCGTCGCTGCAATGCAAAAAGCTGTTGGCAATGACTTCACTATCTATCTTTCCGATCGTTCAAACGCCTCCAACCGACACCTTCAGTTTAACGACACCAACCAATACACAGGCTTTGCCGTGCGCAATGGCGTAAGCGTATTAGACAAGCCAGACTTCTCTATCACACGAGGCAACAGCAAGCTGCGCTTCGCGAGCTACCTTGTTTTAAATCCAAACCAAGAAAACGAGACTCACCTACTCTCTGTACATCTGAAAGCGGGTTGCAGTGGCGCGTATCGTAATAACCGCGATTGTAAGATAGTGAAACAACAAGGACAGGCACTAGCTAAGTGGATAAAGGCGCGCGAGGACAACAAACAACATTATGTCGTGCTTGGCGACTTTAACCACAACTTGGGTTATCAAGGAGATTGGTTGTGGGACGTGATATCGGACAATACTAGTGCAAAGCTAGTTACTAAAGAGACTAAAGCGGAATGTAAAGTGCGTTCTAATCGTAATCCGAATAAAACCCACCAATTCCGCTCGGTGATAGACCACATTATTGTGAGTGGTGATTTAAAGGCGTCGTCTGGTGTTCAAACCGTTTTCAAAACACAAGATGTACTCGACTATAAACTGAGTGACCATTGCCCGGTTTCTACGACACTCACTTTTTAGCGTTTAAGTACTATTTTTAACGTTGAAGTACTTTCTTTATTGACGAACCACTCTTTTAGCGGTGAATGACCCAGCCAACATTGCCACTATAAAGAGCAGAACTTGTGTGTTGCCAGTGAAAAGGCTGGCAACCGCAGGACCAGGACACACACCCAGTAACCCCCAACCAATACCAAACAGTACAGCACCACCGACTAACTTTTTGTCTATCGCTTTAGAAGTTGGGCATACAATCTCATCACCAAACACAGATTCGCTTCTTGGCTTTATTAATAAAAGATAAGCTGGAACGAACACCGCAAGTGCTCCGCCCATAACGAAAGCTAAGCTTGGGTCCCATGAACCGGTAATATCAAGAAAGCCAATCACTTTTGCCGGTTCAGCCATACCAGAGACCACCATACCAATACCAAAGAGCACACCAGAAAATGCAACAACGGACATTTGCTTAATACTTTTCATTACATGAGTTTTCATAACGGCACTATTCCTCACGATACTAGCAAGACGGTTAACATGGCTGTGGCCATAAAAGTACACGTCGCGACCACAGAACGGATTGAGGAACGCCCTATCCCACAAATGCCATGACCACTAGTACAACCATTGCCGATACGCGTACCGACACCGACTAACAAGCCAGCAACGATAACTAAAACAACAGAGCCGCTGTACTGTTCTGGTACATGCCCGCCAAGAACATAAACAGCAAACACGCCACCTAATACCATCGCAATTAAAAAAACAATTCGCCAAACGCGGTCTGCGCTCTCAACGGCACCGTTTAAGATCCCACTGATCCCAGCAGTCTTGCCAGTAAATAGCATCAGTGTTATCGCTGATACGCCAACTATTATGCCGCCCAACAGCGACATCCAAGGAACTTCAAACATAGCAACCGCCAAACTAATTACTTACAGAAAACTTGCTTAAATGCCTCAACCAGCGGACCAACTCTTTCATCAGAAATTGAATAAAATACCTGCTGAGAAACTTTTCTAGCTTTAATAATGTCGTGCTTTCTCAATACGGTGAGATGTTGTGAAAAAGCAGATTGGCTTAATGATGAACCTTCAAACAGTTCACCGACCCCTTTCTCGCCTTCAATCAGCTTACACATCACGATTAGGCGCTCTGGATGAGCCATAATTTTAAGCAGCTCACTCGCTTCGGTCGCACTTTGTAGCATACTGTCGCCCATTCTTATGCCTCTTCATTACTACATTACATTTCATTAGATATTACTAATTAATATTATTAAGTCAATGCTAATGTAGATTAAATAACATTAGACTCAGCTAATTTATTTAAGTAAGGTGTAGGCGTTTTCGATCATTCAGCAGGAGAAATCCATGAGCAAAATCGTGATTATTGGTGGGGTTGCTGGAGGTGCATCTGCAGCAGCTCGCGCTCGTCGTCTTAGTGAAGACGCAGAAATCATTATGTTTGAACGCGGTCCATTTGTGTCATTTGCAAACTGTGGCTTGCCCTATCACATTGGTGGCGATATCCAAGAGCGCAGCAAACTGCTTCTTCAAACGCCTGAGAGCTTTTTAGCGCGTTTCAATGTTGATGTCCGTGTGATGAACGAAGTGGTTTCTATTAACCGTCAAGACAAAACGGTTACGGTTAACAATTTGCTTGATGGCTCGGAATACCAAGAGAGCTACGACTTTCTTCTACTCAGCCCTGGCGCAGGTCCAGTTGTGCCGCCTATTCCGAGTATTGATAACCCGTTAACGCACTCGCTGCGCAATATTCCAGATATGGATCGCATCATTAAAACGATCGAAACCAACAAAGTTGAACACGCTACGGTCGTTGGTGGTGGTTTTATCGGTTTGGAAATGATGGAAGCCTTCCACCAGCTAGGCATAAAAACCACATTAGTTGAAATGGCGGATCAAGTGATGACGCCAGTTGACCGTGAAATGGCTGGCTTCGCACATGCTGAAATTCGTGAGAAAGGCATCGACCTTAAACTTGGCGTCGCACTTGAGTCGGTGAAATTCGTACCTAACGAGCACGTGGCAAGTTTCGACTCTGGTGAGAGCGAAAAACACCAACATCTAGAAGGTGAATTGGAATTAACACTAAACAATGGTGAAAGACTCACCACCGATATTTTGATTATGGCAATTGGTGTTCGCCCCGAGACCAAATTAGCAAAAGAAGCTGGCTTAGAAATCGGCGCTCTTGGTGGTATTTATATCAATGAATACATGCAAACCAGCGATCCTTCGATCTACGCTGTCGGCGACGCGGTAGAAGAGAAAGACTTTGTGACTGGCGAGCAAACTCTAGTGCCACTTGCGGGCCCGGCAAACCGTCAAGGCCGAATGGCAGCAGACAACATGCTTGGCCGCCAAGAAACTTACCAAGGTACGCAAGGCACGGCGATCTGTAAGATTTTTGATTTAGCCGTCGCTTCTACTGGTAAAAACGAGAAACAGCTGAAACGTGAAAACATCGCTTATGAAAAAGTGTATGTGCATACAGCAAGTCACGCGAGTTACTACCCAGGTGCAGAAACCGTGTCATTCAAAATGCTGTTTGATCCAGTAACAGGTAAAATATTAGGTGCGCAAGCAGTAGGTAAAGACGGTGTTGATAAACGTATCGACGTAATGGCAGTTGCTCAGCGTGCTGGTATGACGGTAGAGCAACTGCAACACCTCGAGCTAACTTACGCGCCACCTTATGGCTCTGCTAAAGATGTAATTAACCAAGCGGCGTTTGTGGCAAATAACATCATCAAAGGTGACGCGATTGCGATTCATTATGATGAAATGGATTCACTGACAGAAGACCAACTGTTACTTGATGTTCGTAATCCTGGTGAATTGGAGTCCGTTGGTTATCTTGAAGGTGCAATTAATATTCCTGTCGATCAACTACGTCGTCGCATGCACGAACTTCCTAAAGACAAAGAGATCGTGATTTACTGTCAAGTTGGGTTACGTGGTAACGTAGCATACCGTCAGCTGGTCAACAATGGTTACAAAGCCCGCAACTTGATTGGTGGATACAGAACTCTCAAATTTGCTCGCTTATAACTTGATAATAAAAAGAGAAAACCACGTGCTTGGTTTTCTCTTTTTTTGCAGGAAAGAAAGCGTAGATCATTCACCTTCAATTGCCAAACGGACTGCTGCTTGAGCATGGATAGAAGTGGTATCGAGTAGTGTAACATCGGTGTGACTTTGGTTTACAAGTAAGGCAATTTCAGTACACCCGAGAATCACAGCTTCAGCTCCCTGCTCTTTTAGTTTTTCAATAATTTGCAAGTATATCGTCCTTGACTCCTCTTTGATTTCACCTTGGCATAACTCTTTATAAATAATGTTATGTACTTTAGAGCGGTCGTCTTGATCGGGAATTATGACATCAAGCCCATAACGGTCGGAAAGCCTTCCTTTATAAAAGTCTTGCTCCATTGTGAATTGAGTACCAAGGAGTCCGACCTTTTGAACCCCTTTCTCACGAAGTAACTCAGCAGTCGCGTCTGCGATATGTAGTATGGGGATATTAATACTGGCTTCAATTTGAGGCGCAACTTTGTGCATTGTGTTAGTACAAATAAGAATGAAGTCAGCGCCCCCTTTTTCTATTGAAGATGCAGCATCAGATAGAATGCTTGCCGTTTCTTCCCATTTACCTTGATGTTGAAGTTTCTCTATCTCCGAAAAATTCACGCTATACATACAAATTTTTGCGGAATTTAGGCCGCCTAACGCCTCTTTGACTCCTTCGTTGATCAATTTGTAATAACTAAGCGTCGACTCCCAGCTCATACCACCTAGAAGACCGATAGTTTTCATATAACTCTCCAATCGTTATACACCACCGTGCCAGGGGTGTTTTTACAAAAAAAAATCAGCCACTTAAATAAGCAGCATTCAAGCGTCTTCACTATTGAGCATTGGGTAACACGAAAATAAAATCATTCCCACAAGGACCGCTACGCGATTCTCATATATCCTCGCAATATCGTTACTGCATTTCCAGAAAGCTTAACGTGCTCAGTGCTTAACAACTCTGTATGGACGACCCCACTTCTCTTGGAGGCTTGGAAGCCTTTCAGTTGCTTTTTGTTGAGCTCTTTAGCCCAGTAAACACATAAAGCGCAATGTGCAGAGCCTGTAACTGGGTCCTCATTAACACCTACCCAAGGCGCGAAGTATCGAGAGACAAAATCGGCGTCAGTGCTTGATTGAGCAGTGATGACGACGCCACGGCCTTTTTGTTTAAGCAGCGCACCAAAATCAGGGTCGAGCTGTTCAAGCACAAATTCATTATTAATGACGATCAACTGCTTATTATCAAACTGACCGTAGGCGGCTACATTGGCGGCATCTAGCCCCAAGCCATGAAGTAAGTCTTTGTTAATACTCGCTCTCATATCTAAAGTTGGAGCAGGAAACACCAAATGAATTTCTTCATGATCGAGTTGTGCAGTTAAAACCCCGGATAGCGTAACGAACTCAATCGTATCTCCAGTATTATATAACCCCTGCTCTTTCAGAACGTGCGCCGTTGCAAGTGTGCCGTGTCCACACAAAGCAACTTCCGTCCTCGGTGTAAACCAACGAAGTTGCATTGTACTGAGTGACAGAAATGCCGTTTCAGATAACGACATCTCGGCCGCGATGGCCAACATCGTTTCCTCATCAAGGCTTGACTCTGTGATACAAACACCCGCGGGATTACCTTTGAAAACCTCTGATGTAAACGAGTCAACCTGAAAAATTTTAACTTCCACGAAATATCCTTAAGTTCTATCAAACACGTAATTCTGTATCACGTGATTTTTAATATCTGTTTGAGCGAAAAAACCTATGAAATTTTCTACCAACCTTATAGGTCTTGTTGGAAGCGCTAACAAACAGGAGAATGTAGTTAATTATGCAAAACGTAAAAAGCCATCATCAATGTGACTCAATTGGATATCTTATCGGAGTTTTCGGCGTTTCTTTAGTTCTAATATGGATTGGTATTTATAAATTCACACCTACAGAGGCCAAGCTTATACAACCGCTCGTTGAAAATCATTTTCTGATGAGTTGGTTGTATGATGTGATGTCAGTTCAAACCGTATCAAACATCATTGGCGCAACAGAAATCATTGTCGCTATTGGATTAATCGTTGGCCTTAAAAACACACGAGTCGCTTATTTTTCTGGCATAGCCGCCGCAATTATTTTTCTTGCGACACTCAGCTTTCTAATTACGACACCGAATACATGGAAAGTGTCTGATGGGGTTTTGGTGACAAACTTCTTTTTAGTAAAAGATATTCTATTTTTAGCCATTGCGATTAGCGTCATCGAACGAAACAACCCAAACAGAGAATAACTCTAAATAGTTCGAAATCTTGTTTTTCCAGAACGTAGCCTGAAAGGTGCAAACGACTTACAAGTCGAATGGTTCTGTCAATAACTCTAAACAAAGACTCTTAAATTTAGAATGTTTAAGAGTCTTTGCCTTCTAATGATGCGAAACAACATCCTAGCGTAAAGTGAAAAGAAAAGCCTTTTACTCTACTGCTAAGGTTTATTGATACTTTGCCGAAGTAATGAACTCACCGAATGTCTCGCACCATACAACAACCGTATTGTATTCAGAAATTGAAGTGCTTTGAGGAACCTCAACAACGAAGTTATCGAACGTTTTGACATCACCAATTAAGCTCATTTCAGATTTAAGGTCATTAAACTCTTGTTCCGTTTCGACAAACTTAGGAGATAGATAGAGTTTATAGTCTGGTCCGGGAGCGAGTTTTCCTACCAACGTAATGACTTCAGAACTCAAATGAATTTCTCCCTCTCCCCAATGAAAAGCATCGCTACCTTTGAGTTCCCTCTTAAACGCTGCGCTGTATTCTGCGCCTTGCTTACTCTTAGCAACTTGCTCATCGGTCGGCGCAGGTGGTGCAATAAGGATCGGTAAAGTATAGATACCTATCGCAATGCCAATAGAAACTGCCACTAAGTGACTGATTGTTAATTTAATTATATTTTTCAAGGTCATAAGCATCTTCTTATTAGTTTTACTACTTGAATTTAGATTCAAATCGGCCTTATCTGTCTATTATCGAGCAGCATAATGTCATTAACATTATACACAAGCTATGCGCACTAAATGCAGACTGAGCGCAATTAAAAACGGCTGATAATTAATATCAGCCGTTTGCTTATCGGAAATGTCGTTGTGCCGGTTTGGTCACTATTCCGCTTCCACCAAAGCGATCTTATCGGATATCGATTTTTCCAATTTTATCGCAATAAACTTAGAGGTTGGCGTAAACGTTCTATCCCCATAACTGTCCAAAGGAACTAATGGGTTTGTTTCTGGATAGTAAGCCGCCGCCTGACCTGCTGGTACATCGTAGGCAACAAGCGTAAATCCGCTTACGCGACGCTCTACGCCATCTTCCCATAATGACACCATGTCCACTTTGTCGCCCGGTTCAAAACCGAGTTTACGAATATCCGCTTCATTGATAAACAGCACTTCGCGCATACCAAATACTCCACGATAACGGTCATTCAAGCCGTAAAGTGTCGTATTGTATTGGTCGTGTGAGCGCATGGTTTGCAAAATCAAATCTGGCTTTTGGCCTTTTTCGAGTATCGCTTCGCTGATCAACTGCTTCGGCAACTCGCTAGAGCTGAACTGCGCTTTGCCGCTTGGTGTGTTCCATCGACGCTCAGCAGCTGGGTTTACCAAGTGGAATCCACCCGGGTGTTTAAGCTTATGGTTAAAGTCGGTAAAGCCCGGAATCGTGTCGGCAATCAAATCGCGAATACGGTCGTAATCTTCAATCGCCCACAACCAATCAATTGGTTTTGCCCCCAGTGTCGCATTGGCAATACCGGCAATAATCGCTGGTTCTGAACGCAAATGCTCCGAACGCGGTTTTAGCTGACCAAATGAGATATGTACCATGCTGAAGGTATCTTCAACCGTCACGCCTTGTGGGCCAGTCGCTTGCAGATCAATCTCAGTACGGCCTAAGCATGGAAGGATAAGCGCATCTTTACCTGTGACAAGGTGAGAACGATTTAACTTCGTCGAAATATGTACGGTTAAATTACAGTTTCGCATCGCGTTGTGCGTACGTTCTGTGTCTGGCGTTGCTTGTGCAAAGTTACCGCCCAAACCGATAAATACTTTCGCTTGCCCTTCTTCCATCGCTTTAATGGCTTGCACAGTGTTGTGGCCTTCACCACGCGGGACGTCAAAGTTAAATCGACTTTCAATGCGATCCAACAACAGATCTGAAGGTTTTTCATCAATGCCCATCGTACGGTCGCCCTGAACGTTACTGTGACCACGCACTGGTGAAAGCCCCGCTCCCGACTTACCAACGTTACCTCGTAACATTTGCACGTTTGCGACTTCTTTAATGGTTGGCACAGAGTGACGATGCTGAGTCAACCCCATCGCCCAACACATGATCACACGTTCTGCACGTCGATACATGCTCGCCACCATCTCGATTTCACTTAAATCAAGACCCGATTGTTCAGCGATGTGTTCCCAAGAGGTTGCGTCCACTTCAGCCAAATACTCATCAATACCTATCGTGTGTTGCTTGATGAACTCACGGTCAAATACCGCTTTGCCACCGTTTTGCAATGCCTCGCGTTCCCATTGCAACAAGAATTTCGCGATGCCACGAAACACTGCCATGTCTCCACCTAAAGCAGGACGCAGGTACGCCGTGTTGGTAGGCTCTGAGCCGTTACTCAACATCTCAATCGGCATTTGTGGGTTTTGGAAACGCTCTAATCCGCGCTCTTTCAGCGGGTTTAGACAGATAACCTGTGCACCACGTTTTACCGCTTCGCGCAGAGGTTCAAGCATTCGTGGGTGATTCGTGCCCGGGTTTTGACCAATCACGAAAATCGCGTCGGCTTCCTCAAAATCATCAAAGATCACTGTGCCTTTACCAACACCAATAGTGTCTTTCATCCCGATTGCACTGGCTTCGTGACACATGTTGGAACAATCTGGGAAGTTGTTGGTACCGAATGCGCGCACAAATAGCTGATACAAAAACGCCGCTTCGTTGCTTGCACGACCAGAGGTATAAAACTCAGCTTGGTGTGGTGAATCCAATTGATTGAGATGTTTCGCGACAAGTGCAAAAGCCTCATCCCAAGAGACTGGCACGTAGTGATCGGATTCAGCATCGTATCGCATTGGGTGCGTGATACGGCCTTGGTATTCCAACCAGTAATCGGTTTGCGTTGAGAGAGAAGATACGCTGTGATTGGCAAAAAACTCAGGATCAACCAGACGATTGGTCGCCTCCCAGTTTACCGCTTTCGCGCCATTCTCACAAAAATTGACTTTACCACTATCTGGCGACTCGCCCCATGCACATCCCGGGCAGTCGAAACCGCCATTTTGGTTGGTTTTGAGCATAGTGCGAATGTTTTTAACTGCATTTTCACTGCCCCACCAACTTCTGGTTACGGCTTTCAGTGCACCCCAACCACCAGCTGGACCTTTGTATGTTTTTATTTGTTCTTTTTGGCTCACGACTTTACTCCTCGCAGATATACCAGCAAGCAGGGTGCCCGTGAAAACAAGCGCGTTATTTATTGAGATAATGCGGAAGTATTGAAGGGCTTAGTTTCTAATCCATGTATTTTTTAATCCAAATAAGTAACCACTCAACATACTCTCGCTTGTCCGAGCGTTTACTTATCTAGATTCTTGATATCGGATACCCGCCTACTGTTTCTAAGACTGGTAGATTCAATTTGCATTGTTGCGTCTTGATCTAAATCAAAGATTAAGTCGATATTCAATATGCGTCCAATTGATAATCCTGACCGAGCGATAAACAAAATCTATGACGAATTTTTCCACTGACGGTCATCACATTTTTAATCAATACAATTTATGAGGTTAATCGTTTTTCTATTCGATTCCGCCTAGTTCGCTTAACGAACTCAATAAAATCGCTACTCTTGATAATAGATAATATCTATCACACTATAGATACTTTAAATTTGACCCTAATTAATATCAGGAATAGCCTTGATTCAGATCAATTTTGAGTGTGGTTTTATTCTTGACTTGGTTTTGGTTTTTCATTCCCCAGTTAAAACGCTCCAGCGCTTAAAAAGTACGGTAGTGCTGTGCCCTTTTTAGGGAGTTCCCCCGTACATGTGACTCACAACGCAAGGTTAACAAGCCATTATGGATATCAAACAACTTAAATATCTCATCGCACTTGAACAGACCAAACACTTTGGTCAAGCCGCCGCATTGTGCCACATTACGCAGCCTACTTTGTCCATGAGAATCCGAAGCTTAGAGGAAGAACTCGACCTCGAATTAATCCAGAGAAGTCAACGATTTGAAGGATTTACTGAAGCCGGAGAGCGCATTTTAGCTTGGGCAAAAACCGTCTTAGCAGCTCATGATGGATTGCAAGCCGAAGCCGCCAACTGCCGTGGTCAGTTGGTAGGCTCTCTTCGGCTTGGAATGGTGCCACTCGCCAGCCAAAACCCTATGCAATTGCTCAAACCATTAGCTCAACAGTTCCCTGAGTTACGCTTTCAAATACTCTCCATGACGACCGAACAGATCATAGACCAACTCAATCGCAATCAACTTGATTTGGGGATGTGTTATGTCGATCAAGTCAACACCGCTTACTTCGATGTTATCGAACTAGATTCAACCAAACTTGGCGTTTTATTCGATGAGCGTCATTTTGATTTTGCCGAATCTGAAGTGTTGTGGGAGTCACTCAATAACATTCCGCTAGGGCTGCTTTCGAAGGGCATGCACTATCGCCACTCCATTGATCTTAGCTTTGTGAGTAAAGGGCTGGTTCCGCAAACCGTCATTGAAAGTAACTCCACCTTTCACTTGATCCAAGCAGTAGCCAGTGGCCTTTGTTGCGCCATTATGCCGCTGAATTGTGGATTGGAAGAGTTGAACGATACGCTTCGCATTATCCCTATCGAAGAAGCCGCCGTTCACGCCCCGCTAGGTTTGTTAAAGCGAAAACAAGAACCCTTCTCCGCGCTAACCGATCAGTGCTTCGCAGAAGCAAAAAACATATTCAATCGATAACAAGAATCCACACGTCAATTTTTGGCATACATAACGGCTTATGAGGTGATTTCATGAGATGTACTACTCAATCTTATTTAGAACTGTCCGATTTCAATCAAGCACCACCTCAACCAAGTGCGTTCAATTACCGAGAATTGATTGATGGCCGCCCAGTGCAACAAATGTCGCTGGCGAGTGAATCCGCCTTAGTTATCAGCTATAACGGCATTAGCCAAGCGGTCATGATGGTGACGCCAGGCCATCTGGAAGACTTCGTGAAAGGATTTAGCCTAAGCACAGGCATCGTCCACGATTTCAAAGAGATTAAAGACATTGAAATTGGTGGCGATCACGAATCTCACTATGCGGAAGTGGAAATCAGCAACCGCGCTTTCTGGGCGTTAAAAACACAGCGCCGAAATCTTGCCGGCACAACCGGATGCGGCATTTGTGGTGTAGAGGCTCTGGAACAAGCTTTGCCTGATTTGGCACCGCTAACACCGTCTCTTCCTCCGCGCTCCGATGTATTCGAAGGGCTGCGAGACAAAGTCGCACTGCATCAAGAAGCCGCACGTGAATCTGGCGCGTTACACGCCGCTTTATTTGCAGATTTACAAGGCAACATCAAGTTGTGCCGAGAGGACATCGGCCGTCACAACGCGCTAGATAAGTTGATTGGCGCATTGACCAACAATCACATCGAGCCTCAAAGTGGCTTCGCAATCATGACAAGCCGTTGCAGCTTGGAGTTGATCCACAAAGCCGTTCGCGCGCGTATCCCCACTCTGGTTTGCTTATCTGCGCCTACAGCGTTAACTGTCGAATGGGCAAGAAGAAACCATTTGAACCTAATTCACTTGCCAAAACACGGCTCGCCGCGTCTATACAGCCCCGCGCCTTAACACGTCAACCTAATCGAATTCCTAATATTTCTAACGGAGACCTCTGGGTCTCTGTTGTTTGCTTCTCGTTCCCAATTGATACTTAGCGACAAGACACTATTCTCTCCAACCAAACGTGCTCACCCCTTGTCAGCACTAAGCTTGCGTATATTAACCTGCTTGCATTTGAACGCTTTCCAACCCGATAAGAACCCTGTCAAAAACCCATAAATTAGTAAGGATTTTGTGTGACTCTTTTCACGCTTTTCCGCCTTCCTAGGCATTTCTAGGAATTTTTCCTAGCCGATCTAGGCAACCATCTCATGTGCCTTACAAAACCACTCTCTAGAATTCCGCTCAGTCAAAGGTAACAAGAGCGCATAACGGCCGCCGTTGTGTTTCTAAAACAATTACAAGAGAGTTCATCATGTTAAAATTCCTCGAACAAGTGCGGAAGCCGACCCTCGATCTTCCTGTCGAAGTTAGAAGAAAGATGTGGTTTAAACCGTTCATCCAATCTTACTTGGTCGTATTCATCGGCTACCTAACCATGTACTTGATTCGTAAGAACTTCAATGTCGCGCAAAACGACATGATCTCAACTTACGGTTTGAGCATGACAGACCTAGGTCTTATTGGCCTTGGCTTCTCCATCACATACGGCATCGGTAAAACCGTTGTGTCTTACTACGCTGACGGTAAGAACACCAAGCAATTCCTCCCTTTTATGCTGATCCTTTCAGGTCTTGCAATGCTTGGTTTCAGCTTCAGCATGGGCGGCGGTAGTGCAAGCCTGTTCTTGATGGTGGCTTTCTACGCTCTAAGTGGTTTCTTCCAAAGTACTGGTGGCCCTTCTAGTTACTCAACCATTACAAAATGGACACCTCGTAACAAACGCGGCTCTTACTTAGGCTTGTGGAACATGTCACACAACGTTGGTGGTGCGGGCGCAGCGGGTGTTGCTCTTTTCGGTGCCAACTACCTATTCGACGGCCACGTAATCGGCATGTTCGTGTTCCCTTCTATCATCGCGATCATCGTTGGCTTCATCGGTATGCGCTTTGGTAGCGACTCTCCAGAAGCTTACGGTCTAGGTAAAGTAGAAGAACTTTTCGATGAAGCAGTGAGTGAAGAAGACACCGCCGCAGAAGAAAACCAGATGACCAAAAAAGAAATATTTGTTGAATACGTTCTTAAAAACAAAGTTATCTGGCTACTTTGCTTTGCCAACATCTTCCTTTACATCGTGCGTATTGGTATCGACCAATGGTCAACGGTATACGCGTACCAAGAGCTTGGTCTGTCAAAAGAAACGGCAATCTCTGGCTTTACTCTGTTCGAAGTCGGTGCGCTTGTGGGTACTTTGATGTGGGGTTACTTATCTGACTTAGCAAACGGTCGCCGCGCATTGGTTGCTTGTGTGTCTCTTGGTTTGATCATCGTATCGCTTGAGTTCTACCAACACGCCACTAGCGAGTTCATGTACTTGGCCTCACTATTTGTATTGGGCTTCTTGGTGTTTGGTCCGCAACTTCTTATCGGTGTTGCCGCGGTTGGTTTTGTCCCTAAAAAAGCAATCAGTGTGGCTGACGGCGTAAAAGGTACATTCGCTTACCTAATCGGTGACAGCTTCGCGAAACTTGGTCTCGGTATGATTGCAGACGGTACACCTATCTTCGGCTTAACAGGTTGGAAAGGTACCTTCGCAGCCCTAGATACCTCCGCCATGATTTGTATTGTTTTGCTTGCTTTCGTCGCTATCGCGGAAGAGAAGAAGATTCGACACGCGAAGAAGCTTCAACTTGCACAAAACCAAGCCTAGCTTCTCTGCGCGCTTTACTTCGGTAAAGCGCGCAAGATCATTAAAAAGCATGGCTCAATTCAGTATCATTAAAGATTTTTCTATTAGCTCCTGTTGGAGCTTATTGTTGTTAGTCGTCTGCTCTATTTGGTTGTAATAATGATTCATGTTGCTCTAGTTGATGATCACGTCATCGTGCGTTCAGGTTTCGCACAATTATTAAATTTAGAAAGTGATATTACCGTTGTTGGTGAATTCGGCTCTGTCGCCGAAGCGCGAAAAGGCTTGCCTGCGGTACACCCTCATGTCGTCATCCTAGATATCTCCATGCCAGATGAAAGCGGCTTAAACTTTCTTAGCGAAATACCAACTGGCATTGCCTGCGTGATGCTTAGCGTGCATGACTCCCCTGCGATGGTGGAAAAATCACTAAAGCTAGGTGCAAAAGGCTATCTTAGTAAACGCTGTAGCCCAGACGAACTTATTCAAGCCGTGAGAACCAGTGCTTCTGGCGGCTGTTACCTCACATCAGATATTGCACTTAAACTTGCAACGCCTAGCGACAACACCACCTCTCTATGCCAACTGACAAAACGTGAAAACGAGGTATGTCAGCTACTTGCGACCGGGTTGGATGTAAAGTCTGTCGCGGCAGAGCTTGGCTTGAGCCACAAGACGGTGCATGTGCATCGTGCGAATGCCATCGACAAACTCGGCGTGAAAAACAACGTTGAGCTCGCCAAACTATTTTCTCAAGAGTCCTTTTAATGCGAGCCTATTCTGTCACAACGATTTGTGGTCTGTTTGTTATGGCCTGTGCTTGGTTCTGTTTGTGGGTGATCGCCTACTACTTTGTCAACGATCCAGAGCTCGCCATTCTGCTTTTCCCATTCGCCTTACGATTGGGGATTGCGCTGCACACTCGCACCGCGTACTGGCCAACAATCTACGTATCAGAATGGGCGCTGACGATTGCACTTGCGACCCTATTAGAGCAACCTCAATGGCTCACAGTGCTGATCGCCAGTGTTGCCAGCATCCCTGTCACACTGATTGCGAAAAAATACTACTACGGTGACCAAAACCGCCACTTAGCCGTCATGGGCATTGTGATCATCATTACTGCCTTCATCAACGTAATGGCGGTCGGATTTCACGTGCCTTCTGTTTACATGGTATGGCTGGCTAGCATTTCTGGAGGCTTGCTCGTGGTGCCTATGTGCTACCTGTTGTGGAGCTATTTGTTCCAAAGTCGTTGGTCTCCGCTTAGCTCTCTCCTACTTAGTAATGCCGTTGTATTTCAGGTGCGTCATATCGTGCTTTATGCGCTGCTTTTGATCGGCAGTATTTTGGTGCAAACCAGTTTACCTGAAGAGCTAAAACGATTTGCGCCATTTTGTATGGCTATCCCAATCATCGTGTTGGCACTTCGTTACGGCTGGCAAGGAGCCCTGCTCGCCACCATGCTCAACAGCATTGCGCTGATTGCGGCTCGCAGCGGCGTATCAAATCTAGAAATCACCGATTTGTTATTATCTCTCTCGGCGCAAACCATCACCGGCATTATGCTCGGCTTAGGGGTTCAGAAACAAAAAGACCTCAATCACAAACTGCGCGGCGAACTTGCACGCAATCAGAATTTGTCTCGCCAGCTTATCAAAGCGGAAGAATCGGTAAGACGCGATATTGCGCGCGAGCTACATGACGAAATCGGCCAGAACATCACGGCAATCCGCACACAAGCCAACATCATTAAGCGGGTAAATAACACAGAAACACGCGTAGGTTGCGCAGACATGATTGAAAGACTTTCGCTCAACGTGTACGACACCACTAAGCGACTGTTGAGCAAGCTAAGACCCAAAATGCTGGATGATTTGGACTTGCAAGAATCCGTCGAGCAACTGACGCGAGAGATGGAATTCGCCAATCACGGAACAACTGTTCAATTGAACTGGCAAGGCGATTACACCAGCCTGAGTGACACACTCAAAGTCACCCTATTCCGTTTATGCCAAGAGTCATTGAATAACGCCGCCAAGTACGCAGGAGCGCAGTTGATCAATATTGAGCTGACAATTGGAGAAACGGCACTGTCACTGATGATTCACGATGATGGTGTCGGTTTCAAAGTTCAGGACAGTATGAAAGGCATGGGCGTTCGCGGCATGCAAGAGCGTGTGCACGCGTTAGGTGGAAAAATGGTTATCTACTCCACCAGCAATCAAGTGACTGGCACACAAATCAGCATTACTCTACCTAAGGTGTAACTCAAGATGTTTGGATTTTTACGTTCACCTAAATTTACTCAACCGAGTCTGAGCAACGAGCAAATCGACCAGCGTTACCGCCATTGGCGTTTGCACATTATGTTGGGGATGTACATCGGCTACGCAGGTTTCTACTTTACCCGTAAGACCTTTAACTACGCCGCACCAGCGATGATTACCAACCTTGGCTTAGATAAAGGCGATTTGGGTCTTATCGGTACACTTTTCTACATCACCTACGGCTGTTCGAAGTTTATTTCTGGCACGATTTCGGATCGCTCTAACCCTCGTTATTTCATGGGATTAGGATTGATTGCGACAGGTCTGGTCAACATCGCGTTCGGCTTTTCTAGCTCACTCGCGGCTTTCATTACTCTGTGGATCTTAAACGCGTGGTTCCAAGGCTGGGGCTGGCCTTCATGCTCCAAGCTGTTAACCACTTGGTATTCACGTTCCGAGCGTGGCTTCTTATGGGCGATTTGGAACACCGCACACAACGTTGGTGGCGCGCTGATCCCTATTTTGGTGGGCTATTTAACGTTGCACTACAGCTGGCGTGAAGGTTTTATTCTACCCGGCATCATCGGGGTGTTGCTCGGTCTATTCGTTTGTTGGCGATTGCGCGACAAACCCACAACAATGGGTTTACCAAGTGTCGGCCAATGGCGCAACGACGCACTAGAACTTGCGCAAGAAAATTACGGACGTGGCCTCACCTACCGCGAAATTCTGAAATCGTACGTATTTAACAACAAATACATCTGGCTGCTCGCGTTCAGTTATGTGTTGGTTTACATCGTCCGAACCGCAATCAATGACTGGGGAAACCTGTACTTGACCGAGCAGCATCACTATAGCCTGATTAACGCCAACGCTGCTCTGTCGATGTTTGAAATCGGAGGTTTTGTTGGTTCATTGGTTGCGGGTTGGGGCTCAGACAAACTCTTTGGCGGTAACCGTGGGCCAATGAACTTGCTGTTCGCGATTGGGATTTTCTTATCTGTCTCTGCGCTTTGGCTGATGCCTCTGACCAACTTTGCATTCCAAGCGGCGGGATTGTTCTCCATCGGCTTCTTTGTCTTTGGGCCACAAATGCTGCTCGGTATGGCAGCGGCTGAGTGCTCTCACAAAGATTCTGCCGGCGCGGCAACAGGATTCGTGGGCTTGTTCGCCTACATGGGCGCAGCATTGTCAGGTTACCCACTGGCGTTAATTCTTGAAGAATATCATTGGACGGGTTTCTTCATCACTATTTCAGTTTGTGCAGCCGTCATTGGCCTTTTGTTGCTGCCATTTTTGCAAGCGCAGCCATCACGAAAACCTCTCGAACCAAAGCCTCGGTTGTAAATCGACTTATCGCCCTTAGGGCAAATTGGCGAGTGACCTAACCGCGCTCGCCCTCCTTATTTAACGTATCTCTGCTCAATTTTTCTTCCGATTCAGTTCGGAGGGTTAACTATGGGAAAAATTCATGAATTTGAACACTATTTCATCGCATAGCTTCTTTCAAATGAACAACAAAATCCAAAACTACGCTTGGGGAAGCACCTCTTCTATTCACGATTTGTTTGGATTTTCTAACGAAACGAATGAGCCTCAAGCAGAAGTATGGATGGGTACTCACCCAAACGGCTGCTCTGAAGTTCAGGTTGAGCAAAACACGCTGCCTTTGTCTGAACTGATCAAACAAAACCAACCCGCTTATTTATCAGCAGAAACCGCAGCAAAATTTGGCGACCTGCCCTTTCTGTTTAAAATCTTAGCGGCCGAACACGCACTGTCGATTCAAGTTCACCCAAGCAAGCAAGATGCCGAAATAGGCTTCGAAAAAGAGCAAAGTGCTGGGATCCCACTAAACGCGAGCCATCGTAACTACAAGGATCCAAACCACAAACCTGAGCTGGTATACGCACTGACAAGTTACCAAGCCATGAACGGTTTTCGCTCGTATGCCGAGATTATTGAGGCATTTAGCCTTTGCGATATCGATGAGCTACGCGCGCCTCTTGACACATTCAAACGCGAAATCAACTCACAAGGTTTACGCGATTTCTTTGTGCACATTCTTACCATGGAAGGAGAAACAAAAGAGCGAGCACTGAAACAGCTTCTTGCCCACGCTTCACGTCAATCGGAGCAAGGCACTGACAGCGACGTTTTCCAGCTCATCTTGGATCTATCCACTCAATACCCTGGCGATGTCGGCTTGTTTGCGCCATTACTGTTGAATGTCATCACGCTGCAACCTGGCGAAGCGATGTTCCTGAGCGCAAGAACGCCACACGCTTACATTAAAGGTACGGGATTAGAGATCATGGCGAACTCAGATAACGTTTTGCGTGCAGGACTCACGCCGAAACACATGGATGTTGAAGAACTGGTTAAATGCACAGACTTTGTGCCTAAGCCGTTTAACAGCCTTGTTCTAGAACCCAATGCCGATGGTTGCCAAAGCCTTTATCCGGTCCCAGTGGCAGACTTTAGTTTCAGCATTCTTAACCAACCGAACAATGAAGTGGTTGATGCCAATAGCGCAGAGATTTTGATGGCGATTGATGCCGACCTGACACTCATCAGTGATAACGGTGAGACGTTAACCGCCGCGAAGGGACAATCTGTATTTGTTCCTGCTTACGTTGGCCATTACCGTATTCAAAGTGCGGGACGTGTGGCTCGCGCCTTCAACTAGTTTTTGAACAACCGATTCAAACTAACGTCTGACCCAAGGGACTGGGTTAGACAATTTATTCCTTTCATAGATTGAACCATTCCGCTCTTAAGGCACTCATGCTTACACCTTGTCGAATCCAAACACCTACAGGCCAGTTTCTCTAAGAGGCATAACCTCCCGGATCTGCCATTTACTGCAACATTCATTGTCAAAACCCATTTATGTCCGGTAAATTCGTCGCTCCAATATCAAATCACTTGGATAATAAAGGCGCTTGCACAGTGGTATTTGTTGCAAAACGTATAATCAACGTTGTAATCAAAGCCTCAATCACTACAATCTCTGGTTCGATTTTTCAGTTAACGTTTGTATGCCGAAGTTAAACCAAGATAACCCTGTTCAAAGCTCCGCCCTTTCCGATATCGAAACCAGCAGTAAGATTCAATCGGCATTAGAACCGAAGTTTCACAAGCCAGAGAAACGTCTCTGCTTAAGCCCTGGCCTGTCGGATAAGCATTTGGCGCGCCGTTGGCAAGTATTGGAACACGTGACCAATAAAGATCATCTCCTTGATCCTTTCACGCAGTCACATTGCGATGCTTACTCCAACAACATCGAGCACTTCATTGGTACTGTTAATGTGCCGGTCGGCATTGCAGGCCCTTTGCGCGTCAACGGCTTGTATGCGAACGATGACTTTTTGGTTCCGCTCGCAACGACAGAAGCCGCGTTAGTCGCTTCCTACAACCGTGGCGCAAATCTTATTACCGCCGCTGGTGGCGCGAGCGCATTGTTGCTGAGTGAAGGGGTGAGCCGAACGCCAGTGTTCGCCTTTAATAACCTTGCCGACGCTGGCCAGTTCGTCAGTTGGGTTGTGACCCAGTTTGACGCATTTCGTCAAATTGCGGAATCCACCACCTCACATGGCAAACTCAAAGACATCAATGTAAATATCGAAGGAAACCACGTTTATTTGGTCTTTGAATACGTGACTGGTGACGCTTCCGGACAAAACATGGTGACCATCGCAACAAACGAAGTGTTCCATCATATTTTGGCGACCAGCCCAATCAAACCAACTCAAGCATTCTTGGATGGCAACTTATCAGGCGACAAAAAACCAAACGCGCACACACTGCGCTCGGTACGCGGTAAGAAAGTATCCGCCGAAGTGACCATTCCTGCTGAGTTGGTGGAAAAATATCTGCATACGACGCCGGAGTCTATGGTTCAATTTGGCAAAATGACCACAGTGGGCGGTTTACTCAGCGGGACAATTGGCGTCAACGCGCATTACGCAAACGCGCTTGCCGCGCTGTACATTGCTTGTGGTCAAGATGCCGCTTGCGTTGCAGAGTCTGCCATTGGAATCACTCGTATGGATGTGGACGCTCAAGGCAACTTGTACGCGTGCGTGACCTTGCCAAACATCATGGTGGGGACGGTTGGTGGTGGTACTGGCCTTCCAACGCAAAAAGCATGTTTGGATATTTTGGGTTTGCACGGCAACGGCAATGCGAAAGCGTTAGCCGAAGTCGCAGCTGCGCTTTGTCTGGCTGGCGAACTCTCGATCGTGGGCGCATTTTGTGCCGATCACTTTTCTCGTGCTCACCATAAGCTTGCCCGAAAATAACCTTTGTTGCTTTGTACAAGAGAACATCCGTGTGGTTTTCTCTTGTGCAAACCAATGGACTTTATTTATTGGCTCAATAATTTCTTGAAACTAACTTAAGCCTTAACAAACATACCAATCTCTTGTTAACAGTACTTTAGCTGTCCCCCTTCTATATCCATTGCGATATCTCTGCTTGTTACTCTTCATTGGCCATATTTAATATCAGTATCTTAGAAAAAATAGCATCAAAAACTTCTAGCACTATAGTACCAAATTCATCGTTTGAGTTTTTTGTTCACCACTTATAGCTACTATACTCGCCTATGCAGCTGCTTGATTTTCATAAATTTACTAAACAGCTCAAAAGAGCTTAATAACTCCCGTTAAATGGACTTAAATCGTTACTTCGGGTAAGCGAGTTAACTATGAGACGTCAGAAGCTAAATAAAATCTCTGCTTGGGTACTAGGATTGGCTATCTTATTGCTGAGCCATGTGCCTAATGTATCAGCACAAATACAGCAATCCCCATCCGATCAAACCGTTGCGCGTTTTCTCTATCAAACCTCTTTTGGACCAACTCCTGCGTTAATTAATGAGGTTAGGGAAAACGGGTTAGGGGACTGGATACAGAAACAAATCAACCTGCCAGCAACCTACCATCAACCACTTTATCAAACGCCTTTTTCTAAAGGCCTACAGTCAAACCGAGAAAATGCTTGGTATCAGATTGTTGTTACTGCTGAAGATCAGCTCAGACAGCGAACGGCTTATGCATTGAGTCAGATCGTAGTCGTTTCTCGTTATGGCGGCGTTCTTTCCAGCAAACCTACAGGGTTAGTGAATTACTACGATCTGTTGGTTGAGCATGCGTTTGGCAACTACCGAGACCTGTTGTATGACGTTTCCATCCATCCAGTCATGGGGAGCTATTTGTCTATGCTCGGTAGTGCAAAAGAAAATAGTGCGACAGGAACGCTTCCCGATGAGAACTTTGCTCGAGAGTTAATGCAGTTATTCACTATCGGTTTGTATGAACTCAATTTAGATGGCAGTAAAAAGCTAAACCACGCAACAGGCAAACCTATCCCCACGTACAATCAAACTGATATTCAAGAGCTCGCGCGAGCATTAACTGGATGGAAAAATTCCGACATCGCATTCGTGAAACCGATGCGAGTTATCAGTCAAAGACACGACACCGGCGAGAAGCGATTTCTAGGGAACGTGATCCCATCGGGTCTAACCGCACAAGAAGAGCTTTCAAAAGTGATTGATATGTTGATGTCTCACCCAAATGTTGCTCCATTTGTTTCAAAGTTACTTATCCAACGTTTGGTCAGTTCAAATCCAAGCCCAGAGTACGTCGCGCGTGTTGCTACGATATTTAACAACAATGGGGAAGGAGAAAAAGGCGATCTAACCGCCGTTGTTCGAGCCATATTGCTCGACCCTGAAGCATTAGGGATGACGGATACCCCGCCTATAAAAGTGAAAGAACCGATACTGGTCCTGACTAATTTTCATCGAGCATCAGGTTTTACGGTTAAAGGATCACGTTACGAAGACGCAACAACGATGATGAACATCGCTAATCAAGGGCCGCTTCGTTCTCCTTCCGTGTTTAATTTTTACTCTCCAGACTATCAGCCGTCTAACGAGTTTACGGAGTCTGGTATTAACTCTCCAGAGTATGAACTTCTCAATTGGTCTGTTTATACCGATTTGGTCAACTATATGTTAACCAGCACTCGTAGAGGAGGTGGTGATTCCTACCACTTCGATCTTAACGAGCTTTATCTTCTTCTAGACGATCACCATGCCTTAGTCGAATTGGTTAACGAGCGTTTCTTTGCTGGAACGGCTTCTGCTGAATTGAAAGAGCTCATGCTCACCGCCCTGAATGATTATCGTGGGGACTATGTGCCAACAACAAAACTCGCTCTAGTGATATTTACCGCCATTTCTGGCGACGAATTCTATATTCAGGATTAGGAGTGAATTATGGATATTTCACGACGACATTTTATACAAAGCACGCTATCGATGGGCGCACTAGCCTCTCTTAGTCTGCCAGGTTACTCTCTCGCAGCGCCATCCAATGACTTTCGAGCATTAATATGTGTGTATTTAGCTGGCGGAAACGATGCGTTCAACACCGTACTGCCATTATCGGAGGCGCACTATCATCAATATTCCAAAGTCAGAGGGCCACTCTCTGTCGCCAAAGAAGACATACTCCCTATCAATTTGAGTGCTGTCGATAGCTCAAATCACCCAGTGAAGCTCGGCTTACACCCAAAGTTAAATGCGTTAACTTCCGTTTTCGAACAAGGCGATGCCAGCATCGTGCTCAATAGTGGCATTCTCAACCATCCCGTCACCAAACAAGCTATTGAGCAAGGTGAAGCATCACTACCCGAGCAACTGTTTTCTCATAATTCTCAAACAGACGCTTGGTTACTTGGTGGAATGAGCGAGTCTAAAAATCTTGGTTGGGCTGGCAGAATGTTGGATGTATTAAACTCTGAATCAGAAATAACACCGCTATACAGTGTGCATGGCAACTCGCTTTGGTTACGGGCAATGGAACACCGCCAAACCGTCCTGAAAAAAGATCGTGCAGTTCAGCTTACCGCGATTGATAACCCGCTATACAAGGGGATCTATGATCGCCTTCTCTCTCATCAAACTGACAATCCATTTAATGGTCATTTTAATTTGATGGTTGATGAGTCGATGGTAATGAGCAGTGTACTGAGCGAGCAACTCAACCACATTGCTGACGAGCCGCTGTTTACGTCATCGACGCTCGGCAAGCAGATGCAAACCGTGTACAAATTGATAGCAAGCCAAGATGTCCTGAAGCAGCAACGACAAGTCTTTTTCGTTAAACACTCTGGGTACGACCTGCACGATTCGCAATTGGCACGTCATCCAGTGCTACTTGAGGATCTCGCGACAAACCTTTTAGCAATGTATCGTGCGGTCGAACGGTTAGGGCTAAACAAGCAAGTCACCTCTTTCACTATGTCTGACTTCGGTCGACGGATGATGAGCAACGGAAATGGTACCGATCATGGCTGGGGTGGCCATCAACTATTAATTGGAGGCGCGGTAAATGGGAAACAACCTATCGGTACATGGCCGGAACTAATACTGGGCGGAAACGATGATTACTCTCAAGGCCGACTCATACCCAAAATTGCCGCTGATCAAGTTGGTTCAACACTAGCGCAGTGGATGGGCGTGAGTGATAACGCTGCACTGGAATATGTGTTCCCGAACATCCGTAATTTTACTCATTCAAACCTAGGTTTTATGGCTTAAGATATTTTACAGGTTAGCTGTAGAACGCATCATCAAATAAGGGAGCCTCGCGCTCCCTTACTCATCTTATGTTTGCAGAGTGTCCGTTACACCTCGTCGCGACGGCGTTCGTTACACAGCTTAATGGCACGCTCAAGTAATTCTAACGCGGATTGCTCACATTCAGGCAGAACCGCATCACTTTCAGAAACTGGCGTTACGCGGTCACCCCATTTCAATACTGCCGCACCCCATGTCAAACCTGCACCAAACGCAGCAAGAAGCATATTATCACCTGGGTTAACTCGACCTTGCTCTACCGCTTCACACAATGCAATTGGCACCGTCGCAGCTGAAGTATTGCCATAGTTTTGAATGTTAACAAACGCTTTGTCGTGTGGAATTCCAGACAGGTCACACAAGGTTTGAATAATACGAATATTCGCTTGATGCGGAATCACAACATCGATTTGTTCCGTCGTTAACTGTGATGTTTTCAGTACGGTTTTCGCAGCTAGCCCCATGCCTTTTACTGCACGTTTGAAAATTTCTTGTCCTACAAAGTTGAAATCCCAGTAACCGTTGTCTTCCGCAAAGCGATCCATACAAGTACCAAACTTTGGTACGGACAGAATATCGCGGCCTTTTGCGTCACAACCGATTTGAGACTGTAGTAAACCCGTTTCTTTTTCCGTTCTTGATAACACAACGGCGCCCGCACCATCACCAAATAGAACAGCGGTATCTCGCATTGCCCAATCGATGTAGAAAGACAATCTTTCCGCACCAATAATGATCGCGTTACGATAGTTACCTGATTGAATCAAACGTGTGCCCGTTTCTAGGCCATAGACAAATCCCGTACATGCGGCATTTAAGTCAAAGGCAGCGGCTGCACGAATACCTAGGTTCTGCTGTACCTTAGACGCGATATTTGGAATCAATGAATCTGGTGAACAAGTCGCCACAATGATTAAATCCACGTCTGTTGCATCGACGCCTGCTCGAGCTAATGCATGTTTAGCAGCAACGGTCGCCATGTCTGACGTGTTTACATGACTAATACGGCGGTTTTCGATACCAGTGCGGGTACGAATCCACTCATCGGAAGTATCGAGGAAAGTGCTAAGATCATCGTTAGAGAGCACGGCTGGCGGAACACATTTCCCCCAACCTGTAATTTCAGCGTAGTAATTTGTCATCGCAGACCTATTTATTGTTGTATTTTAATAAAATTTCTTAGAACCTTAGGCTCAAATACAAACCTGCGCTGCGTTATTTCGGCAGGTTAAAAAATAAGTATACAAATAATGAGGCTGACTGGTAAGTCATGTTTTCATCAATACGTAATAAAGGAAGAAGTCATGTCATCGTTTAAAACTCGCTGCCCTTCGTGCGGCGGTCTAAATCGTGTCCCTAATGAGCGCGTTGCCGAATCTGCAACTTGCGGTAAATGTAAAAGTGCACTTTTAGACGGCTCGCCTATCGAAGGTACACAAGATAACTTTTCTGCTCTATTACAAAGTGATATGCCTGTTGTAGTAGATTTTTGGGCCCCATGGTGCAACCCGTGCGTTGGTTTTGCTCCTGTTTTCTCTGATGTTGCTCATGAGCAAGCCGGAACAGCTCGTTTTGTTAAGATTGATACCGAAGCTCAACAACAACTTGCGGCGCAATTTGGTATTCGCAGTATTCCTACCATTATGGTTTTCAAGAATGGTCAACGCGTTGATATGATCAATGGTGCGTTACCTAAAACTCAATTCGATCAATGGTTAAATCAAGCACTTACTAAATAATCTTCCACGCCAACCTTGTTTGTAGGTTGGCGTTTTTATGCAACTTATCAACCTATCTAGTTAACAAATATTATTTGTCGAAACGACTTAAATTTATCATTTTACTTGCCTAACTATTAGCCTCATATTCGCGCCGAATAACCCTCAGATTTCATTTAACTTATAGGCGCAAAACAGTGGAAAACACAGTCGTTCCTGCAGCATCACCACGAGTTACAGTTCCAGTCGTCGCACTGTCTCTTTATGCGGTGGCTTCGGGCTATTTAATGAGCTTGATCCCTCTCATGCTCGGTGAATACAACATCTCAGCAGATTACGCGAGTTGGTTGGCGAGTGTGTTTTATGGCGGCTTATTAACCGGTGCTATTTTTATTGAACGTATCGTACGTCAAGTTGGTCACCGTAACGCGTTTATTGGTTGCTTGGCCGTATTTTCGCTAACTATCGTCACACTACCCGTGTTTGCTAACGGATTGATGTGGCTTGCCGCTCGCTTTATTGCGGGTATCGCGGTTGCTGGTGTTTTTGTCATTGTTGAATCTTGGCTAATGTCTGGAGACGAAGCATCGCGTGCGAGACGTTTGAGCTTGTACATGCTATCGCTTTATGGTGGTTCAGCATTAGGCCAGTTTGGTATTGGCGTGCTTGGCGTAAGTGGCGGCGTTCCGTTTATTGCGATCACGACGTTGATCCTAATGGCGATGCTGGTGCTAATGTTCATTGAGTGTGAGCAGCCAAACAGCCATGAATCAACCGCTTTATCATTTAAGCAAATTGCCAAACTAAACCATGCAGCAATTATTGGTTGTGTTGTTTCAGGTTTGACCTTAGGTGCGATCTACGGATTAATGCCAGTTGAGTTAACTAACCGTAAAATTAGCCATCAAGACATTGGTACATTGATGGCGCTAGTGATTCTAGGTGGCATGCTAGTTCAACCAATGGTGACCGCGTTAAACAAATACATGAGCCGCACAGTGCTAATGGCGTTTTTCTGTATTTTGGGTATTTTTTCGATCGGTATGACGTTTATTTCCTCGTCAGCCGTGGTATTGGCTGCTGCATTATTCTTTTTAGGTGCAGCTACTTTTGCCTTGTACCCGATTGCAATCAACTTAGGTTGCGAAGGACTTGATGAACGCTTTATTGTCTCTGCGACACAAGTCATGCTGTTTAGCTACAGCATCGGCTCTGTTGCTGGTCCTGTTGTCGCTGATAAATTTATGGGCCAAGAACACGGCTTGCTAGGCTACTTGTTTGCCGCTTTGGTTGCGACTGGCGTATACATGCTACTTGCTGCGAGCAAAACCAAGCAGCGTATGGCCGCTGGCCTCTAATCACGCCGCTTCTACTCAACGAGCTCAACGAAAACGAGGGCATGTCGCCCTCGTTTTTTTATTCTTCGCATTTTTGTTTAGATAAACGCTTGTGACGGTTTGACGCGTTCGCTGCAGGCTTTTCCGGTACCATGCGCTTTTCATGAAGCAAATGACGAACCGCCAAGATGGGATGTTTCAGTAACATTCTGGGGCCAGAGTAACGCATGACCAAACGCATTTGTTCTTTCGGCTCTGGTTTGTAGCAGTGAATCGGACATTTATTACACGTCGGTTTATTCTCTCCATAAGGACAGCGGTCGAGGCGCACTTCTGCGTATTCAAGCAGCTCACTACATTCTGAGCATAAGTCACGTTTTGTTCCATGATGGTCATGACAGTAAACCTCTACCATGGCTTTTACTGTCTTAAATTCAGTGGCGAGTTTGCCAAGTAAAATATCGCTCATGCGCTATCCAAAAATCACAACATCATTGTGTAAAGTTCTAACGTGCGGCCATTATCATATTGCTGCTCAACTCGTTCAAACTCAAAGCCCAGTTTTTTGAGCAAACTTATACTACGAATATTGTCATTGTTGGTGATGGCAACCAAATTATCGAGTTTCATTTCCTCTCTAGCGTATTCCAGCACTGCGGTTGCAGACTCCGTTCCGTAGCCGAAGCCATAAGCGGAAGGTAAAAATCCATATCCGAGATCATAGTGTTGTAATGTGTCACGTTTAACCAACCCACAAATCCCGATGGGTTGCCCATCTTCTTTCTTCTCTACAACGAGTAAACTCACGCCTTTAATTTGTTGCATGCGTAGCATGTTTTCTTTTATGTAACGCGCCGCTTCATATTCGGTACGAATTTGTTTGTCTCCGACAAAACGGTAGAAGTCTGGGTGGTTATAAAGTTTTAGTATAAATGGTGCATCATCTACACTCACAAGACGCAGTATCAAACGTTCGGTGTACAGTGTTTTCATTTGGGCTCCATTAAAACGCGATAGATGATTGGACATAGGAACGTACTTGAATTTTGCGACCGATACCGGCGCTTATTTAGTTGTAACTTGATAAAAAAGTAACTATCCTGCCTCGCTAAATTAAAGGACCACCACCATGAACCGCAAGAAGAAAATCAATCAGATCTTGAAAGCGAAGCAGAAGAAGCATAACGCTAAGCTACATAAGAGCAATAAGCCGCGTTATATCTCCAAAGCTGAACGCGCGAAAATGGAAGCTGAAGAACAAAACCAAGCTTCAGAACACACGGAAAACGTTGTAGACACAGCGCAGACAGATCAAGCCTAAAAGAAAAGCCGCTTCAAGCGGCTTTTTTGATATTCGGAGATAGTTAGCTTTAGTATTCGACACTGTAGTTCAGTGTGAATGTGCGACCTCTTCCTTTGTAGTCGTACGCTGCAGCATCGTAGTGTGCTGCATAAAGAATCTGCGCACGTTGTCCCCAAGCGGTTGTGTAGTCTTCGTCAAATAGGTTTTGAATACCAAAACCTAACTGCCCGATAGGTAGTGTTACGTTACCAAGAAGATCAAACGTAGTGTATCCATCTAGTTTATTGTTTGCGTCATCTTCGTAATCAAACATCGTCTGGCTTTGTAAACGTACTGAATAGCCATCCTGATAGTAAGCCGCCCACGCGTTCGCTTTTGATGTACTTGCTTTACCCGCGCTTAGATCTTCCCACTTACCGTTGGTTTTAAGCTCAGAAACCACATAGTGACCTGATGCACCTAACAAAATATCACGGTTTACCCAGTAGTTAATGTTTGCTTCGGCACCGTATACACGTTGCTCGTCATCAACATTGGTGATTAGGAGCGTCTTCTTGTCATACTTGATTGAGTTATCCAAAACCGAATAGTAACCCGCCGCTTGCAGTGCGACAGTATCCGTATCTAATCGGTAACCAATTTCATAGCTGTCCGTTTTGATGCCCGACATTTTTGAGTCAGATACATTAATGCTATTGTTCAACGCGTAGTGACCATTTGCATCCGCGGCATCGTAGCTACCTTGGCCGTAGTACTTTGCAGGATCAGCGAGTTCGAAACCTTGAGAGAAGTTCGCCCAAAGCTGAGATTCATCGTTAAGCTGATAAATGGTGCCCAAATTAAATAAGCTCACAGAGTAGTCAGTGCTGCCACCTGGTACCGCATCCGCTGATACACCATTACCCGATGCGATCTTCTTTTGTATACTATAGGCAACAAAATCATCAATCTTATTGTCCATGTATTGGTAGCGGTAGCCTGCTTGTACTGACCAATCTTGATTGATTTGGTAATCCCCTTGGACAAACATTGCGTAAGACGCCACATCAACATCTGGGTAACGCCCCACTTCGGCATAGGTTCGATTAATTAAGTTCCCAGAGCTGTTCGCAATGGTTGGATCGAACAGAGCCTGGTTACTTTCAAAACGGTCTAAGTACGCATCGACACCATAAACAAGTTTGAATGACTCCCAGCTTTTAGCTAACGCTAAGCGCCCAGCAAAAACTTCTGTTTTTTGTTGAGAGGCACTTTGGTAATAAGGAGTAAAGGTTTGGTCTTCACTACGGTAAGATAACTCGCCTATCAGTTGATGACCGAATACGCTGTCGTGAGCGTAGTTCGCACTTAAGAGAACTCGCTCTGTACCATGTTCACGGTCGGAATCGAACCCCTCTCGTACATTAACAAATTTATTGTTAACAATGTACAAACCGTATGGCGAGTCTTGCTGGCTGTCATAGTATTGTGCGACAAGGTTTAACTTGCTGGCATCGGAGATTTGAATCTCGGTCGATCCCATAACATCGAGCGTTGAATTATACTGCAAAGAGCCCTGTGAAATGTCTGGGGTGACAATGTCGCCATTTGCGTCAAATGCACCTTGTGTCTCGGTGTACACAACCGAACCTCTAGCGGTAATTCGCTCATTACCACCCGAGATAGACTGAGCGAGTTTGTAATCAAAGTCATCGCTGCTATTAAAGCCTGTAGTGCCACTCACGTAGGATTCAAACGACAAGTCATCCGAGTACGCTTTCTTGGTGATAATGTTAATAACACCACCAGTAGCGCCTGCACCATAAATGGAGGTTGCACCAGATAGTACTTCAATTCGCTCGATGTTGAATGGGTCTATTGCGTCTAACTGACGACTAATCGGGCGAGAAGACTGTAACGAGACACCATCAATCATTACCAACATTGCTCTACCGCGAAGGTTCTGACCATAGTTAGTTCGACCACCGGTGCCGACGTCTAAAGAAGGGATGGTTGCAGAAAGAATATCACCCAGTGTCTTGCCCGCACGATATTGCTGAGCAATCTCTTCTTGGCCAACAAACCAAACCGTTCCTGGAATATCGGAGATCGATTTCGGCATCACACTGCCTACAACAACCAATTGCTCATCGCTTGGAGTCGATGTTTGTTGAAGATCTTCTGCTGCTATTGAGCTAACTGCGTATCCACTGCTCATCGCAAGTACGATGAGATTGAAAGAAAACGTCCTTTTCATCATTGTATTTATCTTTTTGTTGTCAACAAGAGCATGCAATGATACTTATTCTCACTCTCAAATCGAGCACTGTTACACAAGTTAAATAAATGTTAATTAAGAACCTTCTTGCTCATAAGCTGTCGATTTTCCTCTAAACGAGGACAATCTGCACAAAGCTTTCTGCCTTCACACTTATAGACTAAACAACAACTTTTTCTTACTAACTTTAGCGACTGATCTGATTCCGTCTCATGAAGTGAGCGGCTATTATCAACATCCAAACCCATTGCGCTTAGCCACAAGACCGCATGCTCCTGAAGTGTCGAGTTAGTCATTTGCGGAAAGCGCTGTTGGAGACGAATTAAACAAGCCATGATTCCGTCCGACATCAATTGATGGGTGAAGCCAGGACGAATGCGTGTCCATTGACTCATCTCTTGTTGATAGAAGTCGAACAGTTCTCGGATTTGACGCCCCGCCTCTTTTATCAACGCTTCTGGCTCGCCATGTATATGCGCTTCGTCGGCGAATCGGTACCCAGAAACAAAACAAGGTTTGAGGTGCTGCGCTATCTCGCGAATGTTTGGCAACGTGTGGTAACCGTAAATAGAGATGAATGCGACATAAACTGGCTGCCAACAAAGTAAATCCCACGTTCTTGTCAACCAATATGCTTTTCCCGCTTCCGGATGAGCCTCCGAGATTTGCTGGTAAAGGCCTTGGATGATCGGGTTGATATCATTCTCGATATGGATAGCTTCTTGCCCTATCTCGCCGATATCACCGTGTAGGTAAGGTGTAATCTCACTCGAAGTTTGAAACAGTTGCGGGAAAAATTGCTCAGACATGATGGCTTATTGTTGGTGTAGTCATTCTGACACCTTTATACCCAAGCACCAATCGCAATGCAAACTATTATTCTTTGCGTTTTCATAACAAAGAAGCACTCTTAGGGTTAGTTATGAATGTATTTCCGAGTTCTGTGAAGCTGTAAGGTCTGGTTACGTATGCGATGAATAGCAACAAACTCTTAAACCTCTTCGCATTTAACGCTCACATGATCGCAAAAATACACAGCATAAAAACACCCTGATAAAACTGTGTTAACAGTTTCCCTGTGTAGCGTGAGTTATTGCCAATAATTGAATATTGCTGTTTCTTATCCAGCGGATTGTGAACAACATGAAGTATTTTCTTTCTGAATATCGAGACAATACAAAGAGGTAATTTGGCTATGTAGCCCTCTGTTTTGAATAAGGAAATCCACATGTTGTATCTTGAGTTTCTATTTTTGCTCGTGATGCTGTATATCGGCTCACGTTATGGTGGTATCGGCCTTGGGGTCGTATCCGGAATTGGCTTGGTGATTGAAGTCTTCATCTTTAAGATGCCGCCAACCTCTCCTCCTGTCACCGTTATGTTGATCATTTTAGCGGTGGTAACATGTGCTTCCATTCTTGAAGCCGCTGGCGGTTTGAAATACATGCTGCAAGTTGCCGAGCGTGTGCTTCGTAAGAACCCAAAACGCGTCACCCTTATTGCTCCGTTCGTGACTTACTTTATGACCTTCCTACTTGGTACAGGTCACGCGGTTTACTCTATCATGCCAATCATTGGCGACGTTGCACTTAAAAATGGCATTCGTCCAGAGCGTCCTATGGCTGCCGCTTCTGTCGCGTCTCAAATCGCAATCACAGCCTCGCCAATTTCAGCAGCAGTGGTTTACTACTTGGCGCAACTCTCCGACATTCAACACGAGATCACTCTGCTCTCAATTCTGCTCGTTACTGTACCTGCAACCTTATTCGGTACGTTGTTGATGTCACTTTACAGCCTAAAGCGTGGTAAAGAGCTAGACGACGATGAAGAATACCAAGAGCGTTTGAAAGATCCTGTGTGGCGCGAAAAGATCCTCAACACAACTGCAACGTCTCTTGATGAAGTACTACCAACAAGTGCTCGTAACTCTGTATTGCTGTTCATTGCTTCTATCTTGGTTATCGTCGTTATCGCGATGTGGCCAGACATTCGTACCATCGTAGATGGCTCGAAGCCAATCAGCATGGCAGTTGTGATTCAAATGATGATGCTCTGCTTCGGCGGTATCATTTTGCTTGCGACCAAAACTGACCCGCGTGACGTACCAAATGGGGTGGTATTTAAATCTGGTATGGTGGCGGCGATTGCTATCTTCGGTATTGCATGGATGTCAGATACCTACTTCCAGTACGCTATGCCTCAATTTAAATCCGGCATCGTAGAGATGGTAACCAACTACCCTTGGACATTCGCGCTTGCGTTATTCATTGTGTCGGTTGTGGTGAACTCTCAAGCTGCAACGGCTCGCATGATGCTACCTGTTGGTCTCGGCTTAGGTTTGGAACCTGCGCTGCTTATCGGCTTGATGCCAGCGGTATATGGCTACTTCTTTATTCCCAACTACCCTTCAGATATCGCGACTGTGAACTTCGATACCTCGGGCACAACTAAGATTGGTAAGTGGTACTTCAACCACTCATTCATGTCTGTGGGCTTAATCGGCGTGATTGGTGCGTGTTGCTTGGGTTACTTGCTAGGGCAAATGATCATTCCTTCGTAACTAGCCAAATCAACGATAAATTAGAGGCGAGTCATTGTACGTTTTCGTACAGCCTGAGTGACTCGCCTTTCTTTATTGCACTATTAACTACAGCAAGAAATCGTCATCAATCGCGACAAAATTGTCGGCACAATCAATCAGAGTTTGAGATGTAAGTTTAGGTACACCATAAACGGTCACCGTTTTATTGAAGCGCTGCTGAATTCTCTCTACTAGCAGACTAAAGTCTCCATCTCCCGAAACTAGAATCACTTCCTCAACTTCGGGAGCAATTTCAATTGCATCGAGAGTAATACCCACATCCCAATCGCCTTTCGAGCTGCCATCACGACGCTGGATGTAGGGTTTAAGCATCACCTCAAATCCAACACCGCGTAAAATGTGATGAAACTGACGTTGTTTTGGATCGTTACTCGCGATGGCATAAGCACGAGCACTTACCACCTCTTTCCCTTGTGTGGCGACATACCAAAACTGGTTGTAATCAAAATTGCTTCGATACGCTTCGCGACAGGTGTAATACACATTCTGTACATCAACCAAAATGGCGATTTTTTGTTTGCTTTCCGAACTCATCTATTTCTACGCTCAATTTATTTGCTGCCTACCCTATGCCAGTTTTGGAAAAAGCACAATGAGCCAATTCCACTAAACTTAACGTATAAAAAGTTATTTGGGTTTCTAGGGGAACTGTCATGGGCGGAAAGTTACTAGTGATACTGCTTTCCTGTATCTTGTCATCGACAGCATTTGGTTATCCAGCGCACTCCAAATACTGGCCACATAGAAGTGTGCTCTACTTTGCGCCGGAAAATGATGAATACGTCAAACAATTCTTGCTAGAAACACTTATGAATGAGTGTGAGTTGGAAGACAGAGATGTCGTCACACTGGTCATTACAGAACAAGGTTATACTTTTCCTGCTTGGCTTAAAGAAGAGTTCGACCTAAAAATGCTAGCTCGTCTTTATGCGGTCGAAAAAGGTTCTCATACTGCTATTTTGCTTGGTAAAGATGGTCTAGAAAAGCACCGTTGGGGCGCAGAAACAGACTGGCCGTTTATCAACAACCTCATTGATCAAATGCCTATGCGTAAGCAAGAAATGCAGAGGCAACAAAGCCCCTGTAAAATATAGTCACTTCTGGGCAGTATTACTTTGCGAACCAATCCAACTTGTTGTGAAGTTGAGTCACGCTGCCAACCACAATCAATGCTGGGCTCACGGCTTGCTCTGCCATGATCGATAGCTCGTTCAACTTTCCTTGGAACACGCGCTGCTCTGGACGCGTACCATTTTCAATAATGGCGCATGACATCTCAGGATCTAACCCATGAGTGATCAGCTTATCCATAATATGGCCGCTTTGCTTCAAACCCATGTAGAATACAAGCGTGTTATTAGACTGAGCTAGTGAATGCCACTCAATTTCACGACCATCTTTTTGTACATGACCAGTGATAAATTGAACACTTTGCGCATGGTCACGGTGCGTTAATGGAATACCAGCATAAGCCGTTGCACCCGCTGCTGCTGTGATACCCGGAACCACTTCGTATTTGATACCAAATTCCGCTAGCTCTTCTAACTCTTCACCGCCACGGCCAAAGATAAATGAGTCACCGCCCTTCAGACGCACAACACGCTTACCTTCTTGTGCTTTCTGCACCAAGACTTGGTTGATTTGATCTTGAGGCACACAGTGAAAGTCTAATTTTTTACCTACGTAGATCATCTCTGCTGATGCATGAGCCAATTCTAGAATGTCTTTCGACACCAAACGGTCGTATACAACAACTTCAGCCGCTTGAATGGCTTTTAAGCCTTTTACTGTGAGCAAATCAGGATCACCTGGACCTGCACCAACAAGAGAAACAAAGCCGCTGTTTAAAGATGAGTGAGCAGTAGTCATATCAATGCCTATCGAAAAATTTAGATATAAAGAGTAACACTCGCGTTATGCACTTAGGGCTAAAACCACTCTAAGGAGTTATTACTTTTTATAGCTAAATCAATAAAATATGTCGCAAAAGTGAAAGTTAAAAATTGAAATCTAGTTAGAGAATAGTCCCGCCCATCCAGAAGCGGGACCATATTAAGCGAATTACCCGTTAATGGTTATTTAGCCATTGCAGGTTGCGCTTTTACTTCTTCTTCAGCATTGATAGAAGGCGCAGTTTTAGCGTGAGTTAGGTACAGTGGAATACAAGTCATTACGAGACCACCAACAATATTACCTAGAATGGTTGGAATAAGGTTGAAGTTCAACCAAGTCGCGATACCAAAATCCGCACCTAGAATCATACCTAGTGGGAATAGGAACATGTTTACTACGGTGTGTTCAAATACTAGCGCAAAGAAGATGAAGATTGGGAACCACATCATTGCTACGCGACCAGACACCGAACGTGCCGTCATGTTGCCGATAACGCCTAGACACACCATTAGGTTACAGAAGATGCCGCGTACGAAACATGTGATCCATCCGTCCATACCCATGTTTTCAAAACCAAGGCTACGCGCGGTAGAAACAGCGACAAATTTCTTCGCTACTGCGTTCAGTTCTAGAGAGAAGTTACCTGTTAGAGAGATAGCCACCAGGTAAGCAACGATCAGAGAACCGATAAGGTTACCCAAGCCTACAAGACCCCAACAACGGAAGATACGACCCCAAGTGATGCCCGGACGGTTCGCAAACTTAGCCAGAGGCGCTAGACCAAAAACACCGGTTACTAGGTCATAACCCATCACACTTAGAATTACGAAACCAACGGGGAAAACAAGTGCACCTACAAGGCCGATACCCGTTTGTACAATCGCGGTAATAGCAACCACCACCGCAAGCGAAAGAATAACGCCAGCCATCGTACCGCGAAGCAGAAGATCTCGCGTGCTTGTATTGGTTTTCGCTTCACCAACATTGATCATGGTTTGCACGAATTCTGCAGGCTTAAAATCAGTAGACATGAATGTGTCCTTATCCAAAATTGAAAGTTAAAAAGTTAAAGATTTAATAGAGAAAGGCTTCCCGTTGACACCTGAACGCTGTCTACAACACCTCGCTTCCCTGTTCCCCTGAGTTGATGCTTGGAAAGCCTTTGTCTATTAAATCTAGGTTTCAGTTCATTCCCTCCCCTAAGAGGAGGGAATGAAAACCAAGCTTACGCAGAGATTTCTACTTCGCCGTTGGTTACGCGGGTTTTGTACGCTTTCACGCTAAAACGCTCGTCTTCCATGCACGCACCTGTTGTCAGGTTAAAGCGTTGCTTCTTAAGTGGGCTAGCCACCCAAAGCTCGCCTTGGTGCTCACAGATCAAACCGCGAGAAAGCACGTTTGATTGGAAGAACGGGTCTGTGTTGCTGATCGCCAGCACTTCTTCTGCTTGTGTTGGGCGGAATACCGCAACTTGCTGACCATCAACCAGTGCACAAACACCCGTGCCCGGTACGATGTCGCTGATTTGGCAAATCTTTTCAAATGACATAATCAACCTTCCCTTATGCTTCAGTGATCGCTACGTGTAGGATGTCGCCTTTCGCTTCAGGGTGTTTTTCCGTGAAGGTTGCTGGGCGGTGCTGTTCACGCTCTTGTACAAACACGACGTTTTCATCGCGCTTGTCAGAGTTGATGAAGTGCGCGAAACGAGTCAGTTGTGATTCGTCGTTGATGGTCGCAGTCCACTCACACTCGTACTCGTCTACAAGCTTCGCTACGTCTGCTTCTAGTTGAGCGTTGATGCCAAGTTTGTCTTCAACAATCACTTCGCGTAGGTAGTCAACGCCACCTTCCATGTTTTCCATCCAAACTGATGTGCGTTGTAGTGGCGCAGCAGTACGAATGTAGAACATCATGAAGCGGTCGATGTACTTGATTAGCGTTTCTTTATCTAGGTCACTTGCAAGTAGGTCTGCGTGACGAGGTTTCATACCACCGTTACCACATACGTACATGTTCCAACCTGCGTCAGTCGCGATAATACCAAGGTCTTTACCTTGTGCTTCCGCACACTCACGAGTACAGCCAGAAACACCGAACTTCATCTTATGAGGTGTACGAATGCCTTTGTAACGGTTCTCGATGTAAGAACCTAGACCAACAGAGTCTTGAACACCGTAACGACACCAAGTAGAGCCCACACATGTCTTGGCCATACGAAGTGCTTTTGCGTACGCTTGACCTGTTTCGAAGCCAGCATCGATAAGCTTGCGCCAGATCTCTGGAAGATCGTCTTTTTGAGCACCGAACAGACCAATACGTTGAGCACCGGTTACTTTGGTGTATAGGTTGTATTCTGCAGCAACGTTCGCTAGCGCACTCAGTGCTTGAGGTGTTACTTCACCACCCGCCATACGTGGGATAACAGAGTAAGTACCGTCTTTTTGGATGTTACCTAGGAAGTTATCGTTCGTGTCGTGCAGCTTAACCAGTTGTGGCTTAAGAATGTGCTCACCCCAGCAAGAAGCCAAGATAGAACCAGCCAGTGGTTTACAAACTTCACAGCCGTAACCTTTGCCGTATTTCTCTAGAAGCTCATCAAACGTTTTGATCTCTTCAATGCGGATTAGGTGGAACAGCTCTTGGCGTGAGTATGCAAAGTGCTCACACACGTCGTTCTTCACTTCGATACCAGATTTAGCAAGCTCAGCATTTAGAACAGAGGTCACTAGAGGAATACAACCACCACAGCCTGTACCTGCGCCCGTCACGGCTTTGATGTCGCTCAATGTGTGGTGACCATCAGCAACCGCTTGTGCGATCTTGCCTTTGGTTACGTCGAAACAAGAACAGATTACTGCGCTTTCTGGTAGAGCGTCTGCACCTAGTGCTGGTTTCTCAGCGCCTGCGTGTGCAGGAAGGATCAACGCATCCGGGTGTTCTGGTAGGTCGATTTCGTTCAACATAAGTTGAAGCAGGTCACCGTAGTCAGAGGTGTCGCCAACCATAACCGCGCCAAGCAGTTTCTTGTTGTCTTTAGAAACGATAAGACGTTTGTAAACTTCTTGTTCTTCGTTCTGGTAAACGTAACTCTTACAGCCTTCAGTACGACCGTTCGCGTCACCGATAGAGCCTACTTTAACGCCAAGAAGTTTCAGCTTCGCAGACATGTCAGCGCCTTCGAATTTGCTTTCTGTGTTACCTAGTAGGTGATCAACAGCAACTGTCGCCATCTTGTAGCCAGGAGCAACAAGGCCGTAGAACATTTCGTTCCAAGACGCACATTCACCGATAGCGTAGATGTTCTCATCAGAAGTCTGACAGTGGTCGTTAATAGCAACACCTCCACGAGGTGCCACTTCTAGCTCCATTTGGCGTGCTAGTTTGTCTTGTGGACGAATACCTGCAGAGAATACGATGAAGTCTGTTTCTAGCTCTGAACCGTCAGCAAAACGCATAACGTTGCGTGCGTTTGTGCCTTCTGGCGCAATCTCAAGCGTATTTTTGCTGGTGTGAACGTTCACGCCCATACGCTCGATCTTTTGACGAAGCTGGTTACCACCAGCCAGGTCAAGTTGCTCAGCCATTAGTTTTGGCGCGAACTCAACAACGTGCGTTTCTACACCCAGTGCTTTCAGTGCGCCTGCTGCTTCAAGGCCTAGCAGACCACCACCGACAACAACGCCTGATTTGCTCTTCTTCGCACACGCTTCGATCGCTTTAAGATCTTCGATAGTACGGTAAACAAAACAGTCTTTGCTTTCGTGACCTTTGATAGGTGGAACAAATGGGAATGAGCCAGTAGCAAGAATCAGCTTGTCGTATTGAACTTCACGGCCAGTGCTTGAGTAAACAATGCGGTTTTCACGGTTGATGTTAATCGCGCGTTCGCCGATCAGCATGTTAATACCGTGTTTCTCGTAGAAGCCTTCTTTTACTAAAGAAAGTTCATCTGCAGTATGGTGAGAAAAGTAAGAGGAAAGGTGCACACGGTCGTATGCGACACGAGGTTCTTCACAGAAAACCGTAATGTCTATATTAGACATATCAGCTTTCTCGACTAAGTCTTCAATATAACGGTGCCCTACCATACCGTTACCGATGACTACTAGCTTCAACTTGCTCATTATAATTCCTAAGGGTCAGGTTCTTATCACTGAGCTCATTGTTAATTGTGAAAGAAAATTAATACATGATGTAAATCAATTACAATTTCAAACTACCCTAAAGGGGTAGATGAACGTATTTATCTGACTATTGCGAAATAAAAAGTAATTTTTTAACGGATATTGGTAGTTTTAACAAACTGAGATAACCGAAGCCATGCTAGCAACGGACTATACCGTTTTGCTTTATGAAGTAAGGCTGACCATCGAAACCGAGCACACCTACGATAAATCCTGTTTTGCTTCTAAACGACGCACTCACTTGACTTCACCGTTTCAAGGTGATCAGAGAACAATATCTGAAGTGATTGAAAGATTTAGAAAAATCAAGCTTCACAACAAAAATTTTTTACTAGCTAAGTCGCACTATAAAGACTAAAATCGGGTTTAGTTCATATGGAATAGCGTCCATATGATTGATACCGTAATTGACATATAGAGTGCCGTCCCATTTTTGTGAGGCGGCCTTTTATTTGGGAGTCATAAAATGTCAGAAAACAATTCTATCTACATCTCAAGCTTAGATATGAACCGAATCACGGCCTTGTTGGATAAAATGCCAAACATCGCAGCGGAGCTTGTGGAATTAGAAGCAGAGCTCGACCGAGCAACAGTTCTTGAGCCAGAACAAATGCCAGATAACGTGGTCACGATGAACTCGACTGTAGAGTTTAAATTTTCAGGTGAAGATAGAACCATGACAAAGACACTGGTTTACCCTTCTGAACTGAAAAGCAGTGATGATATCTCTATTTTTGCGCCCGTAGGCAGCGCACTGATCGGTTTGTCTGTCGGCCAAAAACTTGAATGGCCAATGCCAAATAATCAAGTGAAGACAATTGAAATTGTCGATATCACATACCAACCTGAGCGTTGTGGTGCACTAAACCGCTAGCCCTCAGTAGTCCCGGTGCAAAGGCCTCCATTTAAGACTTTGCACCAGGAGAGCCCCTCGCTTACCCCCTATTTCCTTCTTTGTTTTCCAAGCATTTACTTTGCTGCTCTTAAGTAACATCACCGATTCTTTATTATTTACCGCATATTCAATATTTATATCTCCAAGCTCAATCATAGAAATTGCAAAGTATTTTTCGTATATTGTCGCTCCGAAAACGACGTAAATTATGCGCAAAATGGAAGAATATCTAACTCGAATTGCCTGCTTAGAAAAAGAAAATGAAGAGCTGAAGCGGAAGAATGCGCGACTACAAGAAAAGTTGAATGCTGCACTCGACAGTAATGGACTGTGTTTGTGGGAGCAGCATATTCCTTCAGGTACTTTGACGATATTCAATATGCAGTGGGGCAAAATGCTAGGTTATCAGCCCCATGAGTTAACCGCGACGGTTGAAACGTGGAAAAACAATCTCCACCCTGAAGATTATGATCTTGCGGTGGGTGCATTTGAAGATCACCTAGCTGGCAAAACCGACCTTTATGAGGTAGTTCATCGCATGATTCATAAAGACGGCAGTGATAGTTGGGTCTACGATCGAGGGCGCATCGTCGAGTATGGTTCTGATGGCGAACCACTACGGATGATGGGTACTCATATCGATATTACAAAAGAAAAGCGTTATGAGCAGCAACTGGCCAAGTTGGCTTCGAGTGATCCATTGACTGGATTGTTAAATAGAAAAGCAATTGAGGAAAACTTTAATCATCAACCTCAAACCGAACCGTCTCAGCAGTCTGCTTTAGTGTTTGTTGATATAGATAATTTTAAAGCAGTTAACGACCAGCTAGGCCATCATACTGGCGACACCCTCCTCATCAATATCGCCAATAGCTTAACAGAGCTTGCGTCAAGCAAGTCTCAAGTTGGACGCATAGGAGGCGATGAATTTGTTATCTTAAACTGGCATTCAAGTCGAGAGGAAATATCCCAACTTTGCAATCAACTCTTAGATTCAATCATTCCAGCGATAAATCAAGACTTACATAAAGTAACGATAGGAATGAGTATCGGTGTTTGTCTCTTTAACAAAGGAAAGCAACCGTTTAATGAAGTGTATCAAAAAGCCGATCACGCAATGTATGAGATAAAGAAAAATGGCAAAAATGGAGTACAATTTTTCAACTTAAAAAGTTGATATCTCTCCATAAATCATCATGTTATGAAATCAGTCATTTGCTACAACTTGAACTAACTAAAGATAAATTCTTTATATCTAAGCCAGTTACCGAAATTACCCCTAGGTACTCATAAATTTGGCACGATACAAATAAATCCCCTCCTCTCCTAGCATCAACCCAATAAGCAACTACACTCATTTAACTGATAGATTAATTACTACTATTATGAAGGGAGTTGTTTTTGATGGATACAAAACAGATTTCTACAGTTATCATAATTTTAGTTCTTTCTGCATTAGTAGTTGCTTATTTAAAGTTAACAACGGTATCAAATGCTATCCACAAACCTACAACAATCGGTATATCTAAGACGCCTCTGTCAGCCCCTTTTATCATTGCAGAGCACATAGGTGCGTTTGAAGAAAACGATTTAAACGTCGAACTTATCATGTGCTTTGGAGGGGTCGAATGTTCAAACCTACTTCTAGAAAACCATGTTAATTACGCCACTTTTTCTGAAAGCGTACTGATGTTTAAAAGCTTTGAATACAAAGATTTAGCAATAATCACTTCTTTTGCATCTTCTACGAATGATATTAAGCTGCTAACTAAAAAGCGGTCTGGCATAGAAAGTATAGATAAATTACCAGGAAAAAAGGTTGGTGTAATAAAAAAGAGCGCTAGCGAATATTACTTAGACTTGTTGCTACAGGTAAATGACATTGATTTAGAAAAAGTAGAAAAAATATCATCAACAACGCAGGTTATTATAAATCATTTAATGCAAGGAAACGTCGATGCAATATCTACTTGGGAGCCATACGGATTTATGGCCAAGAATAGAATAAATGAAGAAGTAAAGAACATAGGAATTATTGGCGTGTATAAACTTTACTTTTTGCTTGTATCAAAAGAAATACACATTGAAAAATCAGATCAAGAAGTAATGAAAATAATAAAGTCACTTCATCACTCAATTAACTGGATGGATAAAAACCCTCATTTAACAATGAAAATATTATCACAAAAACTTAACACAACAGTTGAAGAAATATCTTGGAGTTGGGATGATTATAACTTTCGATTAAATTTAACGAATTCTTTATTATTTACATTACAATCAGAAGCTAATTGGGCATTAAAACAAAACTATGTAGAAGGACAGATTCCAAATTACAGAAAAATATTTAAAGAAAACTATATCAATTCATATTTTGATGGTCTAGATTAAAATGCATCGTTCGTTAAACCACTATTTAGCATCACTATTCAGTCTAAGCGTAATACTATGTATCAGCGTTATAGTATACATAAGCTTCATAAAAATAGAAGATTATAAAGCCAAGAAACAATTAAACCAAATAATGGACATACAAATATCATTAGAGTCATTAAGTAGTTATCTTTGGGCTTACACTCAAAATAGGGGGAAAAACAATTTCACACAATTCATGATTTCTCATAACAAATTAAACGAATTATTATCTCAAAATGAAGATGTTTTATACCTTACTAAAGACCTAAAAAAAATGAATCTCGAACTGTATTTTTTAGTTCAATACGAAAATAATCATTTACTAGACAAAGATCGCCATTATGATTCAGTCTTAAATTATAATAAATCAAATCCTGTCATACAATCCAGAATAAACATTGTATCCCAGGATATGAATAATGAAATAATATATATTTATAAAAAAATACTTAATAATAAGTCTACAAAACTACAAAATTTAAATTATTACACTCAAGCAGGTATTATTTTTATCTCTCTGGTTGTTATGCTATTATGCTTTTATATAAAAATAAAGTTCAAGAGAAGCTTTCAAAGGTTTATAAATGGAATAAAACAATTAAGCAGGTCAAATTTTGACTATAAAATCCCTTCAGAAAATCAATTCACGGAATTTGAAAATCTGTCTTGTTACTTCAATAAAATGGCGGCATTGTTAAACCACACAACAATATCAAAATCAAAACTTAAAGAAGAAGTAGAGAATCAAACTTCAGTTCTAAATCGTCAAAAAGAAAGTTTGGTATTTTTGTCTGAGCACGACTCCTTAACTAATATCTACAATCGTCGAGCAATAGAAAAACATTTGATCCAGCTTACGCGTAATTTCAGAGGCAGTGAGAATAGTTTTAGTTTGTTTTTTATAGATTTAAATTTATTTAAGGATATTAACGATAGCCATGGCCATGAGGCAGGTGATGCAGTGTTAAAATCTGTAGCTAGTAGATTATCAAGTATTATCGACGAATCAGACATGGTAGGCCGCTTTGGTGGAGATGAATTTATTATTATTCATCGTTCACACACAACAGGTACGTCTCTGTCTGCATGTGCACTACGCTATATCCAAGAAATAGAAAAAGTAATTCATTTTAAAGGTAAAGAGTTATGCGTCGGAGCTAGCATTGGTATTGCACTCTATCCTGAGCATGGGTCGAATGTACATGAATTATTAACAGCGGCAGACAAGTCTATGTATCAGTCAAAACGTTCTAAAGCTAGCTCGTTCACTATTGTCGACAACAGCAGTTCGCTGTTAAAGAGGCCTATGTTTTAATCTAAAGTAGCTGTGGAAACGTTCTACATGCGAATATTCAACGACATCGACCACTGTGGCCACTTACAGTAATAAAGCCGCTTTTATCACATAGCAAAAGCTAAACTCGTAAGCTAAACGCTCTCCAGGCATTGAAGAAAAATAATCCATTGTGAATGGTTAATCCTCCCCTTTTAAACGTCAACTTTCACCACCATATGATAGTTAAGATTCATTAACAGGCTATAACTATCCTATGTCTTTTCCTCGTTTATCTGTTCTGGATTTGGCACCCGTGTCCGACGGAACAAACTTCACCGAAACGTTCGAACGCTCCGTTGAATTAGCTCAATCAATCGAGTCCTGGGGCTATCATCGGTTTTGGATGGCTGAACACCATAACATGCCCGACATCGCCAGTGCCGCAACCAGTGTATTACTCAGTCATATTGGAGCGCACACGAACTCGATCCGTTTAGGATCAGGTGGAATCATGTTACCTAACCATGCACCACTAGTTATTGCAGAGCAATTCGGAACGTTAGAGGCATTATACCCTGGTCGTATTGACCTCGGATTAGGACGCGCACCAGGCACCGACTACCAAACAATGCATGCATTAAGGCGGGAACCAGAGCATATGGATCCTGACTTTGAAGAGCTGTTGGAGAAACTTAATTTCTTTCTTGGTCCCGTATCTCGAAATCAACCAGTCGCGGCTTATCCAGGTAACAACACATCTCTGCCGATTTGGCTTCTGGGGTCGAGTACATACAGCGCACGTTTAGCAGCTAAGAGAGGCTTACCTTTCGCATTTGCTGCACACTTTGCTCCAGATGCAATGTCTCGTGCTCTAAACTTTTATCGAGATGAGTTTGTCCCATCCGAGCATTTAGCTCAACCCTATGTGATGATTTGTGCCAACGTTATCGTAGCGGATACTCAGTCACATGCAGATTTTCTCGCGACAACAGAGAAGCAAAAATTCTTAAAAATGATTCGCGGCAATCGCGAAAAACTTCGCGCACCAGTGAAAAGTATGGCACCACTATGGTCAGCACAGGAAAAGCTTCACGTTGAAACTCAATTACGTGAATCTATCCATGGTGATCAAACATATGTAAGACAGAAAATTGAGAAACTTGTGGAACGCACTGGGGCAGATGAAATTATGGTAAACACGATGGTGTTTGAACAATCTGAGAAGTTGAGATCCTACAGGTTACTATCGGAACTCATGGACAAGTAAAAGAATGGAGGCGCCTCCCGGAGTCGAACCGAGGTCCACGGATTTGCAATCCGCTGCATAGCCACTCTGCCAAGGCGCCTTTCTGATATTGTATCTCTGTCACCAAAGATTTTGATGGTGCCCCGGGCCGGACTTGAACCGGCACAGCGCGAACGCCGAGGGATTTTAAATCCCTTGTGTCTACCAATTCCACCACCAGGGCAACGCAATCATGCGATGGGTTAGACACCATCTGTCTCTGCGGCCTTTGCCGTGAGAACGAGGCGTACTTTAACGGATTAATTTATCTGGTCAACAAAAAATTAGTCTCTTTTATTCAAATGGTTAAAAAGCCAACTCAAACGAACAAAGGGCGATCATTTTGCTCACAAGAACATCAGCATGTTTTGCTCTCGTTTACTTTGCTTCATCACTTCATGTCAATGAGGAATCGACAAGTCGCACAAATTGGCAGTATGGGTATAAACTTAACTCGTACTGCAGGGGACAAATAAGCGCTCATCATGTTTCGAAAGTCATCATTTCAATTACCGCTACATACTGATTCCGAACTCGACTTCGTAGTGTCCCACTTCTTACTTACTGAATTTGATTATGCACGCTCTCTGGAACAGGGGATCGTCCATGACTTGGACCCTGAATATACACACCAGTATCGCGTCACACTAAGGCGCATACGCTCACTATGCTTACTACTTCGCGAACTGATCCCTCCTTTTGAGCAGCGTATTTTGAAACCTCATTTAAAAACAATGATGAAGAAAACAAATAAGCTGCGTGATTTGGACGTATTTATCTTGGGCAAAAAACAATACATTGAAATGCTCCCAAACCACAAATCGTCTCTTGAGCAGCTTTTTGGCTTTATCGAAGCCGAACGTGCTTACGAACAGGCAAAAGTTACGCGTTGGCTAGCTACAGAAGAATACACAACGCACTGCACTTTGGTCAGGAATAGTCTGTTGCGAAGTACGCAACACGAACGAGTGGATAGCAACGTACCTGCGTTACTCTTCGCAAGCCAAAAAATCTCCGATCAATCTAAAAAAGTTGATAAAGCACGGCGCAAGATCTCGGACAAAAGTCGTGACAGCGTGATTCATTCGATGCGGATAAAGTGCAAAGCGCTGCGTTATCTGTTAGAAGGGTTTTCCACGCTCTATCCTTCCCAACAGCACAAAAACAACGTGAAACAACTAAAACTATTGCAAGATAAGCTCGGTGACTTTAACGACACTTCAAGTCAAATTGAATTTTTCGCACAACTCAAAGAGACAGCAAATCTCAATAAAAAAGATCGTAAGGCTTTGAAAAAGCTAATTAACGTGCTTAGCGAACATCATGAACTCTCTCGCCAAACCATCTTGACGCATTTAAGCCAGTTTGAGTCTTTCATTCGCGATACCAATACACAGAATCTCTACCGACCCTAAATCAAGGTTCACGTATTTTTAATATTCATTAATTACAGTCAACCGTTAAGCTCCACTAAGAAAGATAACGTGAAACCATTAAAACGATACCAATACGAGCGCTATGCGGTGCTTTGTAATCTCGCCTACCCTCGCGTCTTCAGGCAAACTCAATACGGGTTCGATCCTAATGGGCAACGAGTCATTAGAAATGAACACGGTAAGATTATGATTCGCGTGCTCTGGAGTAAAAAACAGAGTGAAGTGGTCGTAGTGATTAAAGGCTCACACAGTATCAGTGATTGGTTGTTGAACTTCGCGATGTGGACGAGAAGCTGTCGAAGGTTGGGACTAAACTATCGCATTCACGCGGGTTTCTATCATCTGTTGTTCCAAGAAAGTTTACCGAGCCGGAATGAAGATCGGTTAGGGTTGACCGTGATCGAACGCCTCGAAGGTATCGTTGTACCGCTCATTCTTAGGGGAAAAAGAATCACTATTACTGGCCACTCTTCAGGTGGCGCGATTGGCAGTGTTTTTGCTGACTATATTGAGAAAAAATACCCAAAAAGCATTAAACGCGTGGTCACTTTCGGACAGCCCGCTGTCGGGGATTGGACGTTTAAGAAACGCTACCGTTTGGGGCACAAAACATACAGGATTTGTTGCGACATCGACATCGTGACCTTTATGCCGCCCGTACCTTTTTTGTATTGGCATGTAGGCAAAATGCTATGGTTATATAACGGGAGAATATACGAGAACACCCCAACGCTCATACGGCTTGGGCGCTCCTTATTTAGTTGGTTAATGCGACCGTTCTCTTATCACTTTATGAGTAAATACATTCGCGACAAAGACTTTTTTGATGAACGCTGAGTTAAACATCCGAAAGGTATGACGTACAGACACGAAAAAGCCGGACTTCGCCGGCTTTACGATTAAGTGGTGATCTACAGAGAGGCAATTTCTTTTTCAAGTTGATATTTGTTATCTGTAACAATTCGCTCTAACACTTCAACACGTCGCTTCAAGTCACCAATTTGCTTGTTAAGGTTATCTTGTTCTTCTCGGCTCATCGTATTACGTTCAGATATCTCCAACGCTCTTACTTCTTTACGATGGTTCAAGATTAACTTTATTATCCCGCCCCCAAATATGGCACCGAACACAATAGCCACAACCAATACATCAGCAATAGATTCCATTCTTTATCTTCCTCTAGATTATGCTCAAATATAAGTTACTCATTTGTAGAATGAATATCAAATAACACATTGATTCATTGAAAAGTTTTATTAAGAATTGCCTACTCTGTATCAAAATCACAAGAATGGATTATTCAACGCCAACCCAAACCGAGACAGATCCGCCGTTTACTGGGAACTCAGCCCAACCATTCGCATCAGTCCAAACTTCTTCAGTTCGGATACCCAACTTGTCTACGTAGCGAGCACTTGGTTTACCCGTATACATCCACTTCGAGCCGCCAGGTCCATCACTCATGATCACGGCCATTGAATGTGGATGCTTTGCATCACCTTCTCGAGTCCAACCAATTACATCCCAGTGGTCGAGATAAGAATGTTGTTTGCCATACGCATAATCTTTACGCAGTGTTACTAGCTCTTCAATGTAAGGCACTTTGACCATATTGATGTCATGTCCTTTATCACTGTACTGCGCGCCGTAGTAATCTGCATAAAACACGGATGGATAACCTTCTTCACGCAATAAGATAAACGCGTAAGCGAGCGGCTTAAACCACCAATCAACCGTCGACTCCAAAGCCTGCAAAGGTTGAGTGTCATGGTTTTCTACTAAGGTTACCGCTTTGACTGAATTGTCCTTCATCAGCGTACCATCCATGATTTGACGCATATCGTAGCTACCACCCGATTTAGAAGCATTGTAGAAGTTCATGTGTAACGGTGCATCGAATAGAGACATGCTGCCAGAAGTTTTGGTGATAAAGTTATGCAGCTGATTCACATCGTAGTTCCAGTACTCTCCGACCGTGAATAGTTCTTTCCCTGTTGTCCAACGTAGGTGATCAATCCATTCTTGCAGGTATTGATATTTGATGTGCTTCACCGCGTCCATTCTAAACCCATCCACACCCGTCATGTTGATATACCACTCGCCCCAGTCTTTCAGCTCTTGCTTCACTTCAGGGTGATCCATGTCTAGATCAGCGTACATAAGGTAATCGTAGTTGCCTTTTTCCGAGCTAACTTCCCAATCCCATGCCTTACCCTCACCTTTGAATTTGAAGATAGCTTTTTCTTCGCCAGCATCGTCCCAGTCCACGCCATCAAAGTGGTACCACGTCCAATGAAAGTTTGAGTACTTGTCGTTGCGCCCAGGGAAATCAAACTCTACCCACGCTTCAATCCATTTATCACCAAGTTCAATATTTCGGTTGTTCCAATCTACTCGCTTGGTATCAACCCAAGACTTTCCATCCGCACCACCGCGATGGTTTAACACCACATCGCCATAAATCTGGATATTGTTTTTATGGGCAGCATTGATGGCGCTTAGGTACTGATCTTTGGTGCCATACTTGGTGCGCACCGAACCTTTTTGATCAAACTCTCCCAAATCGTACATATCATAAACGCCATAACCGACGTCGTTGCTACCACCAGCACCTTTATAGGCGGGTGGTAACCATAACGCAGTAAAGCCGTTATCAGATAGTGCCGACGCGTTGTTTTCAACTTGTGTCCAGAGTGCACCGTCATTTGGCACATACCAATGGAAATACTGCATCATGGTGCCATTTTGTGCCGCCATTACAGGCGAACTGAGCAGCAAAGTTAAGGGTAAAAGTGTAGGTTTAAGGTTGAATGTTTTCATTATTTTTCTCTCACGTTAAGGACTAGAATCCTCCTTTCTGCATATACGCACCAAGCGATACTAACTATGACGCTAGCTAGGTTGCTGCCTGTAATACAAAAAGTTCGGATTACAATCGAAGAGAAACTATCACCAATCACACTATACAATTATTGAGTTGTCTAACATTTATAAAATCAATGATTAGCGCATTAAAAATATTGAATGGTGATCAAAACATGGGAGACTTTAGGAAAGCGCGAAGGGTTACGAAAAGGCGGACTAAAAACGAAAAAAGCCAGTCATTTAAGACTGGCTTTCGAAATAGTGGAGGCGCCTCCCGGAGTCGAACCGAGGTCCACGGATTTGCAATCCGCTGCATAGCCACTCTGCCAAGGCGCCTTTCTGATATTGTATCTCTGTCACCAAAGATTTTGATGGTGCCCCGGGCCGGACTTGAACCGGCACAGCGCGAACGCCGAGGGATTTTAAATCCCTTGTGTCTACCAATTCCACCACCAGGGCAACGCAATCATGCGATGGGTTAGACACCATCTGTCTCATCGACCTTTGCCGTGAGAACGAGGCGTACTTTAACGGATTAATTTATCTGGTCAACAATAAATTTTATCTTTTTGATTTAAGTGCTTAAAAAGCGATCTGACTAGTACATTTGGCATTCAATTAGACCAATAAGCACCCGTTCCCTTTCATTAGCCCTGAAGTCATACGCATACTAGTGTCCGTAACTGCTTCGAGGTAAACACGCGACTATCACGTTATGAACGCTGATCTTTTCACCGCTGTAACATCTGTAACAATTTAATTCCCTACTCTTGGCACGATTGCGTACAGAACATCATATTTTGTTACTGATAACTTTATATCGAATGTGGTCGTACCTTTATAAAATCATTGACTTTTTTTATTTTCAAACAAAGCTCAATTCATTATCGAAAATATCAATAAATAATGGTACGTTACACGAGTTGCAGTAATTTAATGGACATATATCACATATAAGGATGTGGTTTACTTTGGCGACACAACATAAGAAAAACAAGGTATATCACTAATGTCTATCAAGAATCTTTCTATAGCGAAAAAGATATCGCTATCGTTTTTACTCATTGCCATCGTCAACATTGCATTTGGCGTGTTTTTATCTACAGAGCTCAAAAGCATCAAATCTGAGCTTTTAAACTATACCGATGATACGCTTCCTGCAATGGAAAGGGTCGATTCGATTCGAGATCATTTGTCTCGCTGGCGCCGAGCTCAATTTGCTGCGTACACTTATGAAGACGCAGACCAAGTCAAAACTAAAATTTCTAACAATATTAGAGAACGCGAAAAGATCACTAGAGAGCTCAACGCTTACGGTGAAACTATCTGGCCTGGCGAAGAGCAGCAAACTTACCAGCGTCTTATGCGTCAATGGAAAAAGTACTTGGTTACTATGGACCAGTACAATGAAGCGATGCTAGCTAACGACAAAAGCAAGGCCCACCCTATTTTGGCGAACTCTTTGTCTGCTTTCGAAGCGGTTGACTCAGAGTTAGGCGAACTAATCCGTCTCCTTAAAGAAGCTATGGACAGCAACAAAACTCATATCCTGTCCTCTGTAAATGGATTGAGTAATTCTTCAATTGCAAGTAACGTGATTATTCTACTGATCATGGTAGGCATGACATACGTGCTGACTCGCCTAATTTGTGGCCCACTTAAACTTGTTGTTGAGCAAGCAAATGCTATCGCAACAGGTGATCTATCAAGTGACATTGACCGTAAAGCAATCGGCAATGATGAGCTTGGTGAACTGGCAGACGCGACCACTAAGATGCAAGATGACTTACGCCAAGTTATCGATAACGTGATTGCTGCAGTTACTCAGTTAAGCAGCGCCGTCGAAGAGATGAACCAAATCTCCGATATTTCTGCGTCTGGTATGAAAGATCAACAGCTGCAAATTACGCACATCGCAACAGCAATGACAGAAATGAAAGCGGCCGTAGCCGATGTTGCTCGTAACACTGAAGACTCAGCGAACCAAGCTAACGAAGCAAACCGCCGCACACAACACGGTGTTCGTGAAACCCAAGGTATGGTTGACGCGATTCAAGAAGTTTCAAACGTAATTGGCGCTGCAGGCGATACCGTAGCTGAGCTTGAACAGCAATCGAATAAAATTAACGTGATCGTGGATGTTATCCGCGACATCGCCGATCAAACCAACCTACTTGCACTTAATGCAGCCATTGAAGCGGCGCGTGCTGGTGAGTCTGGTCGTGGCTTTGCCGTCGTTGCAGACGAAGTTCGAACTCTTGCCGGCCGTACGCAAGATTCAACGAGTGAAATCACTTCGATCATTGAGCAGCTACAATCACTTGCAAAAGACGCAAAATCAGCCACTGAACTTTCTAGAACCAGTATCTCAGAATGTGCAGAACAAGGCATTCAATCAAAACAGCTGATGAGCGACATTGAGCATTCGATTTCGGACATCTCAGACATGGGTACCCAAATCGCCACGGCTTGTAACCAGCAAGACTCCGTTGCGGAAGAGCTTAACCGCAGCATTGAAAACATACATTTGGCATCTCAAGAGGTCTCGCAAGGCTCGGAGCAAACCGCACAGGCGTGCCGCGAACTAAGCCAGCTATCCATTTCTCTTAAAGATGTAATGAGCCGCTTTAAACTGAGTTAAACTCAGTGGGTACCTTAGTAGATATCAAATCAATCCCGATTTGCTTAAATTGAATGTCATCACTGAGGTATATTTAGGTATATATTAAATCACTATCTTAACAAACGCTCCAAAGCACCACTTGGAGCGTTTTACTTCGTCAGGTACTTTCCCCAAGTACTCAATAACATAACCAATACAAAAAACGCGTACGGAGACTTTATGCGCTTAAATAAAACCTTACTATCACTGACTATCGCTGCTGCAATCGCGGTTCCTGTAATGCAAGCTACTGCTGCTCCTCTGCAAATTAGCAATACAGCAGCAAAAGCAGAGCAAGTTCAAGGTGCTAACGCTTGGCTAGAAATAAACTTAGGTCAGTTCCGCGATAATATTGAGCAGTTTAAATCGCACATGGATGGCAAAACGAAAATCTGCGCCGTGATGAAAGCCGACGCATACGGTAATGGTATCGCAGGCCTGATGCCGACTATTATCGAACAACAAATTCCTTGCGTTGCCGTTGCAAGTAACGCCGAAGCACAAACTGTTCGCGACAGTGGCTTTAAAGGCCAACTTATGCGTGTACGCTCAGCGGATATTGGCGAGATTGAAGCCGCAATCGACCTAAATGTCGAAGAGTTGATAGGCACAGCAGAGCAAGCTAAAGCACTGTCTAAACTAGCCGAGAAAGCTGGTAAAGAAATCAAAGTTCACCTTGCTCTGAACGACGGTGGTATGGGACGTAATGGTGTTGATATGACGACAGAAACGGGCAAGAAAGAAGCGCTAGAAATCGCTCAACAAGCTGGCGTTAACATTGTTGGTATCATGACTCATTTCCCTAACTACAATGCAGACGACGTGCGCCAAAAGTTAGCTTCATTCAAAGACAGTTCTACATGGCTGATTAAAGAGGCGAATCTAAAACGCGACAACATTTTACTGCACGTAGCAAACTCTTACACCGCGCTTAATGTTCCTGAGGCGCAGCTTGATATGGTTCGTCCTGGTGGCGTTTTATACGGAGACCTACCGACTAACCCTGAGTACCCTTCTATCGTGTCTTTCAAAACACGCGTGGCATCCGTTCACCACCTGCCAAAAAATAGCACAGTCGGTTACGACAGCAGCTACACAACAAGCAAAGAAAGCTTAATGGCGAACATTCCTGTTGGTTACTCTGATGGCTATCCACGAAAAATGGGGAATACGGCAGAAGTTCTGATCAATGGCCAACGTGCAAAAGTTGCGGGCGTTGCTTCAATGAACACCACAATGGTAGATGTTACAGGTATCAAAGATGTTGAGCCTGGTTCTGAAGTTGTTTTGTTTGGCTCCCAACAAGGCAAAACGATTTCAGCTACTGAGATGGAAAAACACGCAGAAGTCATCTTCCCTGAACTATACACGGTTTGGGGAAGCGCGAACCCTCGTGTCTACGTAAAATAAACCTATTCAGTTATTCGTAACAGAGCGAAAAAGCGAGCCTCGTGCTCGCTTTCTTTCTTATTTACTAATCTGTACTAGCTCGTGATGTTATCAATTAAACAGAGCTTACTATTTCTGTTGTTTTACTCTCCTTTAGCACTACCAAGTACGACTCTCTACACTCTGTTTCTTAAAGCCGCTTGGATGGCTCATTTTTATATAGCACTTAGTGTTTGAAAGCCCCTCCAATTGATGTTAAACATGAAGTTTACAAAAGAATAACAAACACACTCGTATGGCACTGCCCCTTTGCCTGCTAGCTAGGTATCTCTATGACAGAAAATACTCAACATCTTCAACGCTCCTCCGCTGAGTTGCACGAATTTAATCGGCTTGACGTCTGGAACGGATTCACTCAACTTTTACCCCTCTCTATGTTCGTGGTCATATTTGGCCTCGCTTTCGGTGTTGCTGCGGTACAGACTGGACTAGATGTATTTCCCACTATGTTGATGAGCACACTGGTCTTCGCCGGTGCTTCACAATTTGCCACGTTAGAAATGTGGGGAGCAGAAGTCCCTCTCATTCCAGTTCTTATTACTGTATTTGCGATTAATGCTCGTCACCTCTTGATGGGAGCCACACTTTATCCATGGTTACGACAACTCCCACCAACAAAACGTTACGGTGTAATGCTGGTAGCATCAGACGCTAACTGGGCAATGGCACTCAATGCATTTGGTAGAAAAGAACCAGGCTTTGGCTTGCTTGTTGGTGGCGGCTTAGCGATGTGGTCTTTTTGGATTGTGGGCACCTGGATCGGCATTTATTTTGGTAGCGCAATCAAAGATCCGGTGGGCCTCGGGCTCGATATGGTTATGGGATGCTTCCTGCTGTCTATGGTGGTAGCCGGGCCGAAAGACTTAAGAATCTTTGCGATTTGGGCCATAGCAGCAGCATCTTCTATGTTGGCGTATTGGTATTTGCCAGAGAATAGCCACGTAGTGGTTGGCGCCATTACTGGCGGAGTATTGGGTGCTTGTTGGAAGGAGAAGAAAGCATGAACATCGAAACAACCATAGGTGGCACACTGCTTATCATCATCGCTATGGCGTTAGTCACGCTCATAACCCGCTGGGGCGGAGTGTATGTTATGTCATTCATTCCAATTAGCGAACGGGTTCAACGTTTCATTACTGCGATGTCAGGCTCCGTATTGGTTGCCCTTTTAGCTCCGCTAGCAGTAGAGGGTGATAATGGTGCTAGAGCAGCACTGTTTTCTACTGCTGTTGTCATGTTCATCGTGAAAAAGCCTCTACCAGCAATTGCAGCAGGCATCATCGCCGCCGCCGCGGTACGTGCTCTTTAGTCGCTGTTTCAACGCCGATACCAGTCATCAATAAAAGACCCAAAACACAAAGCCCTGATGTCACAAGTGTCATCAGGGCTTATCTTATGCTCATCATTTGAACGATGAACAACGATTATTAATCATAGTGAGACAGCACATTACGCACAGCAGTTACAATTGCGCTTATATTTGTCCATTTTACCAATACCAGGGTTAAAGGTATTGGTTGGGTCTAATTCGTGGTAAAACTTCTGCAACGAGTTTTCGGCTTCATACAAGTGACCCACATTATGTTCTGCTGGGTATTTGGCACCACGGCTTTTGAGGTGCTCTAGCATCAGCTTTTTCATCAACTTCGTGTCAGTCCCTTTTTTGAAAATGTAATCTTGATGGAAGACGTAACACATAAAGTGACCATAATAGAGCGCTTGAACAAGGTTCTTACTCACCTCTTCAGGCAAAGTTTCTAGCCACTCTTCATCATTGCGTCGCAATGCGATATCAAGTGCAACGATGTCTTCTACGTCTTTTCGATGAATCGTCTCGTACCGAATTGCTGCACCAGCGGCTGCAAAGCGATGTAAATAAGCTTTTTTACCCTCTTCCGGCGTACACTCGAAGAAATCACAGTCGTCTTCAACAGCCCAAACTTCTTTGAGGTATTTTTGTGCTTCAGCAATACCACCATCACTCATTTTCAATACCAGGTGATGCTCATACTTGTCACGGAAATCCAGCATTCGCTCTGGTAAATGTTGTGGGAACAACTTGCTCGCGTAGTACAGAATGGTGTCTGGCAGATATTTACTGACAAACGGGATGCGCTCTAAGAAGTTTTCTACCTTAGCTTTAAGTGCGAACATTTTTGGCAGCTTATCTGTGCCTAACAAGTCGATGGATAAGAACACATCCTTGCCGTACTTCTCTGCCATGTTGAAGATATCTCGATGCAAGTATTCTCCCATCTCAGGCAAGTTATCAAACGTAGATAAGAAGTCTTTTCGCAACTTCGTTAGTTTCGCAGGGTCATTGGTGCCAAGGTAAAAAACCTGCTCTTTTTCGGGTACTGGGTAGCTGTCAACCCGAACGGCAAAAACACCCAACTTGCCAGCACAGCCACTGGCTTCAAATAATCGGCGTTCATCGGCATTAAAGCGAGAAGGAATGTCAGAAGTCACGTCTCGAACACGTTCATCGTATTCTCTGTCTGATGCCATTCGCTCATCATGAATGATCTTCGCTGGGTCAAAGTTCCCTTCTTGCAGGTTTGTTAGAATTTCTTCTGGCGTTTCACCTAATCCTTCAATACCAAGGTGGTTCACCAAATGTAACTGGCCTTGCTTATCGACCTGCGCGTAGATCGCCAGTTCCGTATAAGCAGGACCACGCTTAACTAGCGCACCGCCTGAGTTATTGGCGATACCACCGACCACAGTGGCACCTAGCGATGAAGAGCCGATGATAGAATGCGGTGCTCGGTTCACTGCCTTCAACTCTTTCTCCAAAGAGTGTAAGCTCGCACCAGGCAAGCAAACCGCCTGCTTACCACCATCTAATAAGTGAATCTTCTTGATTTTGGTAATATTGATCACAACCACATCGCGATCATAATCATTACCACTCGGAGCTGAGCCCTCTGTTAAACCTGTTTTAGCCGCCTGCATGATAATGATGCAGTTTGCTTCAACACACTGTTTAATAATCTTCCATTGTTCTAGAAGAGTGTTAGGAAACACGATAGCAAGCGCATTACCACTACCCGAACGAAACCCCGAGCGGTAATATTTCGTTTTAACCTCGTCGGTTAGAACATTTTCTTCCCCCACGATGGTTTTAAATTCTTCAATCAGCTGCTTTTGTTTCATATCCGTATCTCTAGTTATTGTACTTCGCTCACAACACCGCTTAGCGGCAGGCATAGCGTTTGAGCCACTATAAGCAGTCCATTTCTCTGCGTCTATGTCAGACGGGCGAGCAATACGTAATCAATAAACAACAAACAAAATAATTCTTTATTTTTCTGTCACTTATCTTTCACATTTGAGAAATTTAACGTAAGAAACAGACCGTTTCTTAAAAGAAACAATAGCAAAACCATTTGTTAACAGTTGTGCGGGGTATCTTGTTATCAATATTAGTGAAGAAAACGAGGAGAAGCGTAAGCCCCTAAATTTAAGAGGATTCTTAGAAATGAAGATGGAAACATAAGCTCAACACCAATATAACGATCGGTGTTGAGTTATTGGCTTAAAATCGATGGTTTTGACTTTGAAAGCTTGAGTATAGATGATCGATAAAGATCTTAATTTTTTCTGGTTGCTGACGAGTGTAGGGATACACCGCATAAATACCCAAACATTTGGCTGTTTCGTCTTTAAATAACTGAATCAGACTGCCTTGTTTTAAGTCTTCATAAACCAATACACGCGGTACATAGATGATTCCCAGCCCTAACAGCGCTACATTTCTCAATACAGAAGAATTGTTGGTACAGAGGTTACCGTCGACGGTGATTTGATATACCTCGTCTCCATCTTTAAACGCCCACTCATGCGCTCCGGTTTCTTGGTAGGAATAGACTAAACAATTGTGGCTAGCCAAGGCTTGAGGTTGTTTAGGTATGCCATGTTTAGCTAGGTATTGGGGTGACGCGCAAATGATCCAATTCGCATCCACCAGCTTTCTTGCAATCAGACTAGAATCTGGCAACACACCCGTTCTAATTGCCAAATCAAAACGTTCATTCATGATATCGACGAAACGATTATCTAGATCCATATCGATATTGATGTCTGGGTATTTCTGATTAAATTCATTAATCACTTGAGGAAGAATTAATTCACCAGAGATAGTAGGCACCGAAATTTTAATGTGTCCAGATAAGTTTTTACCTAAACCCACAATGGATTCTTCCGCCGTTGCCACCGCTTGATAAACCGCTTTTGCATGAGTAAAAAACGCTCGTCCTGCTTCAGTCAACGTTAGCGTTCGCGTTGTTCGGTAGAGAAGCTGTACACCAAGCTCTTGTTCAAGCTTGGCAATGCGTTTACTGACGACCGATTTAGTCAGTGACATATGTCTAGCGGCAGCACTGAATGAACCTTGCTCGATCAAGTGATAGAAAATGATGTAATCGTCGGTATTTCTCATGCGTCTTCGTCAAATCCTTTGGAAGCCCGTATTGTAAACTGAAATTGGCTGAGGTGCGAAGCATCGGGTCACACTTAATATCAGAAACTCGTGACAGAGATGGGGTTGCTAAGCTCACAGGTAATGAAAAAGAGATGGTGTGAATTTATCAGTCTTCAGATACAAAAAAACCAGCTTTCGCTGGTTTTAAGTTGATGCACTTGGCATCGAGATACCGCCATGGCCATATCTGAATAATTTGGAGCGACACACGAGGTTCGAACTCGTGACCTCAACCTTGGCAAGGTTGCGCTCTACCAACTGAGCTAGTGT